>NZ_JAEBEF010000004.1:0-702906 GCF_046548815.1 Amycolatopsis sp. cmx-4-83 | reverse complement strand
GCGGCCTTACTCGAAGCGAGTATTCCTAGCAGTTTTTGGTGGGACACCCACTCAATCGCTTTCCGCGAGAGCTTGGTTCGTGTCCCGGTGGCCACCCGGTTTCCCTGGCGACTTGGAGAACTTTACATGCCCCGAAAGGGCCCGAAACAGGGGGGTCCCTTAACAAGATCAGCGCAGGTCAGACCCCGTGACGGACCCCGTCTGCGGCCCAGTCTGCCCCGAACCGCCCGCGAGCGCCAGGGAAAAACATTGCTCCGAGTACATTGCACCGTATTGCACCGCGCCAGTGCTCCGCTTAGCGTCGGCCGCATGAACCTCGCGCACGACGACCTCGGCCCGCGGGACGGCCGTCCGGTCCTGCTGGTCCACGGCCACCCCTTCGACCGCTCCCTGTGGCGGCCCCAAGCGGAGTACCTGGCCGAGCGGGGCCACCGGGTCGTGACCCCCGACCTCCGCGGCTACGGCGAGAGCAAGACCAGCGGGACCACCGGCACCAAGACCGGCCTCGACGCCTTCGCGAACGACCTCGTCGAGCTGGCCGACCACCTCGGGCTGGACCGCTTCGTGCTCGGCGGCCTCTCCATGGGCGGCCAGATCGTCATGCAGCTCGTCGAGGACCACCCCGACCGGGTCGAGGCCCTCCTCTTGGCCGACACCTTCGCCGGCCTCGACACCCCCGAGGTCAAGCAGGCGCGCATCGACACCGCCGCGAGGATCCTCGAAGAGGGGATGGCCGCCTACGCCGACGAGCTCCTCCCCAAGATGATCTCGAAGCGGACCCGCGCGACCAGGCCGGACGTCGAAGCGCACGTCCGGCGGATGATGCGCGACGCTCCCGCGGGAGGAGCCGCGGCCGCGCTGCGCGGACGTGCCGAGCGCCCCGACTACACGCCGACGCTCACCCATATAGGAGTCCCCACCCTGGTCGTCGTCGGCAGCGAGGACGAGTTCACCCCCGTCGCCGACGCCGAGCTCATCCACCGGGAGGTGGCGGATTCGACCCTGGTGGTGATCGAAGGCGCGGGCCACCTGCCTAACCTGGAGCGCGAGACCGAGTTCGACGACGCCCTCAGTGCGTTCCTGACCGGAAAAAGGTTCACCCCATGACCCAGCAGACCGTGTTCGTGACCGGCGCGAGCGCCGGCTTCGGTGCCGCCATCGCGCGCCGGTTCGTCGCCGAGGGCGCCCGCGTGATCGCCGTCGCCCGCAGCGGGGACAAGCTCGAGAAGCTCGCCGGCGAGCTCGGCGACGCCGTCCTGCCGGTGCCCCTCGACGTCAGCGACCCCGAGGCCGTGAAGACCGTCGTCGAGCAGCTCCCGGAGGACTGGCGGGAGATCGACGTCCTGGTCAACAACGCCGGCCTGGCGAAGGGCCTCGAGCCCGCCCACCAGGCCCACCTCGACGACTGGGACCAGATGATCGCGACCAACGTCCGCGGCCTCGCGCACGTCACGCGCGCGCTGCTGCCCGGCATGGTCGAGCGCGGCCGCGGCCACGTCATCAACATCGGCTCGATCGCCGGCACCTACCCCTACCCCGGCGGCAACGTCTACGGCGCGACCAAGGCGTTCGTCCACCAGTTCAGCCTCAACCTGCGCAGCGACCTGCACGGCACCGGCGTCCGGGTGACGAACGTCGAGCCCGGCATGGTCGGCGGCACGGACTTCTCGAAGGTCCGCTTCGACGGCGACGCGGCCAAGGCCGACAAGGTCTACGAGGGCACCACGCCGCTGACCGCGGACGACGTCGCCGAGTCCGTCTACTGGGCAGCGAGTCAGCCGAAGCACGTGAACATCAACGTCATCGAGCTGATGCCGGTGGTGCAGAGCTTCTCGCCGCTGCAGATCTACCGGGAGTCCTGAAACAAGGAGAGGAGCGCCTGCTGCTCCGGGTCCGACCCGGTCAGCAGGCGCTTGGTCCGCGGCCGCCCGCCGGTCGACGGGTACGTCAGTACCAGCTCGCCGATGCCCGCGAGCCGGTCCAGCAGCTCCCGGACCGACAGGTTCATGCCCGCCCGGTCCGCCTCGCGGCGCATCAGGTGGGTCACCGTCGCCGCCAGCACCGACACCAGGCCGTGGGCCGCGATCCGCGCGCGCGTCCACTCCCAGCGCGGGGTCGGGCCGGTGAGCGCGGGCCCGGTCAGCCAGCGGAACGTCGACTCGAGGTGAGTGCGGGCGCGGTAGGCCGTGACGACGTCGCCGACCGGCCAGTCCCGGTCGGTGACCAGCACCTGCTTGCCGAAGAACTCGTCGTCCAGCCGGGCCAGGGCGGCGGCGTCGATCCGCCGTTCCACCCGGATCTCGCCGGGCCGGGTGCCGCTGAGCACGGCGGTGAGGACGCGTTCGATGCGCCGGCCCCGCGTGACCCGGCCGATTTCGGCGTGCACCTGCGCGCGGTCGCCGCGGTGGGTGCCGGCGGCCAGCGCCGCGGCCAGGCCGTCCAGCTCGCGGGTGGTGGTGGCCAGCTCGTCGGCGAACGCCCGGGACTGGGCCGCGTGCAGGGTCGCCGAGTGGGTCAGGATCACCCGGCGGCGGACCCCGTCGACCACCGCGTGCGTGTCCAGCGCGGTGAGCCCGGCGAACCGCTCGGGGTCGACGCGCTTGCGGGCGGACGCGGGCTGCGTCAGCAGCTCCGGGTGGTCGGTCAGCGGCAGCGAGCCGACGAACCCGCTGCGGGAACCGAGGTCGAGCTGCGCGGCCTGCCCGGCGTGGAAGACCAGCGTCGCCGGGCCCAGCTCGCCGGTCAGCGCAGCGAACGTCGGGGCGTTGTCGCGGCGGTACAGCCGCGAGGCCAGCGGGATGGCGCCGTCACGGGTGACGCGCAGCCCCACACCGGCGAGCACCTCCCGGCAGGCCGAGGGCAGCGTGCAGTCCGCGGGGGCGAACACAGCGAACTGCGGGACGTCGACGGCGAGAGCCTCGTGGTCGTCGAGCGTCTCGAGGACGGCGGTGGAAACGGTCTCCTCGATGCCCGCGATCCGCTGCGGGGTCAGGCGTTCGAGCGCCCGCCACAGACCATCCACTGTGGACAACCGGACCAGGTCCGCGGCCGGGCTCGCCGCCCACCACTGCCCGATCGGCGTCTCCGGCGCGGTCGCGCGGTGCAGCACCGCGACCGCGAGGCTCAGCCCCAGCGAGGGTTTCGACCGCACGACGTCGTCGACGCGGCGGACGAAGTCCAGCCGGGACAGCGTCGCCCACACCGCCGCGACGTCGCCGTACGTCCGGTGCGAAGCCGCGGCCGGTTCGCCGCCCGGGACGGCCCGGGCGATCTCGTCGGCCGTGCCGAGGTAGCGCTGGGTGACCACCCGGGGCTTGCCGTCGACGCGGGCGGACTCCGCCAGGTAGTAGTACGTCCGGCCGCCGATCTTCTTGCCGACCACAGATGCCACCCTTTAGGTAATACACCTCCGGCCGGTGATCGACAACCCGCCCGGCGCGCTGACCTGCGACGACGATCACGTGCATCGATCGGGTGAGCCAGGTGCGGAACGCACACTGGCTGGTCGCGCGAGGACGGTCCTAGCGTGGGTGGAATGGGACCCGAACCCGACGCCACCACCCCGACCGCCTCCGCGATGCGCCGCGCGCTCGCCCGGGCGCGTGACGGGAAGACACTCGACGTAGCCGAGGCGGCCGTCCTGCTGCACGCCCGCGGCGAAGACCTGGGGAAGCTTTCCGAGTACGCGTCGCGCATCCGCGACGCCGGCCTGGCCGAAGCCGGGCGCGCCGGCATCATCACCTACAGCCGCAAGGTGTTCATCCCGCTGACCCGGCTGTGCCGCGACCGCTGCGGCTACTGCACGTTCGTCACGGTGCCGGGCCGGCTCGAATCGCCGTTCCTCTCGCCCGACGAGGTCCTCGACATCGCCCGCAAGGGCGCGGAGATGGGCTGCAAGGAGGCCCTCTTCACCCTCGGCGACCGCCCCGAGGACCGCTGGAAGGCCGCCCGCGACTGGCTGGACGCGCACGGCTACGACGACACGCTCAGCTACGTCCGCGCGATGGCCATCCGCGTCCTCGAAGAGACCGGCCTGCTGCCGCACCTCAACCCAGGCGTGCTGACCTGGCAGGACTTCCAGCGGCTCAAGCCGGTCGCGCCGTCGATGGGCATGATGCTCGAGACGACCGCGACCCGGCTGTGGAGCGAGAAGGGCGGCCCGCACTACGGCTCCCCGGACAAGGATCCGGCCGTCCGGCTGCGAGTGCTCGAAGACGCCGGGCGCAGCAGCGTCCCGTTCACCACCGGTGTCCTCATCGGCATCGGAGAGACGTTCGAGGAGCGCGCGGACGCGCTGTTCGAGATCCGCAAGGTCGCCAAGACCTACGGCGGCATCCAGGAAGTCATCGTGCAGAACTTCCGGGCCAAACCGGACACGAAGATGCGCGCGACCCCGGACGCCGACCTCGAAGAGCTGGCCGCGAACATCGCGGTCGCGCGGCTGGTGCTCGGCCCGAAGATGCGCATCCAGGCGCCGCCGAACCTGATCGGCAGCCAGTACGACCTGATGATCCGCGCCGGCATCGACGACTGGGGCGGTGTCTCGCCGCTGACCCCGGACCACGTCAACCCGGAACGCGCGTGGCCGCAGATCGACGAGCTCGCCCGGCGCACCGAGAAGGCCGGCTTCGACCTCAAGGAACGGCTCACCATCTACCCGGAGTACGTCAAGGCCGGCGAGCCGTGGCTGGACCCGCGGATCACGCGGCACGTCGCCGCGCTCGTCGACCACGAAACCGGGATGGCCCGCGAAGGCGCCATGCCGGTCGGCATCCCGTGGCAGGAGCCGGACGGCGGCTGGCAGGAGTCCGGGCGCACCGCCCTGCACACCGAGATCGACACCACCGGCCGCACCGAAGACCGCCGCAGCGACTTCGACTCCGTCTACGGGGACTGGAAGGAGATCGGCGACCGGATCAAGACCGGGCCGCAGAAGTTCGACTCCACCGTCCTGGAAGCCTTGCGCAGTGCGGAAAAGGACCCGGCCGGGCTCTCCGACGACGCCGCGCTCGCGCTGCTGTCGGCCGAAGGCAAGGAACTGGACGCGTTCACGAAGCTCGCCGACGACCTGCGGCGGGAGACGGTCGGTGACGACGTCACCTTCGTCGTCACGCGGAACATCAACTTCACGAACGTCTGCTACACGGGCTGCCGCTTCTGCGCCTTCGCCCAGCGTCGCACCGACGCCGACGCGTACACGCTCTCGCTGGAGCAGGTCGGCGACCGCGTCGACGAGGCGTGGGCCGCGGGCGCGACCGAGATCTGCATGCAGGGCGGCATCCACCCGGACCTGCCCGGCACCGCGTACTTCGACCTCGCGGCCGAGGTCAAGCGCCGTCAGCCGGACATCCACCTGCACTCCTACAGCCCGATGGAGGTCGTGAACGGCGCTTCGCGGACCAACCTGTCCCTTCGCGACTGGCTGATCGCGGCGAAGGAGTCCGGCGTGGACTCGCTGCCGGGCACGGCGGCGGAGATCCTCGACGACGACGTCCGCTGGGTGCTCACCAAGGGCAAGCTGCCGACGTCGGAGTGGATCAAGGTCGTCACGACGGCGCACGAAGTCGGGCTGCCGACGACGTCGACGATGATGTACGGCCACGTCGACACGCCGGCGCACTGGGTCGCGCACCTCAAGCTGCTCGCACGGCTGCAGCGCGAAGGCCTGGAGAAGCACGGCAAGCGCGGGTTCAGCGAGTTCGTGCTGCTGCCGTTCATCCACCAGAGCTCGCCGATCTACCTCGCCGGGCTGGCCCGCCCGGGCGCGACGCAGAACGAGAACCGGGCGGTGCACGCACTGTCCCGGCTGCTGCTGCACGGCATGATCGACAACATCCAGAGCTCCTGGGTGAAGCTCGGCACCGAGGGCAGCCGCGCGGTGCTGCGGGGCGGTGTCAACGACATCGGCGGCACGCTGATGGAGGAGACGATCAGCCGGATGGCCGGCGCGTCGAACGGTTCGTACAAGACGATCAGCGACATGCGCGAGCTGGTCGAACCACTGGGCCGCCCGCTGGTGCAGCGCACCACGGGCTACGGCCGCCCCTCGGCCGAGCGGCTCGCCGCGGCGGAGGCTTCGGACGGGGTGGCGACGGCGGTGCGCAAGCCGCTGCTGCCGCTGCTGACCCCGTGAGGTGGCGGGCGCCGGGTGACCGGCGCCCGCTATCGTTCCGGCGCATGGGGGTTTCTCGCATCGTGCCGCTTTTCGTCCTCGCGCTCCTGGCCGGCTGCGCCAGTCCGCCGCCGCCCGCTCCGGTGCCCACAGTGACGCCGAGCCCGAGCCCGACGTACGCGCCGCCGCCGTCGAGCGGGCTGTCCCTTTCGGTCGGACCGGTCGAAGCCGGGCTGGGGCACCGCGCGAGCGTTCTGACGCTGACCAACCGGGACACCGCGCCGCGGAAGGTCACCGGCTACCCGGACCTGAAGGTGCTGGCGGGTGACGGAACGGCCCTGGACGTCAAGGTCGAGCACGGCACTTCGTACTTCGCGCGCGACCTCGGGCCGCAGGACCTGACCGTCCAACCGGGCGCGAAGGTGGTGGCCGTGCTCGCCTGGTCGGCCACCGTCACTTCCGGCGACACGCGCACGGGCGCGGCGATCTCGGTGGTCCCGGTCCCTGGCGAACCTGAGCAAAAGCAGCCCCTCGACACCGATCTGGGCACCACGGACACCGTCACGCTCAGTTCGTGGGCCACCGAAATCGGCGGCTGATGACCTTGTGTCACCGCTCACAAACCCCCGGGTGACCGCCTGGGATCTGTGCTAACTCTTTCCTTCACGACCAGGGCAAGCACCGAAGCTTCACCTGCCGGAAGGACTTCGATGAGCACCTCCGTGGACACACTGGGCATGGTCGACACCGAGCGCTACCCCCTCACCGATCCGGGAAGCGCCGCCTGGCGGGAAATCGTCGAGCGCACGCGCGCGGACCTGGCCGAAGCCGGCTGCAGCGTGATGGCCGACTTCGTCCGGCCGGAACTGCGGGAAGTCTTGCGCACCGAGTGCGCCGAACTCGAACCGCACGCGTACACGAAGATCGAAAAGGTCAACGCCTACAACACCGCGATCGGCGAACCGCTGCCGGCGGACCACCCCGGCCGGACGATCATGGAACGCGGCAACGCCTTCGTCGCCCGTGACCGGATCCCCGCGTCGTCGATCATCGACCGGCTCTACACCAGCCCGCTGTTCCAGCGGTTCGTCGCCGACTGCTTCGGCCTGCCGGAACTGCACGAGCTGGCCGACCCGCTGGCCGGGCTGACGATCAACGTGATCGCGCCCGGCCGCGCGCACCCGTGGCACTTCGACACGAACGCCTACACCGTCAGCATGCTGACGCAGGTCCCGGACGCGGGCGGCACCTTCGAGTTCTGCCCGGACATCCGGTCCACCGTCGACGAAAACTTCCCCGCGGTGCGGGCGGTCCTGGCCGGTGACACCCGCCTGGTGCGGCGGCTGGAGCTCCGCCCGGGCGACCTCCAATTGTTCAAAGGGCGCTTCGCCTTGCACCGGGTCAGTACGGTGGAGGGCGCGATCGCGCGGCATTCCGCGATCTTCGCCTACAGCGAGCGACCGGGGGTGATCGGCAGCGCGGAGCGGACCAGGCAGCTGTTCGGCCGGACCCTGCCCGCGCACCTCACCGGGAGCGCCGTTCGCGGCGACGAACTGCTCGACTGAGAGATCAGGAGCCTGGCCCGTGGCCTTCGACTCGACCGGCAAGATCTCGTTCGACCACATCTACACCGCGCCCGACCCGCGCCCGTTCTTCGGGACGCTGCGGCGCGTCGATTACCGCATCCCCCAGCTCGCGAAGCCGTACTTCGCGAAGCTGATCGCCGAACATCCCGCGGAGCGCCCGACCGTGCTCGACGTCGGCTGCTCCTACGGCGTCAGCGCGGCGCTCCGGCGGTGTGACGCCACGATGGACGACCTCTTCGCCCACTACACCGACCCGGCCGTGACCGCGCTGGACCACGCGTCGCTGATCGAGGCGGACCGGGCCCGGATCGTCGGCGACGGCGGCGCGCGGTTCTACGGTCTCGACGCGTCGGCGCCCGCGCTCGAGTACGCGCTTTCCACCGGGTTCCTCGACGAGGCGATCCACGCCGACCTCGAGCGCGAAGACCCGGACAGCACGCAGCGGAAGCTCCTCGACGACGTCGACCTCGTGATCTCCACCGGCTGCGTCGGCTACGTCACCGAGAAGACGATCTCGCGGATCGCGCGCGGCGCGCGGCCGTGGATGGCGCACTTCGTGCTGCGGATGTTCTCCTACGACCCGGTCGCCGAGAGCCTGGCCGAGCTGGGCTACGAGACCGCCGAGGTCGGCGGGGTGTTCCAGCAGCGGCGGTTCGCCTCCGCCGAGGAGCAGACGCAGATCCTCGACACCCTCGACGCCGCCGGCGTCGACCCCGCCGGGCTCGAGTCCGAAGGGTGGCTCTACGCCCGGTTGTTCGTTTCCCGTCCCGAAGGCGCGGCCGCACTGGCCGCCGCGCTCGAACCGCGCGAAGAAGGATGATCGTGAGCAGTCCGGACTGGTCCACCCGCACCTTCGGCAACGAGGAGCGGCTCCCCCGCGTCCCCGTGCCCACGCTGGAGGACAGCGGCCGCCGCTTCCTCGAGTGGTGCGCCCCGCTGCTGACCCCGGACGAACTCGCGGAGACCGAAGCGGCCGTCGCGGAGTTCCTGGCGCCGGGCAGCCCGGCGCACGAGCTGCAGGCCGCGCTCGAGGAGTACGACCGGTCCCCCGGCGTGCACAGCTGGCTCGACACGTTCTGGCCGTACCGCTACCTCGGCCGTCGCGACCGGATCGCGCTCAACGCCAACTTCTTCTTCCTGTTCCAGGACTCCCCGCTGGGCCAGGTGGAGCGCGCGGCCGAGCTGACCGCGTCCGCCGTGGACTACAAGCTGAAGCTCGACGAGGAGCAGGTGCCGCCGGTGCTGCTGCGCGGCACACCGCAGTCGATGGTGCAGCACAAGTACCTGTTCTCGGCGACGCGCATCCCGGGCCAGGTGCTGGACACCGCGCGCACGCCGTACCGCGAAGGCTGGGAAGGACCCTCGCGGGAGCGGCACATCGTCGTGTTCCACCACGACACGCCGTTCCGGATGGAGGTCATCGGCGGGGACGGCCGTCCGTACTCGCCGGCGCAGCTGGCGGAAACGCTGCGGGCGATCCTCAAGGACGACCACGTGGCCGAAGTTCCTCCCGGGCACTTCACCACGAAGGCGCGTGCGGACTGGGCGGATTCGCGGACCGCGTTGCTCGACGCGGGCAACGCGGCCGCGCTGGAGACGATCGAGACCGCGTTGTTCTGCCTGTGCCTGGACGATTTCGCGCCGTCGGACACGCTGGAGGCGAGTGACCGGCTGCTGTACGGCGACAACCGCTGGTACGACAAGGCCGTGTCGCTGATCGTCTTCGAGGACGGCACCGCGGGGATCAACGTCGAGCACTGCGAACTCGACGGCACCACGATCCTCGGCTTCACCGACGCGCTGCTGAGCGGTTCGCGGGCGGAGCGGGAGCCGGCTTCGGGCGTCCCCGGTTACGAGCCGGTCGACTTCACGCTGACCGACTCCCTCCGCGAAGACGCGCTGGCGGCCGGGATCGCCTTCCGGGCGTACGCGGACGCCACGGCGACGCAGACGGTGTCGTTCGGCTTCGGAGCCGACCGGGCCAAGGAGCTCGGGATGTCGCCGGACGCGTTCGCGCAGATGGCGTACCAGCTGGCGCACCGCCGCGCGAAGGGCCTGACGGGGGCGACGTACGAGTCGATCGCCACCCGGCAGTTCCGCAACGGCCGCACCGAGGCGATGCGGGTCGTCACGCCGGAGGTGGTGCGCTTCGCCGACGTCCTGACCGACCCGGCCGCGTCCGCCGAGGAGAAGCGCTCGGCGTTCCGCGCGGCGGCGGCCAAGCACGTCGCGCGTGCGAAGGAGTGCCAGGCCGGGGACGCGCCCGAGCAGCACCTGTGGGAGCTGCAGCTGATCGGGAAACGGCGCGGGGACACCTCGGAGCCGGCGCTGTACTCCTCACCGGGCTGGCTGAAGACCCGCGACGACTACCTGAGCACGAGCTCGGCGCCGTCGGTCAACATCCAGTACTTCGGGTTCGGCTCGACGAGCCCGCAGTGCATCGGCATCGCGTACGTGCTGCTGCCGGACCGCTGGAACATCTACCTGAGCACGCCGAAGCACGTGTCGGCGGAGATGCACCGCTTCGCCGACGAACTGGCGGTCGCGGTGCGGGAGCTGCAGGAGCTACTGGCCGAGTAGGCGGTGCAGCCAGGTCAGCCGGGCGGCTCGGGCCGCCCGGCTGATCGCCGCCTTCGGGGCCAACGAGGCGAAGCCGTGGAAGCCGCCCGGCCACACGTGGAGCTCGGCCTCGCCGCCCGCCTGCCAGAGGCGGGACGCGTACGCCACCACCTCGTCGCGGAACGTCTCCGCCGTGCCGACGTCCAGGAACGCCGGGGGCAGGCCGGACAGGTCCTCGGCGCGGGCCGCGGCCGCGTACGGCGGGACGTCGGCGGTGCCGCGGCGGTCGCCGAGGTAGGCCGTCCAGCCGACGTTGTTCGCCGTGCGGTCCCACAGACCGCGGCCGTCGAGGTCGATCGCCGACGGCGTGTCGTTGCGGTCGTCCAGCATCGGGCAGAGCAGCAGCTGGCCGGCCAGCGCCGGGCCGCCGCGGTCGCGGGCCAGCAGCGCCGTCGCCGCCGCGAGGCCGCCGCCCGCGCTGATGCCGCCGGCGACCAACCGGCCCGGGACGTTCTCGGCGGTCCAGCGGAGTCCGGCGTAGCAGTCCTCGACCGGCGCCGGGTACGGGTGCTCCGGCGCCAGCCGGTACCCCGGGGAGACGACGGTCAGGTTCGCTTCGCCCGCCCAGTCCAGCAGGTTCGGCACGTCCGAGCCGAGGTGGCTGCCCACGATCGTGCCGCCGCCGTGGACGTAGTACAGGACTCCCACGCTCGCAGCCGGCGCCAGCACCAGCAGCGGGACGTCGCCCGCGTGCTCCTCCGAGACGCGGTACGCCGGGTACGCGGCCGCCAGCTCCGCCACGGTCTTGTGCTCCACGGCGTTCAGCTCGCGGCGGCCCGGGATGTCGGCCGGCGAAGCCAGCGGCGGGCGCAGGGCCCGGAGCGCTTCGACGATCGGCGCGAGCTCCGGGTCGAACGGCGGCGGCGTCATGCCGTCGGGTCCGAGACGACGAGCACCAGCGAACCGTCGAACGTCGGCTGTTCGCGAAGCTTGCCGTAGCGGCGGTCCCAGGTGCCGTCGTCGAGGTCGTGCTGCAGTTCCGCGGCGAAGCGGTGGTGCACGCGGTCGTCGACGAAGCTCCACGCCGAGCACGACAGCCGCGCGCCCGGGTCCAGCAGCCGCTCCGGCCGCGCGTAGTAGGCCTCGTTGAAGCCGTCGGTGCAGTCGCTCGGGATCGGCACGCCGATGATCGACGTGTGCCCGCCCAGCCCGTCGGCGATGTCGTCGACCGACGGGTAGCGCCGGGCCTCGGTTTCGATCACCTCGGGCGCGTAGTCGAGCAGCCAGAACCGCCGCAGCAGGGCCGGGTCGCAGGTCAGGACGGCGACCGGGCCGCGGGTCACGCGGCGCACCTCCTTCAGCCCGGCCCAGAGGTCGTTCCACTGGTGCACGCTGAACGTGCTCATCGCGCCTTCGAACGCGCGGTCCGGGAACGGCAGCTTTTCGGCGACGGCGTCCACCGCGGGCGGCAGGCCCGGCGGCCGCTGCGCGCGCATCGACGCCGACGGCTCGACCGCGGTCACTTCCCGGTCTTCCGGCTCGTACGCGCCGGCGCCCGCACCGACGTTGAGCACGGTCCGCGCGTCGCCCAGCGCGTCGAGGAGGTACTGGCCGATCCGGGGGTCCGGCTTGCGGTAATCGGTGTACACGCCACCGATCGCGCCGTAATCCGCGTCCCCTGCGCTGCCGTCGGCACGTCGCTGGCTCATGCCCAGAAACTATCAGCGCGGCCGACGTCGGGGGCGTTGCTCCGCGGGGTGCAACCGAACGTCGGGCATCCGGCGCAGTCGTCACTTCCTGTCGCAAACTTGCGTAAGTTCGTTCAACTATTGCGATTTCTTGTCCAGGATTCGTATGATCCCGGTCACAGAGGTCCCCACCTGCTGCGGAAAGGCCAGTGCCGCCCATGTCCCTCAGCTCTGTCTTCAGCGCGCCCAAAAGTGCTTTCACAGCGCGGTACGGCGCGCTAGCCGCCGCCGTGATCGCCGCCGCCGGGCTCACCATCGCCGCCGCACCCGCGGAAAGCACGGCGCTCGCCGCCGGCCGCGGTGCCACCGTTCCCTTCCTCGAACAGGAAGCCGAAAACGCCGCGACGAACGGGTCGGTCATCGGCCCGAACCGCGCCGCCGGCACGCTCGCCGGCGAAGCGTCCGGCCGGAAGGCGGTCACGCTCTCCGGCCAGGGCCAGTACGTCGAGTTCACGCTCACCGCGCCGGCCAATTCGATCGATTTCCGCTACAGCGTCCCGGATGCCGCGAACGGGACGATCTCGCTCTACGTCGGCGGCACCCACAACCGGGACATCGCGCTGACGTCGAAGTGGGCCTGGTACTACGGCTCCTACCCGTTCACCAACAACCCGGGTGACGGGCACGCGCACCACTTCTACGACGAAACCCGCGCGCTGCTCGGCACGTCGTACCCGGCCGGCACCAAGATCAAGCTGCAGGTCGACGCGGGCGACGTCACCCCGGCGACGATCGACCTCGCGGACTTCGAACAGGTCGGCGCCGCGGCGACGCGGCCGGCGAACTCGGTGTCCGTCACCGATTACGGCGCCACCGCGGGCGACACGAGCGACGACGCCGGCGCGTTCGACTCCGCCGTGGCCGCGGCGAAGAGCCAGGGCAAGGAGGTCTGGATCCCGTCCGGCACCTTCACCCTCGGCCACCACGTCACCGTCGACCAGGTGACGATCCGCGGCGCCGGGCCGTGGTACTCGGTGCTCACCGGCCCGCGCGCCGGCATCTTCGGCAAGGGCGAACCGGCGAGCTGCGGGACGTCGACCTACCCCGGCAACGCGGCCGTGCCCGGTACGAGCAGCGCCGTGAAGCTCTACGACTTCGCGATCATCGGCCAGGTCGACGCCCGCGTCGACTGCGACCAGTCCAACGCCGTCGGCGGCGCGCTGGGCGGCGGCTCGGTCGTGCAGAACCTGTGGCTGCAGCACGCGAAGGTCGGGCTGTGGCTGGACGGCCCGTTCGACGGGCTCACCGTGTCCGGCAACCGGATCCTCGACCAGACCGCCGACGGGCTGAACCTGCACCAGGGCATCAGCAACGTGACCGTGACGAACAACTTCCTGCGCAACACCGGCGACGACGGCCTCGCGATGTGGTCCGAGCACGACGCCGACCACCACAACACGTTCTCCTTCAACACCGTGCTGCTGCCGATCCTCGCCAACAACATCGCGATCTACGGCGGGCACGACAACACCGTGTCCGACAACGTGGTGGCGGACAACCAGGACCAGGGCGGCGGCCTCCACATCGCCAACCGGTTCAGCGCGGTGCCGCTCTCGGGGACGACGACGGTCGCGCGCAACACCGCGATCCGCACCGGCGTGCTCGACTCGAACTGGCAGTTCGGCGTGGGTGCGCTGTGGTTCGACGGCCGCGACTCGGCCATCACCGGCCGCGTCGACGTCACCGACCTCGACCTGCAGGACAACAACTACGAGGCCATCCAGTTCATCGACAGCGCCACCACCGACGTGCACTTCACGAACGTCCGGATCACCGGGGCCGGCACGTTCGCCTGGCAGATCCAGGCCAAGCCGACCGGGTCGGTGAAGAACGTCGTCGCGACCGGGGTCGGCCGGGCCGGCGTCTACAACTGCATGGGCCCGGACGCGATGGCGGGCCTGGCCGACCAGGGCGGGAACTCGGGCTGGACGACGACGTTCTGCGGCTCGTGGCCGACGCCGGTGTACGGCTCGGACAACGGCGGCACGACGACCACCCCACCGCCGACCACGACCCCGCCGACCACCACCACGACGCCGACCCAGCCGGGCGGGAACCTGGCGCTGCACAAGAGCGTCACCGCTTCCGGCTCGCAGGGCGGCTTCCCGCCGGCCAACGCCGTCGACGGCGACGCGAACTCCTACTGGGAGAGCGCGAACAACGCGTTCCCGCAGACGCTGACCGTCGACTTCGGTGCCACCGTCGGCGTTTCGCGGCTGGTGCTGAAGCTGCCGCCGTCCTCGGCGTGGGGGACGCGCACGCAGACGATCTCGGTCGATGGCGTCAAGGCCGCCGCGGGCTACACGTTCAACCCCGCCTCGGGCAACACCGCGACCATCACCTTCCCGGCGACGTCGGCGCGCACCCTGCGCCTGACCTTCACCGGCAACACCGGCTGGCCCGCCGGGCAGCTGTCCGAACTCGAAGCCTATTCGTCCTGAGAGGTGCTGACGATGTCCCGCATTCCGGCTCTCCTCGCCGTGGCGCTCGCCGCGTCCGGCCTGACCGTGCTTTCCGGCGCCACCCCCGCCGCCGCGGCCACCTGCCCGACGACCGCTTCCGGCGGCGCGAGCGTGCCGTTCCGGACCGTCGAAGCCGAATGCTCGGCGACGAACGGCTCGGCGGTCGGCCCCGACTACACCCAGGGCAGCATCGCCTCGGAAGCCTCCGGGCGGCAGGCCGTGCGCATCACGACCGGCCAGTACGTCGAGTTCACGCTGCCCGCGGCGGCCAACGCGATCAACGTCCACTACAACCTGCCCGACGGTTCGTCCGGCCGGCTTTCGGTGTCGGTCAACGGGTCCAAGCTCGCACTGCCGGTGACGTCGCGCTACACCTATGTGGACACCGGCTTCATCACGGGCTCGAAGACGCACCACTTCTTCGACGACGCCCGCGTGCTGCTCGGGCAGAACCTGGCGGCGGGCGCGAAGGTCCGGGTGCAGGCCGACTCCGGTGACGTCGGGCAGGCCACCATCGACCTCGCCGACTTCGAGCAGGTCGGCGGCGCGGGCACGAAGCCGTCCGCCGCGCTGTCGGTGACCGACTACGGCGCCACGGCGAACGACTCGTCGGACGACTCACAGGCGTTCCGCAACGGTTTGTCCGCGGCGCGCTCGCAGGGTAAGGAGCTGTGGATTCCGCAGGGCCGGTTCGAGATCGGCTCGGCGCTGCAGATCGACCAGACCACCGTCCGCGGCGCGGGCCCGTGGTACACGGTGTTGCACGGCAACAACATCTTCAACAACGGCAGCGCGTCCGGCAACATCAAGCTGTACGACTTCGCGGTCTTCGGTGACGTGACCGAGCGCAACGACGGCAGCCCGGACAACGCGTTCCACGGCGTCCTGGGCAACGGCTCGGTCGTCAGCGGGTTGTGGATCCAGGACACCAAGTGCGGGCTGTGGCTGATGAACGGCGCGTCCTCGAACCTCACCATCGAGAACAACCGCATCCTCGACACCCAGGCCGACGGCGTGAACTTCGACGGCGCCGTCACGAACTCGACGTTGCGCAACAACTACCTGCGCAACAACGGCGACGACGGCCTCGCGCTGTGGTCCAACGGCCAGGCCGACTCGGGCAACTCGCTGCTGAACAACACCGTCGTGCAGCCGAACCTGGCCAACGGCATCGCGTTGTACGGCGGCTCGAACAACACGGTGAGCGGCAACCTCGTCCAGGACACCAACGCGCTCGGCGGCGGCTACCTGGTCGCGAACCGGTTCAACTCGGTGCCGCTCGGCGGCACGGTGACGCTGTCGGCAAACACCGCGCTGCGGGCCGGGGCGCTCGACCCGAACTGGCAGTTCGGCGTCGGCGCGCTGTGGTTCGACGCGCGTGACCAGGCGATCACCGGCGTGACGATCCGGGTCACCGGGTTCACCGCGATCCAGAGCCCGTACGAGGCGATCCAGTTCATCGACGGCAACGGGCAGGGCAAGCAGATCCAGGGCATCACGATCGACGGCGTTTCGGTGCAGGGCGCCGGCACGTTCGTGGCGCAGTCGCAGACGCAGGGGTCGGTGTCGATCAGCAACCTCAGCGCGTCCGGCGTCGGCGTGACCGGGACGTACAACTGCCCCTACCCGGCGTCGATCCCGAAGATGACGTTCGGCGGGTCCGGCAACAGCGGCTGGACCGGCACCTGGAGCGACTGCTCGACCTGGCCCGCGCCGAACTCGGGCCCGCCGCAGCCGCCGCAGTCCGGTACGAACATCGCGAAGGGCAAAGCGATCAGCGCGTCGGCGTCGCAGGGCGGGTTCCCGCCGTCGAACGCCAACGACGGCACCACCGCCAGCTACTGGGAGAGCGCGAACAACGCGTTCCCGCAGACGCTGACGGTGGACCTGGGCGCCGCGGCGTCGATCAACAAAGTGACGCTTCGCCTGCCGCCGTCGTCGGCGTGGGGCGCGCGGACGGAGACGGTGACGATCTCCGGCAGCACCGACGGCGGCTCGTACACGACGCTGGTGGGTTCGCGCGGCTACGCGTTCGACCCGGCTTCCGGCAACACGGCGTCGGCCTCCTTCACGGCGACGTCGCAGCGGTTCGTGCGGCTGACGTTCACCGGCAACACCGGCTGGCCCGCGGGTCAGGTGGCCGAATTCGAGGTGGCCGCCGCCTAGTGTGACGAAACGGCACGGCGGCTCGACGGTTCCGCACGGAACCGCCGGGTCGCCGGCCGGCCTGCATTAACCTCGCCCGGGAGATCGTCCAGGGGAGGACCGGTGCCGCGTTTGCTGCTCGTCGAAGACGACCGAGCCCTGGCCGAAGCGCTTTCACTGGCCTTGCGCGCGCTGGGCCACGACGTCGTCCACGCCCCCACCGGCGAGCACGCGCTCACCGCGCTGGCCGACGCCGAGTTCGTCCTCCTCGACGTCATGCTGCCGGGCATGGACGGGTTCGAGGTCTGCCGCCGGATCCGGGCCCGCAGCCGGCTGCCGATCGTGCTGCTGACCGCGCGCGGCGACCCGATCGACGTCGTCGCCGGGCTCGAATGCGGCGCCGACGACTACGTGGTGAAACCGGCGGAACCCCGCGTGCTGGACGCGCGGATCAAGGCGATCGGCCGCCGGGCGCGCGCCACCGCCCCGGGGAACGGCGTGCTGCGCGTCGGCGGGCTGGAGATCGACCCCGCCGCGATGAGCGTCAGCCGCGACGGCGAGGAACTGGCGCTCACCGCCACCGAAATCCGGCTGCTCGTCGAGTTCGGCGAGCACCCCGACCAGGTCCTGAGCCGGCAGGTGCTGCTCAAGCGCGTCTGGGACTACGGCTACGTCGGCGACTCGCGGATCGTCGACGCGGCCGTCGCGCGGCTGCGGGCCAAGGTCGAGGACGACCCCGCGAACCCGGTGCTGCTGCGCACGGTCCGCGGCCTCGGCTACCGGCTGGTGACCAAGTGAAGCTCCCGGCCGTCAGCCTCCGGACCCGGATCGTCGCCGCGATCGTCGGGGTGACCACCACGGCGACGGCGGTCATGGCGTACTCGGCGTACCAGGTGCAGGCGGACGAGGCACTGGGCCGGTTCGCCGTCTCGGCCGTGGCCAATTCGGGCGCCGACCGGCAGCTCCTCCAGGAGTTCTCGAAGGTCGGCACCGAGGGGTGGCTCGACCGCATCCGGATCGGCGTCGACCCGGACTGGGCGGTGGTGACCGAGCGGCCCGGCGGCCCGCTCGAAGTCGTGCGGACCGCGAACGGGCCCATCCCGGTGCCGGACAAGCTCGCGATGCTGGGGAGCGTGCGGGCGGGCCTGTTCGAACAGCGGCGGCCCGAGCAGTTCGGCAGCGCCTACGCGCGGGTGCCGGGCACCGGCCGGAAGGTGTTCGTGGTCAACGCGAACCTGCCGATCCCCGGCTACCACCTCGTCCAGTTCTTCGACTTCAGCCGGTTCGACGACGACCTGACCGAGCTGCGCCGGCAGCTCGTCCGCACCGCGCTCGTCGTGAGCGTGCTCGGGGCCGGTGCCGCGTTGCTGATCGGGCGGCGCATCCGGCGTCCGATCAAGGCGTTGTCCGCGGCGGCCGACGAACTCGGCGCGGGCGCGCTGGGGACGCGGGTGCCGGTCAAGGGCGGGGACGAAGTCGCCGCGCTCGCCGAGTCGTTCAACGCGATGGCCGCGCGGCTCGGCGCGTCGATCGACGAGCTGCACGCGAAGGACCGCCAGCAGCAGCGGTTCGTCGCCGACGTCGCCCACGACCTGCGCACGCCGCTCGCTTCGATGATCGCCACGGTGGACACCCTCGACCACGCCGAGCCCGCCACCCGCACCCGCGCCGCCGAAATCCTCGGCACGCAGGCCCGGCGGCTCGCGAAGCTCGTCGAAGACCTCCTCGAGATCGCGCGGTTCGACGCCGGGAAGGCCGACCTGCGGGTCGCGCCGGTGGACCTGGCCGACCTGGTCGCCGACGCCGCCGGGGTCACCGGGGTCGAAGCCGCCGTGACGGCCGCCGGTGACGTCACCGTCGTCGCCGATCCGCGGCGGGTGCACACCGTCGTGGCGAACCTGCTGAGCAACGCCGTCCGGCACGGGACCGCGCCGGTCACGGTCACCCTCGACGGCACCGGCGACGACGTCGTCGTGCGCGTCGCCGACGCCGGCCCGGGGGTGCCGGCGGACCTGCTGCCGGTGCTGTTCGACCGGTTCACCCGCGGCGACCACGCGCGTCAGGCGACCGACGGCAGTGGGCTCGGGCTGGCGATCGCGCGGGAGAACGTGCTGGCGCACGGCGGCTCGCTCACGGCGCACAACGACGGCGGCGCCGTGTTCACCGTGCGGCTGCCCAGGGGCGGCTGACTCGCGGCCAGCTCGCGCGGGTGCCGGGCGTCGAAGTACGGCAGCGGCAGGTACGCGAGCAGCACCGCGGTCACGAGCAACGGGAGCGGGCGCAGCGCCGGGCTCAGCCACAGCACCACGGCGAGGTTGGTGACCAGCAGGAACCCCCAGCGCGCCCAGTCCCAGCCGGCGAAGGCCAGCAACGCCGGTGCCGCCACGGCCGCGACAGCGAGCGCGTCGAGGCGTTGCAGCAGGGCGCCGGCCACGACGACGGCGAGGATCGGGGCCAGGTGCAGCAGGACTTCGGTGACCGAATACAGCTGCCAGCTCTGGCTCTGGGTGCGTTCGAACAGGGCGAGCGCGTCGGCTCGCGGGGTGAAGTCCGCGGTGGCGAGCGCCATTTCGAGCCGGCCGACGGCGCCGGGGCTCGACGCGGGAAGCATCAGCACGGCGAGTTCCGCCACGACCGGGGTCACGAGCAGCTTCGCCGTGATCCGCACCGAGGACTGCCGCAGCAGCACGAGCGCGAACACGGGTAGCACGGTGAGCGCCGCGATCTCGTGGGTGAACACCGCGGCCGTGAGCAGCCCGGACGCCACCGCGGGGCGGCGCGGCAGCTGCCACAGCGCGGCGAAGAGCAGCAGGTAGAGGGCCTGGTCGAAGTAGCCGGCCTCGTGGAAGAGGAAGCCGCCGGACGGCAGGAGCAGCCAGCCGATCACGAGGAGCCGGTGGCCGGGCCGCCGGGCGCGGGCGAACGCGACGGCGGCCACGACGAGCACCGCGGCGAGAACAGCGAACGCCGCGGCCGCGAACACCCAGTACGCGTACCCGGTCGCGAGGGCGAGCGGGTGGAGCAGGGTGCCGACGAGGAACCGGCGGTGGAAGCCGTCGGTCAGGGAGACGGCTTCGAGCGTCACGGCCCAGTCGCCCGGCAGCCGGAAGCCGCGGTAGGCCGCCAGTGCCAGGGCGAGCGCGAAGAGGGTGGTGAGCCCGCGCGTCGTGGTGCCGCGGTCGAGGGTGCTGGTCACGATCGCCAAGCTAGGAACGGGATGTGCGCGCTTCGCCACTGTCGATCACCGGCTCGGCACGGTTCCGCACGTCGTACTTTTGCACTCGGTTGCTGTAAAGTTTCACCCATGACGCGTCGTCTTGCCGAAGTCGCCCGCCAGGTCGGGGTCAGCGAAGCCACGGTCAGCCGGGTGCTCAACGGCCGGTCCGGGGTGTCCGCCAGCACCCGTGCCGCCGTGCTCACCGCGCTGGACGTGATGGGGTACGAACGGCCCACCCAGCTGCGCGGCGAGCGCGCCCGGCTGGTCGGGCTGGTGCTGCCGGAGCTGCAGAACCCGATCTTCCCGGCACTGGCCGAGATCATGGGCAACGCCCTCGCCCAGCAGGGCTTCACGCCGGTCCTCTGCACGCGCACCGCGGGCGGGGTGTCCGAGGCGGAGTACGTCGAGCTGCTCCTGCAGCAGCAGGTGTCGGGCGTGGTGTTCGCCGGCGGCCTGTACGCGCAGGCGGACGCGGTCCACTCGCACTACCACCACCTGGTCGAGCGCCGCCTCCCGACGGTCCTGATCAACGCGGCGGTCGAGCACCTCGGCCTGCCGCAGGTTTCGTGCGACGACGCCGTGGCCGTGGAGCAGGTCGTCGGGCACCTGAGTTCGCTGGGGCACGAGAAGATCGGCCTGGTACTGGGCCCGTCGGACCACGTGCCGTCGCAGCGCAAGCTCGCGGCGTTCCAGTCGTACGCGGCGAAGCTGGGCTTGCCGGTGCTGGACGAGCTGGTCGAGCACGGGATGTTTTCCATCGAGGGCGGCCACGCGGCGGCGGCCCGCCTGTACCCGCGCGGCGCCACGGCGGTGCTGTGCGCGAGCGACCTGCTGGCGCTGGGCGCGGTCCGCGCGGCCCGACGGCAGGGACTGTCGGTGCCGGACGACATCTCGGTGGTGGGCTACGACGACTCGGCGTTGATGAACTGCACCGACCCGCCCCTGACGACCACCCGCCAGCCGATCGAGGCGATGGGCCGCGCGGTGGTGGAGCTGCTGGTCAAGCGCATCAACGGCGGCGAGGTGGCGGCGGAAGAACTGCTGTTCGCGCCGGAACTGGTGGTCCGCGGGTCGACAGCCCGCCGCACCACCTGACCCCACCCCCAAGCCTCACTCGGCTGAGCGGCGGGTTTCGCACCCGTCGCTCACTTTTTCGTGCCCGCGGCACGGCCCGGCGCCCTGTCGGGCACCAGCCATCCGCAGCCTGTTCGTAACTTGCAACTTCTCGTCGTCTTATTGCGTCGATCTGGTCCATCCCTTTATGGTGACCGCAATCACGTGACAGCCGTCGCGACCCCGAGAAGAGGCTTGAGATGAGCAGTCCCTGGTCCCGAACCGTCTCCCGCCGGATGTTGTGCCTGCTCACCGCGGGCGGCCTGGCGCTGACCCTGGCCGCCTGCGGTGACGGCGACAACGCCGCTCAGACCGGCGGCAAGGTGAAGATCACGGTCACCGGGCAGCCGCCGACCAGCCAGCCGTTCGAGCGCAGCGTCTTCGACGCGGACGTCAAGGAGTTCGAGGCTTCCCACCCGAACATCGACATCGATCCGCACGAAGGCTTCATGGACCCGAAGACCTTCTCGGCGAAGCTCGCCGGCGGCCAGCTGGAAGACGTCTACTACGTCTACTTCACCGACCCGGCGCAGATCATCGCGCGCCACCAAGCAGCCGACATCACCGAAGCCGCGAAGAGCCTCCCGCACATCAACGACATCAAGCCGGAACTGCTCGACAACTTCCGGGACGCGAGCGGCAAGCTCTACGGCCTGCCGACGATGAACTACACGATGGGCCTGCTCTACAGCAAGCCGCTGTTCCAGAAGGCCGGGCTCGACCCGAACAAGCCGCCGCAGACCTGGGACGAGGTCCGTGACGCCGCGAAGAAGATCTCCGCGCTGGGCAACGGGGTCGTCGGGTACGCCGACTACAGCAAGAACAACCAGGGCGGCTGGCACCTGACCGGCTGGCTGTACTCGATGGGCGGCGACATCGCCCGCAAGGACGGCGACAAGTGGGTCGCCGACTTCGACAACGACAAGGGCAAGAAGGCCCTCCAGTACCTGCACGACATGCGCTGGACCGACAACTCCATGGGCGCCAAGCAGCTCCTCGAAGCCACCGACGTGCAGCGGATGATGGGCTCCGGCCAGCTCGGCATGTACATGGCCGCCCCGGACAACGTGCCGGTGCTGGTCAAGCAGTTCAACGGCAAGTACGAGGACTACGGCATCGCGGGCATGCCCGGCGGCGAGGGCACCCTCCTCGGCGGCGAGGGCTACATGGTCAACCCGAAGGCCTCGCCGGAGAAGATCAAGGCCGGCCTCGAGTGGATCCAGTGGAAGTACCTCAACCCGGACCGCTTCGAGAAGCACATCCAGCAGTACGTCGACGGCAAGCAGCCGGTCGGCCTGCCCGCCGAGCCGACCCCCGACGTCTGGACCGGCTCGGTCCGCGAGCAGCAGCTGGCGCTGAAGGCCAAGTACGCCAACGTTCCCGCGCAGAACTTCCAGTCCTACGTGGACACCACGAGCAAGATCAAGGGCAGCATCGAGCCGCCGAACGCGCAGCAGATCTACGCCGCCCTCGACAGCGTGATGCAGGCGGTGCTGACCGACCAGAACGCGAACATCGACCAGCAGCTCTCGTCCGCCGCGTCGAAGGTCAACAGTGTCCTCGCCCAGGTCAAGTAGCCTCCTCGCCTGGCCCGCGACGTCCTCGTCGCGGGCCGGGCGCCCGGCCGTCTCGCAGGAAGACCGCCGCCGCACCAGGCTCAAGCGCAAGATCAAGGAAAACCTCACCGCGTACGGCCTGCTGTGCGCCGCGCTCGTGGTGTTCGCGCTCTTTTCCTGGTACCCCATCGTGCGCGGCGTGCTGCTGAGCTTCCAGCAGGTCGACTTCGTCAACGCGCCGACGTGGGTCGGGTTCGACAACTTCGCGAAGCTGTTCGACGACCCGCTGTTCGGCGTCGCCTGGCGCAACACGCTGCTGTTCACCGGGCTCGCGCTGGTCTTCGGGTTCGCCGTCCCGTTCCTCACGGCCGTGCTGCTCAACGAAATCCGGCACGCGAAGGCGTTCTTCCGGCTCGCCGTCTACCTCCCGGTGATGCTGCCGCCGGTCGTCACGGCGCTGATGTGGAAGTGGTTCTACGACCCGGGTCCCGGCCTGTTCAACTCCGCGCTCGGCGCGGTCGGCCTGCCCGGCGGCCAGTGGCTCGACTCGTCCGGCACGGCGATGCTGTCGCTGGTCTTCGTCTCGACGTGGGCCAACATGGGCAGCACCACGCTGATCTACCTGGCCGCGCTCGGCACGATCCCCGGCGAGCTCTACGAAGCCGCCGAACTCGACGGCGCCGGGCTGTGGAAACGCCTGCGGCACGTGACTTTCCCGCAGACGCGGTTCGTCCTGCTCGTGCTCTTGCTGCTGCAGATCGTCGCGACCATGCAGGTGTTCACCGAGCCGTACGTGATGACCGGCGGCGGCCCGGACGACTCGACGGTCACCGTGCTCCTGCTGCTCTACCGCTACGCCTTCGTCTACAACGACTTCGGCGCGGCGAGCGCGATGAGCCTGCTGCTGTTCGTGGCGCTGGGCGTGTTCTCGGCGTGGTACGTCCGGCTGACGCGGAAGGCGGACCAGTCATGAGGACCCTCGTCTCCCCGTCCGCGCTGCGCAGCCCGCGCGGCAAAGTCGTCTACGGCGTCGTTTTCGCTTGCACGCTCGCGATCTTCATCCTGGCCTTCATGTTCCCGCTCTACTGGGCGATCACGGGCGCGCTGAAGTCACCGCAGGAACTGGCCGCGACGCCGGCGACGCTCGTCCCGCACGAGTGGCACCCGGAAACCTTCGCCGACGCGTGGAGCCAGCTGAGCCTGGGCAAGTACTTCCTCAACACGCTCGTCGTCGCCGGCGGCGCGTGGCTGGCGCAGCTGGCCATCGACGTCCCGGCCGCGTTCGCGCTGTCGAAGCTGCGGCCCAAGTTCGGCAACGTCGTGCTCGGGCTGATGCTGGCCACGCTGATGCTCCCCGCGACGGCGCTGCTCGTCCCGACGTACGTGACGGTGACGGACCTGCCGCTGCTGCACCTCAACCTGATCAACTCGCCGACCGCGGTCTGGCTGCCCGCGGCGGCGAACGCGTTCAACATCTACCTGCTGAAGCGGTTCTTCGACCAGATCCCCGACGAGCTCATCGAAGCGGCGCGCATCGACGGCGCCGGGCCGGTGCGCACGCTCTGGCGGATCATCCTGCCGATCTCGCGGCCGATCCTGGCCGTGGTTTCGATCCTCGCGGTCGTCACCGCGTGGAAGGACTTCATCTGGCCGCTGCTGGTGTTCCCGGACACCGAAAAGCAGACGCTCTCGGTGATGCTGCAACGGGTGGCGATCGACATGCCGCTCAACGTGCTCGTCGCCGGGATGGTGCTGGCCAGTCTGCCAATGGTGGCGCTGTTCCTGGCGTTCCAGCGGCAGATCCTCGCCGGGCTGACCGCCGGCAGCATCAAGGGCTGAGGCCTTCCCAACAACAAGGAGGGGCACTTACGTGACCGACAAGACCGGCTGGTGGCGGAGCGCGGCCATCTACCAGGTGTACATCCGCAGCTTCGCGGACGGCAACGGCGACGGCGTCGGCGACCTCGCCGGTGTCCGTGCCCGGCTGGACCACCTGGCCGACCTGGGCATCGACGCGATCTGGTTCACCCCGTGGTACCCGTCCCCGATGGACGACGGCGGCTACGACGTCGCCGACTTCCGCGACATCGAGCCGCTCTTCGGCACGCTCGACGAGGCTGAGGAGCTCATCGCCGAAGCGCACGCGCGGGACATCCGGGTGATCATCGACATCGTGCCCAACCACTGCTCCGACGAGCACCGCTGGTTCCAGGCCGCGCTGGCCGCGGGCCCGGGATCGCCGGAGCGGCAACGGTTCTGGTTCCGCCCCGGCCGCGGCCCGGACGGCAGCGAGCCGCCGAACAACTGGAAGTCGCGCTTCGGCGGCTCCGCGTGGACGCGCGTGCCGGACGGCGAGTGGTACCTGCACCTCTACAGCTCGCGCCAGCCCGACTTCAACTGGGACAACCCGGAAATCCGCACGGAGTTCGAGGACGTGCTGCGGTTCTGGTTCGACCGCGGGGTCGACGGCTTCCGCATCGACGTCGCCGACGGGCTGGTCAAGGACCCGCACCTGCCCGACGTGGAGGAAGGCGACGAGACGCCGTTCTCCGACCAGGAGGGCCTGCACGAGATCTACCGCTCGTGGCGCAAGATCGTCGACAGCTACCCGGGCGAGCGGGTGCTGGTCGGCGAGATGTGGCTGGAGGACATGTCCCGAGCGGCGCGCTACCTGCGCCGCGACGAGCTGCACTCGGCGTTCAACTTCGACTTCCTGGTCTGCCCGTGGGACAGCAAGCGTTTCCGCGACGTCATCGACCGGACGCTGAAGGCGCACGAGGAGGTCGGCGCGCCGGCCGCGTGGGTGCTGTCGAACCACGACGTCACGCGGCACGTCACGCGCTACGGCCGGGAAGGCGACACCGGGTTCAGCTTCGCGAACCGGCTGCACGAGCTCCCGGTGGACCGCGAGCTGGGCACCCGGCGGGCCCGGGCGGCGGCGCTGCTGACGCTGGCCCTGCCCGGCGGGCTGTACGTCTACCAGGGCGAGGAGCTGGGGCTCTGGGAGGTCCTGGACATCCCCGACGAGCTGCGCCAGGACCCGGTGTGGGCGCGCACGAACGGCACCGACCCCGGTCGCGACGGCTGCCGCGTCCCGATCCCGTGGTCGGGCTCCGAAGCGCCGTTCGGCTTCGGCGCCGGGGGCGCGTGGCTCCCCCAGCCCGCCGAGTGGCGGGACTACACGGCGGAAGCGGAGGCGGCGGACCCGGCGTCGATGCTGGCGCTGTACCGCAACGGGCTGCGGCTCCGGCGGGATCTCCCCACCGGCTCGCCGGAGTGGCTCGACCTCGGTGAAAGGGTGCTGGCGTTCCGGCTCGGGACGGGGTTCACGTTCGCGCTGAACTTCTCGGACACGCCGATCCCGCTCCCCGCCGGGGAGATCCTGCTGGCCAGCGGGCCGGCCGGCGGCGAACTGCCGACCGACACCGCTGTCTGGCTGAAGTCCTAACGGGTGAGCTGCAGGACGTCTACGCCGCGGGCGTTGTCCGCGACGTAGACGTACTTGCCGTGCCAGTACGGGGCCCACGCGCTCGCGTCGCCCGGCCGGTAGTACGCGATCTGCCGCGGGTTCGTCGGGTCGCTGACGTCGAGGAACCGGGTGCCCTGCGCGTAGAACGACTGCACCAGGATCTTGCCGCGGACGTCGAAGTAGTGCGCGGAACAGTCGTCGGACGCCGGGTCGCTGCCCTCCTGGCCGTTGACGCCCCAGGTACCGACGCTCTCCAGGCGGAACGGCTTCTCCGGCGTCGAGCGCCAGCCTTCGCCGTGGTAGGAGCCCTTCAGGGACGAGATCGTCAGGACGCCGTCGCCCGCGCAGCCGTCGACGAAGTTCTCCTCCGTCGCGTAGATCAGGTCCTGGCCGCGCCAGGCGCCGTCACCGACGCGGTGGCCGGCCGGGTGGAAGCTGTTGTGCATGAACCGGGACGGCGCCGCCGTCTCGGCGATGCCGCCGCCGGCGTACGGGATCGGCTCGTGCGCGGTCGCGCGGTGGACCTTGTTCGTCAGCGGGTCGCGGTGCACGCCGTCGGTCCAGTACCCGCGCACGCCGCCGCGGCCGGACACCCAGGCCACGCCGTTGTCGTCCACCTGGACGTCGTGCACGTAGTCGGTCTTGCCGTCGTTGCGGGCCAGCTCGATGGGCTGCGGGTTCACCTTCGGGTGCCGCGGGTCGCGGATGTCGGTGACCCAGATCGGGCGGCCGCCCCAGTCCGCGGGCTGGTCGTCGGCCTTCGCCGGGCCGCCGGTCCACAGGTAGCGGCAGCCGTCGACGCAGCTGGTGGTGTGGCCGGCGGGCACCTTGACGTAGCTGAGGATCGCCGGGGCCTCGGGCTTCGAGACGTCGACGACGTAGATGCCGGACTCGCCGGTGTGCGTGGTGCCGCCGTACGCGCGCGGGTCGCGGGAGAGGAAGACCAGCTTGCGGTTCTGGTCGACCTCGGTGTCCTCGGTCTCCCACAGCCCCGGCAGGCTGACCTGGCCGACCAGCTTCGGCGCGGCCGGGTTCTTCGTCAGGTCGTAGACCTTCAGCCCGAACTCGCCGGACACGACCATGACGTCGCGGCGGCCGTAGTCGAGGAAGTTGATCGAGATGGCGCCGGCGGCGTCGGGGACGTTGCCGACGGACTTGACGTTCTTGATCGCCCCGGGATCGCCCAGCGTGCGGGCCGCGGGGGTGGCCGGTTTGTCGTCCTCGCCGCAGGCGGCGGCCGGGAGCCCGGTCGCGACCAGCGTGGCGCTGACGGTGACGGCGGCGAAGCACGACCGCAACCAGGTGCGCACGCGAAACCTCCCAGAACGCTCGGAGCGTGACCACGGGAACGGTACGACGGAGATCAACCGGACACAACCGTCTTTTGTTGGCTCTTGACTGGTAGGACTGGCGCATGCGCTTGCTCGTCCTGTTCGCCGTCCTCGCCCTCGCCGTCACGGGCTGCTCCGGCACCGACCCCGCGCGCCCCGGCGTGCTGTCCGTCGGCATCCGGGAGCCGGCGACGCTGCTGCCCGCGGACCTCGCCGACCAGGCGGGCCGGCTGGTGACCGGGGCGCTGTGGACCCCGCTGGCCGACTACGACGCGGCGTCGGGCAAGCTCACCCCGCGCGCGGCCGAGTCGATCGAGAGCACCGACCGCGTGCACTGGACGGTCAAGCTGCGGCCCGCGACCTTCCACGACGGCACGCCGGTGACCGCGCAGTCCTATGTGGACACCTGGCGGGCGGTCGCCGCGGCGCACTGGGTGTCCACGCCGGTGTTCACGAAGCTGTTGCGCGCCCGCGAAATCACCGCGCCCGCGCCGGACACGATCACGCTGACGCTCGACCGCCCGTCCGGCCAGGTCCCGGCCCTGCTTTCGGCGCCGGGCCTGGTGCCGCTGCCGGCGTCGGTGCTCGCTTCCCGCGACTGGAACGGCTTCGCCAAGGCCCCGGTCGGCAACGGCCCGTACCGCCTGGACGGCGGCTGGCACCCGGGTTCGGGCGGCACGCTCAAGCGCGTCGGGCCCGGGAAGGCCGACGAGATCGAGCTGCGGGTCGGCGAACCGGGCGCCCAGTACGACGCGGTCAAGGCGGGCACGCTCGACCTGGCGACCGAGGTCCCCGGCGAGAAGCACGAAGCCATGCACACCGACTTCGGCGACGACCACCACGCGACCTGGGCCCTCCCGCAGGCGGGCTACCTGGCGTTCCCGGTGGCGAACCCGCGGTTTTCCGACGCGACGGTCCGCCACGGCTTCGCTTTGGGCGTGGACCGCGCGGCGCTGGAGGCGGGCCCGCTGGCGCACCAGGTCGACCCGGCGAAGGCCCTGCTGCCCCCGGCGGACGCCCCGGGTGACCGGTCCGGCACCTGCCGCCCGTGCAGCTACGACGCGGCGGCGGGCAAGGCCCTGTTGAAGCAGGCGGCCTTCCCGGGCGGTGCGACCGTCTACTTCGGACCGGGCGCGGAGGCGTGGACGAGGACGCTCGTGGTCGGACTCCACAAAGCGCTGGACGTTTCCGTGACGGCACAGGCGGCCCCGAACACCGGACCGCTCGACGGGCCGTCCACCGTGGACGTCAAACTGGCGACGCCGAGCCCGTACGAGCTGCTGTCCCAGCTGGCTGCGGAATCGGGGTACACCGACGAGGTCTTCACGCAGAACCTGGCACTGGCCGACGCCGCGGCGACCCCGGAGGAGGCGGGCGAGCTGTACCGGCTGGCGGAGAACCAGCTGCTGCGGGACCTGCCGGTGGCGCCGCTGTGGTCGGGCCACGGCCACGCGGTCTGGTCCTCGCGCGTCCACGAGGTGACGACGACGCCGTTCACCGGCCCGGTGCTGACGGGGATCGCGGTCTCGTGACCTGGGACCCGGCCACCCCGGCCGAGGTGGCGGTGCTGTTCGCCTCCGCCGGCGTCCCGTGGTGGATCGCGGGTGGTTACGCGATCGAGCTGGCGGTGCGACACGCGTTCCGCGAGCACGCCGACGTCGACGTCCTGTTCCTCCGCCGCGACCAAGCGGCGGTGCAGGCGGCGCTGCCGTCGTGGGAGTGGTGGGCGGCCGACCCGCCGGGCACGCTCCGGCCGTGGCTGCCCGGCGAGGTCCTGCCCCCGGGCGTCGACGACGTCTGGTGCCGCCCGGGACCGTCGGCACCGTGGCGGATCCAGATCATGCTCGACGAGACCGAGGGCGACGAGTGGGTCTCCCGCCGGAACCCGGCCGTGCGGCGGCCGGTGTCCGGGCTGGGCGCGGTCTCGGCGGGCGGAATTCCCTACCTGGCCCCGGAAGTGCAGTTGCTGGCCAAGGCGCGTGACACCCGGCCCAAGGACGAGCAGGACTTCACGGCGGCCCTGCCGGTGCTCGACACGGCTCAGCGGCGCTGGCTCGCAGCCGCCCTGGCGCCGGACCACCCCTGGCAGGACCGCCTCCAGGCGGCTAGACCGTCGCGTGCTCGGCGAGGGTCTCGATGAACGCGCTGGTCAGCGGGTCCGGCACCCCGCGCGTGTACGCCACCAGCGTCCTCCGCACCGGCACGCTCGGCCGCAGCACCCGGCCGTCGAAGCGCGGCGGCAGCACGTTCGCCGGGACCAGTGCCGGGCCCAAGCCCGCCGCCGCCAGGATCGGGGCCGCTGCCGTCTGCTCGGTGCGGACCGCCGCGCGGGGGCGGAAGCCCGCCGCCGCGCAGGTCGCGTCCACCAGTTCCGCGAGGCCGTTGCCCGGGGCGTAGTGCACCCACGCGCAGTCCGCGAGCGTCGCCAGGTCGACCACGCCGGTCTCGTCGTCCTCCGAAGCGCCGTCCGCGGGCAGCACGACGACGAACTCCTCCACGCCCAGCTCCCGCACCGGCCCGGTCCAGCCGGCCGGCCGCGGGCCGAGCGCGACGTCGGCCTCGCCCGCGGCCATCGCTTCGCGCAGCTCGTCGGCGTGCCGGAACTCGATCAGCCGGACGTCGACCTCGGGCCGGTCGCGCCGCCACACGCGCAACGCGGGCGGCAGCACGCCGAGGCTGACCGAGTACAGCGTCGCGACCTGCAGTTCGCCCGCCGTCGTCCCGGAGGCGAGGCGGGCGGCGCAGCGCGCGCGTTCGGCGTCGGCCAGCGCCGCCCGCGCGTGCGGGAGCATCGCCCGCCCCATCGGCGTGAGCCGGACCGCGCGCGGCAGCCGTTCGAGCAACGGCCCGCCGAGACCGCGTTCGAGCGCCCGCATCTGGTGCGACAACGCCGGCTGCGTCACGTGCAGCTGCTCGGCGGCGCGGGTGAACGAGCCGGTGTCGACCACCGTGACCAGGTACTCCAGCTGCCGCAGGCTTGTCATGAACTCAGCTTATCGACATGGTGACGAGGATGCCTTGGACTTATCTCCGGCGCGGGGACAGCCTGGAACCATGAAGCGCAAGACAGCCCTGGTCGCCGGGGCCAACGGGATCATCGGCCGCACCCTCGTCGAGCACCTGCGGGCGGACGGCGGCTGGGACGTCACCGGCCTCGCCCGCCGCGGCGGGCCGGGCACGATCGCCGTCGACCTGCTGGACGCGGCCGAGACCCGGGCGAAGCTCAGCGGGCTCGACGCCACGACCCACCTCTTCTACGCCGCCTACCAGGACAAACCGACCTGGGCCGAGCTGGTCCCGCCGAACCTGGCGATGCTGACCAACCTCGTCGACGCGGCGGAAGCGGCCGCGCCCGGCCTCGAGCACGTCAGCCTGATGCAGGGCTACAAGGTCTACGGCGCGCACCTCGGCCCGTTCAAGACCCCGGCGCGCGAGACCGACGCGGGGCACCTGCCGCCGGAGTTCAACGTCGACCAGCAGCAGTTCCTCGAACGCCGCGCGGGCTCGTGGACGTGGTCGGCGATCCGCCCCTCGGTGGTCGGCGGCACGGCGCTGGGCAACCCGATGAACCTGGCGCTGGTGATCGCGGTGTACGCGTCGATTTCGAAGGAACTGGACGTGCCGCTGCGCTTCCCGGGCAAGCCGGGCGCGTACGACAGCCTCCTGGAGATGACGGACGCGGGCCTCCTGGCCTCGGCGACGACCTGGGCGACGAACCACCAGGGCGCCTTCAACATCGCGAACGGCGACCTGTTCCGCTGGCGCGAACTGTGGCCGAAACTCGCGGCGTACTTCGGCCTGGAGGTCGCCCCGCCGCTGCGGATGTCCCTGGTGGACGTCATGGCCGACAAGGCTCCACTGTGGACGTCCATGGCCACCCGCCACGGCCTTTCGTCGTCCTACGCCGACGTTTCCTCGTCCTGGGCGTTCGCCGACTTCGTGTTCGGCTGGGACTACGACGTGTTCGCGGACACGTCCAAATCCCGGCGGGCGGGCTTCGGAGAGTACGTCGAGACGGAGCAGATGTTCTACCGGCTGTTCGACGAGTTCCGGAAGGCGCGCGTGATCCCCTGACCCGCTTCCCGCCCGGAGATCACCGTCGAGCGGCCCCGCAGGACGCTCTCGTCCAGGCTGCGCAGGTCGCGGAACGGGTTCGCGATCTCGCGCTCCCGGCGGCCGAGCAGCCGCACGAGGCCGGTGGTGACGACCGTCAGGACGAACGCCGCCGTCGCCAGGACGGGCGCGCCGAGCCAGTCCACCAGGGTCGTCACCGCGTACGCCAGCACCCCGGGCAGGGACAGCACGAGGAAGAACCCGGCGAGGACGGTCATCCGCTGGACTTCACCGAAGCGGAAGAAGAGGCAGGTGAGCAGGAAACCCAGTGCGGCCAGTGCGGTGGCCCACCCCTCCCACGGCGCGGTCCAGGGCCACCAGCCGAACGCCGAGCCGGTCGCCCGCGTCACGCCCAGCAGGTAGGGCCCGGCCAGCAGGACCACGAGGGCGACGGACGCCACGGGCCGGAGCACGACCGGCGCCTTCAGGTCCTCGTCGAAGGTCCGCCACTGGCTTTCGTCGGCGCGGAACCCGGGCCTGGACAGCTTCACCACCAGCCGCACCAGGACGGTGGTGGGCAGCGTGGCCAGCAGGCTCCGGTAACCGACGCCCACCCCGGCCCGCTCGAACAGGGCCAGCGCGAGCCGGCGCGCCTGTCCTTCGTCCCGCTCGTGGATCTCCGCGAGTGCTTCGCCGTTCCCGGTGTGGTCCCGGACCCCGACGCCGAGCGAGCGTGCGACGCGCCCGACTTCGAGGTCGAGCCCGGCCAGCGCCGCCGGGTCGTACTGCCGGGACGCGCCCCGGACGCCGATCGGCATGGCGAGCCGCGGGTCCACCCGGCCGACGTCGTCCGGCATCCGCGCCCCGGTGCGGTCGTCGATCAGGTAGCCGACCCGGCCCATGAGCTCGGCGAGGTGCCCGGTTCCCGCCGTGTGGAAGGGCGCCCACAGCCAGTCGTACCACTCGCCCGCCGGGTTCCCGGTCTCCGCGCGCGACAGCTCGTCTTCGACGTCCGGGCTGCGCACCAGCACGGCCAGCCGCCACGCGGCCCGGACGGCGACGTCGCTTTCGTCCCACAGCAGCTCGGCCAAGGCCACGCCCGCCGACGCCGTCCCGATGGCGGCGATGTCGTCGACGGCGGCGGTCGAGCCGGTCCCGGCGCGCTCGGCCAGCACCGGCAGCGCGAGCTCCCCCGTCGACCGCAGGGCCACGCGCGCCGCGGGGGCCCACGTCGCCAGGTCGCTGAGCGTCTCGACCGCCGGCCGCAGCCGGGTGGCGGCCAGCGCGAGCATCGCGGGCACGTGCCGCTGCAGCGCGGCCCGGGTGAGGCGGGTGCGCAGCGCCGTCCCGCGCGGTCCCGGGTCGGCCGCGACCGCGCCCAGCGCGGCCACCACGACGGGATCGGGCTCGGCACCGGGCAGCGTCGCCTCGAAGTGCCGCAGCACCGCCCTGGCCAGCGTCTCGTCGATCTGGCGCGCCTCGGCCAGGCATTCGAGCGCCAGGAGCTTGCCGCGCCGGTCGCCGGCGAAGATCCGCTCGACGACCGGCGTGCAGTCGCGGTTGGCGCCACCGCACCAGAGCTTGACCGTCTCGCGCCACCGGCCGGGGTTCTCCTCGTACAGCGCCAGCAACCGCTCGGGGCTGTCCGCCAGCTCCATCGCGGCCAGGTACTCCTGCAGCGTCAGGTGCGGGAACTCGTAGAGGAGGTTGCCTCCGTCCACCCGCACCAGCAACCCGCTGCGGTCGACGATCTCCTCGAGCATCGGGGCCGCGTGCGCCGCCTCCAGGTTGAACCTGGTGAGCACCCGGGTGATGGTGGCGAGCAGCTCGTCCTCCGGCACGGTCCGCCGGTCGGTCCCCGGCGCCATCGCGCCCTGGGCCCGCACCGCGATGGCCCGCAGCGCCATCTGCTTGTGGCCGGCCTTGTAGGTCGCGAGGCCGCGGGTGCGCCCCAGCTCGGAGTCGCGCCGCAGCAGGTGCTGCACCGCCAGTTCGTAGAACTCCGCGCGCGAGCCCGGCAGCACCGGCCCGATCCCGGGATCCGCGTCGTGCAGCGAGGCGATCATCGTGAGCAGCAGCGGGGTCCGGGCCAGCAGCAGGATGGGCGGGCTCGCCCGCAGTCCGGCCATCATCTGCTCGACCTCGAACCGCGTGTCGCGACCGGCCCGTTTCGAGGTGAACCACAGCCGGAGGAACCGGCGGATGGCGGCGTCGTCGAAACCGGCCACCCGCACCTCGTGATCGAAGTCCGGCCGCAGTTCGGAATCGTAGACCGCAGCCCGGCAGGTGACGACGATCTGGCACTTCGGCCACTTTTCGGCGAACGCCTTCAGCTGTTGTGTGACTTCGGCCCGCCGGTCGGTCACGATTTCGTCGAAACCGTCGAAGAACACGCTCAGCAGGCCGTCCGCCAGCGCGCGGTCCAGGAACCGTTCCGGTTTCTTCACGCCACCCCGCCCGAGCGCGGCCACGACGAGGTCCCGCGGGCTCTCCTCGCCGCGGTTCCGGCGGAACAGTTCGACGAACACGGGGACGCGCTCGAAATCGGCGGGCCGGTCGGCCCACTTCACCATGGAATACTTCAGCAGCATGGATTTCCCGGCGCCGGCCGGGCCGAGGACGACGGTCCGGCCGCGGTCCCGGATGCTGCCGTAGATGTCTTCGCGGCGCCCGTCCACCTCGCTCTGGAGCGGGACGTAGACCTCGCTGACCGTCACCTTGGTGGTGGCCAGGAAACCGAGCGCGTGGCTGTCGAACGTCGCTTTGACGCCACCGGCGTACCGCCGCAGTTCGCGCCTGGTCAGCGTCCGGCGCCGGCTGCGGAACACGGCGGGCCAGAAACGCTGCCCGAGGTGTTTGACCCCTTCACCGACGAATTGCTTCGCCAGAAAACCGGCGAAGGCGAAAACGACCGCCATGACTACGGCGTAGGTCAGCTGAGCAGGCACTTCGGCCCCTCGTGATCGGTATCGGCCCTCCGGTTTACCAACCGGGCTTCGCCGCCGTCGACCCGCGGGGCCGCCGCTTCACCTGAATGTCGGCATCACCCGCGGCCGATGAACGGCATCGTCGTCGCCGTGACGGTGAGGAACTGGACGTTCGCGTCCAGCGGCAGGCCCGCCATGTACCGCACCGCGTCGGCCACGTGCCGGACGTCGAACGTCGGCTCCGCGACGACCCGGCCGTCGGCCTGGGGAATGCCCGCCGCCATGCGTTCGGTCATCTCGGTGGCCGCGTTGCCGATGTCGATCTGGCCGCAGGCGACGTTCCAGGCGCGCCCGTCGAGCGAAATCGACCGGGTCAGGCCGGTGACGGCGTGCTTGGTCGCGGTGTAGGCGACGCTCGCCGGGCGCGGCACGTGCGCGGAGATGGAGCCGTTGTTGACGATCCGGCCGCCGCGCGGGTCCTGGTCGCGCATGAGGCGCACCGCCTGCCGGGCGCACAGGAACATCCCGGTCAGGTTGACGTCGACGGTCCGCTTCCAGTCCTCGACGGACAGGTCGGCGATCGTCCCGGCCGCACCGATGCCCGCGTTGTTGACGAGCAGGTCGAGCCGCCCCCACTCGTCGCGGACGGCGTCGAAGAGCGCGGCGGCGGAAGCCTCGTCGGCGACGTCGGTGGGCACGACGAGGGCACCTTCGAAGCCCGCGGCGGTCTCCTCGAGCGCGGCGGACCGGCGTCCGGCCAGCGCGACCCGGTAACCGTCTTCGAGCAGCGCCCGCGCCACCGCCCGGCCGATCCCCGATCCGGCGCCGGTGACCACTGCCGTCTTCGCCATCACTGCTCCTAGACTGCGCGCATGGGACTTCGCGAGGGTTTCCAAGCCGGGCTGGCCCGGCAACTCGGCCACCCTAGCGGCCTGCGGGGCCGGGTCGTCGGCGCGATGCTGAACCGCCGGAACCGCGAGGCGGTGGTGAAGGCGGTCGACGCGCTGGAGCTGTCCGGCGACGAATCCGCGCTCGACATCGGGTTCGGCGGCGGGCTGGGCCTCGGCCTGCTGCTGCGGAAAACCGCCACGGTGCAGGGCGTCGAGATTTCGAAGACCATGCTCGCCCGGGCGGGCACGACCTTCCGGCGGGAGATCGCGGCGGGGCGGCTGGTGCTGTCCGAGGGTCCGATGACCGCCCTGCCCCTGGCGGACGGCACGGTCGACGCGATCGTCACGACCAACACGGTCTACTTCGTGGACGACCTCGAGCGGGCCTTCGCGGAAGTCGCGCGCGTCCTCGCGCCCGGTGGCCGGTTCGTGCTGGGCGTCGGCGACCCGGACCTGATGGGGCGGGCCCGGATGCTGACGGACAACGGCTTCCGGCTCCGCCCGGTGGCCGAACTCGAAGCGGCGTCGGCCGCGGCGGGACTGGGCCTGCTCCGGCACGAACGGATCGAGCGCGGCCCGTTCCGCTTCCACCTGCTGGTCACCGGGAAATGACTCAGCGGGGCCCGGCGCGCGCCGGGCCCCGCTGAGTTCGGTGCTTACTTGGGCTGGACACCCAGCGCGGCCAGGGCCGGGCCGGCCATGATCACGCCGGTGCCGGTCACCGTGTCGAAGCCGGGCGCGCCCAGGTCGATCGCCGAGGACACCAGCGCCGAGCGGATCTGCGCCGGGGTCGCCGTCGGCTTGCCCGAGAGCAGCAGGGCCGCGATCGCCGCCGCGTGCGGGGCCGCCGCCGACGTCCCGAAGAACGGCTGGAAGCCGGTCACCGAGGTCGCCACGCCGTCCGCTGCCGTGATGTCCGGCTTGTTCCGGGTCGTGCCGCCGGTCGAGGAGACGTTGCCGGGGGTGATCGCCGTGCCGTCGGCGTTGTAGAAGAGCTTGCGCTTGCCGTCGGAGGAGAAGCGCTCCCACTTGCTCGACGCGCTGAACAGGCCCGGGTACGGGCCGGCCGGGTTGGCCGGGTCACCGGTCTCCAGCGGACGGCCGAACGCCGGTCCGGCCGGGGCCGCCGCGACGCTGAAGGCGTTCGCCGCCGCCGAGTGGCCGTTCGTGACACCGTTGGTGCTGAACGCTTTCAGCGAGCCCGAGGCCACGAAGCGGCCGCGGATGACGTTCAGCGCGATGAACCGGTCGGCACCGCTGTACTTGACGACCGCGACCTTGTAGCCGGAGCCGGTGGTCGGCACGTTCGCGATCTCGTACGGGTTCTGCGAGCCGGACTGGCCGTTCTCGCTGGAGGCCACGACGCTGCCCGCCGAGTTCAGGATGAACAGGTCGTAGTCGTTGGCGGACTTGCCCCACGGGTCGGACCAGAACAGCGTCACCGGCTTGCCGAGCGAGCCGGCCGAAAGCGCGTCGAAGTTCTGCGTGGTGCTGCTCGGGTCGAAGTCGTGCGGGGTCCCGGTGACGCCGCTGATCTTCGTCGGGGACGCGCGGAAGTCGCCTTCGTAATACCCGCTGGTGCCGTCGGTCGCGTTGCCGGAGTTGCCGGCCGAGGAGAAGTACAGGACGCCGGCCGCGGTCACGTCGTTGACCGCCTGCGCGACCTGCGTGTCCTGGAACGGCGACTCGTCGAAGTAGGCGACGTCGTCGACGATGATCTGGCACTTGCCGGTGGTGCGCAGCGCGCGGATGTTCGCGGCGAAGCTGGCTTCACTGGTGAACGCGGTGGCGAAGCCGAGGGTCGCGTTCGGCGCGAGGTCGTGGATGATCTCGAGCATCGCGGTGCCCTCGTCGCCGCTGCCCTTCTGCCCGGACAGCACGTCCACGGCGGGCAGTTCACCGGCGCTCTGCGACTTCGCGAGCGAGTCGACGCCGTCGGAGAGCACGCACACCTTGGTGCCGGACCCGCTCACGCCGTAGGTCGCACGGGCGGCGTCGGCACCGTGCGCTTTGTCCCCTTCGGACACCTGCGTCGCGGCGGCGGCCTGCGCGGCGACAGCCTGCCGCAGATCGCGGTTGCCGGGCTCGCTCCAGGTGGTGGCCTGCGCGGCGGGCTTCACCTCGGCGACGTCGCCACGCCCGGCGATGGTGTCCACAGCGGACAGCGGCAAATCGGCCCGGACCGCCCCGTCCGGCGCGGTGTAACGCACGGTGCCACCGGCCGACCGCACAGCGTTGGCAACGCCGTTGCCGTGGGCAGCGATGTCGACCGCGACGGTGCCGGCCCCACTGACCCCGACGCCGGAGCGGTAGTCGGGCAGCTTCGCGGCGAGCGACCGGTCAGCACGCAACCGCTTCTCGACGACCAGCTGGCTCGATTGCTTGCGCTCCGCGGGGCTCAGGCTCTTCTTGATGCTCTGCAGGGCACTGATCCCGGCCTCGGTGCGCGCGGCAGCCGCGTCCACCGTGGACGGCTGCGCTGCCGAGACGCCCGTCGTCAGCAGCAACGCGCCGACCGTCAGCGGAGCCGCGTGCGCGGCAACCCGGCTGAATCTCACCATCGATGTCTCCCTGTGATCCTCGGTCACTCGACCGGGTGTAATGGGGAGAATCTAAGGAGTGACCGAGCGAGGAACCACCGACCAAAGTCTGGATCGCACGGACGTCCACATCCTGGAACGAGCAGGAAAACATGAGAACGATTTCGGGCCACCGGCTCCGCCACCGGGCAGCCTTCCGTTCGAAAGCCTCGCACTGGGCAAGCACGGGATTCGGCCGCACGACCATCGCGAAGAGGTCATCGAGCCCGTGGGGAGCGTAGAAGTGCCAGCTGCCGTCGGACCCCGACACACGAGCAGACGGCCACGAAGGCATCGATCGCGGCCTCGGTACTCGTGAAGGGCGAGCAGGCCACACCGAACTTGGCTTCGTACCAGAGATGCACACTTCAACGTCGACATCGAGGTCCGCGAACGTTTCGGCGGCGGCCCGGATGACCCGGTCCTCACCCTCCCAGATCAGATCGGAGCCCCGGCACCTCGACGAGGATTTCGTTCCGCCCCAGGAACTCCCGCAGCCGCTCCGACGCCACCACACCCCCGCCCGGACCCCCGCGGCCCCGATCCGAAGCCGCCCACACGGCCGGCGCGGCGGGTCAAGGCACGCTTTCCCGCCTTGACGCGTCGCGCCGGCCGTAGTGACAATGAAAAATCGGGGCGAAAGAAATCACATATTGATCATGTGCCCAGCAAGCCCATGAACAGCTTCCTTCACCGCTTCCCCCAGCGTCGGGTGCGCATGCACATTCCGAGCCACCTCATGAACAGTCAAATCCCACTGCTGAGCCAAAGTGAGCTCCGGCAGCAACTCGGTGACATCCGGCCCGATGAGGTGCCCGCCGATCAGCTCCCCGTGCTCACCATCACTGATCAGCTTCACGAACCCACCGGCGTCGCCCAACCCCTGAGCCTTCCCGTTGGCCGTGAAGGGGAACTTGGCCACCCGGACGTCGAACCCCTTCTCCCGGGCCTGCGCCTCGGTCCACCCGAAACTGGCGATCTGCGGCTGGCAGTAGGTCGCCCGCGGGATCATCGGGAAGTCGAGCTCCATCGTCTCCGCACCGGCGATGGTCTCCGCGGCCACCACCCCCATCGACTCGGATGCGTGCGCCAGCATCAACTTCGCCGTCACATCACCGATGGCGAAGATGTGCGGCACGTTCGTCCGCCCACGCCCATCGACAGCGATCGCGCCCCGCTCAGTCAGCGCGACACCCGTCTTGTCCAGCCCGTAACCCTCGACCCGGGGCTGGAACCCGATCGCCTGCAGCACCTTGTCCGCGGTCAGAACCCGCTGCCCGTCCTTCTCGGACGAAACAGTCACCTCGACCGAAGAACCCGAATCGTCGATCGACTCCACCCGGGTCGACGTCAGCACCTTGATCCCGAGCTTCCGATACCGCCGGAGGAGCTCAGCCGACACCTCGGCATCCTCCAACGGCACCATCCGATCGAGGAACTCGACGATCGTGACGTCGACGCCGTAGTTGTGCAGCACGTAAGCGAACTCGACGCCGATCGCGCCAGCCCCGGCGATGATGATGCTCGAAGGCAGCTCACTGGACAGGATCTGCTCTTCGTAGGTCACGACCCGCGAGCTGCGCGAAGTCCCCGGCAGCAACCGGGTTGTCGCCCCAGTGGCGATGACGCAGTGCTCGAAGGTGATCTGCGAGCCGTTCACCTCGAGCGTGTGATCGTCGAGGAACGTCCCGTGCCCGTCGAACTCGGTGATCTTGTTCTTCTTCATCAAGAAGTGCACGCCCTTGACGCGCCCGTCGGCGACCTTCCGGCTCCGCTCGTAAGCAGCCGTGTAGTCGACCCGGATCGGGCTGTCGGACGAAATCCCGAACGCCGCGGCCTCCTGCGTCACCACGTGCGCCAGTTCGGCGTTGCGCAGGAGAGCCTTCGACGGGATGCACCCGACGTTCAGGCAGACCCCGCCCCAGTACTTCTCCTCGACCACCGCGACGCTGAGCCCCAGCTGCGTCGCGCGGATCCCCGCGACGTAACCGCCGACCCCGGCCCCCAGCACGACGACATCAAAGTGTTGTGCACTCATACACCAGAAACTACCCCTACGGGCAGGACCGGGCGGGGTGACGCGGACCTCAGGCCGCGAGCGGCCGTCGCTCACCGCGGATGGACTCCAGCAGGGTCGTCACCTCGCCCATGATGCGAGCCGTCGCCTCCTCCAGCACCTCGCGGGTGAGCGGGCGGTCGCGCAGGTCGGACAGGTCGACCGGCGGCCCGGCGACCAGCTCGACGGTCTTGCGCGGCAGCCCGCGGGGGAACCACGCGGTCGACGGCAGCAGGTGGTGGGTGCCCCAGTTGGCCACCGGGATCACCGGCGCGCCGGTCTCCAGCGCGGCGCGGACGAGGCCGGTCTTGCCGCGCATCGGCCAGCCGTCCGGGTCCTTCGAGAACGTGCCCTCCGGGAAGACCGCCACGCACTCGCCCGCCCGCACGGACGCCACCAGGTCGCGGTAGGCCTCCGCGGCCGTCGCCGCGCCGCGGTAGACCGGGATGTGGCGGCCCGAACGCATCACGCGGCCGACCACCGGCAGGTTCCACAGCGACGCCTTCGCCAGGTAGCGCGGCACGCGGCCGGCGGCGAGGCAGAACGCGGTGAGCGTGGTCGGGTCGGCGAAGGACAGGTGGTTCGACGCCACCAGCACGCCGCCGGTCTTCGGGATGTGGCGGGAGCCCCGCACGCGGAAGCGGGTGGTCTGGGCGAGGAACTGCCAGACCACCTCGATCGCGAAGCTGTACCAGGCGCCACGGCCGGCGCGGGCGAAGCGCCGGCCGTAGGCGATCATCTGGCGTCGGGTGAGCAGCTCACCCTCGAGGTCCAGGGCGGTCCAGCGGTCGTTCATGAGTGTCATTCGTAGCCCACGACCGCCCGGTTCGGCCCCGGCGCGCGCCGAACGCGGCGCAGATCACAGCAACGATTTCACCGGCGTTCGAGCACGACCACCGGGATCTCACGGTCGGTCTTCTTCGCGTACTCGTTGTAGTCCGGCCAGACGGCGGCCAGCTTCTCCCACAGCTTCGCGCGCTCCTCGCCCTCGGCCGTGCGGGCGGTCGCGGTGAACTTGTCCGCCTTGACCTGGACGCCGACCTCGGGGGTCTCGACGAGGTTGAAGTACCAGCCGGGGTGGTTCGGCGCGCCGCCCTTGGAGGCCACGATCACCGGGTTTCCGTCGACTTCCTGGTAGATCAGGGCGAATTTGCGCTCCTGGCCGGTCTTGCGGCCCTTCGTGGTCAGCACGAGCGTCGGGACGCCTTCCTTCCACTCGTGCCCGACCTCCCCGTCGGTCTCCTCGTAGCGGCGGACGTGCTCGTCACCGAACAGCATGCGTGGTTCCTTTCGCGGTCATCGGCAGTGGCGGGCTCACCACTTGAAGGTTCTCCTTGTTTGCAACACACGTACCGCGGCCGATCTTCCCCGCCGGTTTCACTCGAATGGGTCAGGTCCCCCGAGCAGCGGCTTCTCCGGAGACACCCTCCTCCCAGTAGATTGCACCGACCGAGCACGCGGAGACACCCGAAACCGATCTTGGAGGAGCCAGCCATGAAGGCCCGGCCGCACGTGACACTGGAAGACGTGGCACGCAGCGCGAACGTCTCGCTCGCGACGGCGTCGCGGGTGCTCAACGGCACCGCGTCCGTCCGCGCCGACCTGCGGGAGCGGGTGTCCGCCGCCGCGGCCGAGCTGGCTTACGCCCCGAACGCGCACGCGCAGGCCCTCGCCGGCGGCACGCACCGCACGGTCGGCGTGATCTGCCACGACGTCAGCGACCCCTACTTCGCGGCGATCGCCGGCGGCGTGATGCGGGTGGCGACCGACAACGGGCTGCTCGTGATGCTGGCCGGCACGTTCCGCGACCCCGACCGCGAGGTCGCCTACGTCTCGACGCTGCGCGCGCAGCGGGCGGCGGCGATCCTGCTGATCGGCTCGGCGTTCGAGGACCGGACGTGGGAACGCGCGATGGCCGCCGAGCTCGAGCCCTACCGCCGCGGCGGCGGGCAGGTCGCGGCGGTCAGCCGCCACCGCGGGCTCAAAATCGACACCGTGCAGCCGGACAACAAGGGCGGCGCGGCGGCGCTGGCCGACGCGCTCGTCGGCCTCGGCCACAAGCGGTTCGCGGTGCTCGCGGGCCCGCGGCAGCTGAGCACGGTCATCGACCGGCTGGCCGGGTTCAGCGACGGGCTCGCCGCGCACGGCATCACGTTGCGCGAGGACGACGTCGTCGAGGCCGCTTTCACCCGCGACGGCGGCTACGAGGCGACCAAGAAGCTGCTCGCCGGCCGCAAGCGCAAGCTGCCGACCTGCGTCTTCGCCGTCACCGACGTGATGGCGATCGGCGCGCTGACGGCGTTGCGCGAGGAGGGCCTCTCCGTGCCGGGCGACATCTCGGTGGCCGGCTTCGACGACATCCCGGTCGTCCGCGACCTCGCCCCGGCGCTGACCACCGTGCGGCTGCCGCTGGAAGAGCTCGGCGAGCGGGCGATGGACCTGGCGATCAAGGGCTCCGCCGGCACCCGGCCGCGGACGGTCCGGCTCTCCGGCGAAGTCGTCCTGCGCGAAAGCACCGGACGCCCCAAGCGCTGACCCGGTCGGGCCTTGTCGTGCTCCGGCGCAGGCCCTACCGTGGATTCGGGAAAGCGCTTTCTGAGTCACTGGGAGGTCCCCCGATGCTCGTGCTCCCGGTTCCCGGCGGCGGGCTGCTGGACTGGACGCCGTCCGGGCCGCCGTGTCCCGGGCCGTCGGGAACGCCGCTGTCGTCGAGGATCGCCTACGCCGCCGCGCACGTCGTGGCGGACGCGCTCGCCGCCGAGCCGGACACCGTCGACTGGGACACGACGCTCGCCTTCCGCGAGCACCTCTGGTCGTGCGGCCTCGGCGTCGCGGAGGCGATGGACACCGCGCAGCGCGGGATGGGCCTGGATTGGCCGGCCACCCGAGAGCTCGTGACGCGCACCGGCGCGGCCGCGGCCGGACGGCGGTGGTGCGCCGGCGTCGGCACCGACCAGCTGCCACCGGGGCCCGCGACCGTCGCGTCCATTGTGGACGCCTGGCGCGAGCAGCTGGACCTGGTCGGCGGCGCGGGCGCGATCCCGGTCGTGATGGCCAGCCGGGCGCTCGCCGCCGCGGCCACCGGGCCGGACGACTACCACGCCGCGTACGGGAAGCTGCTGTCCGACGCGGGCGGGCCGGTGCTGCTGCACTGGCTGGGCGAGCAGTTCGACCCGGCGCTGGCCGGCTACTGGGGCCACGACGACGTCCGCGCGGCCGCCCGCGAGCTGGCAGCGCTGTGCACCGAGCACGCCGGCACGATCGCCGGGGTCAAGGTTTCGGTGCTGGACGCCGAGGTGGAGACCGAATTCCGGCGCACCCTGCCCGCGGGCGTCGCCTGCTACACCGGGGACGACTTCAACTACCCCGAACTCATCGCGGGCGACGAGGCCGGCCACAGCGAAGCCCTGCTCGGCATCTTCGACGCGATCGCCCCGGTGGCCGCGGCGGGGCTGCGCCGGCTGGACGACGGCGACCTGGCCGGCTTCCGCGCCGCGCTCGACCCGACCGTACCGCTGTCTCGCGAAATCTTCCGCGCACCGACCCGGCACTACAAGACCGGCGTCGTCTTCCTGGCGTACCTGAACGGGCACCAGCGGCACTTCCGGATGATCGCCGGGCAGGAATCCGCGCGCACGATCACGCACCTGGCGACGTTGCTGCGCCTGGCCGACGAGGCGGGCGCGCTGGCCGACCCCGACCTGGCCGTCGCCCGGATGCGGCCGCTGCTGCTGGCCGCCGGGGTGGCGTGATGGACGAGCGGCTCAGCCTCAACCAGATCACCACCAAGTCCTGGACGCTGCCCGAAGCGGTGGCGGGCTGCGCGGCGGCGGGCGTCGGCTGGATCGGGCTGTGGCGGGACAAGGTCGCGGAAACCGGCGTCGACGAAACCGCGCGGCTGCTCAAGGAGTACGGCGTCCAGGTTTCTTCGCTGTGCCGCGGCGGTTTCTTCACCGGCGTGACCCCGGAAGGGTCCCCTGTGGACGGTGTGGCCCAGACCCGCGAGGCGATCGACGAAGCCGCCGCGCTCGGCGCCGGCGTGCTCGTGCTGGTGGTCGGCGGCATCGCGGGCCACGACCTGGCCGCGTCCCGCCGGCGCGTCGCGGACGCCGTGGGCGAGCTCGCCCCGTACGCGGGCGAGCGCGGCGTGCGGCTCGGCTTGGAGCCGCTGCACCCGATGCAGTGCGCGGACCGGTCGGTGCTGTCCACTGTGGACCAGGCACTGGCGATCGCGGCCGAGCACCCGGCCGAGCAGGTGGGCGTGATCGTGGACGAGTTCCACGTCTGGTGGGACCCGCGCATCGAGGAGTCGATCGCCGCGGCGGCGGGCCGGATCGCCGGGTTCCACGTGTGCGACGTCCTGGTGCCGCTCCCCGACCCGCTGCTGGGCCGAGCGCTGCCGGGGAACGGCCCGATCGACCACCGCCACCTGCGCACCTGCGTCGAAGCGGCGGGGTACGACGGGCCGATCGAGGTCGAAGTGTTCAACGCGCAGCTGTGGGCCCGCCCGGGGGCGGAGGTACTGGCCGAGACGATCGCGGCCTTCGAGCGACACGTGGCCTGAGGTGTCCACGGCGCGGTACGCTTGGTCCGTCCAGCGGACTTGGGGAGGTCGCGCGATGACGACGGAACACCAGACCGGCGACGAGGGCGCCGTCCGGAGCGTGCTGCGCGCCTTCGACCTGCTCGCTCTCTTCACCGAACGCCGCCGGACGTGGGCGGTCAAGGATCTCACCGCGGCCAGCGGCCTGGCGAAGACGACCGTGCTGCGGCTCGTCGCCACCTGTGAACAGCGCGGCCTGCTCTGGACGCGGCCCGACGGACGGGTCACCGTCGGACCCGGGATGCTGCGGTGGGCGCAGCTGGCGAACACCGCGTGGCAGCTGCCCGAACCGGTCCGCCAGGTGCTGCGCGACCTCGCGCTGGAGTGCCGCGAAACCGTCAACCTCTACGTCCGCAGCACGTCGGTGCTGGTCTGCGTGGCCCAGCAGGAGGGGCCGCTGGCCATCCGGCACGTCGGGCGGGTCGGGGACGAGCTGCCGCTCGGGTGCGGGGCCGCCGGGCGGGTGCTCGACGGGGCCGAGGGGGCCGCCGTCAGCCACGGGGAGCCCGAGGCGGGTGCGTCCAGCGTCGCCGCGCCGGTGCGCGACGGGGACGGGCGGGTGCTCGCGGCGCTCGCGGTGACCGGTCCCACCAGCCGGTTCGACGCGGCCGAAGTCGCTGCGTTTACCGAAGCCGTCTCCGGGGCTTCGCTGCGGATATCGCAGATCGGCCTCGGGACCCGGACGGAATAGGCCACAGTCGTCCGGATTCCGGCAGGACGTTGGTTAGGCTGCCCGGCATGCCGAACCTGCTGGTGGTGGAAGACGACGCGGCGATCGGCAGCGTGCTCGAATCGACCCTGCGGCTGCACGGTTACCAGGTGTGCTGGCGCCGTGACGGCCGGACCGCACTGCAGGCCGCCGAAGCCGGTGAGTTCGACCTCGTGCTGCTCGACCTCGGCCTGCCCGACCTGGACGGTGTCGAGGTCTGCCGCCGGCTGCGGAGCGCGCTGCCCGCCGCCGTGCTGGTCATCCTCACCGCCCGGCAGGAGGAGATGGACGTCGTCGTCGGCCTCGACGCCGGTGCCGACGACTACCTCACCAAGCCGATCCGGCTGGGCGAGCTGCTGGCCAGGGTGCGCGCGCACCTGCGCCGCGGCGCGCCCGCCGGGGCCCGGCCGCCGGTGACCATCGGCGAGCTGACCGTCGACATCGCCGGCCGCCGCGCCACCCTGCACGGCCGCGAGGTCGTGCTGCGCGCGAAGGAGTTCGACCTGCTGGCGCGGCTGGCCGAGCAGCCCGGCGTCGCGGTCAGCCGCGAGACGCTGATGGCCGAGGTCTGGGACGCGCACTGGTACGGCTCGACGAAGACCCTCGACGTGCACATCGCGGCGGTGCGCCGCAAGCTCGCGTCGGTCGCCGGGCCCGACGCCGAGGTGCCCCGGATCGCCACCCTCCGCGGTCACGGCTACCGCCTGGAGGACCCGGCCCGGTCCGCGGCCGAAGGCTAGCCGTGCGCCGCCGGATCATCTCGCTGACCGTGCTCGCCGCGCTGGTCGCGACCGTGCTGTTCGCGCTGCCGCTCGGCATCGCGGTGATGCAGTACTACCGCGACGACACCAAGGCCGACCTGGAGCGGGCCGCGGACGCCGCCGCGCTCGCCGTCTCCGAGGACCTGAGCGCCGGCCGGACGCCGGTCGTCCCGCCCCTCGTCGAAGACGACGACGAGGTCGGCGGCGCCGTCGGCGTCTACAGCCCGGACGGGCGGCTGCTCGCCGGGCACGGCCCCGCGGTCGGCGGCCCGGTCGAGCGGCACGCGGCGAGCGCCACCGTCGACGTCGTGATCGACCGCGAAGGCGACGAAGTGGCGCTGGCGATCCCGGTCCTCAGCGGCGCCCGGGTGACCGGGGTGGTCCGCGCCGCGCTGCCGATGTCGGAGCTGCGGCTGCGGGTGGTGCTCACCTGGCTTGGCATGGCCGTGCTCGCGATCGCGGCGATCGGCGTGAGCTGGCTGCTGGCCCGGCGGGCGACGACCCGGCTGGTGCGGCCCCTCGAGGAGCTGGCCGCGGCCGCCGGGCGGCTCGGCGACGGCGACTTCACCGCCCGCTCCCCCCGCGCGGGCATCGCCGAGATCGACCAGGTCGGCGAAGCACTCGACGCCACGGCGACGCGCATCGGCGAGACGCTGGAGCGCGAGCGCGCGTTCTCGGCGGAGGCGTCGCACCAGCTGCGCAACCCGCTGACCGGCCTGCGCCTGCAGCTCGAAGCCGCGCTGGAAACGCCCTCGGCCGACCCGTACGCGGCGATCCGCGCCGGGATCGCCTCGACCGATCGGCTGGAACGCACCATCGAGGACCTGCTGGCGCTGGGCCGCGAACGCCGGGCCCCGCGCGCGGAACTCGACCTCGACGCGCTCCTCGGCGAAGTCCGCGAGGCCGGCGAGGCCCTGCTCGACCCGCGCGGACGGGCGCTGCGGATCAACCGCCACGACCCGCCGCCGGCCCGGGTGGCGGCCGCCGCGGTCCGCCAGGTGCTCGGCGTCCTGCTCGACAACGCGGCGACGCACGGGCGCGGCACGGTCACCGTCGTGGCCCGCGACGCCGGCGACGCGCTGGCCATCGACGTCGCCGACGAAGGCCCTGACCTGGGCGAAACCGACCCGTTCGCAACCGCGCCGAGCGATCACGGGATCGGCCTGCGGCTGGCCCGCAGCCTCGCCGAGGCCGAAGGCGGCCGGCTCCGGCTGAGCCGTCCCGCCCCACCCACGTTCACCCTGCTCCTGCCCGCCGCCGAGCAGAACGAATCGCCACGATCCGCGCATCCTGTGCAATGAATCACCTGTGATTCATCTGTACGCGCAATGTAGTCCTGTTTTGCCCGCCGGAAACGGCAGATACGGTCGTCGGCATGACTCTGCGAGCCGCGACGGTGCGGCGGAAACCGGTCGCCGACTTCGTCGCCGAAGGTGATCATGGCACGTTGAAGCGGTCGCTCGGCCTCGGGCAGCTCACCACGCTCAGCATCGGGGCGACGCTGGGCAGCGGGATCTTCGTCGTGCTCGGCGAAGCGGTCCCGGTGGCGGGGCCGGCCGTGGTGCTGTCGTTCGTGCTCGCGGGGATCACCGCGCTGTTCTCGGCGCTCTCCTACGCCGAGCTCGCCGGCATGATCCCGCTGTCGGGTTCGTCGTACTCCTACGCCTACGCCACCCTCGGCGAGCTCGTCGCGTGGGTCTGCGGCTGGTGCCTGATCCTCGAGTACGGCGTCTCGGTGGCGTCGGTGGCCGTCGGCTGGGGTCAGTACGTCAACGAGCTGCTGCGGCTGGCGTTCGGCTTCACCATCCCGGACGCGCTGAGCCAGCCGCCGGGTTCGGGCGGGATCGTCAACGTGCCCGCCATCGTCGTCGTGCTCCTCGCGATGGTCCTGCTGCTGTCGGGCGCGAAGGAAAGCGCGCGGGCCAACACGATCATGGTCGTGGTCAAGATCGGCACGCTGGTGCTGTTCTGCGCGATCGCGTTCACCGCGGTGCGGGCGAAGAACTTCACGCCGTTCCTGCCGCTCGGGCTGGCCGGCATGAGCGCCGGCGGGGCCAAGCTCTTCTTCTCCTACATCGGGTTCGACGCCGCCTCGACCGCCGGCGAGGAGGCGAAGAACCCGCAGCGCGACCTGCCGCGGGCGATCCTGCTCTCGCTCGGCATCGTCACCGTGCTGTACTGCCTGGTCGCCGTGGCCGCGGTCGGCGCGCTGCCGTGGCAGGAGTTCGACGGCCAGGAAGCCGCGCTCTCGCACGTCCTCGGCGTCGTGTCGGACAACCCGCTCTGGGCCGCGCTGCTGGCCGTCGGCGCGATCGTGGCCATCTCCAGCGTCGTGCTGACCGTCCTCTACGGACAGACGCGCATCCTGTTCGCGATGTCCCGCGACGGCCTGGTGCCGGGCGTGCTGTCCAAAGTAGACGCCAAGAGCGGCTCGCCGCGGGTCAACACCCTGGTGGTTTCCGGTTTCGTCGCCGTGCTGGCCGCGTTCATCCCGCTGGGCAAGCTGGCCGACGCGACCAGCATCGGCACGCTGTTCGCGTTCGGGCTGGTGAACGTCGCCGTCCTGCTGCTGCGCCGCCGCCAGCCCGACCGGCCACGCTCGTTCCGCGTGCCGTTCTCGCCGGTGACGCCGGTGCTGGGCGTGCTGTGCTGCGCGTACATGATGCTCAGCCTCGACGGCGCCACCTGGGTCGTCTTCGGCGGCTGGATGGCGCTCGGCCTGGTCCTCTACTTCGGTTACGGCATCCGGAAGTCGAGGCTGGCATGAGGGTCGCGATCCACCAGGGCGCGTTCGCCGATCTCCCGGAAGTCCTCGCCCGCACCGACGCCGACCTCGTCGTCACGGCCGAAATGGCCACCACGGGCTACCACATCGGCGCGCGCACGCACGAACTCGCCGAGCCCGTCGACGGGCCCACCGCGCGACGGATGTCCGCGCTGGCCGGGGAAACCGGCGTCGCACTCGCTTACGGCTATCCCGAATCCGACGGCGAACACGTCTTCAACAGCGTCCAGCTCGTCGACGCGACCGGGCGGCGGCTGGCGAACTACCGCAAGACCCACCTGTTCGGCGACCTCGACAAGGCGTGGTTCACCCCGGGCGGCGAAGCCGTGGTGCAGGCCGACCTCGGCGGCGTCCGGATCGGGCTGCTGATCTGCTACGACGTCGAATTCCCGGAGCTGGTGCGGGCGCACGCGCTCGCCGGCACCGAACTGCTGGTCGTGCCGACCGCGCTGATGAGCCCGTACGAGCTGGTCGCCGACACGCTCGTGCCCGCGCGGGCCTACGAAAGCCAGCTGTTCGTCGCCTACGCGAACCGCTGCGACACCGAGCGGGAGCTGACCTACTGCGGCCGCTCCTGCGTGGCCGCCCCGACGGGGGAAGTCCTGGCGCGCGCCGGGTCCGGGCCGGAGCTGGTCCACGCCGACGTCACGCGGGAGGCGCTCGCCGCGTCCCGCCTGGAGAACACCCACCTGGCCGACCGACGGCCCGAACTGTACCGGGGAACCACCGCATGACCTCCGCCGTCCCGACCGCGATCCACCACGAAGAACCGCCGGGCCGCCCGATCACGATGTTCGGCCCCGACTTCCCGTTCGCCTACGACGACTACCTCGCCCACCCGGCCGGGCTGGGCTCGGTGCCCGCGGAGCGGCACGGCACCGAAGTCGCGGTGATCGGCGGCGGCCTGTCCGGCATCGTCACCGCGTACGAGCTGATGAAGCTGGGCTTGCGGCCGGTGGTGTACGAAATCGACGAGCTCGGCGGGCGGCTGCGCACGGTCCGGTTCCCCGGCTGCCCGGACGACGTCGTCGCGGAGATGGGCGCGATGCGCTTCCCGCCGGCGTCGACCGCGCTGTACCACTACATCGACAAGGTCGGGCTCGAAACGGTCCCGTTCCCGAACCCGCTGGCGCCCGGGACGCCGAGCACGGTCGTGGACCTGAAAGGACAGAGCCACTACGCGCGGACGCCCGCGGACCTGCCCGCCGTGTACGGCGAAGTCGCCGCGGCGTGGGACCGCACGCTCGCCGACCACGCGTCGTTCGCCGAGATGCAGACGGCGATCCGCGACCGGGACGCGAAGACGATCAAGCGGCTGTGGAACGAACTCGTGCCGCGGCTGGACAACCAGACGTTCTACGGCTTCCTCTGCGACTCGCCCGCGTTCGCTTCCTTCCGCCACCGCGAGATCTTCGGCCAGGTCGGCTTCGGCACCGGCGGCTGGGACACCGACTTCCCCAACTCCATCCTGGAAATCCTGCGCGTCGTCTACACGGGAGCCGACGACGAGCACCGCAGCATCGTCGGCGGCAGCAGGCAGCTCCCCTTGCGGCTGTGGGAACACGCGCCCGAGAAGATCGCTTTCTGGCCGGCGGGCACGAGCCTCGGCTCCCTCCACGGCGGACGCCCGCAGCCCGGCGTCGCGCGGCTGCACCGCACCGCGCCGGACAACATCACGGTGACCGACACCGAAGGCCACATCCGGACGTTCCCCGCGGCGGTGTTCACGGCGCAGAGCTGGATGCTGCTGTCCAAGATCGAATGCGACGCGGAGCTGTTCCCGATCGACCACTGGACGGCGATCGAGCGCACGCACTACATGGCGTCGTCGAAGGTGTTCGTCCCGGTCGACCGCCCGTTCTGGCTGGACACCGACCCGGCGACCGGCCGCGACGCGATGAGCATGACGCTCACCGACCGGATGCCCCGCGGCACGTACCTGCTCGGCGACGACCCGGACTCGCCGGCGGTCATCTGCCTGTCGTACACGTGGGCCGACGACTCGCTGAAGTGGCTGCCGCTTTCGGTGTCCGAGCGCGTCGAGGTGATGCTGCAGTCCCTGCGCGAGATCTACCCGGGCGTCGACGTCCGCCGCCACATCATCGGCGACCCGGTGACCGTGTCGTGGGAGGCGGAACCGCACTTCATGGGCGCGTTCAAGGCCAACCTGCCCGGCCACTACCGCTACCAGCACCGGCTGTTCACGCACTTCGTGCAGGAGCCGCTGGCGCCCCGCCACCGCGGCCTGTTCCTGGCGGGCGACGACGTCTCGTGGACGGCGGGCTGGGCGGAGGGCGCGGTGCAGACGGCGCTGAACGCGGTGTGGGGCGTCCTGCACCACTTCGGCGGGGCGACCGATCCGGCGAACCCGGGGCCGGGGGACCTCTTCGAGGACCTCGCGCCGATCACGCTGCCGGACTGAGCGTGCCCCTTTTCCGGCGCCGGTTCCGGCTGCCGGCGCCGGTTGCGGCTCCGCTTGCCGGGGCCGGGCGGAGGTCGCGAATGGCTCATTCGCGACCTCCACCGCCCCAATGAGTCATTCGTGGCACCCCGGCGAGCCGAACGACACCCTCCCGATCACGCTGCCGAACCGGGCGTACCCCGATGGTGCAGACGGGAACGAGACGTTCCCTCCGCAGGATCTCGGCGAAGTCAGGGGCCGGTGAGCACGCCCCCGCTTCCGGCTCCGGTTCCGAGTGGTGCCGCGAGCCGAACAGCACCCTCCCGATCACACTCCCGGACCGGCCGTGCCCCGATCGTGGCACCGTGTCCGGGAACGTGCGGACTGGGCTGCCCGGCGCAACCGGGCGTGCGACGATGGGGCCATGAACACCGAGCCGGCGCCGAGATGGCGAAGACTGGAACCGGACGAACGGAAGGAACAGATCTACGCCTGCGCCGCGCGGCTGTTCGGGGAACGCCCGTATTCCGAAGTGTCCACTTCGGACATCGCCGCGGCGGCGGGGGTCGCGCGCGGGCTGATCAACCACTACTTCGGCACGAAACGCGAGCTGTACCTGGAAATCATCCGGCGCGCGCTGACCGTGCCGCGGCTGGCCGTCGAGATCCTGCCGGACGGGCCGCTCGAACTGCGGGCCGACGTCGCCATCGAGTGGTTCCTCGACATGGTCACCAGCCAGGAGCGGATGTGGCTGGCCGCGATCGCGCCCGAGGGCATCGGGCGTGACCTCGAAGTGGAGCGGATCCTCGAGGAGGCCGACCGCGAATCCGCCGACCGCGTGCTCGAGGCCGTCGGGCTGTCCAGCGAGAGCGACCACGGGCCGGAGCTGAACGCGCTCGTGCGCGCGTTCGGCGGGATGGTGAAGGCGGCCGGGCGGGAATGGCTCGTGCGCGGATCACTCACCCGGGACCAGGTGCACCTGCTGCTGTCGAAGTCGCTCGTCACGCTCGTCGGCGAAGTCTTCCCGGCGATCCGGGCGGTGCCACCGTCGCCGCGCCACGGTCGCGAATAGACCGAAGCCCCCGACGCCACGAGGGGGAGGAGGGCGCCAGGGGCTTCGGGTCGATGGGCGAACCACCGACGCACGTCCACGGTACGCCGGGGCACTGTCAAGTCGCTGTCAACCCTCAGTTGTCCGCTTCGCGCAGTTCGTCCAGGCGGTGGGCGAGCCCGTCGAGGCACCGGCCGACCGCGTAGTCGTACAGCTGGGCGTAGTAGCCCGCGGCGAGGTCGGGGTCGCCCATCAGGTCGTGCATCGCGGACCCCAGCTCGGCCATCCCCGGCAGGTCGGCCCGCTCGCGGTAGGCCGCGTACGCCTCGGTGTTGTCGATCCGCAGGGCGAGCGCGCCGTCGCGGTCGTCCTCCATCGCGACGAACTGGCACGCGGTCATCAGCAGCAGGTTGTAGGCCAGCACGCTCTCGCGGCCGAACCCCGCCTGCAGCAGCACGCCGATGCCGGCGTCGATGCTGCGCGTGGCCGCCTTGACCGACGGGCCGAAGAGGGCGAGCCGCCGCGCGCAGCCCGGGTAGGTCCGCAGCAGCGCGCGCAGGCTGCCCAGCAGCTCGGTGAACCACTCCGCCCACGGGAGCCGCTCTTCGGGCAGCTCCAGCAGGCCGACGACCCGGTCGACGACGGCGTTCACCACGGCGTCGCGGTCGCCGACGTGGTGGTAGATGACCGCCGGGTAGGCCTCGACCGCGCGGGCGAGCTCCCGCAGCGTCCAGTTGTCGAGGCCGCGCTCGGCGGTCAGGGCCGTGGCCGCGGAGATGATGCGCTCGGCGGTGAGCGCGGGCAGACCCGCCGCGGCCCGCGACCGGGGGCGCTGGCCGGTGCCCGAGGATGAGGGAGGCATGGGGCGTAACGGTAACCGCACCGCCCGTGCCGGTGCCAGGTTCGAACGGGTACGGCAGGATCGGGGCATGCCACGCGCACAGGCCAACGGGCTCGAGCTCGAGTACGACACCTTCGGCGACCCGGCGGCCCCGCCGCTGGTCCTGGTGATGGGCCTCGGCGCCCAGATGATCACCTGGGAGGACGGCTTCTGCGAGCTGCTGGCCGGCCGCGGGTTCTTCGTCGTGCGCTACGACAACCGCGACGTCGGGCTCTCCACCTGGCTCGACCACCTGCCCGCGCCGGACCTGGCCGCGCTCGCGGCCGGCGACCTGGCGACCGCGCCGTACCTGCTGTCCGACCTGGCCGACGACGCCGTCGGGCTCTTCGACGCGCTCGGCATCGAGCGCGCGCACGTCGTCGGCGCGTCGATGGGCGGGATGGTCGTGCAGCAGCTGGCCATCGACCACCCGGACCGGCTGCTGTCCGTCACGTCCATCATGTCGACCACCGGCGACCCCGCCGTCGGCCAGGCCGAGCCGTGGGCGCTCGGGCTGCTGGCGCGGCCACCGGCTTCGACCCGCGAGCAGGCGCTGGCCGACAGCGTCGACGGCTACCGGCGGCTCGGCTCCCCCGGTTACCCGGACGACGAGGCGTTCCTGCTGGCCAAGGCCACGCTGCACTACGACCGCGCCCGCCACCCGGTGGGCACGCTCCGCCACGCGGCCGCGGTGGTGGCTTCCGGCGACCGCACGGCGGGCCTGCGCGAGGTCCGGCTGCCGGCACTGGTCATCCACGGCGACGCCGACCCGCTGATCAACGTCAGCGGCGGCAAGGCGACGGCGGCGGCGATCCCGGGCGCGGAGCTGCTCGTCATCCCGGGCATGGGCCACAACCTGCCGCGCGCGGTGTGGCCGGAGATCGCCGAGGCGATCGGGCGCGTGACGGGTCAATAGCGCGTCAAGATCCGGGGCCGGGCTGTAGGGAACGCGTCCTGGCTCATGGTGCCGCCCCGCGCCGGCGGTCTTACTGGGGTCATGACAGGTGGCTTCGGGTTCCCGTTCGGGTGCGCGGCCGCGGTCGTCGCGGTGGTGCTGGCGGACGTGGCCGGCGCGACCCGGTTCCCGTGGTACGCACTGGTGACGCTGGGTGCGGTGGTGCTCTCGACGGCGGTGTGGAGCACGGCCGCCGCCGCGATCGGGGTCGCGGCGGTGGCGTGGGCGCTGGACTCGGGGTTCGTGCTCGGCCGCACCGGCGAGCTGCGCTTCGACGCGGCTTCGGCGCTGGCGGCGGGCGTGCTGGGTGCGGCGGTGGCGGCGGGCGTCCTGGCCCGCGCCGGGCTGCGGCCGGTGGCGGTGCGGGTGCCGTCGCCGCGTCGGTCGGCGGAGATTCCCGCGCATCGGCCGCACTTGACCGGCGTGGGGTGAGTGCCCGTCAGTTCTCACGCGGTGGCGACGCTCGCCGAGCCGCGAGGATCCGGGGCAAGCCCGCCGGACGCCCGGAGCGGCGCCCGCCGAGAGCCACGCACCCGATTGCCAGCGGGCCGAACCCGCTCAGTCCCCGCGCGGCAACGACGCCCGCCGAACCGCGAGGGCCGCGATGACCCGAGGCAGGCCCGCCGGGTGGAGGGGGTCGATGCCCGTCAGGTCGCGGACCCTTCCCTGGCAGTGGGCCGAGCCCGCTCAGTCCCCACCCGGCAACGACGCTCGCCGAGCAGCGATGATCCGGGGCAAGCCGCCGGATGCCCCGAAGCCGTACCCGCCGAGAAGCCACGCACCCATCCGCCGGCGACGGCCCGAGTCCGCACGCGCCAGCAACGCTCACCGAACCGCGAAAGCCGCGACGACCCGAGGCAAAGCCCGCCGAACGCCCCGGAGCCGTACCCGCCGAGAAGCCACGCACCCGACCGCCGACGGACCGAACCCTCTCACTCCCCACGCGGCAACGACGCCCGCCGAGCCGCGAGGGCCGCGATGATCCGCGGCAGGCCCGCCGGGTGGAGGGGGTCGATGCCCGTCAGGTCGCGGACCTTCCGCAGGCGGTAGTCGACCGTGTTGGGGTGGACGTGCAGGCGGGTTGCCGTGCGGCGGCGGTTCGTGTCCAGCTCGAGGTACGCCTGCAGCGTCTCCAGCAGTTCCGGGTGCGGCTCCAGGGGGGCGAGCACCGCGGCCAGGCGGTCGCGCGCCGCGCCCGGGCGGGTCAGCTGGTACTCCACCAGGACGTCGTCGAGGCGGTACAGGCCCGGCTCGCGGCCGAACCAGCGCAGCACGTCCAGCACCTCCGCCGTCCGCGCGGCCACCACCCGGACCTCCGCCGGCGCCGCCGTTTCGGCCGCCGCCAGCACGTCGACGCCCGCCGCGCGGCCGGCCGCGTCGAGGACCGCGTGCCGGCCCGCGAGCTCCGTCAGCCGGCCGGCCAATGGCAGCAGGACCAGCCCGCCCGGGCCGTCCAGGGACGCCAGCACGCCGTCGCCGCAGGCGTGTTCGAACGCGGCGAGGAACCGGCGCAGCTTGCGGCGGACGGCGATCTCCGCGTCCACGCCCGGCGACCCCTCGTCGGCGTGCGGCCCCAGCTCGACGCTCAGCACCAGGTACCGCGCCGGCAGCGTGATCCCGGCGCTGCGGGCGACGACGTCGACCGGGCCGCCGTCGGCCAGCACCGACAGCAGCGTGCGCCGCGCCGTGTGCTCCTGCCCGACCTTCGTGCGCAGTTCCTCCAGGTAGCCACGGGTGACCGCGGCGGTGACCGCGCCGACCCACGCCAGCACCCGGTCTGCCACTTCGAGCAGGTCGGCGACGTCCGCGCCGTCCGCTTCGGCCGAGCCGACGGCGAAGATCTCCCGCGCGCCGACGTGGTAGGCGTTGAGCACGGCCTCGAGCGGGAAGCCCTCCTCGGCGCGGCGCACCGCGGACGCGCCGATCTGCCGCAGCTCGGCGTCGTTGAGCTCGCGGTCCTCGCGCAGGCTCCGCGCGAACGCCCGCACGGCCTGCCGGGTGATGCCCGCGATGTCGCCGGCCAGCTCCTCGACCGGCAGCCGGCGGTAGTCCGCGACCTCGGCCTGGATGCGCGTCAGCACCCGCGCGATCAGCTCGGGCTCGTCCCGGGTCAGCCGCTCGTGCACCCGCTGCCCGCCGAGGGCCAGGTCCGCGCCGGCTTTGTGCTCCGTCACAACCGATCCCCTCGTTCTCTGCCCGGATTCCCAGTCAATCCGGCCACCCGCGGTGCCGATGGTGTCACGGAGACCAGCCATCGGCACAACGTCAAGGAGGACGGCGTGCGAGTGAGGACAACGGCGTTCATCACGATCATGGTCACCGCGCTGGCGATCACGACGGCGGGCACCGCGGCCGCCGCCGGCGGCGAGTACGTGGCGCTCGGGGACTCGGCCGCGGCCGGACCGCTGATCCTGCCCCCGGATCTGTCGTCCCCGGGCTGCCTCCGGTCGCTCGCGAACTACCCGCACGTCGCCGCGAAGCAGCTCGGCGTCCCGCTGAAGGACGTCACGTGCTCCGGGGCGACGACCGCGGACATGTACGCCCCGCAGTCGACGGAGACCGGCGCGGTCCCGCCGCAGCTCGACGCGCTGAACGCGGCCACGAAGACGGTCACGGTGACCATCGGCGGCAACGACGTCGGCCTGGTCGGCGCGGCGACGAGCTGCATCAACCTGCTGCCCGGCATCAACCCGGACTGCGTCGACAGGTACACGGCGGGCGGGCACGACCAGCTGGCCGAGAAGATCGCGGCGTTCGAGCCGACGTGGGGAGCGCTGCTGGACGCGATCCACGCGAAGGCCCCGGACGCGGCCGTCTTCGTCGCGGGCTACGGCACGTACCTGCCGCACAACGGGTGCTGGCCGATCGCGCCACTGACCCCGCGCGACGCGAACTACATCCAGGGCAGCATCGACAAGACGAACGCGGCGCTGGCCCGGCAGGCCGCGGCGCACAACGCGCGGTACGTCGACATCCGGACGCCCTCGATCGGCCACGACGTCTGCAAGCTGCCGGGCGTGAAGTGGTTCGAGAGCGTGATCCCGACCTCGGTGGCGGCTCCGCTGCACCCGAACGCGACCGGCATGCGCCACATCGGCGCGACGGTGGCCGCGGCGATCGGCTGAGGACCTGCCCGGCGCCGGCCGCTCTGTCCACGAAGGTTCGGCCGGGTGGCTCGTGAGTGTTCAGGAGGGCTCTGACCCTCCTGAACACTCACGACCAGCCGCGGCGATCAGCGGCCGAAATCCCAGCGGCTCGCGCCGTACGGCTCGGCGCACGCGACGCCGATCGCCCGGGTCGGCACCAGCCGGTACAGGAACCACGGGGCCGGGCCGGCGCTCGGGGCCATGAACGGCGCGTCGAACCCCCCTTCGGTCACCTGCGCCGGCCAGCCGCCCTCGCGATAGGCGGCCGCCACCCGCTCGAGCGCCGCCGGGTCGGCGACCGGCTCGGCCTCGCCCTCCACCGTCAGGTCGAGGCCCTTCAGGCGCACCGAAACACTGCACGCCGGGTTCGCCGCCAGGTTGCGGGCGCGGACGGTACCGGGTCCGCTCACGAAGTACAGCGTCTCGTCGACCCAGATCGCGCCCACGCCGGCGGAATGCGGCCGGCCGTCGGGGCGGACGGTCCCGACGAAGAACGTCAGGTCCTCCTTCGGGGTCTGGGTCGCGAGGAGGTCGCGCGCCCGGCTCCACGGCAGCTCCGGGGAGCCGTTCTGGTCGAGGTTCTTGGTCTTCGTCGGTTCGCTCATGCCTACGCGTCGAACGGGCCGACCGCGGATCGACACGCGGCGAGGGTTTTCGCGCCGCCCGGGTCGTCGTCGCCGGTGGCGGGCACGATCGCCAGCTCGTCGATCCCCGCCGCCGCGTACTCGGCGGCCTTCGCGGCGACCTCCGCGCGCGACCCCAGCAACCCGACCACGGCGATCGCCTCGACGGGCACCGCCGCCAGCAGCTCACGCGGGTGCGGCCGGGTGCGCGCGAAGCCGACCAGCTCGCCGAACCCCGCCGCGCGGAACATCTCGCCGTAGCCGGGTGCGGCCAGGTAGCCGACCACGCCCCGGCGCAGCTGCTCGAGCTCCGCCGGCCCGGGGTCCACCGCGCCGACCACCCACGCGGCCACCGGCGGCGGCGTCACGCCGGCCCGCGAAGCCGCTTCCCGGAGACCGCTCACCAGGGCACCGGCCGCGGCCGGGGTGACCAGGTTGACCACCATCCGGTCGGCGTGCCGCGCGGCGACGTCGAGCGCACGCGGCCCGAACGCCGCGATCGTCAGCGGCGATTTCGGTGCGGGCAAACGCAACCGATAGCCCTGCGAGCCCACCACCGAGCCGTCCACAGTGGACTTCTCGCCGGAAACGAGCTGCCGCACGGCGATCGCCGACTCCTCCAAAGCCGTCGCCGCCCGGGACCGCGACCGGCCGTGCCAGCCCCGCACCACGACGTCGCTCGACGTGCCCAGCGCGACCCCCGTCGTCCGGCCGGTCAGCGCCGCCACGGACGCGACGCCCATGGCGATCGTCGCCGGGTCCCGCACGGTCACCGCGAGCGGCCCGAAGGTCAGCGAGATCGACGACGTCGCCGCGCCGATCGCGGTCCCCAGCGCGAAGGCGTCCCACGTCGCCATCTCGCCGATCCACAGCTCCGGGTACCCGGCGGCCTCCGCGGCGCGCGCGGTTTCCAGCGCCTCCTCCGGCGGGCGGTCCTGCCACAACCCCAGCGAAACCGAAAGCCTCATGCGGGCGCCCGCACGATCATGGTGACGACCGTGGTGAACGAACCGCCGACGTTGAGCGTCAACGCCGTCCGCGCGCCCTCGACCTGCGTCTCGCCCGCTTTCCCGGTCACCTGCCGGGCAACGTCGTGCAGCATCCGGACGCCGGTCGCGCCGACCGGGTGGCCGAGGCCGATCAGGCCGCCGCCGGGGTTGATCCCGGCTGCGTCGAGGCCGCCCTCGCCGATGAACCGGCCGCCGTCCCCCGGCGGGGCCGCGCCCAGGTGCTCCAGCGCGACCAGGCCGGTGATGGTGAAGCAGTCGTGCAGCTCGACGACGTCGAGCGCGTCCGGCCCGGCCACGCCCGCGCGCTCGTAGGCGTCGACGACCGCGCCGCGCAGGTGCGGGAACAGGTATTCGCCGTCGGACGCCAGCTTCTCCGAGAGGCCGATGTGCGAAGTGCGGTGCCCGAAGCCCGCGATGCGTGGGAAGCCGCCGCCGAGCCGCTCGGCGAACGCCGGGGAGGCCAGCACGACCGCCGCGGCGCCGTCGGTGATCCGGCCGCAGTCCTGCTTGCGCAGCCGGCCTTCGATGACCGGGTTCAGCTCGTCGTCGGGCCCGAACGCGCCGGCCGGGAAGCGCCAGTCCCGCGCCTGGGCCAGCGGATTCCGCGCCGCGCGGTCGAAAGCGTGCGACGCGAACTGCCCGAGGTGTCCGGGATCGAGCCCGTACCGCTCGTCGTACGCGGAGGCGACGTCGGCGAAGAGCGCCGGCCACGGGAACTTCGCGCCCACGGCCTCGTGCCCGGCCCACGCCGCGGACCCGAGGTGCTCGGCCGCGCGCTGCCCGTCGACGTTGCGCATCAGCTCGACCCCGACGACCAGCGCGACGTCGTAGCGGCCCGCCTCGATGTCCGCGCACGCGGCGAGCACGGCGGTGCTGCCGGACGCGCACGCGGCTTCGTGCCGCGTCGAGGGCACGCCGTCCAGTTCCGGCACCGCGGCCACCAGCAGCCCGCCGAGCTGGGCCTGGCCGGTGAACAGCTCGGCCGCGAGGTTCCCGACGTGCGCGACCCCGACGTCCCCGGCCGAAACCCCGGCGTCCGCGAGCGCGGCCGGCACGACCTCGGCGAACAGCTCGAGGATCCCGCGGCCCTCCTTCGCGTAGTTGCGCGCGAAATCGGTCTGCGCCCCGCCCAGCACGAACACCGTCATGGCCTCACTCCAGACTTTCCCGCAGCTTCCGCTTCAGGATCTTCCCCACCGGGTTGCGGGGCAAGGCATCGGCGTACTCGAGCCGTTCGGGCAGCTTGAACGCGGCCACCTTCCGCTCGCGCAGGTACGCGACCAGGTCGTCGAGCGACGGCTTGCGCGCGCCGGGGACGACGACCGCGCACACCCGCTCCCCCATGACGTCGTCCGGCACGCCGATCACGCCGACGTCGGCGACGTCCGGGTGCCCGGCCAGCAGGCCCTCGACCTCGGCCGGCGAGATGTTGACGCCGCCGCGGATGACCAGGTCCTTCGCCCGGTCGACGTACCGCAGGAACTCGCCGCGCTCGCCGGCGATCTCGAAGACGTCGCCGGTGCGGAAGTGCCCGTCGGAGTCGAAGGACGACGTGTCGAGCGGCTCCCCCACCGCCGTGAGGTACCCGGCGAACACCGTCGGCCCGGCGATGTGCAGCTCACCGGGGCGCCCGGGTTCGGTCACCCGCTCGCCGGTGACGGGATCGTGCAGCCGCACCGACGTCCAGCCGGCGACGGGCGTCGACCACGTGACGGCCGAGGCGTAGTTCGGGAAGTAGCTCGCGCGCTGGTCCGGGTCCGGGATGTCGACCGGGCCGGACAGCAGCGCGGTGCCTTCGTTGGAGCCGAAGAAGTTGATGATGTCGATGCCGTGCCGCTCGGCCCAGGTGCGCACGAGCCACGGCGACAGCGGCGCCGAGCCGGAGCCGATCTTGCGCAGCGCCGAGAGGTCCACTCCGGACAGTATTTTCTCGTTGTGCAGCAGCATGGTCAGCAACGCCGGCGGCGCGAGCGTGTACGTCACGCGCTCGGCCGCGAGCTGCCCCAGGAACACCGACAGGTCGAACGGGTGGTGCGGGACGAACACGGCGCCGGTCAGCAGCCAGGGCAGGAACATGCCGCCGATGCCGGCCATGTTCGTCATGGGGAACGGCGAGAGCAGGACGTCGTCGCGGGTCATCCCCGCGGCCTGGACGCAGCCGACCGCCGTCGCGAGCCAGTCGCCGTGGCAGCGCGGGACCGCCTTCGGTTCGGCTTCGGTGCCGGACGTCCAGCAGATCGTCACGCAGTCGTCGACGTCGGTGTCGAGTGTGGACAAATAGGAGTCCAAAGTGGATTTCTCCGCTGCGGACAGTGGTTCTTCGGGCCAGGCCAGGGCGCCGGCCGGTTCGTCGTCCCCCCGGGCGACGACGAACCGGACCGACGGCGCCGAAGCGCCTTTTAGCCCAAGGGCCGCCCCGGCGAGCTCGTGCTCGCCGTATCTGGATGCGGTCACCACGGCGACAGCTCCGGTGCGCCGGCACATCGGACCCATCTCGTGCTCCCGGTAGGACACCGGGAACGGGGTGACCACCGCACCGATCCGGACGATCGCGAGGAACGCCTGCACCAGGGCCGAGCAGTTCGGCAGCTGCACGGCCACTACGTCACCTGCTCGCACCCCTCTGGCGAGCAGGAACGCGGCCAGGACGTCGACGCGTTCGTCGAGCCGGTTCCAGGTCCACCGCACCGGGTCGCGTCCGACCAGTGCGGTGGTGTTCGGTGGATCGACCAGCGCGAGACCCTCCGGGTCGGCACTGACCCGCTCCTTCACGAGCTGGTCGATCGTCTCCGCACTCCACCATCCCCGCGTCCGGAAGTCCCGGGCGCGACCCTCTCGATGGCATCTCATGAACGGAGGTTTTCCAGCTGGTCCGCTCGGACCCAGGTCGCGTGAAAACCGAGCGGAACCCGCTGGGGCAACAGGACCCTGGCCACGGGTCCGGCAGCGAGATCGGCGGCGTCGAAGATGTCCAGTTCGGAGCGTCCCTCACGCTCGTCCTGCACGAACGTCACCAGATGACCGTCCGCCGAATCGGCGGCCGCTCCTTCGCGGGGTGCGAACGGAGCCTCACTGCCCCACCGGCCGGGACCGAACCGGTATTCGGTCTTGGCGCCGGCAAGATTGTCGTAGCGCACGAGCCCGTCGAACTTCAGCGTCGACTCGGGTGAGATGTGCACCGCGTAGGAGTACCGGTTCCGCTTGCCGACCCCGCGGGAGTCGACGGTCGGGAACTCGGTGTTGGCGTCGTCGAGCGCCTCTTCGCGGCACGCGCCGGTCCGCAGGTCGAAGCGGTAGCGGTGCAGCTGGGCGTCGAGCCGCAGGTAGGAGAGCATCTTCGCGAGCGGCGTGTGCGCGTCGGGCCGGGGAGCCGGCTTCTGCACGCGGCAGACGTCGAGGACGACCTCGTCGCCCTGCTCCCAGGCGTTGACGACGTGGTAGATGTAGCACGGGCTCGCTTCGAACCAGCGGATCTGGCTACCGTTCCCGTAGCGTGGCAGCACGCCGAAGCGGCTCGGCATCGAGCGGTCGAAGTGCAGCTTGTGGCGGCCCAGCTTCGCCGCGTGCGGGTCCTGGACCAGCGGCAGGTCCATCAGCACCGCGTAGCGCTCGGTGATGGCCATGTCGTGCGGCAGGCGCGGGCCGGGCAGCTCGATCTCGGTGGTGTTCACGACCTTGCCGTCCGCGCTGATCACGCCGTAGCGCAGGTACGGCGGGCGCGGGCCGTAGTCGAACCAGAACAGCTCGCCGGTGGCCTCGTCCACCTTGGGGTGGGCCATCATGTCGCCGACCAGCGTGCCGAGGAAGTCCTCGGCGCCCAGCGTCTCCAGCGAGAGCGGGTCGACCGCGTACGGCGAGCCGCACAGGTACCAGGTGGCGAGGATCCGGCCGCGGTGGAAGACGACGTCGGTGTTGGCGTTGTCCTTGAGGCCGAGGCCGTGCGCGTTGCCGAAGGGGTTGCCCTTCGGGTTCTCCATGACGCCGGTCCAGAGCGCCTTGCCAGCCGCGGACTCGGCCTCGAAGGCCTTGGTGCGGACCCAGCGGTTGCGGTAGCGCGCCTTGCCGTTCTCGAGGTGGACGGCGTGGATCATGCCGTCGCCGTCGAACCAGTGGTAGCGGCCTTCCGGGGCGAACCGCGGGTTGGGGCCGTTGCGCAGGTAGACGCCGTTGAGGTCCTTCGGGATCTCGCCGATGACCTGCAGGTCTTCCGCGTCGATCTCGGTGCCGACCGGGGCGTAGACGCCGAGCAGGTAGGGGTTGGGCTCCTCGGCCGCGTCCGCCGCCCGGGCCACCATGAGCGGCTGTTCGGAGGTGCTGGTCATCGGGCTGCTCCCTGACTGTCGGGCTCACCGCGCTGGCTGATGGGGATGAGACTATGATTTGTGTAGTCAGGTGTCAATAGGCTTCTCTAGATGTAGTCAGGTGTTACTCTGAGGCCGCTGAACAAGGGGGAACGACGGTGACCGAGGCGACCGCACACCGCGTCCGGCCGGCGGGGGATCCGCTCCGCCGGGCGCTGGAGCTGGTCGGCGACCAGTGGACGCTGCTCATCCTGCAGAGCCTGTTCCTGCGCTTCCGGCGCTACGAGGAGCTGCGGCTGCGGCTGGGCATCTCGCCGACCGCGTTGTCGGGGCGGCTGCGGGACATGGTCGAGGCGGGCATGCTCGCCCGCGTCCCCTACCGCGACGCGCGCCGCACGCGGCACGAGTACCGGCTCACCGAGCGCGGCCTGGAGCTGTGGCCGCTGCTGATCTCGATCTGGGCGTGGGAGCGCGAGTGGGTCGAAGGCCGCCGCGAGGTGCTGCCGACGCTGATCCACCTCGACTGCGAGCTGGCTACATCAGCGCCGCTGGGCTGCGCGGCCTGCGGGCGCCGGGTCGACGCCCGTGACGTGCGGGCCGAGCGCCTCGACAGCACCGGCGTCGCGGCGGCGACGGCGTCCAAGCGCTTCCGCCGCAAGGACGCCGAATCCCTGGCCGGGGACCCGACGATGTTCTTCCCCGACACGATGGAGCTGCTCGGCGACCGCTGGTCGACCGGCCTGCTGGTGTCGGCGCTGCTGGGCTGCCGGCACTTCTCGGAGTTCGAGCGCGAGCTGGGGATCGGGCCGAGCGTGCTGTCGGGCCGGCTGAGCAAGCTCGTCGAGGTCGGCGTGTTGCGGACCGGGACGGCGAAGACCCGCACCGACGCCCGCGACTACCGCCTCACCGCGAAGGGGCTGGCGTTCTTCCCGGCGCTGGCGTTCATCGCCGAGTGGTCGCGGGGCTTCGAGGTGACCGGCCAGGAGCCGGACATCACGCTGCACCACGTCGAATGCGGCAACCGGCTGCGGCCGATCCTGCTGTGCGACCACTGCGGCCGCCCCCTGACGCGCAAGTCGGTGCAGTTCGGCGGAGTTCCGTCCCCGAAACGCTGAAATCGACTCGCCAAGCCGGTGCGCGACTGACAGGCTGGAGCGGTCACACGTCGTCGTTTCCGGAGGTAGGCATGAGTGAACCGAACCCGTCGCCCAGCGGCGAGGAGGAGGACGACGTCAAGCGCAAGTTCCGCGAAGCGCTGGAGCGCAAGCAGGCCCACGCCCGCTCCGGCGCCTCCCACGAGAACGGCGGCGGCAAGAACCAGCACGCCCACGGCCCGGCGGCGAACAAGCGGACGTTCCGCCGCAAGAGCGGCTGATCCGGCCTTCGTGAAGGCCACCCCGAGGAACTCCACGTTCCTCGGGGTGGCCTTCACGGCGTTCAGGGGACGAACGAGCCGAGGTGGTCCAGGACCACGAACCGGCTGGTGGGGCTCGCGGCGGTGACGGCGGTGCGCAGCGGCTCCAGCCCACCCGCGTCGACGACCTTGCCGAGCGGCTCGTCGAAGTCGTCCCAGTGGGTCGCCGCCACGTAGCGGGGGTGACCGAGGGCCGTGAGCAGCCGCGGCACGTACTGCGTCACCTTCGCGCCGCCCGCCGGGAGGCACACGACGTCCGGGCGCAGGCCCGCCACCTCGGACTCGACGTAGTTCGAACCGCCGAAGTTCAGCACGCTCGCGCCCGCGCCGGTCACCTGGTAGGCCAGCGTCCCGCCCTCCACCAGGTCCTCGATCACGCACGGCCGGTCCCGGCGCGACAGCGGTCGCGAGCCCGGGAACGCCACCCGCGCCCGTTCGCCCGTCGCCGAGTGCAACGAGCGCAGGACGCGGATCGAGTAGCCGTCGAACGTCAGGTCTTCGCCGCCGCTCGCGACCGCCAGCTGGTCCTCCGGGGCACCGAGCGCGGCCATGAGACTCAAATGGGTCTCGGTGCCGATGACCGTCGCGCCGGTGCGTTTGGCCAGGTAGGGGACGTCGGTGAGGTGGTCGTAGTGGCCGTGGGTGACGAGGATGTGGTCCGCGCGCAGTTCGCCGCGGTCGAGGAAGCCGTCGATCAGCGTGCGGTTGACCGACAGCGGCGTCTTCGGGTTCGCACCGGCCTGGGTGTAGGTGCCTGTCTTGAACCGCGTCAGCCACGGGTCGACGAGGATCGTCTTAGCCCCGGCGCGGATCTCCCAGCCGTTGTTCCCCCACCACCGCAGCGTCATCCCCGACGTACCCGAAGCCGCGGCCGCCGCCGGTCCCGCGCCCGCCAGGATGGCCGCCGCCGCGGCACCCGCGCCGAACAGCCCGCGCCTGTTGAATCCCATGTCCATATCGGACACCCGACCATGAACCGCGGACCGCTGTCCAAGATCGATCCGTCGGCATGTCGATATGAGAACGGCTATCGTCGCAGCGTGGATCACCTCCGTTCGCTGCGGTACTTCCTCGTCGTCGCCGACGAACTCCACTTCGGCCGCGCGGCGGAGCGGCTCGGCATCGCGCAGCCGCCGTTGAGCCAGCGCGTCAAGCGGCTCGAGGCCGAGCTGGGCGCGAAGCTGTTCGACCGCGGCCGCCGCGTCACGCTCACCGAAGCCGGCGAAGTCCTGCGCGCCGAAGCCCGCGACCTGCTTGCCCGGTGGGACCGGATGACGTCGCTGGTCGCGAAGGCCGAACGCGGCGAGCTGGACGCGGTGCGCGCGGGCGTGCCCCCGGAGCTGCCCGGCGGTGTCCTCGCCGGCATCCTGACGGCGTTCGCCGCGCAGCACCCGGCCGTCCGGCTCGACCTGCAGGAGCTGACGACCGCCGAGCAGACCCGGCTGCTCGCGGACCGGTCGCTGGACGCAGGCCTGCTGCAGCTGCCGGTCGACGTCGTCGACCTGGAGCTCGGCCCGGTGATCGACACCCCGCTGGGCGTGGTCCTCCCCCGCGACTCCCCGCTGGCCCGCCGCAGTTCGCTTTCCCTGGCCGACCTCGCGGGCGAAGGCCTGGTGCACGCCCCGCGCGCGGCGGCCCCGGGCAGCTACGACGCCCTCCTGCGCACGTGCTGGGACCACGGCTTCCGCCCGGCGTCGATCCGCCACGCGCGCAACCCGGAGTTCGCGCTGGGCCTGGTGCTGGCCGGCCACGGCGTCGCGTTCGAACCGGGCCCGCGCAAGGAACCGCGCGTGGTGTGGCGGCCACTGGAGGGCGAGGTGCTGCGCTCGCGGATGGCGTTCGCCTGGCCCCCGGCCAGCCCGCACCCCCAAGCCGCGAAGCTGGCCGAGCTGGCGGCGGCGGTGCTCGAGGGTGACGGGATCTCCCGGATCGTGCCCCCGAACCCGGTCGAGGCCCGGCCCTGGGACGTCTTCTACCAGACCTCGTGAGTGTTCAGGGTCTAACCGCCCTGAACACTCACGAGCCGCGGAGCTGCTCGACCGCCGCCCGGGCCGCGTCGCCGATCGCTCGGTCGATGTCCGGACGTCGGAGCGTCTCCGCGCCGCCCACCGTGAACGCCGCGACCGCGTACGCGAGCCCGTCCGGGTAGGTCGCCACGCCGATTTCGTTGCGGATGCCCGGCATCGTGCCCGTCTTGCCCGCCACCGCGACCTCCGGCGGGAAGCCCGCCGTCAGCCGGTGCCAGCTCACCTGGGCCGACATCCACTCGCGCACCGGGACGCCCACCGGATCGGCCCAGATCGCCGCCAGCAACGCGGTCATCTCGCGCGGGGTGCTCGCCGTCGTCCGGCGGGGATCCAGCGCCCGCGGCGGCCGCCCGGCCTTGGTGTCCTCGATGATCGTGCGCAGCAGGTCACGCGGGGCACCGATGACCGACGTCCGCGTCAGGCCCAGTTCGGCCAGCAGCGAGCGCACGTTCGCCACGCCCACCCGGTCGAAGAGCAGGTCCGCCGCCGTGTTGTCGGACACCGACAGGGCCAGCCGGGCCGCGTCGCGCAGGCTGTAGGAGACGTCGTCGGCGAAGCCCGCCGAGCCGCTGCCGCCCAGGCGGTCCGCGGCGGTCGCGCGCACCTGGTCGGCCGGGTCGAGCAGCCCCGCCGAGACCTGCCGGGCGAACTCGTAGGCCAGCGCCACCTTCACCACCGACGCCAGCACGACCGGCTCGTCGGCGCCGAGGCAGAACTCGAGGGAGGAATCGAGAGGGCGGGCGTGCAGGAACCCCTGCACGCCCGCCGTCGCGAAGATCTCTTCGGGGGAAGGACTCACCCGGCCATGATGGACCGCAGCCTGCCGATCTCCGCCATGCGCCGCTCCGCGAGCCGGTCCGCCGCCGTCGCCGGGGGCACGCCCTCGGTCTCGGCCAGCTTGAACACGGCCTTCGTCGTGTCGAAGATCGCGGTCGTCTTGCGCTTGGCGCGGTCGAAGTCGAAGCCGTGGCGCTCGTCGTCGACCTGGATCACGCCGCCGGCGTTGACCAGGTAGTCCGGCGCGTACAGGACGCCGCGGTCGGCCAGCTGCTTGTCGATGCCGGGGTGCGCGAGCTGGTTGTTCGCCGCGCCGCAGACGACCTGGGCGCTCAGCAGCGCCACGGTCTCGTCGTTGAGCGCGCCGCCGAGGGCGCACGGGGCGAAGACGTCCAGCTCGGTGCGCAGCAGGGCGTCCACATCGGACACCACGCGGACGTCGGGGTAGATCGACCGGGTGCGCTCGATCGCCGGGGCCCACACGTCGGTGATCGTCACCTGCGCGCCGGCCGCCACCAGGTGCCCGACGAGGATGTGCCCGACCTTGCCGACGCCGGCCACGCCGACGCGCTTGCCCGCGAGGTCCGGGCTGCCCCAGAGGTGCTCGGCCGAGGCCCGCATGCCCTGGTAGACGCCGAACGCGGTGAGCACCGAGGAGTCGCCGGCGCCGCCGTCCTCCGGCGAGCGGCCGGTGACGAAGCGGGACTCGCGGGCCACGATGTCCATGTCCTGCACGTACGTGCCGACGTCGCACGCCGTGATGTAGCGGCCGCCGAGGGACTGCACGAAGCGCCCGAACGCGCGCAGCAGCGCTTCGGACTTCAGCGTCTTCGGGTCGCCGATGATGACGGCCTTGCCGCCGCCGAGGTCGAGGCCGGCCAGCGCGTTCTTGTAGGCCATGCCCTTCGACAGCGCGAGCACGTCGTCGAGTGCGTCCGCTTCGGTGGCGTAGGGGTGGAAGCGCGTCCCGCCCAGAGCGGGACCCAGCGCCGTGGAGTAGATGCCGATGATGGCCTTGAGGCCGCTGGCTTCGTCGTGGCAGTACACGACCTGTTCGTGCCCGGTGCCCCGGGTGAACACTCCTTCGGTCACGGTGGTGACTCCTTTGTCTCCCGCGCCCGGTTCGTGGCCGGGACGCGCTTCAAGGTTTCCAAGGGCGCGGGGCGGAGGTCGTCCGCCCGAGTGCGATTTCCCCGGATCAACCTAGATCCCCGCCGTCCGCCGGACCAGTGCAGGTCCCGCGATACGGACCGGTAACCCCCGGGTTAGGGGGTACCTGAGGGGGTCAGCCGCGGACCGCCGGTCCGAGTGCGGCCATCGCCGTCTCCAGCTGGGTGTCCGAAAGGTACGGTGCCGGGCCGAAGCGCAGGTACGCCCCGCGGCTGTCGGTGCGGACACCTTGCTTGGCCAGCGCGGCCTGCAGACCGCCCGCGTCGGCGCAGCGCAGCGAAAGAAAGCCGCCGAGCCGGTCCAGCGGCGTCTCCCGGTCGCGCGTGACGACGTCCGCGGGCAGGGCGAGCGAGTCGAACACCGACGCGAGCAGACCCACCTGGTGCTGCGAAACCTCGCGGAGGAACTCGGGTGTGAGGCCCTGCTCGGCGAAGAACCGCTGGACCCGGACGCCGCGGTAGTGGCTGGCCGGGTCGTAGGTGGCGCCGGCGAAGCGGTCGCCGCCGGTGGCGTAGGCGACCTTGCCGGGGTTGCGTTCGTCGGCCAGCGCCCCGAACTCGGCGTACCAGCCGGTGATCACCGGCCGCAGCTCCTGGGCGTGCGCGGGCAGCCGCAGGAAGCAGTTGCCCTCGCCGAGCTGCAGGTACTTGTAGCCGCCGCCGAGCACCCAGGCGTTGGTGAGCCCGAGGTCGTGCAGCGCGAACGGCACGACGCCGAGCGCGTGGTAGGCGTCGACGACGAGCTCGATCGAGCGGTCGCGGCAGACGTCGGCCAGGTGCGCGAGGCCGGGCACCAGCCGCGACGTCTCGAACAGCACGGCCGAGACGAGCACCGCGGCGGTGTCGTCGTCCACCTCGGCGGCGACGCGCTCGGCCAGCGTGGGCACCGGGTCGAGCGGCACCCGGACGATCTCGACGCCCTCCTCCTCGAGCCGGGCGAACTGGCGGCGCAGGGTGTGGAACTCGCCGTCGGTGGTGACCAGGCGGGGTCTTCGCGGCAGCTCCATCGCGGACAGGAACCGCAGCACCAGGTCGTGCGTGCTCGCGCCGAGCGCGTACTCGCCGTGCGGGTCGCCGAGCAGCTGCCGGAACCCGGCGCGCAGCTCGTCGGCCTTCGCGAAGGCGCGCTCCCACTTCGCGTCGACGTCGCGGGCGGCGTCCGCGAAGGACTCCAGCAGGCCCTCCTCCGCGACGTCCGGCCAAGCCTGGTGCGAATGCCCGGACAGCAGCAGGCGATCGGCCACCGCGAACCGGGAGTAGTGCGCGGCCAGCGCGTTGTGGTCCGCGCGGACGTCGTCGAGGGTGGTCACAGTCGGCTCCGTACTGCCCAGAGATCGGGGAACATCGGCTGGAAAAGCGTGGTGCGCAGGTAAGTCGCGCCGGACGATCCCCCCGTTCCGGTCTTGTCGCCGATGGTGCGTTCGACCATCTTCACGTGCCGGTAGCGCCACTCCTGCATCCCTTCGTCGAGATCGACCAGACACTCGGCGACGACCGACGGTCCGCCGTCGTCGCTGTACACGTCCAGCAATATCGCCTGCAGGGCCGGGGACGGCTCCACCGGTCGAGTGACGTCTCGGTCACACTCGACGGGATAGCCAGAAGCCTTGAGGTACGCCAAAAAAGAGTCGAACAACGAGGGCCGCGCCATCGCCTCGGCAATGCCTTTGCGCTGCTCGCCGCCCTCCGGGTAGTGCGCGAACACGCGCTCGTCACGCCGCCCGAGCACGGCTTCCAGCTCGCGGAACTGGGCCGACTGGAAGCCGCTCGACGCGTCCAGCCGCGCGCGGAAACTCGTGAACTGGCTGGGCGTCATCGTTTCCAGCACGTCGATCTGCGCGACGGCGACCTTGAGGATCGTGAGGATCCGGCGCAGCGTGCGGATCGAATGGGCGGTGTTGCCCGCCTCCAGGTTCTGCTGCAGGAATTCCGCCTCGTGCAGGATCTGCTTGAACCACAGCTCGTACACCTGGTGGATCACGATGAACAGCAGTTCGTCGTGCTCGTCCGACCGCAGGCGCTGAGCACCCAGCACCTCGTCGAGCGCGAGGTACGAGGTGTAGCTCAAGGCTTCCTGGGTCGCTTGGCTGGGTTCGGTCATCCTCGGGTCACCTCGTCGAAGTGGCGCTGCGCGGAGTCCGCGAGCGCGGCGTACAGATCGTGAAACAACTCGACCGCGGCCGCCCGGCGATCCGGTGCGGGCACCAGGTCGGCGGGCAGTTCCGGGTCGAGGGACGGGAACGCGCGGAAGGTGTGCACCAGGCGGGTGCGGACCTCGAACGCTTCGGGGTCCGGGGGCTCGCGCCCCGCGTACCCGCCGAACTGCTCGACGAACCCGGTGTACCGGGCGGCCAGGTCGTCGAGGTCCCAGGCCCGGCCGGCGAACCGGCGGACGTCCAGCGCGGCCGACGGCCGGCCGAGCAGCAGCCCGGCGTGCTCGGTGACGTCGAGCTCGCCGAGCAGGGCGAGCACCTCGGCCTCGCGGTCGTGCGGGGCGATCCACGTGCCGCCGGAGTAGGGCCCGAAGCCGAGGAACCGCAGCCGCCGGACCAGGCGTTCCCGGGCTTGGCGGCGGCTCTCCGGGATGCTCTGCCACAGCACGGTCCACTCGCCCGCGGCGCGCTCGCGGCGGCCGAGGGAGAAGATCCGCCGGTCGCCGTCGGCGAGCAGGGCGATGCTGCGCCGGGTCAGCGAGTAGTGCACGGTGCGGCCTTCGCGGTGCCGCTGCAGCAGGCCGCGGCGCACCAGGCGGGTCAGCGCGATGCGGGCCGCGCCGTCGGAGAAGCCCAGCTCGGCGAGCACCGCGACCAGGCCGCCCGACCACACCCGGCGGGTTTCGCGCGGGTGCACGTAGCTGCCCAGCAACGTCACGACCAGGTCCTGGGGACCGGTTTCGAAGGCGTCGACGGGCATGGGCGCAACTCTATACACCTCAGGCCGCTGCGGTGTAGCTTGATTTGCGTGACGTACTTCGCGGACCTCACCTCCCGGCAGGTCGCCGCACTGGCGGACGGCCCGCGCGTGCCGGTGCTGCTGCTCCCGCTGGGTGCGATCGAGCCGCACGGGCCGCACGCGCCGCTGGGCACGGACCCGCTGATCTCCCGCGGGATGTGCGAGCGCGCGGCCGAGCGGCTGGCCGCCGACGACGACGTCCACGTGCTAGTGCTGCCCGAGGTCCCCTACGGCGTCACGCGGTTCGCGACCGGGTTCGCCGGCGGCGTCCACATCGGCGAGGAGACGCTGCACGCCCTGCTGGTGGACATCGGGGCCGCGCTGATCGGCCAGCGGTTCCGCCGGATCCTGCTGGTCAACAACCACTTCGAGCCCGCGCACCTGGTCACGCTGCGGCGGGCGGTGGAGACGCTCAACTTCGCCTACGACGGGCGCGCGGCGTTGCTCGACCTGGTCCGGCGGCGGCACGCGGCGCGGCTGACCGAGGAGTTCCGGTCGGGCGAGTGCCACGCCGGGCGGTACGAGACGTCGCTGGTGCTGGCCGACCGGCCCGAACTGGTGGACCAGCCGCTGATGCGGACGCTGCCGCACGTGCCGGTGAGCCTGGCTTCGGCCCCGTCCGACGGCGGGTTCCGCGAAATGGGGATGACCGACGCGTACTGCGGGAAGCCCGCCGAGGCGACTCCGGAAGAAGGCGCCGAGACTTTCTCGACGTTGACCGACCTGCTGGTGGAAGCGATCCGGGAGCTGGCCCGTGAGTGAGCCGTTCAACCTCGCCACGCACTTCCTCGACCGGCACGTGGCGGCGGGCCGCGGCGCGCGAACGGCGTTGCTCGTCGGGGACCGGTCGGTCAGCTACGCGGCGCTGGCGGGGCTGGCCAACCGCGCCGGGCACGTGTTCCGCGACGCCGGTGTCCGAAGAGGACAGCGGGTCCTGCTGGCGCTGAGCGACGGCGAGGAGTTCGTCGCGGCCTGGTACGGCGCCCAGAAGATCGGCGCGGTCACCGCCGAGGTCTACCCGTTCCTGCAGCCCAAGGACTACGCGTACTACCTCGGCTACACCGAAGCCGTCGCGGTGCTCGCCGACGCCGTCACGCTGCCCGCGTTGCGCACGGCCGGCGCCCGGAACCTGCTGGTCACCGGGGTTGCCGAGAGCGAGCTGCTCCCCGGCGAACGTCCGTTCCGGACGTTGCTCGACGCCGCGCCGGACACGCTGGACGCCGCACCGACCACTGTGGACGACGTCGCGATCTGGAAGTTCACCACCGGCAGCACCGGCGCGCCCAAGGCGTGCGTGCACCCGTTGCGCAGCCCCAAGGAGAGCTTCGAACGGTACGCCGTCGAAGTCCTCGGCCTCCGCGAAGACGACCGCGTTCTCGCCGTGCCCAAGCTGTTCTTCGGTTACGCGCGCGACCTCGTGGCGTTGTTCCCGTTCGGCGTCGGCGCCGCCGGGATCGCGTTCCCCGAGCGCAGCACGGCCGACCTGATCTTCGAGCTGATCGCCCGGCACCGGCCGACGGTGCTGGTCAACGTGCCGACCATGATGAGCGCGATGGTCGCCCACCCGGCCGCGGCGGAGCAGGACCTGAGCTGCCTGCGGATGACGACGTCGGCGGGCGAGGCGCTGCCCTCGGAGCTGCACCGGAAGTGGGACGCGGCCTTCGGCGTGCCGGTCGTCGACGGCATCGGCTCGTCCGAGGCCTACCACATCTACCTGTCGAACCGGCCGGGACAGGCCCGCGCCGGCACACTCGGCACGGCCGTCCCCGGCTACACCGCCGAGGTCGTCGACGAGCTGGGGAACCCGTTGCCCGACGGCGAAATCGGGCCGCTGCGGGTGACCGGGCCGACGATCGCGCTGGAGTACTTCGGCGACCCGGAGAAGTCCGCGCGCACGTTCGACGGCGACACGCTGACCTCCGGCGACCTCTTCAGCAGGTCCGGCGGGTACTTCCGCCACCACGGCCGCGCCGACGCGCTGCTCAAGGTCGGCGGCGTGTTCGTCGCGCCCGGCGAGATCGAGGACTGCCTGCTCGGCCACGAGTCCGTGGTGGATTGCGCGGTCGTCGGGCACGAGACCGACGGCCTGGTCGTGCCGCGCGCGTACGTCGTGGTGCGGGAACCGGTGTCCGCGGCCGAGCTGAAGGACCACGCGAAAGCCCACCTGGCCAAGCACAAGTACCCCCGCGAGGTGGTGTTCGTGACCGAACTTCCCCGTACCGCCAACGGAAAGCTCGACAGGCGCGCACTGGCGGCCCGCCCGTGAGCCGCCTGGTCGTGGTCACCGGCGGCACCCGCGGCATCGGCGCGGCGATCGCCGCGCGGTTCCGCTCGCTCGGCGACACCGTGCTGGCGCCCGGCAGCGCGGAGTGCGACGTCACCGACGAAGCGGCCGTCACCGCGTATTTCGCGGCGGCGGGCCCGGTGGACGTGCTCGTCAACAACGCCGGGATCTCTTCCAGCGCCCCGGCCGCCCGGACCACTTCGGACGATTGGCACCGGCAGCTCGAAGTCAACGCCACGGGCGCGTTCTTCTGCACCCGGGCGGTTTTGCCCGGGATGCGCGAGCGCGACCGCGGCCGGATCGTCACGGTGGCTTCGACGGCCTCGCACGTCGGCTACCGCTACACGGCCGCCTACACGGCGTCGAAGCACGCGGCGCTGGGTCTCGTGCGCGCGGTGGCGGCGGAGCTGGCCGGCACCGGCGTCACGGCGAACGCGGTGTGCCCGGCGTTCGTCCGCACCGACATGACGGCGTCCTCGGTGGCCCGCATCCGGGAACGCACGGGCCGGTCGCCCGACGACGCCGAAGCGGCGCTGGCGGCGGCGTCCCCGCTCGGCCGGCTGCTCGAACCTTCGGAGGTGGCGTTCGCCGTCTCCTTCCTGGCGGCCCCGGAAGCCGCCGCGATCAACGGCCAGACCCTCGTACTCGACGGCGGAGGAATCCAGTCATGAGCCCGTTCCGCGCGACCGCACCGCTGACGAAGGAGTGGGAACACTTCGAGTTCACCGTGGACAGCGGGGTCGCCACGGTGACCTTCACCCGGCCCGAAAAGCTGAACGCGCTGACCTTCGACGTCTACGCCGACCTGCGCGACCTCGTCCTGGAGCTGCCGCAGCACGAAGACGTCCGGGTGCTGGTGATCACCGGGCAGGGCCGCGGCTTCTGCTCCGGCGGCGACGTCGAGGAGATCATCGGCGAGCTGCAGAAGTTCGAGACGGCGGAGCTGCTGGAGTTCACGCGCATGACGGGCGCGGTGGTGAAGGCCCTCCGCGAGTGCCCGATCCCGGTGATCGCCGCGGTCAACGGCGTCGCGGCGGGCGCGGGTTCGGTGATCGCGCTGGCGAGCGACTTCCGCCTGCTGGCCGAGTCGGCGAAGTTCGCGTTCCTGTTCACGAAGGTCGGGCTGGCCGGCGCGGACATGGGTTCGGCGTACCTGCTCCCCCGCCTGGTCGGGCTCGGCCGCGCGACGGAACTGCTGATCCTGGGCGACAAGCTGCCCGCGGCCCGTGCGCTGGAGATCGGCCTGGCGTCCCAAGTGGTCCCGGACGCCGAACTGGCGTCGACGGCGTCGGCGCTGGCTCGCCGGCTGGCGGACGGCCCGGCGCTGGCGTACGCGACGACGAAGGTGCTGCTGACCCGCGAACTGGACATGGACCTGGGCAGCGCGATCGAGCTGGAAGCGATCACGCAGGCGCTGCTGATGACGGCGAAGGACCACAAGGAGTTCTACGCGGCCTGGTCGGCGGGCCGCGAGCCGCGGTGGACGGGCCGCTAGAGCAGTTCTTCGACGAGCGCGCCGGCCACGTCCTGGTCCGACCCGATCAGTGCACTGTAGACGATCGGGCCGAACAGCGCGTCCAGCAAGGCATCGGGGCCGAGGCGCGGGGAGATCTCGCCCGCGTCGATCGCCCGGGTGATCAGCTCGCGTTCTCGCTCTCGGCGCGGGCCGAGGTAGCGCTCCTGGAAGCTCGCCGCCGTGGCCGGGTCGTGCTGCGACTGGGCGAGCAGCGCCAGCAGGACCTTGCCCGCCGGGTCGCCGGTGATGAAGCCGGCGAAGGCGTGCAGGTATTCGCGGAGCCCCTTTTCCGGGACCGGCAAGCGCTTGGCGGTGTCCTCGACGAGCGTGTCGAGCAGGATCTCGACCTTCGACGGCCACCAGCGGTAGATCGTCTGCTTGGCGACGCCGGCCTCGCGCGCGATCGCCTCGATCGTCAGCCCGCCGAACCCGTGCTCGACGAGCAGGTCGTCGGCGGCGTGCAGCACCGCGAGACGCGCGGTTTCGTCGCGCCGGTTGCCGGAGCGGGCCCTGGGCGGAGTGGGCATGCGGCCACGATAGCGTGCTACTGTCTAGACGCAACGTCGCGTCTAGACAAATGAGGTTCCCCATGTCCGAAGCACTTGTCATCGGCGCCTCCCGCGGCCTCGGCCTGGTCCTGTCCCGCGAGCTGACCCGCCGCGGCTGGCAGGTCACGGCCACCACCCGCGGCGACGCTCCCCCGGACCTGACCGTCGAAACCCTGGAGATGACCGACCCGGCACACCTGGCCGCCCTGCGCGCGCGGTTGAGCGGCAGACGGTTCGACCTGCTGTTCGTGAACGCGGCCGTCGACCGCGGCAACCTCGCGATCGGCGAAGTGCCGACGGAGGTGTTCACCGAAGTGATGATCACCAACGCGTTGAGCCCGTTGCGGGTGCTGGAAGCCTTGCGCGAACTGGTCGTCCCGGGTGGGACGGTCGCGGTGATGTCGTCCGAGCAGGGCAGCATCACGCTGAACACCGAACCCGGCTACGAGCTGTACAAGGCCAGCAAGGCCGCGCTCAACCAGCTGATGCGCAGCTACGCGACCCGGTACGAAGGCGACGGGCACACGAAGCTGCTGATCGACCCCGGCCACAACCGGACGCGTCTCGGCGGCCCGGACGCGCCGCTGGCGCCGGAGGAGTCGATCCCTTCGGTGGTCGACGTTCTCGAGACCCAGGCGGGCAAGCCCGGACTGCGGTTCCTGGACCGGCACGGGGAAACCGTGCCGTGGTAATCACCCCGCGGCGACGGTGACCGCGACCGCGTTCTCCTCCAGGGAGCCGAAGTACAGCTGCCCCTGCCACTCGCGGACGCCCACCAGCATGTGGAAGCCGTCGATCTCGCCGCGCAGTTCGCGGACCACCTTGCCGTCGGCCGCCACTCCCAGCACGCCCACCTCGCGGCCCGGGCTGGGCTGCAGTGACGTCGGCAGCCGGCGGACACCCGCGCGGAGGAACGCCGGCAGGCGGCGCACCACGTCCAGCGCCGCCACCTTCGGCGAAGCCTGCGTGATCCAGATCAGCCCGTCCGTGCCCGTCGAAATGTTGTCCGGGAAGCCCCACAGGCCGTCGACGAGGACGTCGGCACGACCGTCCGGAAGGGACACCCGTGACACCCGGCACGCTCCCGTTTCGGCCACGGCCACAAAGGACTCGTCCGGGGCCAGTGCCACGCCGTTCGCGAACTGGAGGCCGTCCAGGAGCAGGTCGATCGAGCCGTCCGGGGAGCGGCGCAGCAGGCGGCCGCCCGCGGTCTGCTCGATCAGGTCGTCGCGCCAGTTGTCGATGCCGAAGCGGCGGGACGAGTCCGTGAAGTACACGGTCCCGTCCGCGGCCACCGCCGCGTTGTTGCAGAACACGAAGTCCAGGCCCAGCGCCGAAGTCGCCAGGACCGACGGCGTCCCGCCGGAAAGGGGGACGACCAGCAGGCCGGCGCGGGCGTCGCAGATCAGGAGCTCGTCCTCGCCGTACAACTCGAGCCCCAGCGGACGGCCGCCGGTGTCGGCGAGGACGTCGATGCGGCGGCCGTCCGGGGACAGGCGCAGGATGCGGCCGTCGTCGACGCCGGTGTAGATCCGGCCTTCCGCGTCGACCACGACGTCTTCCGGGCCGTGGCCGTTGACCGGGTGGATCGTGACCTCGCCGAACCGCATCGAACGTCTCCTACCGGTAGGTGAGCAGCGAAGCCGCGTCGGCCTCGAAGTGCGGGTGTTCGTTGAACGACAACAGGGTGACGCCGCCGCGGCCGGACACGAGCTTCGTGATGCCGCCGTTGACCGTGACGCGGTTGAGCTTCAGCAGCCCGGCTTCGGGCGTGCCCATCAGCAGGCCGCAGACGGTGGCGATCACGCCACCGGAGGTGAACACGAGCGCGTGCTCCCCCTTGCCGAGGGACGCCACCAGGTCTTCGAGCGCGGCACGGCAGCGGGCGAGGAACGCGGGCCACGTCTCGGCGCACGGCCCGCCGGTGCCCGCCGACGTCCACGCGGTCAGCGCCGCGTCGAGCACCCCTTGGTACGACCGGGAATCCTCCTGCGGCGCGCCACCGGCGTGGTGGCGCGCGATGTCGACGTGGTCGTACTCGTTCCAGCGCGGGTCCTCGACCACCGGGACGTCGCTGCCCAGCGCCTTGAGCGCGGTCGCCGCGGTGTCCCGCTGCCGCGCCAGCGTGCCCGAGCGGATCTGCGTGAAGGAGACGGCGCGGCGCAGCAGTTCCGCACCGACCACTGTGGACTGTTCGAAGCCCTGCGGGGACAGGGCGTCGTAGTCGGCCGCGCCGAACGACGCCTGGCCGTGCCGGACCAGGTAGATCGCGCCCACTACACGCTTCCCTTCGCGATGATTTCCCGGCAGCGCCAGTCCAGGTAGCCGACGAACTGCCAGAAGTCCTTGAACGCCGGGTTGCGCGTGGCACCCTCCCGGTAGCGCCGGTACAGCTGCTGCAGCACCGCCGCGAGCCGGAACAGGCCGTAGACCTCGTAGAACCGCCAGTCGCCCACGGCCAGCCCGGTCTTCTCCGCGTACCGCGCGACGAACTCCTCGCGCGTGAAGGTCCCGGGCAGGTGCGTCGGCTGGCGGCGGCTCGCCTTCATGACGTCGTCGTCATCGGCCTGGACCCAGTAGGCCAGCATGCTGCCCAGCTCCATCAGCGGGTCGCCGAGGGTGGCCATCTCCCAGTCCAGCACGCCGGTGATGTTCAGCGTCCCCGGGCCGTCCAGCACCAGGTTGTCGAGCCGGTAGTCGTTGTGGATCAAGCAGATCTTCACCTCGGCCGGCTGGTTCTCCGCCAGCCACGCGCGCACCTCGGCGAAGTCGCCGACGTTGTCCGTGCGCGCCGCGGCGAACCGGTCCGACCAGCCGCGGATCTGGCGCTCGACGTACCCCGCGCCCTTGCCGAGGTCGGCCAGCCCGGCCTTCGCGACGTCGACGGCGTGCAGGTCGACCAGCCGGTCCACGACCTTGCCGGACAGCTCGCGCGCCTGGTCCGCGCTCAGTTCGAGGCCTTCGGGCAGGTCGCCGCGCAGGATCAGGCCGTCGAGCTTCTCCATGACGTAGAAGTCGCCGCCGAGCAGGCTCTCGTCGTCGCCGAAGGCCAGCATCCGCGGCACGTACGGGAACACCGGCCGGAGCGCGTGCTGCACCCGGTACTCGCGCCGCATGTCGTGCGCCGACGCCGCCTTGTGCCCGGCGGGCGGGCGGCGCAGGATCAGCTCGCGGTCCGGGTAGGTCAGCAGGTAGGTCAGGTTCGACGCGCCGCCGGGGAACTGCCGGACGCCCGGCGGCTCGCCGCCGAGCCCCTCGACCTTCGTCGTCAGCCAGGCGTGCACCGCGGCGACGTCGAAGGCGTCTTCCTCGCGCACCTCGACGGTGCTCACGCGAACTTCCGCAGGATCGAGGCGGGCACCACGCGCATCGCGAGGCTCAGCGGCACCCAGGGCCACGCCGGGACGTAGGCGCGGGCCGGTTCGGCCTCGATCGCCTTGACCAGCGCCCTGGCCCCGCTCTCGGCCTTGGCGAGCAACGGGTTCTTGCCGATCCGGTCGTTCATCTCCGACTCGATGTAGCCCGGCCGGACGTCGGTGACGGTGATGCCCTTGCGCTTGAGCTCCAGCCGGGTGCCGTCGACGAACGCCGAGATCCCGGCCTTCGAAGCGGCGTACGCGGTGAGGTTGCCCGGCAGCCCGCGGATGGCGCTGAACGAGGAGACCACCGCCAGGTGCCCGGCGCCCTGCTCCCGGAAGATCCCGGCGGCGGCTTCGACCTGGGCCGCCGCCGCGACGAAGTTGACCTCGAGGGTCTGGCGGTTGGCGTCGAACCGGCCCTTCCCGACCGGCTGCCCCTTCCCGAGCCCGGCGTTCACAATCACCCGGTCGAGGGACCCCAGCTCGGCGCGGAACTCCTCGAAGACGGCGAACACGCGGTCGTGCTCGGTGACGTCGAGGGTGCGCGTGACGACCTTGATCCCGGGGTGGGCTTCCTCTAGCTCCTTGGCCAGGGTTTCGAGGCGCTCGGTGCGCCGCGCGCACAACGCGAGGTTGCGCCCCTTCGCCGCGAACTGGCGGGCCATCCCCTCGCCCAACCCGCTGCTGGCGCCGGTGATCAGGATGTTCTTCCGGAGCGTCATGCCAAGAATTTACAGCGGCGCGCAGCGCCTCGGTTGAGGGTGGTGGAGGGGAGGAAGGCGGAGGCTACCCGTTGGTAATAAGACCGGTGGCCCGGCGCTGGGGGCGTCGCCGGGCCACCGGTCATCGCGCGGCCACACCGGCCGGTCGCACAACGCGGCCGGGTGAACCGGAGCCGTTGTCCACGGCTTCTCGGCCGGCGCCCGGGTGGTCCGTGAGGGGGAGGCGGGGCCACCGGCGCAGGCAAGTCATACAAGCGTGTCCGGCCTGGCCGGGGCAATGGTTCACAGTTGCCAGTACTAGCCCGTTCGCCCCAGCGGACCGCCCGGCGAAGAGGGACGCGGCCGGGGCGGGGAATCCTGCTAACGTGCTCCGTGTCGGGGATCGTCGGGGGACGGCACGGGGCGGATCGGCAATGGCGGGCAGCACGGCGGGCGACGAGAACGGGCGCACCGCGTTCGCCACGCAGCTGCGTGCGGCCATCGCGACGAGCGGGCTGTCCCTGGACCGGATCCAGGCCCGGCTGCGGGCGCGCGGGGTCGTCGTCAGCGTCACCGCCCTCAGTTATTGGCAGTCCGGCAAGCGCCAGCCCGAGCGGCAGAGCTCGCTCTCGGCCGTCCGTACGCTGGAAGAGATCCTCGACGTCCCGGCGGGCGCGCTGCTCGGCCTGCTGCCCCCGCCCCGGCCCCGCGGCGGCGCCGGGAAGCGCCAGGCGGGCGGCGAGCCGATGTCGTTCCCGCGCGAGGTGCTGCAGCCGTTGCTGGACAAGGTCGGCGCCCCGAACGCGCTGGAGCGCCAGCTCCCGCTGAAACTGGTCGGGCTGCACGACCTGTGCGACATCGCCGCGGACGGCGGCCAGCGCGCGGTCACGGCCCGTGCGGTGTTCCAGGCAGTCTCGGACGGCCAGGACCGCTGGCTCCTGGTGTACACCCAGGACGACCCGGCGGCGGGCGCCCCGGAGCTGCACGCGGTCCGCAACTGCCGCGTCGGCCGCGCCGAGGTCGACGAGGCCCACGGCCTGATCGTCGCCGAGCTCCTCTTCGACCAGCCGATCAACCGCGGCGAGACGCACTTGATCGAGTACACGCTGACGAACGGCGGGCCGCCGTACCCGGAGTGCCGCAACACCCACTACCGCGAGTTCCGCCGCCCGGTGCGGGAGTACCTGCTGGAGGTCCGGTTCGCGCCGGGAACGGCGCCGGAGCGCTGCTGGCAGTACTCGCACAACGGCTCGGCGGGGTCGCTGGCCCGCCGCCAGCTGAAGCTCGACGGCGGCGACGGGGTGCACGCGGTGGCGCTGGACTTCGGGCCCGGGGTGTTCGGGATCGACTGGGATTGACCCGATAGGCAGGCACAGACGTCAGGAAAGCTTGGTGCGCAACACCTTCCCGGTCGCGTTGCGCGGCAGCTCGTCGAGGAACTCGACGTCCCGCGGCACCTTGTACCGCGCCAAGTTCGCCTTCACGTAGTCGCGGAGTTCGTCCGCGTCCGGTGAAACCCCGTCCGCCAGCACCACGAACGCCTTCAGCCGCTGGCCGAACTCCGGGTCCTCGACGCCGATCACCGCCGCCTCGAGGACGTCTTCGCGTTCCACCAAGAGGTTCTCCACCTCGATCGGGAACACGTTCTCGCCGCCGGAGACGATCATCTCGTCGTCGCGGCCGTCGATGAACAGCAGGCCGTCCTCGTCGAAGTGGCCGACGTCGCCGCTGGACAGCAGGCCGTCGATGATCTCCTTGTGGCGGCCGTCGGTGTAGCCGCCGAAGCTGAGGCCGCTGCCCACGAAGACGCGGCCGGTCACGTGCGGCTCGGTGATGCGGCGGCCGGCCGGGTCGTACAGCGCCACCTTGCAGCCGACCGGCGCGCGGCCGACCGTGCCCGGGGCCTTCCGCCAGTCCTCCGGCGTCGCGACCGTCGCCACCGCGACCTCGGTCGAGCCGTACAGGTTGTGCACCACCGGCCCGAACGCCTCGTTCGCGCGGTTGCCCAGGTCCGGCGACAGCGCCGAGCCGGCCACGAAGATGATCCGCAGCGACGACGTGTCGTACTTCTCGCGGGTTTCCTTCGGCAGGTCGACGATCCGCTGCAGCATCGTCGGCACCAGCACGAGCGCGGTGCACTTGTGCTCGGCGACGCCGCGCAGCGCCTCCTCCGGGGTGAACTTGCGGCGCATCACGACCGTCGAACCGAGCGCGAAGGAGAGGATGAACTGCGAGAGCCCGGTGCCGTGGAACAGCGGTGCGCCCATGTACGTGGCCTCGTTGGACCGCAACGGGATCCGGTCGAGGAACTGCGCCGACGCCAGCGCCGACGTGTGCGGCCGCGGCGCACCCTTCGGGGTGCCGGTCGTGCCGCTGGTGAGCAGGACGAACCCGCCCGGCTTGGCCGGCGCGGGCCACGGCCGGTCGTCGGTGCTCGCGATGATCTCGCTCAGCACGGGTACGTCCCGGCCGGTCAGGTCGCTGTCCGGGTCGACCCAGGCGAGGTAGCGGCCGACGCCCTCGGGCATCGCGTCGAGCAGGCCGGTGAACTCCTGGTCGTAGATCAGCGCGGTGACGCCTTCGCGCTTGGCGACGTCGGCCAGCTGCGGCTTCGCGAACCCGGTGTTCATCAGCAGCAGGCGGACGCCGAGCTTGCCCGCCGCCGCCATCGTGAGGACCAGGCCGCGGTGGTCGCGGCACAGCGCGGCCACGACCTGGCCCGGCTCGATGCCGCGGTGCGACCACGCCCTGGCCAGCGCGTTCGACTGGTCGTCGAGCTGCTTGTAGGTGAGCGGCCCGAGCTCGTCGACGATGCCGACGGCGGTCGGGTCGCGGCGCGCGGAGATGTGGTTCGCGCCGGCGAACGGCCCGAACTTGCGGATCGCGACCAGCGAGCGGACCCCCTCGTCGAGCCGGGGGAAGGGGACGAGCCCCGCGCGCCGCATCACGTCGACGCTGCGGGCCGTCTCGGCCACCTTGTCCGCCACCTGCGTGGCGAGCTCGACCAGGCTCATCCAGGCACCTCCATCGCTGCGGGGAAGAGAGCCCACGCCGACGGCGGGCGTACCGGCGGTATGGGAGCTACTGGAGAGTAAACCAACGTAGGCCGAACGCACCACCCGCGAGCGCGCGGAAACTGTCGGTGTCATCTGGGGCTTCGCCCCAGGACGGGGCTCCGCCACCCGAACCCCCGAAAAATGTCGGTGGTGGTCGGCACAATGTCTTCGTGCAGGTGATCGCGGGTCGTGAGGAGGACGGGAGCTTCACCGTGCACACGTCGTCGTCGACGGTGACGGGGCTGGACGAAGCGGGTTTCGCCAGGTCGGCGCGGGAACTTGAGGCGTCGCTGGAGCCCCGGTGGGTGTTCCCGTCGGCGGAGTCGACGTACCCGGTGCTCGTCGCGGCCGGGGTGCGGGTGCGGCGCTGCTACGACGTCGCGCTGGCGGAGGGGCTGCTGCTGGCGTACGAGGGCGCGGACGGGCAGTCGCGGAGCCTGCGCGCGGCCTGGGCCAGGGCGAACGGTGAGGAACCGCCACCGGACTCGACCGCCGTCGAGCTGGCGCAGCCGACGCTGTTCGACGCTCACGTGCCGACGCTGCCCGAGGGCGTGACGGTGGTCACGGCGGTCCGGCGCGTGCTGGCCGAGCAAGAGCGGCGGGTGGCCGCGACCGGGCACCCCGACCGGATGCGGCTGCTGCTGGCCGCCGAGTCGGCGAGCGCGCTGGCCGCCGTGGAGATGTCGGCCGACGGGCTGCCCTGGCGGGCCGACCTGCACGAGGCGCTGCTGGTCTCCCGGCTCGGACCGCGGGTGCGGCCCGGCGAGCGGCCGAAGGTGCTGGTGGAGCTGGCGGCGAAGATCAGCGAGGCGTTCGGCGGGCGGCCGGTGAACCCGGACTCGCCGCCGAGCGTGGTCCGCGCGCTGGCGCGAGCCGGCATCGAGGTCCCGGCGGCGCGGAAGTACCTGCTCAAGGGCATCGACCACCCGGCGGTCGGGCCGCTGCTGGAGTACAAGGAGCTCTCGCGGCTGTACACGGCGAACGGGTGGGCGTGGCTCGAGGAGTGGGTCGCCGACGGGCGGTTCCGGCCGCACTACGTCGTGGGCGGGGTGGTGTCCGGGCGCTGGGCCAGCCGGGGCGGCGGCGCGCTGCAGATCCCGAAGGTGCTGCGCACCTGCGTCCGGGCCGATCCGGGCTGGAAGCTGGTGGTGGCCGACGCCGCCCAGCTGGAGCCCCGGGTGCTCACGGCGTTGTCGGGCGACCGGCGCCTGGCCGACGTCGCGGCGGCGACGGACCTGTACGCGCGGCTGGGCGAGGCGCTGTTCTCGGGCGCCCGCTGGGTCCCGGCGGCCGACGACGACCGCGACGACCGGGCGCGGGCGAAGATCGCGATGCTGTCGGCGATGTACGGCGGCACGTCCGGCGAAGCGGGCCCCCTGCTCGCGTTGCTGCGCCAGCGGTTCCCGGACGCGGTGTCCTATGTGGAGCACGCGGCCCAGGCCGGCGAACGCGGCGAGCGGGTCCGCTCCCGGCTGGGCCGCACGTCCCCGGCCCCGTCGGCGGCGTGGCGCGCGCTCACCGGCGGGCTGGCTTCGGACGAAGCGGGGGAGCTGAAGGCCCGCCGAGCCTCCCGCGGCTGGGGCCGGTTCACGCGCAACTTCGTCGTCCAGGCCAGCGCGGCCGACATGACGGCGGTCATGCTGGCGACGCTGCGGCAGCGCCTCCCGTCCCCCGCGCACCTGGTGTTCTTCCAGCACGACGAGGTCATCGTCCACACCCCGGCCGAGCTGGCGGAGGAGGTGACGACGGCGATCACGGACAGCGTGGCGGAGGCGGCGCGAATGCTCTTCGGCCCGGCCTGCCCGGTGCGGTTCCCGCTGCACATCGCCCCGGTGGACACCTACGCCGACGCGAAGTGAGCCGTGCCGGTCATCCCGGCACGGCTCCCGCGCCTCAGGGGAACATCGAGAGCGGCTGCGTCACGACGTCCTGGTTCGGCAGGGTCCGGCCCGGGTTGCCGCGGAAGTCGGTCCAGCACGGGTACAGCCGGAAGTCGGCGCCGACCGCGGCCGCGGTGTAGTCGCCGATGAACACGCCCTGGAGCTCCTTCCCGGTGACCGCGCCGGCCGCCACGAACTGCACCTGCGGGTTCGACGTCTGCGTGGTGATCCGCCGGATCGGGGCCGTGCCGGCCCCGTCGCCCCACCCGGTGGCGTAGGCGTAGTCCAGGCCGATGCCGTGCGGGTCGTAGGCGCGCGTGTAGAAGGTGACCGCCACGCGCCCGGCCAGTGCGGCGACGGCGGGGAACACCTCGTCGGCGCCCGTGCCGATCTTCACCGGCGCCGACCAGCCGTGCCGGCCGTCGGAGCCGCTCAGGAAGGCGTCCCCGTCCGTCTTGACCGACTCGCCGTCGCGGTAGGTGCCGTGGCGGTCGTCGGCCCAGGTCACCCAGAGGTGGTCGGTCACCCGGTCGTACGCCAGCTGCGGGAAGCTGTTGACCCGGAAGTTCTCCCCGGTCAACGCGTTGTTGGCGACGTCTTCGTCGACCGGGAAGTCGAAGTCGAGCCCCACCTCGGCGTGCCGGAAGGTCCGGCCGCCGTCACGCGAGGTCGCCACGACGACGGCGTCGTGGTCGGCCGGCCGGTCGCACGCCGCCGTGGCGCACACCGATGTCTCGTAGGCGATCTGGAGCGTCCCGTCGCGGGTGACCACCGGGTTCGATCCGCTGCCGAACGGCGTGATGCCGCCCGGGAAGCCGGTCAACGACGGCGAAACACGGCGCGCCGGCGACCACGTCCGGCCGAAGTCGCCGGACTTCGACAGCACGATCGGCGATTCGACGAAGTTGCCGGCGGCGTCGTAGGTGAACTGCGTCCAGGTGACGTACACCGTGCCCGACACGGGGTCGGCGGCGATCCACTCCTTGTCGTTGAAGATGTTCGCGGGCGTCGGGGTGCCGGCCGGCGTGACGCCGTCGAGGTGCAGGATCGCCGGGTCGCCGAAGCTGCGCCCGCCGTCGTGCGAAACCGACACGGCGATTCCGCTGGCCTGCTGCTGGTCGTCCGGAACCGCGGCCCGGCTGAAGACGAGCGTCGAGTAGTAGACGGTGTTGTGTGGCCCGAACGCGATGGCCGGGTCGCCCGCCGCGTCCATGTACGACAGTGGCGCGGCCGCCCCGGTCGGGAAGTCCAGGTGCGGCAGCCGAACGTTCGCCCAGGTCTTGCCGCCGTCGAACGAGGTGTAGGCGAAACCACCGGAGTCGTTGCGGGACTCGCGGGTGTTGTAGAGCCGGTAGTCGTTGGACCCGGCGACGATGTTGCGCGGGTTTTCGGGGTTGACGGCGATGGTCGTTTCGTTCTGCGCGGTGCTGCAGCCGGTCTGGCTGCCGGTCGGGACGATGGTGTCGCCGTCGATGACGTCGCGGTTGGGCACCAGCGGCCGGTACGGGTTCGGCTTGCCGATGTAGGTCTGGCAGAGCGCGGACAGCGCGGGGTCGTCGCCGTCCTCCTCTTCCCCCTCGGCGAAACGTTCTTTGAGCAACGGGTTCGGCACGTCGTGCCGCGGCTCGGCGGCTTGCGCGGCCGGGGCGAGCACGACGGCGAGCGGCAAGAGGAGAGCGGTGAGCGTGGCGAAGATTCTTCGCTTGGCGGACGAAACACCCAAGGACATCGGCCGGTCCTTTCCCAGGAGGGTCTCCAGCCGGACCAGGCTTCTCGCGTGCCCGCACCCGGTCAACCGACGGAAGTCCGGAGCCGGACAAACCGCATTTCCGGTAGCCTGAACGGCGATGATCGACTACGGGCTCGACCTCTCCGCGGTACCGCGCGAACGCGCACTCCAGGACCTGGTGGCCGAGGGCGACGAGCTCGACGCCCTGGTCTCGACGGAGCCCGACTGGTCCCGGCCGACCCCGGCCGGAGGCTGGACGATCGCGCACCAGCTCGCCCACCTCGCCGCGGCCGATGCCAACGTGCTCACCGCCATCCGCACGCCCGAAGCCTTCGACGTCGTGCCGAAGGACGCCGACCTCGATGCCGCGGCGGGTGCGGCCGAACCGCGGCCGGAGCTGCTCGAACGCTGGCGCGGCGGCCGGGCCGAACTCGCGGACGCGCTCGGCGACGTGCCGCTGGACCACACCTTCCCCTGGTTCGGCTCGCGGGCCACCGCGGTCCTGATGGTGCCGCTCCGGCTGATGGAGACCTGGGCGCACGGCCAGGACGTCTTCGACGCGCTCGGCGTCGTGCACCGGCCGACCGGGCGGCTCCGGCACGTCGCCGCCTTGGGCGTCGCCGGGCGGGAGCTGTCGTTTTACGCGGCGCAGTCGCCGATGCCGGGCGAGCCGTTCCGCGTCGAGCTCACCGGTCCCGGCGGCGAGCTCTGGACCTGGGGTCCCGAAGACGCCGCGCAACGCGTGCGGGGCAGCGCGCTCGACTTCTGCCTCCGGGTCACCCACCGCCGGTCCCGCGCCGAAACCGGCCTCACCGCGGTCGGCGAAGACGCGGACGAGTGGCTCGACATCGCGCGCGTCTTCCTCTGAGACCGGGGCTCACGCGAGGGCGTCGTCGATCGCTTTCGTGATCCGCTTCAGCGACACCGGGTGGGCCGTCCCCAAGGTCTGCGCGAAGAAGGAAACCCGCAGCTCCTCGATCATCCACCGCACCTCGCGCAACGCCGGGGACGACGTGCCCGGCGGCAGCGAGGCCAGCGCGTCGGCGTACTCGGCCTGGATCCAGGCGACGTCGGCGGTGCGCTGCAGGTCGCGCGTCGGCTCCGTGGGCAGCTTCTCCAGCCGGCGCGAGATGCCCTGCAGGTAGCGAACGACGTTGCGCAGCCGCGAAGCACCCGTCTCCGTCACGAAACCCGGGTAGATCAGCGCGGCGAGCTGCGCACGGATGTCGGCTAGCGACTCCGCGGGGCCGCGCGTGGCCGGCAGCAGGACCTCGACGTCGTTCGCGGCGCGGAGGATCTTCTCGACGTCCGTAAGCACCCCGAGGACCTCGGGGTGCAGGCCGGCGCGGACCTTCTCCAGCAGCACCTTGAACCCGGTCTCGTCCCAGACCGGGCCGCCGCCGGCGGTCATCAGCGCGTCCACCGCGCAGTCGACGCAGTCTTCGAGCAGGGCCGCGACGCTGCCGTGCGGGTTGCGGTTCAGCACCAGCTTCGAGGAGTTGGACAGCGACCTCGTGATGAACTTCATCGGCGAGTTCAGGTTCAGCCGCAGCATCCGCCGCGTGCCCGACCACATCGCATGAGCTTGCTGGCCCGGGGTGTCGAGCATGCGCACCGCCACCGACGCACCTTCGTCGACCAGCGCCGGGTACGCCTTGACGTCGTGGCCGCGCTGGGTCGACTCGAACACCTTCGGCAGCGAGCCGAACGACGGTTTCGTCAGCCCGGCCTTCTCCAGCGTGTTGGCCGCCTTCGAGATCGTCTCGCGGACCTTCGGGGCCAGCTGCCGCTGCAGCGCTTCGACATCCTTGCCCTCGGCCACCTTCTTGCCGCGCTCGTCGACCACGCGGAACGTCGTCTTCAGGTGCTCCGGCACCGACGAAAGGTCCCAGTCCGCGTACGGCACCGTGATCCCGCGCAGCGCCCGGAGCTCGCGCCCGAGCACCTCCAGCAGCGGACCGTCCGAAGGGGACACTCGCGAAAGGACGTACTTGGCCGTGTCCGGCGCCGGGACGAAGTTGCGCCGCAACGCCTTCGGCAGCGACTTGATCAGCTGGGTGACCAGCTCTTCGCGCAGACCCGGTACCTGCCAGTCGAACCCGTCCGGCGTCACCTGGTTCAGCACCGGCAGCGGGACGTGCACGGTGACGCCGTCGGCGTCCGCGCCCGGCTCGAACTGGTAGGTCAGCTTGAAGACCTGCGTGCCCTGCGTCCACGAGTCGGGGTAGTCCGACTCCCGCACGCCGCCCGCGGTTTCGTTGATGAGCATGGACTTCTCGAACGACAGCAGGTCCGGCTGCTCGTGCCGGGCCTTCTTCCACCAGCTGTCGAAGTGCCGCACCGAAACGACGTCGTCCGACACCCGGGAGTCGTAGAACTCGTACAGCGTCTGGTCGTCGACGAGGATGTCGCGCCGCCGCGCGCGGTTCTCGAGGTCCTCGACCTCTTCCAGCAGCGCCCGGTTCTCGGCGAAGAAGTGGTGCCGAGTCTGCCAGTCGCCCTCGACCAGCGCGTGCCGGATGAACATCGCCCGCGACACTTCCGGGTCGATCCGGCCGTAGTTGACGCGGCGGTCGGCGATCAGCGGGACGCCGTAGAGCGTCACCTTCTCGGTCGCCATCACCGCGCCCTGCTTGCGTTCCCAGTGCGGCTCGGAGTAGTTCCGCTTGACGATGTGCTGCGCCAGCGGCTCGACCCACTCGGGCTCGATGCGCGCGTTGACCCGCGCCCACAGCCTCGACGTCTCGACCAGCTCGGCCGACATCACCCAGCGCGGCTGCTTCTTGAACAGCGCCGAACCGGGGAACACGCCGAAGCGGGCGCCGCGCGCGCCCAGGTAGTCGCCCTTCGCGGGGTCCTTGAGCCCGATGTGCGACAACAGCCCGGCGATCAGCGACGTGTGCACGCGCTGCGGGTCCACCGGGGACGCGTTCGTGTTCAGCGAGATGCCGAGCGGCTTGGCCAGCTGGCGCAACTGGCTGAAGATGTCCTGCCACTCCCGCAGGCGCAGGTAGTTCAGGTACTCGGTGCGGCACATCCGGCGGAACTGGTTGCCGGACAACGCCTTCTGCTGCTCGGCGACGTACTCCCACAGGTTGAGGTAGGCGAGGAAGTCCGACGTCGGGTCGGCGAAGCGCGCGTGCTGCTGGTCGGCCGCCTGCTGCTTGTCCGCCGGCCGCTCGCGCGGGTCCTGGATGGACAGTGCGGCGGCGATGATCATGACCTCGCGGACGCAGCCGTTCTTCGCCGCTTCCAGGACCATCCGGCCCATCCGCGGGTCGACCGGCAGCTGCGCGAGCTTGCGGCCGGTGTCGGTGAGGCGCCGGTCGCTGTTCCCGGCGGCCGCGCTGTCGAACGCGCCCAGCTCCTGCAGCAGGCCGATGCCGTCGGTGACCTGGCGGCGGTCCGGCGGCTCGACGAACGGGAACGCGGCGATGTCGCCGAGCCCCAGCGACGTCATCTGCAGGATGACCGACGCCAGGTTGGTCCGCAGGATCTCGGGGTCGGTGAACTCCGGGCGGCTCTCGAAGTCCTCTTCGGAGTAGAGCCGGATGCAGATGCCGTCGGACGTGCGGCCGCAGCGGCCCTTGCGCTGGTTCGCCGACGCCTGCGACACCGGTTCGATCGGCAGCCGCTGCACCTTGGTCCGGTGGCTGTAGCGGGAGATCCGCGCCGTGCCCGGGTCGACGACGTACTTGATGCCCGGCACGGTCAGCGACGTCTCGGCGACGTTGGTCGCGAGCACCACGCGCCGCCCGGCGTGGGACTGGAAGATGCGGTGCTGCTCGGCCGCCGACAGCCGCGCGTACAGCGGCAGGACCTCGGTGCCGCGCAGGTCCGCGCGGTTGAGCACGTCCGCGGTGTCGCGGATCTCGCGCTCGCCGGAGAGGAACACGAGGATGTCGCCGGGCCCCTCGGTGCACAGCTCCTCGACGGCGTCGAGGATGCCCTGGGTCTGGTCGCGCTCGTCGTCGCCCTCCGGGTCGTCGGGGTCGACGAGCGGCCGGTAGCGCGTCTCGACCGGGTACGTCCGGCCGGAGACCTCGACGATCGGCGCGTCGTCGAAGTGCTGGGAGAAGCGCTCCGGGTCGATGGTGGCCGAGGTGATGATGACCTTGAGGTCGGGGCGGCGCGGCAGCAGCTGCTTGAGGTAGCCGAGGATGAAGTCGATGTTGAGGCTGCGCTCGTGGGCCTCGTCGATGATCAGCGTGTCGTACTGGCGCAGCGAGCGGTCGGTCTGGATCTCGGCGAGCAGGATGCCGTCGGTCATCAGCTTGACCAGCGTGTCCTGCCCGGACTGGTCGGTGAACCGGACCTTGTAGCCGACGGCGTCGCCGAGCTCGGTCTTCAGCTCGCCGGCGATCCGGTCGGCGACCGTGCGCGCGGCCAGCCGGCGGGGCTGGGTGTGCCCGATCTGCCCGCGGATGCCGCGGCCGAGCTCGAGGCAGATCTTCGGCAGCTGGGTGGTCTTGCCCGAGCCGGTCTCCCCCGCGACGATCACGACCTGGTGCTTCTCGATGGCGGCCGCGATCTCGCCCTTGAGCCTGCTGACCGGCAGCTCTTCGGGGAACTCGATCTTGGGCACGCTCTCGCGCCGCGACTGCACGCGCAGCTCGGCCTTCTCGACGTCGGCGGAGATCTGCGCGAGGGCGGCATCGCGGTCACGGGCTTTGCGGGCACCGTCGAGCCGGCGGCGCAGACGCACTTCGTCGCGCGGCATCAGCTCGGGCAGGCGCGCCCGCAGTTCTGCGAAGGGGGATGGCGTGGACATTCTCGGACCGAGGATAGCCGTGCGTCACGACCCGGGCCTCCCAATATCCCGCTCGCGTGACCCGGCCCACCCCGGGCGCCCCGAGGGGCGCCCGGGTCAGGCGTCAGCCGGGCTGGCCGGGCTGCTGCGGGTACTGCTGCTGCGGCGTGCCCGGCGCCGGCTGCGGCGGCGTGGCCTTGGCGCGGTTGAGCAGCGCCGAGACGCCGACCAGCGCGAGGCCGACGACGCCGAGGCCGATGCCGAAGAACGGCTGCATGTCCGAAGCCCAGGCGATGAGCCGGAACTCGTAGTCGAACTGCTCGAGGATGAGCGAGCCGAAGCCGAGGACAGCGAAGATGACACCGATGCGCATGGCGATTCCGGCCATGGAAAACCCCCAACGGGAAAGAAAAACGGGAGCAGGCCGCCCCCGACGGCCCACGATTGGGACCGAAGGTTAACCGGCCGTCCCGGCCCTGTCGCGAGGTTTCCCGATTCGTTACCTCGGGCTCCGCTGGAGCGAGTCCGGGCCGAGATCCGCGAGCGTCCGGTGGCCCGACAACCCCATGGTCAGGTCGAAGTCCGCCAGCAGGCTCCGCAGCACGTGGCGGACGCCGTCCTCGCCGGCCTGCGCCAGGCCGTACACCCACGGGCGGCCGACCAGGACCGCCCGCGCGCCCAGCGCCAGTGCCTTGAGCACGTCCGAGCCGGTGCGGACGCCCGAGTCGAAGAGGACCTCCAGCCGGTCGCCGACCGCCGCGACGATGCCGGGCAGCGCTTCCAGCGCGCCGATCGCGCCGTCGACCTGGCGGCCGCCGTGGTTCGAGACCACGATGCCGTCCATGCCGGCCTCGGCCGCGCGGCGCGCGTCGGCGACGTGCTGGATGCCCTTGAGCACGATCGGGCCGTCCCAGTGCTCGCGCAGGAACGGCAGCTGGTCCCACGTCCGGTCGGTGCCGGTGAGCATGCCGATCCAGCGCAGGATCGCCATGTTCAGGTCTTCCTCCGGGGTCTTCTCCAGCAGGCCGCGGAACACCGGGTCGGTGAACGGGACCGCGCACCCCTCGCCCTTGAGGAACGGCAGGTACGCCTGGTCCAGATCGGACGGTCGCCAGGCCAGCGTCCACGTGTCGAGCGTGACGACCAGCGCCGTGTACCCCGCGCTCTTCGCGCGGGAAAGCAGGCTCGCGCAGACGTCCGCGTCACCGGGCCAGTACAGCTGGAACCAGCGCGGGCCGTCGCCGTTGGCCGCGGCGACGTCCTCGATGCTCGTCGACGACGCCGTGGAGAGGATGAACGGCAGCCCGATCGACGCGGCGGCGCGGGCGGTCGCGGACTCGGCGTCCGGGTGCACGATCGACTGGACGCCGACCGGCGCGACGGCCACCGGAGCGGGCAGCCGGGTGCCGAGCACCGTCGTGGCCAGGTCGCGCTCGGTGGCGCCGGTCAGCATCCGCGGGACGACGCGCCAGCGGTCGAACGCCTCGCGGTTGGCGCGCGCGGTCGCGCCGGAACCGGCCGCGCCGGCGACGTAGGAGAACGGACCGGGTGCCATGACCTCGCGGGCCGACGCCTCGAGCTTGTTCGCGTCGGTCGAGCACGGCGGCAGCTGACCCCCGAGTCCCTGCAGGTAGATCTCGTTCTGGTAGCTGCCGAAGCGTTCGGTCACGGGTTCCTCCTCGCGTTCGAGGGGGCACTGTACTCGCCGGTACTTCCACCCGGCGCCGCGAACTGACCGGCGGGTAACCTGAGCGGGCCCGACGTCGGACGATGAGGAGTGACATGCGCGCGCACGACGTGGTCCTGTTCGGTGCCACCGGGTTCACCGGCGGGCTGACCGCCGAGTACCTGGCCCGCCACGCGCCCGCCGACCTGCGCTGGGCCCTCGCCGGGCGCAACCGCGGCAAGCTCGAAGCCGTCCGGGCCCGGCTGGCGGCCATCGACGACCGGTTCGCCGCGCTCGACCTGCTGATCGCCGACTCCGCGGATCCCGAGGCGCTGCGGGCCGTAGCTGAATCGGCGAAAGTGGTCATCACGACCGTCGGGCCGTACCTGACGCACGGCGAACCGCTGGTGGCGGCGTGCGCCGAGGCGGGCACGGACTACGTCGACCTCACCGGCGAACCCGAGTTCGTCGACCGGATGTACCTGGCGCACGACCGGCGCGCCCGCGAGACCGGCGCGCGGCTGGTGCACGCGTGCGGCTTCGACTCCATCCCGCACGACCTCGGCGCGTGGTTCACCGTGCGGCAGCTGCCCGAGGGCGTGCCGCTGAAGGTCGACGGGTACGTCCGGGCCGGCGGGATGCCGTCCGGGGGCACGTTCCTCAGCGCGCTGACCATCATGTCCCGGCTGCCGGCCGGGGCCCGGGTCGCTCGTGAACGGGCCGCGGCCGAGCCCCGGCCCGCCGGCCGGTTCGCGCACGCCCCGCTCGGGCGCCCGCACCGCGTCGCCGACCCCGGCTGGTGGGCGGTGCCGCTGCCGACCATCGACCCCGAGGTCGTCCGCCGGTCGGCGGCCGCGTCCGAGCGCTACGGACCCGACTTCACCTACCGGCACTTCGCCGCGGTCAAGCACCTGCCGGTGCTGGCCGGCGGCGTGGCGGGCGCGGGCGCCCTGCTCGCCGCGGCGCAGGTACCGCCGGCGCGGCGGGCGCTGTCGCGGCTGCTCGCGCCCGGCGGCGGGCCGAGCCCCGAGCGCCGCGCGCGGTCGTGGTTCTCGGTGCGGTTCTTCGGCGAGGGCGGCGGCTCGCGGGTCGTCACGGAGGTGTCCGGCGGCGACCCCGGCTACGACGAGACGGCGAAGATGCTCGCGGAATCGGCGTTGTGCCTGGCGACCGACGAACTTCCGGAAACGGCGGGCCAGGTGACCACGGCGACCGCCATGGGTGACGCGCTCATCGACCGCCTCGTCAAGGCGGGCATTCGCTTCGAGACGCTCTGAGGTTTTCACGCTTTCACAGCGGCGGGCGTGAAAATCCGGTGCTGTGATGAATCTTCTGACGCCTCCGCTCCGCGATTAGCGTCGATCGGGTTCTCCCCTCCCCTTCGCGTTTTTCCAAGGAGCGTCATGAGATTGCCGCAACGGTTCGCCGCGCTCGGCGGCGCCACGGCGGCGGGCATGGTGGTGGTCGGCATCGCCGTCGCCGCGCCCGCGCAGCCCGCGCCCGAACCGCCGCCCTCCGCCGCGCAGGCGCAGGCCAACGCCACCGGCGCCGCCGCGAGCCTGGTCGCGGCCCGCCCCGCCGCGCTGTTCACCGGCACGCACGACAAGTTCGTCCAGCGGGACGTGCGGTCCGCCGGCGGCCTGTCGTACGTCGTCTACGACCGCACCTACGACGGCCTGCCCGTGATCGGCGGCGACCTGGTCATCGCCACCGACGCCGCCGGCACCGTGAAGACGACGTCGGTCGCGCAGCAGCAAGCACTCGGCGACCTCGACGTCCGCGGCGCCAAGCTGTCCGCGCAGCAGGCCGAGGCCGTCGCCCGCAAGCAGGTCCGCGGGCCGAAGAGCCTGCCCGGCGGCAAGCTCGTCGTGGTGGCCGACGGCAGCGGGCGGCTGGCCTACGAAAGCAACGTCGAAGGCACCGACGAGCACGGCGAGCCGAGCAGCCTGAGCGTCTACGTCGACGCCGTGGACGGCCGGGTGCTGCGGAGCGTGCAGCACGTCGCCGCGGGTACCGGCACCGGCAAGTGGAACGGCCCGTCGCCGCTGGCGCTCAACACCACGAAGTCCGGCAGCACGTACTCGATGGCCGACCCGAACACGGCCAACCTGGACTGCCGCAACTACAGCAGCGACGCCGTCCTCACCGGACCGGACGACAGCTGGGGCAACGGCAGCGGCACGAACATCGAAACCGGCTGCGCGGACGCGTTGTTCGTCGCGCAGACCGAAAAGAAGATGCTTTCGGAATGGGTGGGCCGCAACGGCTTCACCGGCAACGGCGGCGCGTGGAAGATCCGCGTCGGCCTCGACGACGAAAACGCGTACTACTACAACTCGCGCCCGGCCTACGTGAACCTCGGGCACAACCCGAGCGGCGAATGGGTCGGCTCGCTCGACATCCTGGGCCACGAAATGGGCCACGGCATCGACGACTACTCCGGCTCCGGCGGCTTCTCCGGCGGCGGCACGCAGGAGTTCATCGCCGACACCTTCGGCACCGCGACGGAGTTCTACGCGAACGAGCCGTCGCAGTACGACCCGCCGGACTACGCGATCGGCGAGGAGGTCAACCTGGTCGGCACCGGCGCGATCCGCTACATGTACGACCCGTCGAAGGTCGGCGACCCGAACTGCTACTCCAGTTCGACCCCGAACGCGGAGGTGCACAAGGCGGCCGGGCCCGGCGACCACTGGTTCTACCTGCTGGCCGAGGGCAGCAACCCGACGAACGGGCAGCCGGCGAGCTCGACGTGCAACAACACCTCGGTGACCGGTCTGGGCATCCGCAAGGCGATCAACATCATGCACGGCGCCGTCCAGCTGAAGACGTCCGGCAGCAGCTACCTGCGCTACCGCACGTGGACGCTGCAGGCCGCGAAGAACCTGTACCCGGGCAGCTGCACCGAGTTCAACACCGTCAAGGCGGCGTGGAACGCGGTGAGCGTGCCGGCGCAGTCCGGCGACCCGACGTGCACGGACACCCCGCCGACCACCACCACGCCCCCGACGACGACCACCCCGCCGACCACGACCACGCCGCCCCCGGGCGGGTGCAGCGGGCAGCAGGTGCAGAACCCGGGCTTCGAGTCGGGCCAGGCGTCGTGGACCGACCCGAACACCACGATCGGCCAGTGGGGCAGCCAGGCGCCGGCGCGCTCGGGCAGCTACGGCTCGTGGCTCGGCGGCTGGGGTTCGGCGCACACCGACACGGTTTCGCAGTCGGTGACGATCCCCGCGAACTGCCGCGCCAGCCTGACGTTCTGGCTGCGCGTGTGGACCGGTGAGACCGAGAACGTCGCTTACGACAAGCTCGTCGTGGCCCTCGGCTCGACGACGCTGGCGACGTACTCGAACCTCGACCGCAACTCGGCCTACGTCCAGAAGACGATCGACGTGTCGTCGTTCGCCGGGCAGACGGTCACGCTGAAGTTCGCCGGGACCGAGGACCAGTCCCTGCAGACGTCGTTCGCCGTGGACGACACCGCGCTCACGGTCAGTTGATCCCCCGGCGAGGCCTGTCACCTACTTTGGTGGCAGGCCTCGTTGCGCGGTGTTCCGCGAGAATTCATGCTTACCCGATGGAAGCGCTGCCTGCGGAAGTCGCCACCGCGGTCCGGGAAGGACCGTTCGAGGTGGCGTTCGACGCGGCGATCCGGCACCGCGGGCTGAGCCTGGAAGCACTGCAGCGGCGGATGGCCACGCACGGCGCCCAGGTCAGCCTGGCGACGCTGAGCTACTGGCGCCGCGGCCGGCGTCACCCGGAAGGGCACCGCTCGCTGCACGCGGTCGGCGTCGCGGAAGGATGCCTCGGCCTGCCCGCGGACGCGTTGACGACGCTGGTCGCGCGCCCCCGCGAGCGCACGCCGTGGCCCGGCGGGGTCAGCCTGGCCAGCGCGCTGGGGTCCGAGCCGACGGAGCTGGCCTCCTGCGACGGCATCGACCTCGACGGCAACGCCCGCCTGGCGCTGGCCTCGGTCCACCAGCGCGCGACGCTCGGCCCGGACCGCACCGAGCGCTCGGTCCGTTCGGAGCTGGTGGTGACCAGCCGCGAGGACGGCGTCGACCGCTGGGTCTCCTTCTTCCGCCCGCAGACCGGCGGCGGCCACCGGCCGGTGCTGCGGTCGGCGAACTGCTGCCGCCCCGGCCGCGTCCGCCGCGACCCGGCGTCCGAGCTGATGGCCGTGGAGCTGCGCTTCGACTACCCGCTGCGGGCGGGCGAGACGTACGTGTTCGACTTCGAGTTCGGGTACGAGGGGACGCCGCCGGAGACGAGTTACCTGCAGTTCGGGGTGCGCGCACCGGCCCGCCAGATCGTGCTGCAGGCGGCCTTCGACCCGGCGGCGGTGCCGGTGCGCTGCTACCGCTACCACCAGCCCCGGGAGGGCTCGCCGGACGGGGAGCGGTCGCGGGAGCTGCCGGTGGGGCCCAGCCTGACCAGCCACATCGCGGTGCTGGACGCCCAGCCGGGGGTCTACGGGATGGTCTGGGAGTGGGACTGAGCCGAGCCCGGCCGCCGGTTGGGTGGGTGGCCGGGTTGTCGTGACCGCACCTGGGCCGCGACCCGCCCCGCGTACGCCGCCCGCCCCGCCGGGTCCAGTTCCGTCAGCGCCCGGTCGTCGCCGATCAGGCCGCGGGCCCAGGACATCACCGGTTCCGGGGTGATCGCCGCCAGCAGGTCCCAGCCCGCCAGCCACCGCGGGACCGCCGTCTCCGCGCGCCGGGTCCGGAGCGTGCCCGCGATCGCCTCGGCCACGTCCTCCGGGTCCACTGTGGGCAGTGCTCCCCCGAGCCGCACCCCCGAAGACAACTCGGTCCGCACGGCGCCGGGCAGCACCGCGCTCACGCTCACCCCCGTCGCCGCGTACTCGCGGCGGACCGCCGCCGTCAGGCCGACCGCCGCGAACTTGCTCGCGTTGTAGGCCGCCATGCCCGGCAGCGGGATCTTGCCCGCCATCGACGCCACGTTCACCACGTGCCCCCGCTCGCGCGCGATCATGCCCGGCAGCACCGAGCGCAGGCCGTTGACCAGGCCCTGGACGTTGACGTCCAGGGTGGTCCGGCCGACCTCGTCCGGCTCCGCCAGGAAATCCCCGAGCGGCATCACACCGGCGTTGTTGACCAGGACGTCGATCCGCCCGAACCGCGAAGTCACCGCCTCGGTGAAGGCGTCGAAGGATTCGCGCGCGGTCACGTCCAGCGGGAAGCTGTGCGCGTCCGCGATCGGCACGGTGTCCAGGTCGCCGACGCACACCGTGGCCCCGCGCGCGGCGAACTCCGCCGCCGTCGCGCGGCCGATTCCCCGTGCCCCGCCGGTGATCGCGACGACCGCGCCGCGCGGGTCGATGACCGGGTAGCCGCTACCGAACCGCATGGGCCCTCCTGATTTCGTAGTCCTTCTCGTCGAACGAACCCACCTGTGAGCGCAGCCGTCCGGTCGAGAACGGCCAGCTGAAACTGTTGCGCCCGTTGACGTCCGTGTAATAACTGGAGCACCCGCCGGACTGGTAGACCGTGCCCGGCAGCGCCGCCTGGACGTCCGCGTCGAACGCCTCCTGGACCGAAGCCCGCACCGAAACCGACGCCCAGCCCGAGCGCAGCGTCCGGGTCACCGCCGCCACCGTGTGCCGCAGCTGGGCTTCCATGATCATGAACGCCGACGAGTGCCCGGTGCCGAGGCTCGGTCCGAGCAGCAGGTACAGGTTGGGGAAGCCGGCCACCGTCGTCCCGAGGTACGCCCGCGGGCTGCCTTTCCAGTGGTCGTCGAGGCTGCGGCCGTCGCCGTCGAACACGCGCGCCGACACCGGCATGTCGAGGATGTGGAAGCCGGTGCCGAAGATGATCGCGTCGACCTCGGCCGACGAGCCGTCCGCACCGAGCACGCGACCGTCCCGAATGGCCGAGACGCCCGTCGCGTGGACGTCCACATGGGACTCGGTGAGCGACCGGTAGTAGGTGTTGGACATCAGGAGCCGCTTGCACCCGAGCGTGTAGTCCGGTGTCAGCGCCTTGCGCAGCACCGGGTCCCGCACGGTCAGCCGCAGGTGCGCGAGGCCGATCTTCTGCACCTGCCGCAGCAGCCACGGGTGCCGGAAGCCGAACCCGAGCGTCTCCATCGCGCCGTATTCCGCCCGGCGCAACGCCCGCTGCAGCGCCGGGAACCGCCGGAGCAGGAACCGTTCGACGCCGGGGACGTGGTGGTCGGGCTTCGGCAGCACCCACTGAGCGGTGCGCTGGAACAGGTGCAGCTCCGCCACCCGCGGCACGATCTCGGGCACGAACTGCACCGCGGACGCGCCCGTGCCGATCACCGCGACGCGCTTGCCCGCCAGGTCGTAGCCGTGGTTCCAGCGCGCGGAGTGGAAGACTTCGCCGGGGAACTCCGCGAGACCGGGCAGGTCCGGGACCTTCGGTTCGTGCCACGGCCCGGTGCCGGCGACGAGGATCCGCGCGGTGTACGGGCCGGCCGACGTTTCCAGTTCCCACCGGCCATCCCGGGGATTCCACTGCGACCGCGTGACCTCGACGCCGTACCGGATCTTCTCCGTGACGCCGAACCGCGCGGCCGTCTCGTGCAGGTACGCCCGGATCTCCGGCTGCCCGGCGAACGCGCGCGTCCACTCCGGGTTCGGCGCGAAGGAGTAGGAGTACAGCGCGGACGGGACGTCGCAGGCGCAGCCGGGGTAGGTGTTGTCGCGCCAGGTGCCGCCGAGCGAGTCCGCCTTCTCCAGCACGGCGAGGTCGGTGACCCCGGCTTGGCCGAGGCGGATGGCCGCGCCCAATCCCGACGCCCCGGCTCCGACGACGAGGACTTCGAAGTGGCGTTGTTCCATTTTCGGAGACTAACAGTATCTCGATACTGACGGTACCCCGATTCCGGACCTGACTAGAGTGCACGCATGGCCCGACTCACCCGCGCGGAAAGCCAGGCACGCACCCGGCAGCAGCTGATCGACACCGCCAAGGAGCTCTTCCTGCGCGACGGCTACTCGGTGACGTCGCTGGAGAAGGTCGCGGACGAGGCCGGGTACTCGAAGGGCGCGGTGTACTCGAACTTCCGCAGCAAGGACGAGCTCTGCCTCGCGGTGCTCGACCGGATCCACGACGAGCAGGTCACACTGGTCGCCGAGGCGCTGTCCGGCGCGGACGGGATGGAAGGGCTGCTCACGGCGTTCCAGGCGTGGGCCGAGCGCAGCATCGGCGACGAGGCCTGGACCGCGCTGGAGGTCGAGTTCGCCACGAACGCCCGCCGCGACCCGCACGTTCGCGCCGAACTGGCCGCGCGCGACAAGGCCATCCGCGAAACCATCGCCGGCCTGCTCACGGGCTACGCCGAGCGCTTCGCGATCACCCTCCCGATGTCGGCCGACGACGCCGCGACGGCCCTGCTCAGCCTGGGCATCGGCCTGGGCGTGCAGCGGGCGATCGACCCGACGATCCCGGTGAACGTGCTCCCGGACGTGATCAGGCTCTTCGCCGGCGCCCGCTGAGCCGTCCCGGCCGTCCCGGCTCGCCCGGCCCGCACGGACGTCATGAACGAGTCGTTCACCGCGCCCCACGCGGTGAAAGGGTCGTTCATGACATCGGCCCCCGTGGCGACCTCGGCGCAGCCCCCCGGCCACCGTCCTAACCGGACCCCAGCACTGGTCTGGACCGTTCACGAACATGAACGAATTCCGCCTCTTGTGGAGCCCGCTGACTCTTCGCTACCGTGTCGCTACGCCGCAGCTCCACCCGCATCACCCGTAACCGCCGTGATCCCCCACGGCGCACACCGCGGAAAGGGTCTCCTCCCATGAGCAAGAAGTTGCGGCCGGTTCTCGTCGGCGCGCTCGGCGCCGCCTCCGTGGCCGCCCTCGTGATCACCACCCCCGCGATCGCCGCGAACGAAACCACCAGCGTGACCAGCGCGAGCGTCCGAGCCGCCGGTGACCTGTCGGTGCCGGCGAAGAAGGAGATCGCGATGAAGCTGGTCTCCAGCGCGGAAAACTCGTCGCTGGACTGGAAAGCGCAGTACAAGTACATCGAGGACATCGGTGACGGCCGCGGGTACACCGCCGGCATCATCGGGTTCTGCTCCGGCACCGGCGACATGCTCGAACTCGTCGAGGCGTACACGAATTCCGTCCCGGACAACCCGCTCGCGAAGTTCCTTCCCGCGCTGCGCAAGGTGAACGGCACCGATTCGCACAGCGGCCTCGGCTCGGCGTTCGAGAGCGCGTGGAAGCAGGCCGCGGCCACCAGCGCGTTCCAGACCGCGCAGAACAACGAGCGCGACCGCGTCTACTTCAACCCGGCCGTGAGCCAGGGGAAGTCGGACGGCCTCAGCAACCTCGGCCAGTTCGCCTACTACGACGCGATCGTCATGCACGGCCCCGGTGACAGCTCCGACAGCTTCGGCGGCATCCGCAAGGCCGCGATGAAGAAGGCGAAGACGCCGGCCCAGGGTGGCGACGAGGCGACCTACCTCAAGGCGTTCTTCGCCGCGCGCAAGGTCATCATGAAGCAGGAAGAGGCGCACGCCGACACCTCCCGCGTCGACACCGAGCAGCTGGTGTTCCTCAACGCGGGCAACTTCGACCTGCACACGCCGCTGAAGTGGAAGGTCTACGGCGACTCCTACACCATCAACTGAACCCGGCGCGGCCCGCGTGGCACCGTTAGGCTCTCCGGTATGCGCAGGAGATCCCTCGGTGTCACGCTGGCCGCGGCCGCGCTGCTGACCAGCGGGGCCGCCTCGCCGGAGCAGCCCGAGCCGGAACAGCGCATCACCGTCCGAGCCGATCCGGCGGACGCGACCACGGCCGTCCTCACGGCGTGGCAGCGCACCGGCGGCGAGTGGACGAAGGCCTACGGGCCGGTTCGAGCGCACGTCGGGAAGAACGGGGTCGGGCAGGCGAGCGAGTCGACGTCCCACACCCCGGCGGGCGTCTGGCCGCTGACCGAGGCGTTCGGTACCGCACCGGCGCAAACCCGGCTGCCCTACCGGGAAGTCACCACCTCGGACTGGTGGGTGTCCGACGTCGCTTCCCCGCACTACAACACGCACTTCTCCTGCGCTCCCGGCACGTGCCCGTTCGACGAGGCCGCCGGGGAGAACCTCGGCAAGGCGGGCGCGGTCTACGCCAACGCCGTCGTCATCGACTACAACCGCGCACCCGTCGTGCCGGGCGCGGGTTCGGCGTTCTTCCTGCACGTCACCGACGGGAAGCCGACCGCCGGCTGCGTCGCGATCCCCGGCGCGGACCTGACGGAGCTCCTGCGCTGGCTCGACCCGGCCCGGCACCCGGTCATCGAGATCAGCGGCTGACCAGCTCGTCGGCCGTGCGGGTGTTCAGGATGCGCTCGGGGCCGATCCCCGCCTTGATCGCGCGCTCGCAGCCGTAGCCCAGCCAGTCGAGCTGGCCCGGCGCGTGCGCGTCGCTGTCGATGGTGAAGTCGCAGCCGATCTCCGCGGCCAGCCGCAGCAGGCGCATCGGCGGGTCGAGCCGCTCCGGCCGGGAGTTGATCTCGACCGCCACGCCGTTCTCGCGGCACGCGGTGAACACGGCTTCGGCGTCGAACTCCGACTCGGGACGGCCGCGGCCGACGACCAGCCGGCCGGTGCAGTGCCCGAGCACCCGCGTGCGCGGGTTCCGGACCGCCGCCACCATCCGCCGGGTCATGTCCCTGGCCGGCATCCGCAGCTTCGAGTGCACGCTCGCGACGACGAAGTCCAGCTGCCCCAGCAGTTCGTCCTCCTGGTCGAGGGCACCGTCGTCGAGGATGTCGACCTCGATGCCGTGCAGCAGCCGGAACGGCGCCATCAGCTCGTTGGCCTTCGCGACGATCTGCATCTGCGTCCGCAGCCGGTCCGGCGAAAGCCCGTTCGCGACGGTCAGCCGCGGCGAGTGGTCGGTCAGCACCATCCACTCGTGGCCGAGGTCCCGCCCCGCGACGGCCATCTCGCCGATCGAGCTGCCGCCGTCCGACCAGTCCGAATGGGTGTGGCAGTCCCCGCGCAGCGCCGACCGCAGCGGCTCGCCGTCCGGGAGTTCCTTCTCGACGAGCTTGGCGCGGTACGCCGGATCGCGCCCGGCCAGCGCGTCCTCGACGACCCCGGCGGTCGCCTTGCCGATGCCGGGCAGCGAGGTGAGCGTGCCGTTCTCCGCCATCGAGGCCAGCTGCGAAGCGTCGGTCTTGTCGACGGTCGCGGCCGCGTTCCGGAACGCCCGGACGCGGTAGGTCGGTTCCCCCGCGCGTTCGAGCTGGAACGCGATCTCCCGCAAGGCCCATGCCGGATCCATGGGACCTGTCTACCCCCTCGGGGGCAGTTGATGCAGCTCGACGTCCACCAGAACGCCGTCCTCGACGCGCGCGGTCTGGTACGTGCAGTGCGGCTGGCGGCGGCGGTCGGTCGGCGAACCGGGGTTGAGCAGCCGCAACCCGGACGGCGCCACGGTGTCCCACGGGATGTGGCTGTGCCCGAACACGAGCACGTCGGTGTCCGGGAACTGCGCGTCGCACCGCTGCTCACGGCCCTGCTTCGCGCCGGTTTCGTGGATCACGGCCAGCCGGACGCCGTCGAGGTCCGCCCGCGCGATCTCCGGGAGCCGCGCCCGCAGGTCGGGGCCGTCGTTGTTGCCGTAGACGCCGATCAGCCGCTTGCTGCGCGCCTCGAGCTCGTCCAGCAGGGCGACCTCGACCCAGTCACCCGCGTGCACGACGACGTCGGCGGCCTCGACCTCGGCCCACACCTGCGGCGGCAGCACGCGGGCGCGGGCGGGCAGGTGCGTGTCCGAGATGAGGAGCAGCTTCACCCGATGGCCTTCAGCACCCGGTCCAGGAACCCGCCGATGTGCTCGCGCAGCAGCGCCGCGGCCCCTTCGGCGTCGCCCTTCTTGGCCGCCGCGAGCACCGCCTTGTGCTCGGTCCACTCCTTCTTCCAGCTGGGGTTGGCTTCCCAGCCGACGACGCTGATCAGCGCCGCGCGGTCCTTGAGGTCGTCGAGGATGCTGACCATCAGCGGGTTGCCGCAGCCGCGGTAGAGGGCGCGGTGGAACCGGCGGTTCAGCAGGCTGAGCGCGGCCTGGTCCTTGTCCGCGATCGCCGACGACGCCTCCTTCAGCGCCTCCGCCGCGTCCTCGAGCAGGGCGGGGTCGCGCCGCTCGACGGTCCGCCGGACGGCTTCCGGCTCGAGCACCGTCCGGACGTCGTAGACGGACTTCGCCAGCTCGGCGTCGACCGTGACCACGGACGCGCCCTTGTACGGGCTGAACGTCACCAACCCGGAGTTGGAGAGCACCTTGAGCGCCTCGCGCACCGGCGTCTTGGACACGCCGAGGCGCGCGGCCAGCTCCGCTTCGACGAGCGGCTGGCCGGGAACCAGCTCGCGGGTGAGGATGCCGCGCCGGATCTCCTCCAGGACCACTTCGGTCCGGGAGGCCGGCAAGCTGAACGTCCCGGTCATGGCGCGCTCCCTCACTAGTGTCGGAACCCATTCAACCAGGCCCCCGAGATCATATATCAGATGCCATACTGGATCGCATGAAGACGCCCGAGGAGCTCCGCAGCCACCGCTGGTTCGGCGGCGACGAGCTGCGCAATTTCAGCCACCGCGCCCGCGGCCGCCAGCTCGGCTACAACCCGGAAGAGCACCTCGGCAAACCGGTCGTCGGCATCCTCAACACCTGGTCCGACATCAACCCCTGCCACATGCACCTGCGCGAACGCGCCGAGCAGGTCAAGCGCGGCGTCTGGCAGGCCGGCGGCTTCCCGCTGGAGTTCCCGGTCGCGACGCTGTCGGAGACCTACCAGAAGCCGACGCCGATGCTCTACCGCAACCTCCTCGCCATGGAGACCGAGGAGATCCTGCGGTCCTACCCGATCGACGGCGCCGTCCTGATGGGCGGCTGCGACAAGACGACGCCGGCGTTGCTGATGGGCGCGGCGAGCGCCGGGCTGCCCGCGATCTTCGTGCCGGCCGGGCCGATGCTGCGCGGGCACTGGCGCAACGAAGTCCTCGGCAGCGGCACCGACATGTGGAAGTACTGGGATGACAAGCGTGCCGGGCTCATCGGCGACGCGGAAATGTCCGAATTGGAGCGAGGTCTCGCCCGTTCCCCCGGGCACTGCATGACGATGGGGACGGCGTCGACCATGACGTCGGCCGCGGAGGTGCTCGGCGTGACACTGCCGGGCGCCGCGTCGATCCCCGCCGTCGACTCGGCGCACCACCGGATGGCCGCGGCGAGCGGCGCGCGGATCGTGGGCATGGTCTGGGAAGACCTGACGATCACGCAGGTGCTGGACAAGCGCGCGTACGCCGACGCGATCACCACCGTGCTCGCGCTGGGCGGCTCGACCAACGCCGTGATCCACCTGATCGCGATGGCCGGGCGCAGCGGGATCCCGCTGTCGCTGGCCGACTTCGACGCCATCGCGCGGCGCGTGCCGGTGCTCGCGAACATCCGCCCCGGCGGCGACTGGCTGATGGAGGACTTCTACTACGCGGGCGGGCTGCCCGGGCTGCTGTCGCGGCTGACCGACCTGCTGCACCCCGACCGGCCCACCGTCACCGGACGCACCCTCGGCGAGAACCTCGCCGCCGCGCAGGTGCACGACGACGACGTCATCCGGCCGCGGGACAACCCGGTGGCGGCCGAAGGCGGGGTCGCCGTCCTGCACGGCAACCTGGCGCCGTCCGGCGCGGTCATCAAGCACATCGCGGCCGAGGCGCACCTGCTCACGCACACCGGCCCGGCCGTGGTGTTCGAGGACTACGCGGACCTCAAGAAGCGGATCGACAACCCGGACATCACCGCCGATTCGGTACTGGTGCTGCGGGGCTCCGGCCCGCTCGGCGGCCCGGGGATGCCCGAGTACGGGATGCTGCCGATCCCCGCGCACCTGCTCGAGCAGGGCGTCCGGGACATGGTCCGGATCTCGGACGCGCGGATGAGCGGCACCAGCTACGGCGCCTGCGTGCTGCACGTCGCCCCCGAGTCGCACGTCGGCGGCCCGCTCGCGCTGGTCCGCGACGGCGACCTGATCACCTTGGACGTTCCCGCCCGGACGCTGCGGCTCGAGGTGTCCGATGAGGAGCTCGAGCGACGGCGGGCGTCCTGGGTGGCCCCGGCGCCGCGGTTCGAGCGCGGTTACGGCGCGCTCTACAGCGAACACATCACGCAGGCCGACGAAGGCTGCGACTTCGACTTCCTGGCCCGGCCGGGACACAATCCCGAGCCCGACGCGCGGTGAGGTTGCCTCGGTCGGCCGTTCCGTGACCGGTTCATCCCCCGTTAGGGCGAGTCGTACGGCTTGTCCGGGTGCCCCGTACGCTGAGGCCGTCACCGGCGCGATCCGGTGCCGCGTTGAAGGGGTGGAGAGTTGCCGTACGAACCGCGCTGGCCCGAGTCACACGGTGAGCAGACGGACGTCCTGCCGGTCGTCCGGCCCGAGCCGGAAGCCACGCCCCCGAAGCAGCGCGACCTGCGCAAAGCCGGCTGGATCGCGGGCGGGGTGTTCGGTTTCCTCGTCGTCGTCTACGGCGTCGACCTGCTGGTCAGCCAGGGCAGCGTGCCGCGCGGGGTGACCGTTGCCGGCGTCGACGTCGGCGGGATGGACCGCGCCGCCGCCGAGCAGGAGCTGCGCGGCCGGATCGAGCCGCGGCTCACCCGTCCGCTGGCCGTGACGGCGGGCGACGTCCAGGGCACGCTCTCGCCGACCCTCGCCGGGCTGAAGCTCGACTGGCCGCAGACCCTCGACCAGGCCGGCGAGCAGCCGCTGAACCCGTTCACGCGCCTGTCGTCGCTGTTCTCCAGCCGCGAGGTCGGCGTCGTCAGCCACGCCGAGGACGCCAAGCTCACCGCCGCGCTGGAGCAGCTGCGCGGCCAGGTCGACCGCGACCCCGCCGAAGGCACCGTGAAGTTCGAGGGCGTGAACCCGGTCGCCGTGCCGCCGAAGGCCGGCCAGAAGCTCGACGTGCCGGCCGCGAGCGCCGCCGTCGTCGAGCACTGGGCGCGGGGCGAGACCCTCGCGCTGCCGGTGACGAGCACGCCGGTCCGCACCACCCCCGAAGGCGTCCAGGCCGCGCTCGACCAGTTCGCGCGGCCCGCCGTTTCGGGCCCGCTGGTGGTCAAGGGCGAGGGCAAGAACGCCACCGTGAAGCCGGAGGCGATCGCCGCGGCGATCACGTTCGAGCCCGCCGACGGCGGCGGCCTGAACCCGAAGATCGACAACGCCAAGATCGCCGAAGCCGCCGGGCCGCAGCTGAAGTCCACCGAGAAGGAGGGCAAGGAGGCGACCATCGTCTTCGAGGGCGGCAAGCCCACGGTCGCCCCCTCCACCGACGGCCGGACCATCGACTGGGACCCGAGCCTCAAGCCGCTGCCCGAGGTCCTGAAGAAGACCGACGGGCGCGAGGTGCCCGCCGTCTACAAGGACGCGCCGGCCAAGGTGACCACCGAGCAGGCGAACCAGCTGGGCGTGAAGGAGGTCGTCGGCGAGTTCACCACCGGCGGCTTCGCGGCCGACTCCGGCACGAACATCCGCGTCGTCGCGCAGAAGGTGAACGGCGCCATCGTCAAGCCGGGGGAAACCTTCAGCCTCAACGGGTTCACCGGCCCGCGCGGCAAGCCGCAGGGTTACGTCGAGGCGGGCGTGATCAAGGACGGCGCCCCGGGCCGCGAGGTCGGCGGCGGCATCTCGCAGTTCGCGACGACGCTGTACAACGCGTCCTACTTCGCGGGCATGAAGGACGCCGGGCACAAGGAACACAGCTACTACATCAGCCGCTACCCCGCCGCGCGCGAGGCGACGGTGTTCCAGAACCCCAACGGCTCCAGCGTGATCGACCTCAAGTTCACCAACGACTCGGCCACCGGCATCGCGATCCAGGCGATCTGGTCGCCGTCGTCGATCACGGTGAAGCTGTGGGGCACCAAGCGCTACACGGTCGAGTCGATCCCCGGCGGCCGCTCGAACCCGAGCGACCCGCAGCCCAAGCCGGGCCCGGCGGAGAACTGCCACGCGTCCAACGGCGCGCCCGGCTTCACCACGACGGACACGCGCGTGCTCAAGGACGCCGCGTCCGGCCGCGAAGTCAGTCGCTCGACCCGGACGGTCCACTACAACCCGCAGCCGAAAATCACGTGCGGCGAAGGCCAGTGACCTCCTAACGGCCGTTCACGCTGGGCGTCCGCGCCGGTACCCTGAGTGCCCATGGCGGCACGCGCGGTCGGGTTCCGGGACGTCCTCGGCGTGACCGAGTTCCGGGCGCTGTTCTCCGCGCAGCTGGTCTCGGTCACCGGTGACCAGCTGGCGCGCGTTGCGTTGTCGATCCTGGTCTACGACCGCACGAATTCGCCGGGCTGGGCCGCGCTGGCGTACGCGCTGACGTTCCTGCCGGACCTGGTCGGCGGGCCGCTGCTGTCCGGGCTGGCCGACCGCCACCCGCCGCGGGCGGTGATGGTCGTGGCCGACGTCCTGCGCGCGGCCGCGGTGGCCGCGATGGCGGTGCCCGGTCTCCCGCTGGCGCCGGTGGCGGCGCTGCTGGTCGGCGTCCAGCTGCTCAACCCGGTCTGGAACGCGGCGCGCGCGGCACTGCTGCCGCAGGTGCTGCCCGGCGACACCTTCGTGCCCGGCATGGGTTTGCTGATGATGCTGGTGCAGGCGGGCCAGGTCGCCGGCTTCGCGCTGGGCGGGCTGCTCGTGGCGGCCATCGGCACCGGCGGGGCACTGCTGGCGGACGCGATCAGCTTCGCGGCGTCGGCGCTGTTCCTGGTCACCGGCGTCCACACGCGGGCGCCCCGCGAATCGTCCGGCGTGCGCTGGTGGCGGCACGTCCGCGCGGGCTGGACGGTGGTGACCGGCGACCGGCGGCGGCTCGCGCTGGTGGCGCTGGGGTGCGTGTCGGGGATCTACATCGCGGGCGAGGCGATCGCCGCCCCGTACGCCGCCGAACTCGGGGGCGGCGCGGTGGTGGTCGGGCTGCTGCTGGCGGCGTACGCGCTGGGGAACGTGCTCGGGATGGCGGCGTTGTCGCGGATCCCGCCCGAGCGGCGGGCGCGGCTGCTCGGGCCGCTGGCGGTGCTGGCGTGCGCGGCCCTGCTCGGCTGCGCGCTGCGGCCGAACCTGGAGGGCACGCTGGCGCTGCTGACGCTGTCCGGGGTGGCGAGTTCGTACAACCTGATCGCGAACACGACGTTCGTCCAGCTGACCCCGGACACCCAGCGCGCGCAGGCGTTCGGCTTCGCGCTGACGGCGCTGCGGGTGTCGCAGGGCCTGGGCGTGGTGCTGGCCGGGCTCGCGGCGGAACGCGCGGCCCCGCACGGGGTGGTCGCCGGCGCGGGCGCGATCGGCGTGGCGGCGGCGATCGGCGCGGCGGCGCTGTGGCGTCGTGCGCAACCGGATTCCCGGTGACCGGCCCGGCCGGCCGGTCACCGGGCACGGGTCAGGACCGCGTCCAGTCGGTCGGGCACTGCGGCAGCGGTGACGAGACGCCGGGGCGGGTCCAATCCGTCGGCAGCTCGCGCACGGTCCAGTCGGTGGGCAGTTCGCGGGCGGTCCAGTCGGTCGGCAGCTGCCGCGGGGTCCAGTCGGTCGGGATCGCGCGGGTCCAGTCGGTGGGGAGCTGCCGCGTCCAGTCGGTCGGCCGCTGCGCGCGGCGGCGGGACGGGACGATGTTGCTGGTGGGGAGGAAGTGCGACATGGTTTCTCCTAGGTGAGGGTTGTTGTACGGTGCGTAACCGGACGGTAGCCTGACCGGCCTAGTGACACACCGCGTTCATTCGATTACAGTGACGATTTCCGCGAAGAGTTCCGTCCTGAGAAGAGGGGCGTTTCGTGGGATTGTCCGGGTCCCCAGGGCGAAAGCCCAGCTCAGAACGTCCACGATCAGGTATCCGTACGTGGGCGATGTGGAAGCTGACCACTCCGGTGTTCGGCTATGTCCTCGTCGTCGACGCGCTGGCGCTGATCGCGGTCGTCGCGACGGCCACGCTCGTGCCGATCACCGCCCAGTCGATGCTCTGGTGTGGACTGATCCTCGCGGGCGAAATCGTGCACCTCGAAGCGGCGCAACGCATCGAGCGCATCCGCGAGCTCGCCGCCGACGGCCGCCCGCACATGCACCTGCAGTCGATCTGGATCTTCGCCGGGCTGCTCCTGCTGCCCCCGCCACTGGCCACACTCGTCATCGTCGTCAGCTACGCCCATTCCTGGGTCCGCGTTTACAAACGACGCGGCGTGATTCACCGGAAAGTGTTTTCCGGGGCCACCGTCATCCTCGCTTGTTTCGCCGCGGGCGCCGTTCTCCGGGCGGGAACCGGGTACGTGGCGCCGTACGTCCCCCACCTGGACGGCTTCGGCGGGATGACGGCGCTGCTGGCGGCCGGCCTCGTGTACTTCGGGCTCAACTACGTGCTGGTCATCCTCGCGATCCTGATGAGCAACCCGGGCAAGCCGCCGCGGCAGGCGTTCGGCAACCCGTCCGACGTGCTGATCGTGCTGGCCGCGGTCGGCGTCGGCTGCGGCATCGCGCTGGTGATGACGGTCCGGCCGTGGCTGCTGCCGGTGCTCATGGTGACGCCGGTGGCGCTGCACATCGGGCTGCTGCTCCCGCAGTTCCAGGCCGCCGCGCGCACCGACTCCAAGACGGCGCTGCTGGCCCCCGAGTTCTGGGTCCAGCTGGCCCGCAACGAACTGGCCCGCGCGACCGAGCTCGCCTCGACGGCGGGCGTCCTGATGATCGACATCGACCACTTCAAGGCCATCGACGACGGCAACGGCCACCTGGCGGGCGACGAGGTCCTCCGCGCGATCGCGGCGGCGATCCAGGGCTCGGTCCGCGGCGGCGACTACGTGGGCCGCTTCGGCGGTGACGAGTTCGTGGTGCTGCTCCCGGGCGCGACGAGCGCGGAGATCGTGGCGATCGCCGACCGCATCCGGACGGCGATCGCGCGGGTCGAGGTCGCGGTCCCGGTGATCCGCCCGGGCAAGCCCGAGGTGATCGCCGGCCTGACCGCGTCGATCGGTGCGGCGGTCTACCCGGAAACGGCCGCCGAGTACACGATCCTCCTGCAGGCCGCGGACGACGCGGTGTTCGAGGCGAAGGCGGCGGGCCGCGACCGGGTGGTCCTGGCCACGGCCCGCACGGAGCTCACCCGCCCCGAAATCCCCGACGCGCGCTGACTACGGCAGGGTCGCCAGCGACGCTTCGAGCGCCGAGTCCGGGAGCTCGTTGTCCACCATCTCCCCGGCCAGGTAAGCGCCGTACGCGGGCAGGTCGAGGTGCGCGTGCCCGCACAGCGCCGTGAGGATCACCTTCTGCTCACCGGTTTCCTTGCACCGCAACGCTTCCTGGATGCACGCCGCGAGCGCGTGGGTCGGCTCGGGGGCCGGGATGATCCCCTCCGCCCGCGCGAACTGCACCCCCGCGGCGAAGCACTCCTGCTGCCCGATCGCGAGCGCTTCGATCAGACCCAGCTCGTAGATGTGCGAGATCAGCGGCGACATCCCGTGGTAGCGCAGGCCGCCCGCGTGGATCGGGTCCGGGATGAAGTCGTGGCCGAGCGTGTGCATCTTGAGCAGCGGCGTGAGCCCGGCCGTGTCGCCGAAGTCGTAGGCGTACTTCCCGCGCGTCAGCGTCGGGCACGCGGCCGGCTCGACCGCGCGGATGACCGGGTCCATCCGGCCGGCCAGCTTCTCGCGCAGGAACGGGAAGGCGAGCCCGCCGAAGTTCGAGCCGCCGCCGGTGCAGCCGACGAGCACGTCGGGGGTGTCACCGGCCAGCTCGAACTGCTTCAGCGCTTCTTCGCCGATGATCGTCTGGTGCAGCAGCACGTGGTTGAGGACGCTGCCCAGCGCGTACCGCGTGTCCGGGTCCTGCGCGGCCTGCTCGACGGCCTCGCTGATCGCGATCCCGAGGCTGCCGGTCGAGTCCGGGTGCTCGGCGAGGATGGCCTTGCCGGACTCGGTCAGCTCGGACGGGCTCGGGTGGACGGTCGCGCCGAACGTCTCCATCATCAGCTTGCGGTAGGGCTTCTGGTCGTAGGAGGCCCGGACCTGCCACACCTCGCACCGGATGCCGTACTGCGCGCAGGCGAACGCGAGCGCGCTCCCCCACTGGCCGGCGCCGGTCTCGGTGGTCAGCCGGGTGACGCCCTCCTGCGCGTTGTAGAACGCCTGCGGCACCGCGGTGTTCGGCTTGTGCGAACCGACCGGGCTGACGCCCTCGTACTTGTAGTAGATCCGCGCCGGGGTGCCGAGCGCCTTCTCCAGCCGGCGCGCGCGGAACAGCGGCGACGGCCGCCACAGCCGGTAGACCTCCCGGACCTCCTCCGGGATGTCGACATAGCGATCGGTCGTCACTTCCTGGGCGATGAGCGCCTGCGGGAAGAGCGGCGCCAGATCGGCCGGACCGACCGGCTCGCGGGTGCCGGGGTGCAGCGGCGGCGGTGGCGGTTCGGGCAGGTCGGGAACGACGTTGTACCACTGCGTCGGGAGATCTTCTTCGTCCAGGATGTACTTGGTGCGGTCGGCCATCGCGCCTCCTAGGTCGGTCTCCCAACTTAGGTCGCGACCGGCCGCGGAGCCAGTACGGTGACCGGATGGGGAACTTGGTCCTGCTCGACGCTCCGTCCAACCTGGGCCTGCGCCCGCCGGCCGAGGGCGCGGTGCCCGGCTGCTACAAGACCCCCGGCGTGCTGCGCGACCTGGGCATCCTGCGCCGCCTGGGCGCCTCGGACGGCGGGGTCGTGATGCCCGGGCGGTACGTGGGCACCTGGCAGCCGGGCGACGGCGTCCGCAACTCGGCGGCGATCGCGGCCTGCACACGGGCACTCGCGGCCCGGATCGCGTCGGTGCGCGCCGGCGGTGGCTTCCCGGTCGTCCTGGGCGGCGACTGCTCGATCTCGCTGGGCGCGATGCTGGCGCTGCGCCGCTGCGGCCGCTACGGGATCGCCTACCTCGACGGCCACGACGACTTCCGCCACCTGCCCGCGGCCGAGCACGTCGGCGCGGCGGCGGGCGAGGACCTGGCGATCATGACCGGCCGCGGCGCCGACGACCTGGCCGACATCGACGGGCTCCGGCCGTACGTCCGCGACGAGGACGTCCTGGTCCTGGGCGTCCGGTCCGCCGAGTCGGCCCGGCTGGAGGCGGCGGGCATCGCGCACGTCACGTCGGAGTCGCTCATGGCCGGCACCCCGGTGCCGCCGGCCTTCCCGGACCTGGACGGGTTCTGGGTGCACGTGGACATCGACGTCCTCGACCCGGCGCACGTGTCCGCAGTGGACAGTCCCGACCCGCACGGTCTCGATCCGTCGACGGTGGTTTCGGTGCTGCGCGAGCTCTTGGCGCGCCCGGGCGCGGCGGGCTTCGAGCTGACGGTGTTCGACCCCGACCTCGACCCGGACGGTCACCAGGCCGCCCTGGTCGCCGACATCCTGGAAAGGGCGTTGCGATGACCGACCTCCCGATCTGGCACCCGCCATCCGGCCGCGGCCCGGGCCTGGTGCTGATCCAGGAGATCTTCGGCCTGGACGACTACCTCCGTTCGGTGGCTTCGGACCTCGCGGCGGCCGGGTACGTGGTGGCGATCCCGGAACTGTTCCGGCGGTTCGCCCCGGGCTGGTCGTCGACGCACGACGAAGCGGGCGTGGCGGCATCGATGGAGGTCGCGGCGTCGTTCGACCCGGAGCTGGGCCTGGCGGACGTGCTGGAGACGATGGCCCACCTCCGTTCCCGGCCGGCGGTGACCGGCGGCGTCGGCGTACTGGGCTTTTGCCTGGGCGGTTCGCTGGCGTTCGCGGCGGCGGCCGAAGGCGCCCCGGACACGGCGGTGTCGTTCTACGGCTCGACGGTGGCGTCGTCGATCGGGGACCTGCCCCGGGTGACGTGCCCGATCCAGTTCCACTTCGGCGGGAAGGACCCGTACATCCCCCGCTCGGACGTGGCTGTCGTCGAGTCCGCGGTGGCCGCGCACGAGGGCGCGGAGATCCACGTGCAGGAGGAGGCCGGGCACGCGTTCCACAACCACGTGGCCCCGATGTTCCACCACCCCGAGGCGGCGGCCCGGGCGTGGGAGCTGACGCTGACCTTCCTCCGGCGCACGTTGCCGGCGTGACCGACCGCCGGACCGGGTGACGACAGCCGGCTCGCGCGTGGACTACCTTCGTCACCAGCCGCTGACCCCGGAGGAGCCCACCATGCCCGAAGCCGTCGACTTCACCACCGTCTCGACCACCGGCCTGGAGTCGTCCCCGGTCGCGGCCGCCCTCGCCGGCCTGCGCGCGAACGAGGCTCGCTACTTCAAGAACAAGTACGACCACGTGTTCACGGTGTCCCCCGCGGGCGAGGTGCCGTCCACGGTCGAGTGGGTGCACCGGATCCTGTCGGAGGAGCGCGAGATCGTCGTCTCGTCCCCGGCCCTGGAGGCGACCGAGTTCGAGGTCGAGGGCATCCGGATGGCGTACGTGTTCTACGAGAGCGGGTTGTCGATCAACGTGATGTACACCCTCGAGGACGGCGGGAAGCGAGCGGTGGGTTTCAAGCTGTCGGAGGGGATGGAGGTGCCGGCGGAGCTGGCGGCGTTCAAGTTCGCCCGCCAGAAGTCCAAGCTGGCGGGAACGATCCGCGGGTCGTACTTCGTGATCAAGAAGGAGTACTGAACCCGACCGATCGAACCCAGGTCACTTCAAAACCTTTCGAACGGTCTTGATGCGCTTGTTGCCGCGCTCGAGATCGAGCTCTTCACTCTCGAACTCATATGCCTTCATCGACGCGAAGGTGTGCTCGACCATGTCGAGCGCCTTGGCGAACCCGGCGTGGTGCGCCGCTCGGTTGAGTTCTATGACGCGGTAGAGCAGCGCACGAGCACGGTCGGAGCGTTCGAAGACGCATGCCTGCATGATCGCCATCATGACCAATTCCTGATCACGAGGCTTCGACGGGATCCCGTCGCGGAGCAACTTCAACGCACCGAACGCCACCGACTCCTTATCACCCAGCAGAGTGCGGATGTCCTCCGCCTTTTTCGAAAGATGATCAGCAAGCCGGGCCACCACAAATGATAAAAGCGCGATCGCCAGAGCCGATATCGACACCGCGACCTTCACGATTTCCACAGGACACCTCCTGCCGATGATCGTTTGCTGACACGTCCTATTCACCAGGTCGCAAAAAATTGCCGGATGTTACTCCTGAATCGATTAACATCACAGCACACCGGTGTAACAACGCGCCCGCGTCGTCCGACCTAGTCCGGTCGAATCGCCGAAGAAAGGACGCGCCGCTGTCGTTCAACCAGGTCGAAATGACGAACGGGACCACCTACCGCGTGCTCGTCGAGTTCCGCGAGCTCGTGCAAGTCGTGGACTGCGCACTCAAGACCGGCGGGCTGATCACCCTCCCCATGGGCTTCAAGCAGCCCGGGAACCCGCGGACGATCAACCCCCAGCACATCGTCAGCGTGGTCGAAGGGATGCACTGAACGGGCCCGGGACGCCGTCGCCAGGCCGGAGCCCGGCGACGGCGATGAATCAATTCCGGTACCTGAACAGGATCCGCCCGCGGTTCAGGTCGTACGGGCTCAGCTCCACCAGCACCCGGTCGAACGGCAGGATCTTGATGTAGTTCTTCCGGATCTTCCCGCTGATGTGCGCGAGCACCTTGTGCCCGTTCTCCAGCTCCACGCGGAAAGTCGCGTCACGAAGGCACTCCAGCACCGTGCCCTCGACTTCGATCCTTCCCTTGCCGCCCATCAGCGCACCACCAGCTCGACGGTGCTGCCCATCCGGCGCGCCCCGAAGCCCTGGACCAACGCGATCGCCGTCGCATTGCCCTCGTCGACTTCGAACGAAACGGACTCGATTCCCCGGCGGTGCAAGGAATCCAGCACATGGGTCAGCAAGGAGCGTCCGATCCCGCGACGCCGATGATCGGCGCGAACCGCGATCAACCCGATCCGGGTCTGACGCCGCACCGGGCCCAACCGGACCAAGCCCACGTAGTGCCCGGCTTCCGAAGCCACCACGTACTTCGCCAAGTCCAGGACAGCGGGACGCGGCAACACCTCGGCGGGCATGGAAGACCACCCTGCCGAAGCCTCAACCTCGGCGCGGACGACGTCGTCGAGAGAACGCAGCAGATCCTGGTCCGCCGCGGGCCCGATCGTCGCCCCAGGCGGAACAGTCGCCGGGGCAGTGGCCACGACGTACTCGAACTCACGCCGCCGGGTCGTGAAACCGGCGTGCTCCCAGCAGGACTTCAACCCGTCGTCGGCCTCGTCGACCACGGTGTACAGCGGACGGGGCAACGCCGGCAGCATCGCCGACGCCAGCCGCGCGAAGTCGTCGGTGTGCCACGTGTCGATGCTCAGGAACAGGCGCCCGTCGGGGCGCCGGGACGCTTCGGCCCGGCCGACCACGCGGTCGGCAGACAGTGCGTGCCAGTGGTGTTCCGCCACCCGCGTGATGACCGCAGCGGGCTCGGAATGCGGAGAATCCATGGAAAAGCCTTTCGGGAGTGCTTGCTCACAGCGCTCCCGGCGGCCCCTGCGTCAGCCGCCAGACCGTGACAACGAGGGGAGCACCCACGACGATCCAACGTTCACGGGTACCACCTCCTCGGGCAAGATCACGGTTCGATGGCAAGCTACCAAAACCCGCGCGCAGCCGTCCAACGGTTTATCACGGGTGCTCGTTCAGCCACCTCGTCGCCGTGCCGATCGGGTCGTGGCCGGCGAAGCCTTCGAGCTTCTTGGCGTGGCGGCGCAGGGACTCCGTGATCTCGGCCTCCGTGCGGCCGTGGCGGTCGGCCGCGATCTGCAGGTGGGCCGCGCTCTCCTTGACCTCCCAGGCAAGGTCGGACATCAGGTTGCCGGCCAGCGCCGCCAGTTCCTGCCACGCCGGGAACGGGCCGTCCGTCGTGTCGGAGACGCCGAGGTCGCTCGGCCGGTACCAGGCCGCGCCGCACATCGAACCCCAGTAGACGAGGTCCGCGCCCTCGTTGATCTGCTTTTCGATCTGCGGCAGCGTGTCGGTGGCGAGGAAGTGCAGCACCTCCAGGTCGACCTTGATCCCGCTGACGTCGACCGCTTCGAGCAGAGCCGGCTTCGGCATCGCGAACGACTTCGACCGCCGCGTGACGGTGTCCATGCCGTCCTTGATCTTGCCCTTGATGTCGTCCTCGCAGCCGCGGATCGTGCGCGCGAGCGTCTTCAACGCCTCCCCCGCGCTCGCGATCACCTTCTCCGGGGTGCCGCCGGCGAACTCGACCGGCTGCTTGTTCGGCTCGTCGCCCGCGTGGAGCAGCGTTTCCAGCGCCGGGAGCGCCGCGCCGACGCCGGCCAGGATCGGCTGTGCCGGGGTCGGGAACGCCGCCGCGAGGGCGAACAACGCCGTGATCGTGCCGAGGTCGGCGACGGCCGAGCCGCGGTCCTTCATGGCCGCGTGCATCTTGTCGGCGATGGCGTGGACGTCCTCGCGCGCCTTCGCCCAGATCTCCTTCTCGCCGCACAACGTCACGCCGGCCAGCAGCGCGACGGCGTACTGGCCGTGGAGCACCGTCGGCAGCGGGGTGCAGAAGTTCTGGTCGAACGCGAAGATCGTGGCGCCGCGCATGTTTTCGCCGCCGATCTTCTCCTGCAGGTAGCCGACGGTGTCGAGCGCGGCGTTGCCGACCGAGCTGACCCGGTCGGCGGCGCTCGTCAGCGACACGTACCAGGCGGCGTCGCGGACCTGGTCGAGGTAGGCGTCGAAGTCCGCCGGGTCCGGGATGGACCGCCACGGGCGGAACAGGTCCCGGATCGTCGTCTCGAAGTACCCGTAGACCTGCGAGCCCGCGTTCGGGCCGGACCCGTGGTCGAGCCCGTCGGCGTACCCGGGCAGGCCGCCGCTCAGGACCTGGCCGCCCGAGGTCCGGGAAGGACGGCCCGGCGGCGTGATCTCGGCGCCGTTGGTGGCCGGCCACTGCTCGTAGTTGCCGTGGATGTTGCGCTGCCAGCCGCGCGAGGTCATGAAGAACTCGATCGCCTCGTCGATGATCCGTTCGACCGTCTCGTCCAGCTGTTCCGCGAACCCCATCGCCGTCCTCTCCGTGCCGTGCCAGGTCGGGTGGACCACGCGCGACTGGGCCGAACGGTTTAGCGCGGACCGGTCAGGAATCGAGAAGCGCCGGTCACGGGGGCGGACCTAGCGTTACCGGCATGACGAACATCGACACCATCACCCTCGAGGTGGCCGACCCCGCCGCCGCCGAACGCTTCCACACCGCCGCCTTCGGGCCGGCCCTCCCGCTGCGCTTCCGCGCCGGCCAGGAGTCGTCCACCGGCTTCCGCGGCTTCACGCTCTCCCTGGTCGTCGCCCAGCCCGCGGACGTCGATTCCCTGGTCGGCACGGCCCTCGAGGCCGGCGCGACGACGCTCAAGGCGCCCGCGAAGTCCATGTGGGGTTATGGCGCGGTCGTACAGGCCCCGGACGGGACGATCTGGAAGATAGCGACGTCGGCGAAGAAGAACACGGGCCCGGCCACCCGCGAGTTCGGCCCGGTCGTGCTCCTGCTGGGCGTCGCCGACGTGGCGGCGAGCAAGAAGTTCTACAGCGACCACGGCTTCCCGGTCGGCAAGAGCTTCGGGCGCGTGTACGTGGAGTTCGACACCGGCGAGAGCCCGGTCAAGCTGGCGCTGTACCGGCGCAAGGCGCTGGCGAAGGACGCGGGCGTCTCCCCGGAGGGAACGGGCTCGCACCGCATCGCGGTCGGGGGCGCGGCGTTCACCGACCCGGACGGCTTCGCGTGGGAGACGACCGCCGCGGCCGAGCTGTCCTGAACCGTGTAATGAGCGGAGCCGGAAACCCGACTACCTGCTCATGCCCCACGTTGCTCTGCCCGGCGAACCCGAGGCCATCCTGGTCGACCCGCAGCGGTGGGCGGCCCGGCTCCCACCCGGCGCGTGGCCGGAAGACTTCGCGCTCGACGGCCAGGTCCGGCGTGCCGACGTGTTCGCACTCGCGGATCGCTGGCGGGCGCTGGACGTTCCGACCCTGCAGTTCACGGCCGGGGTACTGGCGTGGGGCCACGGGATCCGCGGCTACGGACCCCACCGGACCAGCCGGGTCCTGGAGCAGCCGGGCGCGGCCGAACGCCTGGAAGCGGCGCTGGCCGGACTCCGGGCGGACGTCACCCCGGACGTGCTGCTCGACAGCTACGAACGGTTCGGCACCACCGCGAAGGTCCGCGGCCTCGGGGCGGCGTTCTTCACGAAGCTTCTCTACTTCGCCGGGTACCGCCGCGGCGAAGGGGGCGTCCAGCCGCTGATCCTCGACCGGGTCGTGGCGAGGCGCCTGCCCGGGGAAGCGGGCCCGGCCGGGAAGTACACCACGGCGTGGTGGAGCAGCACCTGGTCGGACTACCTGCGCTGGGCCGCCGAGCAGGCCCGGCGCCCGGAGTACGGCAACGAACCGGATCGCGTCGAGATGGCCCTGTTCACCGGTGTCTGGACGGCCTGACTTCTGCGAACCCCCGCCGCAGTCGGCAGACTGGGGCGATGCCGGAACTGCCCGAAGTGGAACTCGCCCGTCAAGTCCTCGCCGGGGCGCTCGGGCGGAAGATCCGGGAGGTCGACGACCACGACGACTGGGTCTGCCGCCCGCACGCGCCCGGGGACATCCGGAGCGCGCTGCGGGGCGGCATGCTCACCGAAGCGCACCGGCGGGGGAAAACCCTGTGGTGTGAAACCGAAAACGACCGCGGGAAACCCGGTCCCACGCTCGGCCTGCACCTCGGGATGGCCGGGCAGCTGCGGTTCGGCGACGAGAGCGGGCCGCCCCGGCGGCGGCGTGATCGCGACGAGAAGCCCGAGTGGTTCCGGTTCGCGATCACCTTCGCCGACGGCGAACAGCTGCGGCTCTTCGACACCCGGCGGCTCAGCCGGGTGCGGCTCGATCCCGATCTCGACGCGCTCGGGCCGGACGCCGGGGAGATCTCGCGCCCGGACTTCCGGGAGCGCGTCGGGCGGGGGCGGGCGCCGCTCAAGGCCCGGCTGCTGGACCAGTCCGTCGTCGCCGGGATCGGGAACCTGCTGGCCGACGAGACCCTCTGGCAAGCCGCGCTGAGCCCGGCACGACCGGTCAACGACCTGGACGACGACGAGCTCACCGGCCTCCACAAGGCGCTGCGGAAGGCGTTGCGCGCCGCGATCAAGCACGGTGGCGTGCACACCGGCGAGATCATCGGCCACCGCCGGGCCGGCGACCACTGCCCGCGGTGCGGTGCCGAAATGGCGCACGGCACCGTCGGCGGCCGCTCGACCTGGTGGTGCTCGAAGGAACAGGCCGGCTAACGCGGCCCCAGCCCGGTGCGGCCGTCGAGCAGCTCGCGCGCCGCGTCGAGGTGGCCCGCGTGCCGCGCCGTCTCCTCGATGACGTGGAGCACCACCCCGCGCAGGTCGGTGATCTCCTCGCCGAGCGAACCCGGGTGGCGCGCCCGCGGCGGCGTCGACAACGGCGTCGCCGCGAACACCTCGTCGGACCGGCGGCACTGCTCGCGGTAGAACGCGAAAACGGCCTCCGGACGCCGTGGCGTGGTCAGCGGCCGGTGGTCGTCCGGCCAGGACAGGGGATCCGCCGAGCCGGTGACGATCTCCTGGAACCAGTGCCGCTCGGCGTACCCCAGGTGCTCCACCATGCCGAGCGACGTCCAGCCGGACGGCAGGACCGGCCTCGTCAGCTCCTCCTCCCCGAGCCCGTCGAGGATCGCCAGAACGCTTTCGCGCTGCGCCCGCAGGAACGCCAGCAGCGTGCTCTTCTCGTCGTCGGTCACGGGCACGGACGCTAGCGGCACCCACCGACAAAAACCGGCGCACGGCGGCGAGCGGAATTTGTCGGACCCTTTCGGTAGCGTCGCAGTCATGGCAACACTGGTCACCTTCCACGCCCACCCGGACGACGAGTGCCTCCGCACCGCGGGCGTCATGCGCAAAGCCGTCGAGGACGGGCACCGGGTCGTGCTCGTCGTCGCCACCAAGGGCGAAGTCGGCGAGGTCCCCGACGGCTTCCTCGCCGAGGGCGAAAAACTCGAGGACCGGCGGGTCCAGGAGGCGCACGCGGCCGCGGCGATCCTCGGCGTCGAACGCGTCGAGTTCCTGGGCTACCGCGACTCCGGGATGATGGGCGAACCGACGAACGACGACCCGTCGTGCTTCTGGCGCGCCGACGTCGAAAAGGCGGCCGAGCAGCTCGCGGCGATCCTGCGCGAGGAATCGGCCGACGTCCTGACGGTCTACGACGACAACGGCGATTACGGCCACCCGGACCACATCCAGGTCCACCGCGTCGGCATGCGCGCGGCCGAGCTGGCCGGCACCGGCCGCGTCTTCCAGGCGACGTTCAACCGCGAATTCATGCAACGCGGCTTCGAAGCGGCGGTCGAGCAGGGCCTGATGCCGCCGGAGGCGGCCCCGAAACCGCCGGAGAACGTCGAGTTCGGCAAACCGGAAGCGGAAATCACGGCGGCGGTCGACGTGGCGAAGTACTCGTCGGTCAAGCGGGCGGCGATGCGGGCGCACCCCAGTCAGATCAGCGAGGAGATGTTCATGCTGGCGATGCCGGACGACGCCTTCGCGTTCGCCTTCGGCACGGAGTGGTTCATCCGGTGGGGGCAGGGGCCGGGGATCACGGAAACGGACCTGATGGCCGGACTCTGACCACTTTCACGCGAGCGCGGCCGTCACGTCCAGTTCCACCAGCTGGCCCGGGAACCCCAGCTGGGCGACACCCAGCAAGGTGCTCGCCGAGCTGAACGCCTCGCCGATCGAGGACGCCTTCAGCCGCGCCCACACCGCCGAGAGCGTCTCGCGGTCGGTGGTCACCACGTAGATCACCGTGCGGACCACGTCGGCCGGTCCGGCGCCGGCGAACGCCAGCGCGGCCGCCGTGTTGGCGGCCACCTGGTCGGTCTGGGCGAGCACGCCGCCCTCGACCACCGAGCCGTCGGCGGTGAGCGGGCACTGGCCGGCCAGGTGGACCGTGCGCGTCGCCGTGGTCACCGTCACGTGGTGGTAGCCCGGCGGCGTGTGCAGGCCGGGCGGGTTCTGCCGTTCAATGGTCACCACCGCATCTTCACCAGTGCGGCAACCGGATTTCGCGGGAGGGTTCGTGCGCAGGACGATCGACTGGGCCGACGGCGCCGTCGTCATCATCGACCAGACGGCGCTGCCCGGGGACTACCGGCTGCTCGAGCTGCGGACGGTCGGTGAACTCGTCGACGCCGTCAAGCGGCTCGCCGTCCGCGGGGCGCCCGCGCTCGGCGCCGCCGGGGCGCTCGGGGTCGCGCTGGCCGCCCGGCTGGGTGGTGACGTCGAGGCGGACGCCGAGCTGATCGCGCACGCGCGCCCGACCGCGGTCAACCTCGCCTGGGGCGTCCGGCGGGCGCTCGCCAAGCTCGACCAGGGCGCGGACGCCGTCCTCGCCGAGGCGCTGGCCCTGCTGACCGAGGACGAAGAGCTCAACAAGACGGCTTCCGCGCACGCCGCCGAGATCGTGCTCGCGGAGTGCCCGCGCCGGCCGTTGCGGCTGCTGAGCCACTGCAACGCGGGGCGCCTCGCGACCGTCGGCTGGGGCAGCGCGCTCGGCGTCGTCTGGCACCTGCACGAACGCAGGCTCGTCGAAGAGGTCCTGGTCGACGAGACGCGTCCGCTGCTCCAAGGCGCCCGGCTGACGGCGTGGGAGCTGGCGCAGGCCGGCGTCCCCCACCGCGTCCAGCCCGACTCGGCGGCCGCGGCCGCCATGGCGCGCGGGATGGTCGACTGCGTACTGGTCGGCGCCGACCGGATCGCGACGAACGGCGACGTCGCCAACAAGATCGGCACCTACGGCCTGGCGATCGCCGCCCGGCACCACGGCGTCCCGTTCGTCGTGGTCGCGCCTTCGTCCACTGTGGACGACCAGCTGGCGGACGGCGCGGGCATCGCGATCGAAGAACGCGATGCCCGCGAACTCACCGAGTACGCCGGAACCCCGGTCACGCCACCGGGCACCGAGGTGTTCAACCCCGCCTTCGACGTCACCCCGTTCGACCTGATCACGGCCGTGGTGACCGAGCGGGGGCGCCTGGCACCCTAGGTCGCATCCCGGCGGACCGTGGCACACTTCGTCGATCACGACGTCAGTCAGGGAGCACGACGCATGACCGAGCGGCCGACCAGGCGAACGCAGGAGCAACGACGCGCCGAGACCGAGCGGCGCGTGCTGGACGCGGCGATGGCGCTCATCGCGCGCAGCGGGTCCCGCGCCGTCACGCTCGCCGAGGTCGGGGAAGCCGCCGGCTACAGCCGCGGCATCGTCTACCACCACTTCGGCAGCCGGGAACGGCTGCTGGAAGCCTTGCTCGACGAGACGCAGCGGTTCGACGTCCCCGACTACCGGGGGGACGGCCTGGACCACCTGGCGCGGATCGTCGAGGCGTACCTGCGCAACGTCGTGCGGCGGACGCCGTCGGCGCGCGCGTTCCTGCAGCTGTGGGGCGAGGCGATCGCGGCCGACCCCGTGCTGGCCCCGCTGTTCGCCCGCCGGGACAGCGACTTCCGGCAGCTCCTGGCGGACGTGGTCCGCCAGGGCGTCGCCGACGGGTCCGTCCGGCCCGACGCGAACCCGGCTGCCGCCGCCGTACTGGTCGTCGCGCTGGTCCGCGGGACCGGGCTGCAGCTCATCGCCCGGCCCCCGGTGCGCAACGTCCCGGCTCTCATCCGGGAGGCGACGCGCTCGGTACGCGCGGCCTTCGCCGTCGCGCCGTAACTTCCAGCCGCGCTCGCCCCACCGGCCGCTGCTACACTTACTTGCAGACATGCACGCAAGTGAGGAGTGGAGAGATGACTGTTCCCCTGGTGCTCGTGCACGGAAATCCGGAGAACTCCGGCGTGTGGGGACCGCTGATCGCCGCACTCGGCCGGGACGACGCGGTGACACTGTCCCCGCCCGGCTTCGGGGTGCCCGCGCCGGACGGCTTCTCCGCCACCGTCGAGGGCTACCGCGAATGGCTGGCCGCCCGGCTGGAGCAGTTCCGGGAGCCCGTCGATCTCGTCGGCCACGATTGGGGCGGCGCGCACGTCGCCGGAATCGCGATGACCCGGCCGGACCTGATCCGCAGCTGGGCATCGGACGCGCTCGGCCTCTTCGACCCGGGCTACGTCTGGCACCCGCGGGCCCAGGTGTGGCAGCAGGAAGGAGCCGGCGAGACCTCGGTGAAAGAGATCTTCGGTGGCACGTTCGAGCAGCGACTGGCGGTCGTCACCGCGCTCGGGATGACCGGCCCGTTCGCGGAACGCGTGGCCGCCGGGATGGACGACGGCATGGGGCGGGCGGTGCTCTCGCTCCTGCGGTCGGCCGCCCAGCCGGTGATGGCCGACGCGGGGCGCGGCCTCGCGAAGGCGCGGCAGCGGCCCGGCCTGGCCTTGATCGCCCTCGAGGACGTCGACCAGGCCAGCGGAACGCCCGCGCAGCACCGGGCCGCGGGCGAGGCCGCCGGCGCCGAGATCGCCGAACTGCCCGGCACCGGGCACTGGTGGCCGGTGACCGACCCGCACCCGGTGGCGCGCGCCCTGGCCGCGTTCTGGTCCCGGTTGGCGGGTTAGGCCGGCGAGTGCCGCGAGGTCTCCGCCGGGTCGTCGAGCCACCCACCGGAGACCTCGCCGGCCGGCCCTAGGGCCGCGGGCCGATCTCGCGGCCGCCGTCGGTCACCGTGATGGCCATCGCCGGGCACGAGTCCGCCGCGTCGAGCACCGTTTCGTCGCCGTCGACCGACGACGTCAGCGTGTGCGCGACAGCCCCTTCGAGCGCGAACACCTCCGGCATCAGGGCGGCGCACATGCCCGACCCGATGCAGGTCTGTTCGTCGATCCGCACGTCCCAGCTCATCGTCACCATCCGATCGGCATCGACCGCGGTCCGCGGACGAGCATCTGCGTCTTCCACACGATATCGCCGGCCAGGTGCAGGCCCGGCATCTCGGTGACCAACGCGCGCAGCGCCTCCTGCAGTTCGAGCCGCGCGAGGGGTGCGCCGAGGCAGTGGTGGACGCCGTGGCCGAAGCCGAGGTGGTGGTTGTCCCCGCGGTCGAAGCGCAGTTCCTCGGCGTCGTCGAACTGCAGGCCGTCGCGGTTGGCCGCGCCGACCGCGACCAGCACCGGCTCGCCGGCGCGCACGAGCACCCCGCCGACCTCGACGTCTTCGGTGGCGTAACGGGCGAAGCCGGCGCCCGCGCCGAGCGGGACGAACCGCAGCAGCTCCTCGACGGCGGCCGGGATCAGATCCGGCTCGGCGACCAGCCGCTCCCAGTGCTCGTGCTGGTCCTGCAGCGCGTAGACGAAGTTGGGGATCTGGCTCGCGGTCGTCTCGTGCCCGGCGACGAGGATGCCGACGCAGAGGTCGACGAGCTCCAGCTCGGTCAGCCGGTCGCGGACGTCGCAGGCCTCGATGAGCGCGGTCATCAGGTCGTCCTGCGGCGCCGCGCGGTGCTCGGCGATCAGGCCGCGCATGTAGTCGCGCAGCTCTTCGCGGTTGCGCTCGAACTCCTCGGGCGTGAGCCCGCTGGTGGACAGCGCGGCGTCGCTCCACACGCGGAACTTCGGCCGGTCGGCGACCGGGACGCCGAGCAGCTCGCAGATCACCGCGACCGGGATGGGCAGCGCGTAGGCGTCGACGAGGTCGGCGGGCGCACCGGCCGCCTTCATGTCCGCGATCAGCTCCGAAGCCAGCGAAGCGACGCGCGGCCGCAGCAGTTCGACGCGGCGCATGGTGAACGCCTTCGCGACCAGCGTCCGCAGCCGCGTGTGGTCCGGCGGGTCCATCTGCAGGATCCCGCCGTCCCGCTGCACGGGCATCCGCCGCGGCGCGTCCTTCTCCTTCTCCATCGCGCGCGAAAACCGCCGGTCGCCCAGCACGAGCCGGGCATCGGCGTACCGGGTGGCCAGCCACGCCGGCTCCCCGTAGGTCATCTTCACCCGGACCATGCCTTCGCCTGCCCGAGCGGCCGCGTAGGCCTCGTTGAGGTCGAGGCCCGCCTCCTCGTTGAAGGGGTACGAGAGCGGCTCGGTGTGGGTGACTGTCATGCGGAACCCCCGTGCTCCAGGTTTGTAAGCAGCTGCTTACAACGCTACACAGGACGAGGGCTCACGTCGAGCGCCGATCCGGGTACGAACAGTCACCGCAGCAACGGAAAGTTTCCGCCCACCTGTCACCGTGAGCCATTGCCGGGTCACCAAGGACTAGGTTACGGTGACCTAGGTGTGGATCGAGATCCTCCTGCTGTCGAAGCTGGCCCGCGAACCGATGCACGGCTATGAACTGCGCAAAGCCGTGGAGTCCTCGACCGGGCACACCTTGTCGAACAACTCGCTGTACCCCACGCTTCGGCGCTTCGTCGACGCGGGCGCCGTGAGCCGCAGTGCCGAGGAGCAGGAGGCCAAGCCGCCGCGGCACGTCTACACCGTCACCGATGTCGGGCGGGAGCTGCTGCACGACATGCTGGCGGACTTCCCGCCCGAACTGGCGCTCAGCCAGGAGGAATTCCTGGCGCGCGTCGGCAACTTCGGGTGGCTGCGCCCGGAAGAACGGGCGCGGGTGCTCGAAGTCCGGGAACGGGCGCTGACCGCCGAGCACCGGCGGCTGACCGAGCTCGCCGCCGGGCAGGCCGATCCGTGGAGCCGGGCCGCGCTGCGGCACGTGCTCGGGCGGTTCGACGCCGAACTCCGCTGGCTTTCCGACCTGAACCGCGACCCCAGGAGCGACGGATGACCACCACCGAACAAACGCCTCGGCTCCCCTTCTCCCGCGGCAACGCGCTCGAGATCGCGCCGGACTACGAAGCGTTGCGACGGCAGGCGCCGGTGAGCCGCGTGCTCACCCCGGCGGGTGATCCGGCGTGGCTCATCACCTCGTACGAGGAGGCTAAGGAAGTCTTCCGCGACAAGCGCTTCGGGCGGTCGCACCCGGCGCCGGAGCAGGCGTCGCGGATCTCCTACGCCGCCGTGCAGGACGGCCCGAGCGGGGACTTCGAAAGCGAGGAGCGCGAGCACAAGCGGATGCGCCGAATGCTCGCGCCCGCCTTTTCCGCGCCGCGCATGCGGGCCCTCGGCGACCGGATCGCCGAGCTGACCGACCGCTGCCTCGACGACCTGCAGGCCGCGCGCGACGCCGACCCCGGCGCGCCGGTCGACCTCACCGACTTCCTCGCGTTCCCCTTGCCCGTGCTGGTGATCTGCGAGCTGCTCGGCGTCCCCTACGAGGACCGCGAGAAGTTCCGCGGCCTGTCCGAGCGGATCGCCATGATGGACGGCGGCGAAGACGCCCAGGCCGCGATGACCGAGTTCAAGGCCTACATGACGGAACTGGCCGAGGCCAAGCGCGCGGACCCGCAGCCCGACGTCATCTCCGACATGGTCGCCGTGCAGGCCGACGACCCGACGTTCACCGACGACGACCTCGCGCGGATGGGAGCCGGGCTGCTGTTCGCCGGCCACGAGACGACGTCGACGCGGATCGCGATGGGCACGCTGTTCCTGCTCACCGACACCGCCCGCCGCGACCGGTTCGCCGCCGACCCCGAGGGCCAGGTGGCGCAGACCGTCGAGGAGATCCTGCGGCTCACCGCCACCAGCGGCACCGGCCTGCTGCGCTACGCGCACGAGGACGTCGAGGTCGCGGGCACCCGGATCACCCGCGGCGACGCCGTCCTCATCTCCAGCGACGCGGCCAACCGCGACGAGGCCGTGTTCGCCGACCCCGACGAGTTCGACCCGGACCGGACGCCGAACGTGCACCTCGCCTTCGGCACCGGCGCCCACGTCTGCATCGGCGCCAACCTGGCCCGCACCGAGCTGCGCACGGTCTTCCCGAAGCTGTTCCGGCGCTTCCCGGGCCTGCGGCTCGCGGTCGGGATCGACGAAATCGGGGTCCGCACCAACCGCGTGGCCGGCGGCGTCGACCGCGTCCCCGTGGAGTGGTGAGCCGATGAAGATCACCGCCGACACCGCCAGCTGTGTCGCTTCCGGGCAGTGCGTGCTGCTCGCGCCGGGCACGTTCGACCAGGACGAGGAGACGGGCACGGTCGTCCTCCTCACCGGGGAACCGGCGGCGGGCGAGGAGGAGGCGGTCCGCCAGGCCGAGCTGACCTGCCCGGCCGCCGCGATCCGCCTCACCGGCTCGTAAGGGCGGGCGCACGCGCGTCCGGTTTGCCGGTTAGCCTGCACCGGTGAGCGAACAGCCCGGCCGGAAGCGGGACGCGGCCGCGACGCGGCTGGCGCTGCTGGACGCCGCCGCGAAGCTGTTCGCCGAGCGCGGGTTCGACCGGACGACCGTGCGGGACATCGCCAAGCTGGCCGGGGTCAACCAGTCGCTGCTCTTCCGGTACTTCGGCAGCAAGGAAGCGCTGTTCGAGGCGGTCATCGCGCGCAACGGGCGCGAACAGCTGGCCGCCACGCCGCCCGAGCGGCTCTTCAGCGCTTCCTTGCTCAGCATGCTGGCGCCGGAGGGCGCGCGGAACCGGACGCTGGAAACGTACTTGCGCTCGTCGGGCAGCGACGGCGTCGCGGCCGCGATCCGGCAGGAGATCGGCGAGGAGTACGCCCGCGTGCTGGCCACGCTGACCGACGCGCCGGACGCCGAGCTGCGCGCCGACCTCGCGCTCGCCTGGCTGATGGGCATCGCGCTGGTCCGCGAGATCTCCGGCAAGGAGCCGCTGGCCAGCGCCGACCCCGAGGAGGTCTGCCGCCTCGTGCTCACCGCGACGCGCACGCTGCTGGAGCGCAGCGAATAACCGCTGGACACCCGCCCTACCGTCGGGATCATGGTGCCCTTCCCGCCCGCGACGACCGAGGCCGGGTTCGCGGCGCTCACCCGCGCCGGCCTGCTGCCCGCGGTCACCGGCCTGCTGGGCCGCGACGACGTCGTGCCGTTCACCGAGGGCTCGCTGCCGGTCTACGCCGTCGGCGACGACCTGGTCCTCAAGCTGTACCCGCCGCTGTACCGCGACGAGCTCACCACCGAACGCACGGCGCTCGAAGTGCTGCACGGCCGTTTGCCGACGCCGGCGCTGAAGGACGCGGGCGAGCACGACGGCTGGGGCTGGCTGCTGATGGCACGCCTGCCCGGACAGACGCTCAAGGAAGCCTGGCCCGCACTGTCCACTGAGGACAGGCGGCGGCTGATGCCCGAACTGGGCGAGCTGCTGGCCACGCTGCACGCGCTCGACAACCCGCGGCTGGCCGCGCTCCCGCCGGCCGGCTGGACCGCGTTCGTCGCCGGACAACGCGAAAAGGCCGTCGCCCACCACCGCCGGACCGGGCTGGACGAGACGTGGGTGGCGCAGGTCCCGGCGTTCCTCGACGCCGTCGACCTCGGGACGCCGCCGGTCGTGCCGCTGCACACGGAGTTCATGCGCGACCACGTCATGCTCGACGGTGGCCGCATCACCGGCCTGTTCGACTTCGAACCCGCGATGCGCGGCGCCGCGGAGTACGACTTCGTGGCGGTGGGCCTGTTCGTGACGAGCGGCGACGGCGACCTCCTGCACCGGTTCCTCGACGGCTACGGGCAGCAGGTCGATCCCCGCCGTTGCCTGGCGTACGCGCTGCTGCACGTCTACAGCAACTTCCCTTGGTACTTCAGGGAAATGCCCGCACCCCCGGCACCTACGCTGAACGCACTGGCGACGACCTGGTGGGGCTCAGGGCAAGGCGCGCCGCAGTAGCTCGGCCAGGTGGACCGGACGGCGGCCCGACTCCTGCTCGATCTGCGTCCGGCAGCTGAAGCCGTCCGACACCACCACCGTCTCCGGGGAAGCCGCGCGGATCGCGGGCAACATCCGGTCCTCCGCCACCGCTTTGGACACGTCGTAGTGGCCGCGCTCGAAGCCGAAGTTGCCCGCCAGGCCGCAGCACCCCGAGTCCAGTGTCGTGTTGCGGACGCCCGCCGCCGCGAGGGCCGACTCGTCGGGGCCGAAGCCCAGTACCGCGTGCTGGTGGCAGTGCACCTGCGTGATCGCGTCCACGTCCAGCGCCGCGAACGGGATCGGCGCCCGCTCCAGCAGCTCCGCGAAGGTGAACGTGCGGGACGCCAGCAAGGAGGCCCGCTCGTCACCCGGCATGAGCGCCGGGAGGTCGCCGCGGAACAGCGCCGTGCAGCTCGGTTCCAGGCCGGCCACCTCGTAGCCGTCCGCCAGGTAGGGCGCGAGCACGTCCAGGGTCCGGTCCAGCACGCGCCGGGCGACGCCGAGCTGGCCCGTCGACACCCACGTCAGTCCACAACAGACTCCGCGGTCGGGGAGCACGACGTCGTAGCCCGCCGCGGTGAGCACCTCGTACGCGGCGTCGAGCACCGACGGCGTCAGGTAGTTGTTGAACGAGTCCGGCCACAGCACCACCCGGCGCTCGCCCGAGGCGCGGCGGCGCAGATCGGCCCGCGACCGGGTGAACGGCGAAGGCGCGAACGACGGCAGATCGCGTTCCGCCGCGATCCCGCCGAGCCGTTTCACCAGGCCCGCCAAGCGGGAGCGCCCGACGAAGTTGGCCAGCCGCGGTGCCCGCGCGCTGAGCCGCAGCCACATCGGGAGCCAGCCCATCGAGTAGTGCGACGCCGGGCGCAGCCGCCGCCGGTAGTGCTGGTGCAGGAACTCCGCCTTGTACGTCGCCATGTCGACGTCGACCGGGCAGTCCGACAGGCATCCCTTGCAGGACAGGCACAAATCGAGGGCATCGTGCACTTCGGACGATCGCCAGCCGTCCTTGATCACTTCGCCGTTGATCATCTCGGCGAGCAGGTGCGCGCGCCCGCGCGTCGAGTGCTGCTCCTCGCGGGTGGCCCGGTAGCTCGGGCACATCACGCCGCCACCGCTGGTGTTGCGGCACTTCCCGACGCCGACGCAGCGCCGCATCGCCTGCCCGAAACTCCCCCGGTCCTCGGGGTAGCCGAGGAACACGGCGTCCTCGATGGCCGGTGCCGCCGAGCGCACGCGCAGGTCCGCGTCGATCGCCCGGGGCGCCACCAGGATGCCGGGGTTCATCCGCCCGGCCGGGTCGAAGATCCCCTTGAACCGCGCGAAGACGTCCATCATCTCGGGGCTGTACATCCGGGACAGCAGCTCCGACCGCGCCTGGCCGTCGCCGTGCTCACCGGACAACGAACCGCCGTGCGCCGCGACGAGGTCCGCGGCCTCTTCCAGGAACCGCCGGAAGTCCGCCACGCCGGAAGCCGACAGCAGGTCGAAGTCGAGCCGCAGGTGCAAGCAGCCTTCGCCGTAGTGGCCGTACACGACGCTGCGACGCCCGTGCGCCCGCATGAGCTCCTTGAACTCGCGCAGGTACGCGCCGAGCCGCTCGGGCGGGACGGCGGCGTCCTCCCAGCCCGGCCACGCTTCCGAACCGTCGGCGAGCCGCGTCGCGAGCCCGGCGCCCTCCTCGCGGATCCGCCACAGCCCCCGCTGCGCGGCCGGGTCGTCCACGATCGCGAAGCCCGTCAGATCGAGGGACGCCGCCAAGGCTTGTGCCCGCGAAGCCGGGTCGTCCCCGGCCAGCTCGACGAACAGCCACGCCCCACCCGGCGGCAGGTCGGCGGCGCGGCCCGGCAGCATCGCGACCAGCTCGGCGTCCACGCCTTCGACGGTCAGCGGCGACCACGGCAGGATCGCCGGCACCGCGTCAGCCGCCGCGATGTCGGACGGGAAACCCAGCACCGCCAGCACTTTCCGGTCCGGGAGCTCGGCGAGGGACACGGTCGCTTCGAGGATCGTCACGCACGTGCCCTCGCTCCCGACGAGCGCCTTGGCGACGTCGAAGCCGTTCTCCGGCAACAGGTGTTCGAGCCCGTAGCCGGAAACGCGGCGCGGCCACGTCGAAAGTTCCTTGCGCAGCAACGCCAGGTTGTCGCGCACCAAAGCCCGCAGCTCGTCGAAGATCCGGCCTTCGGTGGGCTCGTCCGGCCCGACCCGCAGCCGCGTGCCGTCGTAGAGCAGCACCTCCAGCGAGCGGACGACGTCGACCGTGCGCCCCCACGCCACCGAGTGCGAACCGCACGCGTTGTTGCCGATCATCCCACCGATCGTGCAGCGGCTGTGCGTCGACGGGTCCGGCCCGAACCGCAGCCCGTGCGGCGCCGCGACCGCCTGCAGGTCGTCGAGCACGGTCCCGGGCAGCACCCGCGCGAGCCGGGTGTCCGGGTCCAGCGAGAGCACCCCGCCGAGGTGGCGGGACGCGTCGATGACCAGCCCGGGCCCGCACGCGTTCCCGGCGACGCTCGTGCCGCCGCCGCGCGCGATCACCGGCAGGTCCCGGGCGCGGGCTTCGGCGACCGCGGCGACGACGTCGTCGACGGACTCCGGCAGGACCACGCCGCGCGGCACGTGGCGGTAGTTGGACGCGTCGGTCGTGTAAAGCGCGAGCGTGGCGGCGTCGGTGAGGATCTCCACACCCCCATTCAAGTCGACCGGGCGCCCGCGTACCTCTCCAGCCGGGTATGTCGGGAGCCACACCGGGTGCGACGGCTGTGAGATCCTCCGCCGGGTGACGATCGACCTGCACGCGCACAGCACGGCGTCCGACGGGACGACACCGCCGTCGGAGCTCCCCCGGCTCGCCGCCGAAGCCGGACTGACGGTACTCGCGCTCACCGACCACGACACCTTCGCGGGGCTGGCCGCGGCGTCCGCTGCTTCGGACATCGAGCTGATCCCCGGCGTCGAGATCTCGTGCCGGCTCGACGACGCCGAGGTGCACCTGCTGGGGCTGTTCGTCGATCCCGGGCACGCGGGACTGGCCGCCGAGCTGGAGCTGATCCGCACCGACCGCGACCGGCGCGGGGTGCGGATGGTCGAACGATGCCGGGAGCTGGGCGCGCCGATCACCCTTTCGCAAGTGAAGGAGATCGCCGCGGGCGCGTCGCTCGGCCGGCCGCACATCGCCGCGGCGCTGGCCGCCGTGGGCATCACCGACGCCTTCACCCCGGAGTGGATCGCCGACGGCGGCCGCGCGGACGTGCCCAAGCACGTCCTGGCCACGGCGGACGCGATCGGGCTGGTCCGGGCAGCCGGGGGTGTCGCGGTGCTCGCCCACCCGCGGTCGGTCAAGCGGCGGGCCGAGGTCTCCGACACGCAGCTGGCCACGCTGGCCGAGGCCGGGCTCGCCGGGATCGAGGTCGACCACCCGGAGCAGCCACCGGAGGTCGGCGCGCGACTCCGGGAAGTGGCCGCGGACCTGGGGTTGCTCACGACGGGGTCGAGCGACTTCCACGGCGACCGCAAGCCGGTCCGCCTCGGCGACTTCACGACGTCACCCGAGGTGTTCGCGACGCTGCGGGAGGCTGCCGGAAGGCCGTGAACTTCAGGGAGTACGTGGCGCCGCACCAGAAGTGAGCCGTCGCCCGGCCAGCGCGGCCGCCTCGTGCAGCGGGGTGGTCGCGTTGGCGTCGGCGGCCTTCAGGAGATCGGTGACGGTCTGCTCGATCGTCTCGACGCGGGCGAGCGCGGCCTCGTGGTCCAAGCCCTCCGCCTCGCGCGAGAGTGTGTACAGGATCCCTCCGGCGCTCGCGACGTAGTCGGGGATCCACCGCACGCCGCGGGCGGCCAGGTCGTCGGCCACGGTGCCGGCGGTGAGCTGGTTGTTGGCCGGCCCGACGACGAGCGGCGTGTCGAGCCGGGCGACCGTCTCGGGGCTGAGCACGCCGCCGACCGCCGCCGGGATCAGCACGTCGGCGGTCAGGGTGAGCGCTTTCCCGGGTTCGGTCCAGGTCAGGCCGCTCTTCTCGGCGTCGGCGCGCTTGGCGGGGTCGATGTCGGAGACGACGACGTCGGCGCCGGCCGCGTGCAGGCTCGCCGCGAGGTGCGCGCCCACGGAGCCGTAGCCGCTGATCACCACCCGGAGTCCCGCCACGTCCGGCGTGCCGAGGGCGGCCCGCAGCGCCGCGAGCACACCGGCGGCGGTCGGGCCGCTGGAGGAACCGGTTCCGCCGGCGGACTCGGGCGTGCAGAACGCGTACGGCGAGGCCTCGCGCAGCACCAGCATGTCGGCCGGGCCGGTGCCGACGTCCGGGCCGGCCCGGTACGCACCGCCGAACTCGGCGATCAGGTCGGCGTGGTCGAGCAGGACGTCCCGGCGCTCCCCGGGCGAAAGGACCCGCCCGGGCTCCGGCGCGATGACGCTCTTGCCGCCGCCGAACGCGAGCCCGGCGACGGCGCACTTCGCCGTCATGGCCTCCGACAGCCGCAGGACGTCGCCGACGGCTTCTTCGATCGTGGGGTAGGGCTTGAAGCGGCAGCCGCCGACGGCGGGGCCGAGCGCGGTCGAGTGGATCGCGACCATGGTGGTGATGCCGGATCGACGGCCACGCCGGGCGACGAGGTGCTCATGTGCGGTCATGGCAGCCGAAGTTAGAGTGATCGTCGGCGGCGCGGACGCCGTACCGAACGAAATTCGGTTCCGACGTGGAGGTCACGGTGCTCGACGAACTTGATTCGGCGATCGTGCGGCACCTGCAGGAAGACGCGCGGCAGACCAACCGGGACATCGCCCGCAAGGTCGGCATCGCGCCCTCGACGTGCCTCGAACGCATCCGGCTGCTGCGCGAACGCGGCGTGATCCGCGGCTACCACGCCGACATCGACCTGGCGAGCCTCAACCGCGGCGTCCGGGCGCTGGTCACGGCGCAGGTGCGGCCGCTGAGCCGGGTGGTCATCGACTCCTTCCAGCGGTCGATCGCCGAACTGCCGGAAGTGCTCTCCGTGTACGTGACCGCGGGCAGTGACGATTTCCTGATCGAAGTCACCACGCCGGACATCGACGCGTTGCACGCTTTCCTCACCGACCGGCTGGCGCTGCGCCGGGAGATCGTGGGGTTCCGCACGTCGATCGTTTTCCGCCACCTGCGCAAGACGACGCTTGAACCGCTCGCTTAGGGGTATCCGGGGATCACCCGGAAAAGCGCGACACGCCACCCCTACGTGAACCCCTGAAATACCCGGGTTCGCACGCTCAGAGGCGGAAACTGTCGGTGGTGAGGCGTCTAATGAGCGAGACGGAAGGAGGCACCGCCATGATCACCGAATTGAACCATCGTGAGCGGGCCACGTTGAGAGCCGTGGCCGGGGGCCACGCCGAAATCAGCTGCAGCTGCGAGCCCGACCTCTTCATCGACGGCCTGAGCTGCTGCGACCAGTCCACCGTGCACCGGCTCGCCCGGCTCGGGATGATCGCTCCGGCCCACCCGGGCAAGTGCGGCGAGCGCGTCCCCGCCCTGCTGACCGAGGCCGGCTCGCAGGCGCTGGGCGAAGTCCTCGCCATCGCCGCGTAATTTCGTTGCCACGCACTGGGGTCACTGCCAGCATCACCCGATGCACGTATTCCTCGAAACCGAGCGGCTGATCCTCCGCCGGTTCACCGAGAACGACGCGGACGCGCTCTTCGAGCTCTACGACGACGCGGACGTGATGAAGTACCTCAATGGGGGCCTGCCGGCCGACCGCACGGAGATCGTCACCCTCGATCTCCCCGCGTTCCTCGGTTACTACGAGCGTTTCCCCGGTTACGGGTTCTGGGCGGCCATCGAGAAGCGGACCGGCGATTTCCTGGGGTGGTTCCATTTCCGCCCGCGTCCGCAGGACCCGCCCGACGAGCCGGAGCTGGGGTACCGGCTGCACCGCAAGGCCTGGGGGCGGGGCTACGGCACCGAAGGCTCGGCGGCGCTGCTCGCGAAGGGGTTCACCGAACTGGGGGTCACCCGCGTGACGGCGTTCACCATGACGGTGAACCAGCGGTCGCGGCGCGTGATGGAGAAGCTGGGGATGACGTTCGTCCGCACGTACTTCGAGGAGTTCCCCGAGCACGAGCGCGCCCCGGGCAGCGAGCACGGCGAAGTCGAGTACGCCATCACCCGCGAGCAGTGGTCCAGCCGGTCGTGAGTGTTCAGGACGGTTAGAACCGCCCTGAACACTCACGACCGGGGGGTCAGCGGTAGACCTCGAACTCGTAGATCCGCGCCGCGCCGTTGCCGTCGTTGGCGGGCGTGGTGATGTTCAGCTTCACGTACCGGGCCGACCGCGTCGTGATCGGGTGGTACGTGCGGCTGGCGCGCGAACCGGACACGTTCGCGACCGTCGTCCACGTCGAGCCGTCGGTCGACGTCTGGATCGTGAACGCGCCGGTGTTCCAGCCCGTCGTCTCCCCGCCGAGGCCGGCGTGGTCGACCACGAACGAGGACACGTTCTGCGCCGACCCGAGGTCGACCTGGAGGAACTTCGTCGCCGCGGTGCTGCAGAACTTGCTGTTGTTCGCCAGGCTGCCGTCGAGGGCCTTGTCCGCGCTCTCGGCCGAGTTGCACGTCGCCGAGCCCGTGGCCGCCTTGCCCTGCGCCAGGTTCGTGCCGAGGTCCGGCGCGGCAGGCGGCGGCGTGAACCCGTCGTTGTACGACGGTGGGACGTCCGCGGTGCCCGTGCCCCAGCCGCTCGGCGACGAGCCCATCGTGTAGTTCAGCGTCGACGCGCCCGCGATGTCGCCGTAGCGGATCCACGACCTCGTCGTCGCGGTCCCGTTGACGCTGAGGTTCTGCACGTACTGCGCGCCCTGGCCCGCGCCGGTGCCGGTGATCTGGATCGTGCCGCTCGGGCGGACGATCGAGACCGAGGGGAACAGCGGTCCGTGCAGTGCCAGGACGTCCGCGCCCGGCGTCGCCGGGTACATGCCCAGCGCGGCGAAGACGTACCACGCCGACGTGGCGCCGAGGTCGTCGTTGCCGGGCTCGCCGCCCGCGCCGGTGGTGAACGACTCGTTCATCACGCGCCGCACCGCCGAACTGGTGCCCTGCGGGTGGGCCGCGTAGTTGTACGCCCACGGCACGCCGTGCTCGGGCTCGTTGCCGATGTAGAAGTACGGCTGGGTGAGGCCGCCGTTGAGCTGGGTGAAGTGGTGGTCGAGCCGCTGGACGGCGGTCTTGGGGCCGCCCATCAGGTTGATCAGGCCCTGGTAGTTGTAGGGCACCATCCACGTGTACTGCGACGGGTTGCCCTCGGTGTAGCCGCTGTTGCTGGACGGTACGACCGGCCAGGCCCACGTGCCGGTGCTCCCGCGCGGCTGGACGTAGCCCGAGTCGGTGCCGAACACGTTCTGCCACCACTGGGCGCGCTGCATGTACGTGGTGTACTTCGCCGTGTCACCGACGGATTTCGCGAACTGCGCGATCGCGAAGTCCGACGCCGAGTACTCGAGCGAGTCCGACGGGTCCTCGGTGACGTAGTGCCGGCTGAGGTAGCCGCTTTCCCGGCCGCGGATCGCCTGTCCCTGCGTGGTGCCGCCGCCTGCGCTCTTGTCCATCAACGTGAGCGCCGCCGCGGTGTCGAAGCCGCGGACCCCGAAGGCATACATGCTGCCGACGACGATCGGCCCGGGGTCACCGGTCATCACGAAGTGCTCGTTGTTGTTGTGCGACCACTTGGGCAGCAGGCCGCCCTGCTGGCCGTCCAGCACCATCGACTTCGCGATGTCGCTCGCTTCGTTCGGCGCGACCAGCCCGATCAGCGCGGCCCACGACCGGTAGATGTCCCAGCCGGAGTAGTTCTGGTAGACGGTGTGCGACGCGGTGTGGATCGCCTGGTCGAACCCGCGGTACTGGCCGTTGGTGTCGCTGGCGGTGTTCGGGTTCTGGAACACGTGGTACAGCGCCGTGTAGAACTTCTGCAGGTCCGCGGCCGCACCGCCGGTCACCTGGACGCGGTTGAGGATCGTGTTCCAGCTCGTGTCGGCCGCCGACCGGACGCCGGCGAAGTCGAAGCCGGGGTTCTCGGCGGCGAGGTTCGCCTGCGCGTTGGCCAGGCTGACGAACGAGATACCGACCTTCGCCTGCACTCCTGCGTTGCTCGAGGTGTCGAAAGTGACGTAGCCGCCCGAGTTCGTGCCGCTGGTGCTCGCGGATCCCGCGCTCACCGTGCCGCCGAGCCAGGTGCCGAACCCGCTGGGCGCGCGGTCGAACTGGATCACGTAGAAGATCTGGTAGGTCTTGGAAGAACCGCAGAAACCGCCGCCGGTCACCGCACCGGTGATCTGGCTGCCATTGATGGAGATCGACCCACTGCGGTTGCCGGTCGCGCTGCGGCCGGTGTTGACGAGCAGCCGCGCGGACGTCGTGTTCGGGTAGGTCAGCTTCATCGAGCCGGACCGCTTGGTCGCGGAAAGTTCGACGGTCGTGTTGTAGTTGTCGAGCTTGTTCTTGTAGTAGCCGGGCGCGGCCGATTCGTTCGCCTTGGTGTAGCGCCCGGCGTACCCGGTCCAGCCGGTGCCCGGCGAAGTCCCGATGGCGCCGGTGATCGGCAGCAGGCCGAGGTCTTCGTTGTTGGGGCACCCGGCGCCGTTGAAGTGGGTCAGGCTGAATTCTTCGATGCCGGTGTCGCTGTAGCGGTACCCGGACGGCGACGCGGTCGGGGTGTCCGGGCTGAACTGCACCATCCCGAACGGCACGGTGGCCCCCGGGTAGGTGCTGCCGCCGGCCCCGCCCGGCACGGGGTTGGGCGAGTTGCTGTTGTCGGTGCCGATGAAGGGATTCACGTACTGCGTAAGGGCCAGCGTCGCGGCGTGAGCCGGGGTCGCGACGACCCCCGCCCCCACGACGGCCGCGGCGAGCACGACCGCGCGCAGCCGTCTGGACAGCCTCGAGAGTGGTCTGGACATGGACCCTTCCTCTCCTTGCCGCACGCTTTCCGCCGGGCGACAACGTTGTCGGGCGTGGTGACAACGTTGTCAGCTCGGCATGTGCCGCGCTGACAACGTTCGGGGGATCGAAGTGGTACCGGAACTCGGTGGCACGACATGGTGCCACGGGAAGGCGGGTCGGCGGAAGCACCGAAAGTTCGTTGCGCGCCAAGCGGTTCCGGACCGGACCACGCGGCCGCGGTGGATCACCCGGTGGTCGTCGGCACCACCAGTGCCACCCGGACGGGCGCGAGGCCGCGAATGACTCATTCGGGACCACCGACGCCGCCAACGACCCATTCGGGACCCCTCACCCAAGCCCAGCACACCCGGCAGCGCCCACGAATACCGAGCACGCGCCCGGCGGGCACTCACCAACCCCAGCGGCCGCCGACCCCCGCGACACCACCGCCACCAACCAGACACGAAGTCGCGAATGACCCATTCGCGGCCCTCGCCCAAGCCGGGCACGCTTCCGGCGGCGCGTCAGGAACCCCGGGTCACCCAGTGGTCGCCAAGCTCCGCCGTCGACGCCTCGCCGTTCGTCAGATCGGCCAGCCAGCTCTCGAACGCCGGCGCCTCCCCCGGCGCCAAGCCGATCTCGAACCGCGCCTTCTCGTCGAACCGCGTCGCGTGCAGCAAGTACGGCGACGCTCGCAAGTCGTTCTCCAGCCGGCCCGCGCGGTCGTAGCTCACCGCCACTTCCACCAGTGCGAGACGCCGGTGTTCTAGTACACCAACAACTTCCAGTGCCTCCGAAACGGACTGTCCGTACGCGCGGATCAGTCCGCCCGCGCCCAGCAGCACGCCGCCGAAGTAGCGGGTCACCACCGCGACCGTGTCCGTGACCTCGCGGCGGCGCAGCACTTCCAGCATCGGCGTGCCCGCGGTGCCCGCCGGTTCGCCGTCGTCGCTGGAGCGCTGGGTTCGCCCGTCCGGCCCCAAAACGAACGCGTGGCAGTGGTGTCGCGCGCCCGGTTCGGCGCGACGGCGGCCCGCGATGAACTCGCGCGCGGCCTCCTCCGACGTCGCCGGGGCGAGCGCGCAGAGGAACCGGGAGCGCTTGATCTCGATCTCGTGGACCCCGGATCGAGCCACGGAGAGATAACGATCAGTCATCGGCCGAGTCCGCCATGTCCCCAGCTTCCCACCCCGCCACGGCGCGCCGGCACGTGCCCCAGACCACTTGGGACAGACGTTTCCGCAGGTCAGCGGCCAGCCACGCCAGCAATCGGGAGGGACAGACCGACATATGGGACTACCCCCTGGCGCGTCAACGCAAGCGTGGCATTTCCCACCCGGGGGCAACGACGTATGTCGATAACAGCGAATTCACACTATCGTCATAAGACCCGGCGAACCCGGGAGTAACACCGCGCGCTCGACTGACCCCCACCACAGTGGTCCGTCGTGCGCGCTCGCAGGACCGACATGTTCGGCTGCCCAGCGCTGTGCGGCCTCCCAGATGACCCGCGTCCGGTTTCCGAGCATCGGAGCTCGGCCGACGCTTCGCGGCATCTTGCACTTCGACAACAGCAACTGTTCTCGACTGACCATCGCGGTCCCGGACCACTTCGTTAACCGGTTCAGCTCGAACCACACGATGGAGTGAGTACCGGTCGCGCCAACGCCTTGGGAGGCGGCCAGCCGTGACCCACCGTGCCAATTCCCTGCCCCCGTTCGGGGAGCAGTTCAGCAACGCCGAGGCCGAGGGCCTCTACCGGAGCGACTACGAACACGACGCCTGCGGTGTCGCCTTCGTCGCCGACCTGACCGGGCGGCGCGATCACGCGATCGTCGCCAAAGCCCTGGTCGCGTTGCGCAACCTGGAACACCGAGGGGCGCGGGGAGCCGAACCGGACACCGGGGACGGCGCGGGCCTGCTCATCCAGGTCCCGGACGAGTTCTACCGCGAAGTCGTGGACTTCGAGCTGCCCGAGCCGGGCACCTACGCCGTCGGCACCGCTTTCCTGCCGCAGGACGAAAAACGCCGCGGCCGGGCCATGACGACCATCGAGCGCATCGCCGCCGAAGAGGACATGCGCGTCCTCGGCTGGCGAGAGCTGCCGGTGCACACCGAGCACTGCGGGCCGACCGCCGCCGAGACCATGCCGCACTTCACGCAGCTGTTCCTCGCCGCGCGCCGCCCGAAGCCGGAGCATTCGGACCCGCTGCACATCGAGCGCAGCGCCTTCTGCGTCCGCAAGCGCGCCGAGCACGAGCTCGTCGAGGACGACGTCTACTTCCCGTCGCTGTCCTCGCGCACGATCGTCTACAAAGGAATGCTCACCGAGCCGCAGGTCGAGCGCTTCTTCGCCGACCTCACCGACGAGCGCGTCACCAGCGCCATCGGCCTGGTGCACTCCCGCTTCTCCACCAACACCTTCCCGTCGTGGCCGCTGGCGCACCCGTACCGGTACGTCGCGCACAACGGCGAGATCAACACCCTGCGCGGCAACCGCAACTGGATGGACGCCCGCGAGGCGCTGCTCGAGACCGACCTGGTCCCGGGCGACCTCAAGCGGATCTACCCGGTGATCACCCGCGGCGCCAGTGACTCGGCGTCCTTCGACGAGGTGCTCGAGCTGCTCCACCTCGGTGGCCGGTCGCTGCCGCACTCGGTCCTGATGATGATCCCGGAGGCCTGGGAGAACCACCAGGAGATGGACCCGGCCCGGCGCGCCTTCTACGAGTTCCACTCGACGCTGATGGAGCCGTGGGACGGCCCGGCGCTGGTCGCCTTCACCGACGGCAGCCAGATCGGCGCGGTCCTCGACCGCAACGGCCTGCGCCCCGGCCGCTACTGGGTGACCGACGACGGCCTCGTCGTGCTGGCCTCCGAGGTCGGCGTGCTCGACCTCGACCCGGCGACGATCGTCCGGAAGGGACGACTCGAACCCGGCCGGATGTTCCTCGTGGACACCGCCGAGGGCCGGATCATCGAGGACGAAGAGATCAAGACCCAGCTGGCCACCGAGCACCCGTACGACGAGTGGGTCGAGGCCGGGCTGCTCAACCTCGAGGACCTGCCCGAGCGCGACCGCGAGGTCCCGCTGCACGCCGCGCTCGTGCGCCGCCAGCAGGCGTTCGGCTACACCGAGGAGGAGCTCGACGCCATCCTCGAGCCGATGGCCCGCACCGGCGCGGAACCGATCGGCTCGATGGGCAACGACTCGCCCATCGCGACGCTGTCGAGCCGGCCGCGGCTGCTGTTCGACTACTTCATCCAGCTCTTCGCCCAGGTGACGAACCCGCCCCTGGACGCCATCCGCGAGGAGCTCGTGACCGCGCTCGGCACGCAGATCGGCGCCGAGCCGAACCTGCTCGTCGGCACCGCCGCCAGCTGCCGCCGGATCGTGCTGCCCTTCCCGGTGCTCGACAACGACCAGCTCGCGAAGCTGGTGCACGTCAACGACGACGGCGACCTGCCGGAGTTCCAGGCGGTCACCGTGCTCGGCCGCTACAACGTCCACGGCGGCGGCGAGGCGCTGGTCAAGCGCCTCGACGAGATCCGCGCCGAGGTGTCCGAGGCGATCGAGGACGGCGCGCGGCTGATCGTGCTGTCCGACCGCGGGGTCGACGAGGACCACGCGCCGATCCCGTCGCTGCTGCTGACCGGCGCGGTGCACCACCACCTCGTCCGTGAGAAGACGCGCACGCAGGTCGGCCTCATCGTCGAGGCCGGCGACGCGCGCGAGGTGCACCACATCGCGCTGCTCATCGGCTACGGCGTCGCCGCGGTGAACCCGTACCTGGCGATGGCGACCGTCGAAGAGATGGCCCGCCAGGGCCTGATCCCCGGCGTGACGCCGAAGGAAGCCACGCAGAACCTGATCAAGGCGCTCGGCAAGGGCGTCCGCAAGACGATGTCGAAGATGGGTGTCTCGACCGTCGCGTCCTACACCGGCGCGCAGATCTTCGAGGCGATCGGGCTCGGCGACGAGGTCATCGACAACTGCTTCACCGGCACGACGTCCCGCCTCGGCGGCGTCGGCTTCGAAACCCTCGCCGAAGAGGTCGCGAAGCGGCACAACTACGCCTTCCCTGCCGACGGCGTCCGGGCGGCGCACCGCGAGCTCGAAACCGGCGCGGACTACCAGTGGCGCCGCGAGGGCGAACCGCACCTGTTCAACCCGCAGACGGTCTTCAAGCTGCAGCACTCCACCCGGTCCGGCAAGTACGAGATCTTCAAGGAGTACACGAAGTCCGTCGACGACCAGGCCGAGAAGCTGCTGACGCTGCGCGGGCTGTTCGACTTCAAGTACGGCAAGCGCGCGCCGGTGCCGATCGAGGAGGTCGAACCGGTCTCGGAGATCGTCAAGCGGTTCGCCACCGGCGCCATCTCCTACGGCTCGATTTCGATGGAGATGCACCAGACCCTCGCCATCGCGATGAACCGCCTCGGCGGCAAGTCGAACACCGGTGAGGGCGGCGAAGACGCGGAGCGGCTGTACGACCCGGAGCGCCGCAGCGCCGTGAAGCAGGTCGCGTCCGGACGGTTCGGCGTCACGAGCGAGTACCTCGTCAACGCCGACGACATCCAGATCAAGATGGCGCAGGGCGCGAAGCCCGGCGAGGGCGGGCAGCTGCCCGGCGCGAAGGTGTACCCGTGGATCGCGAAGACGCGGTTCTCGACGCCGGGCGTCGGCCTCATCTCACCGCCGCCGCACCACGACATCTACTCGATCGAGGACCTGGCGCAGCTGATCCACGACCTCAAGAACGCCAACCCGAACGCGCGCATCCACGTGAAGCTCGTGTCCGAGGTCGGCGTCGGCACGGTCGCGGCGGGCGTGTCCAAGGCGCACGCGGACGTCGTGCTCATCTCGGGTCACGACGGCGGGACGGGCGCGTCGCCGCTGTCGTCCATCAAGCACGCCGGTGGCCCGTGGGAGCTCGGCCTGGCCGAGACGCAGCAGACGCTGCTGGCCAACCGGCTGCGCGACCGGATCGTGGTGCAGACCGACGGCCAGCTCAAGACCGGGCGTGACGTGATCGTCGCGGCGCTGCTCGGCGCCGAGGAGTTCGGCTTCGCGACCGCGCCGCTGGTGGTGTCGGGCTGCATCATGATGCGCGTCTGCCACCTCGACACGTGCCCGGTGGGCGTCGCGACGCAGAACCCGAAGCTGCGCGAGAAGTTCAGCGGCAAGGCCGAATACGTCGTCAACTTCTTCGAGTTCATCGCCCAGGAAGTGCGCGAGTACCTGGCGGAGCTCGGTTTCCGGTCGATCGCCGAGGCGGTCGGGCACGCCGAGTTCCTCGACAAGCGCAAGGCCGTCGAGCACTGGAAGGCGGCCGGGCTGGACCTGTCGCCGATCTTCCACGTGCCCGAGATGGCCCCGGCCGGGCTGCGCCTGCAGCAGACGCGGCAGGACCACGGGCTGGAGAAGGCGCTCGACAACACGCTGATCCAGCTGGCCGAGGGCGCGCTGAACTCCGGTGACAAGGTGCGGCTGGAACTGCCGGTGCGCAACGTGAACCGGACCGTCGGCACCATGCTCGGCTCCGAGCTGACCAAGCGGTGGGGCGGCGAAGGCCTGCCCGACGACACCATCGACGTCACCTTCACCGGGACCGCGGGCCAGTCGTTCGGCGCGTTCGTGCCGAAGGGCATCACGCTGCGGCTGATCGGCGACGGCAACGACTACGTCGGCAAGGGCCTCTCCGGCGGCCGGCTGATCGTGCGGCCGCCGAAGGAAGCGAGCTACGTCGCCGAAGAGCAGATCATCGCGGGCAACGTGATCGCCTACGGCGCCACGAGCGGCGAGATCTTCATCCGCGGCAAGGTCGGCGAGCGGTTCTGCGTGCGCAACTCCGGCGCGCTGGCCGTCGTCGAAGGCGTCGGCGACCACGGCGGCGAGTACATGACCGGCGGCCGGATGGTCGTGCTCGGCCCGATCGGGCGCAACTTCGCGGCCGGCATGTCCGGCGGCATCGCCTACGTGCTCGACCTGCCCGCGCACCGCGTCAACCCGGAGATGGTCGACCTCGACCCGCTCGACTCCGAGGACGCGGACTTCCTGCGCGAAACGCTGGAAAAGCACTACGACGAAACGGAATCCGCCGTCGCGCGGGAACTGCTGGCCGACTGGGACGCGGGCGTCGACCGCTTCGGGAAGGTCATGCCGAAGGACTACAAGCGCGTGCTCGCCGCCCAGGTGCAGGCCGAGCGCGACGGGCGCGACGTGAACGAGGCGATCATGGAGGCCGCACATGGCTGACCCCAAGGGCTTTCTGACCACCACCCGCGAAGAGCCGAAGCGCCGTCCGGTCGACCTCCGGCTGATGGACTGGCGCGAGGTCTACGAAGACTTCGCGTCGACGAAGCTGGAGAAGCAGGCCGGCCGCTGCATGGACTGCGGCATCCCGTTCTGCCACCAGGGCTGCCCGCTCGGGAACCTCATCCCCGAGTGGAACACGCTGGTGTGGCGGGACGACTGGCGCCAGGCCATCGAGCGGCTGCACGCGACGAACAACTTCCCGGAGTTCACCGGCACGCTGTGCCCGGCACCGTGCGAAACCGCGTGCGTGCTCGGCATCAACGACGACCCGGTGACGATCAAGCGCGTCGAGATCTCCATCGTCGACCGCGCCTTCGAAGAGGGCTGGATCACGCCGGAAGTGCCCGCGGTGAAGACCGGCAAGAAGGTCGCGGTCGTGGGCTCCGGCCCGTCGGGACTCGCCGCGGCGCAGCAGCTCACGCGCGCGGGCCACAGCGTCGTGGTCTTCGAGCGGGCCGACAAGATCGGCGGGCTGCTGCGCTACGGCATCCCCGAGTTCAAGATGGAGAAGTCCCGCCTCGACCGCCGGCTCGCGCAGATGGAAGCCGAGGGCACGGAGTTCCGGGCGTCGGTGAACGTCGGCGCGGACCTGCCGGTGTCCGAGCTGCTGGCCCACGACGCCGTGGTGCTCGCCGGTGGCGCGACCGACTGGCGCGACCTCCCGATCCCCGGTCGCGAACTGGACGGCATCCACCAGGCCATGGAATTCCTGCCGCCGGCCAACCGGGTCGCCTCGGGCGACCTCGACGTCTCGCCGTATTCGGCCGAGGGCTTGGACGTCGTCGTGATCGGCGGCGGTGACACGGGCGCGGACTGCGTCGGGACGTCGCACCGCCAGGGCGCGCGTTCGGTGACGCAGCTGGAGATCATGCCCAAGCCGCCGGAGTCCCGTTCGGACGCCCACCCGTGGCCGACGTACCCGATGATCTACCGGGTGTCCTCCGCGCACGAAGAGGGCGGCGAGCGGCTGTACGCGGTGAACACGCAGGAGTTCCTGGGCGACGCCGACGGCCGCGTGCGGGCGCTGAAGCTGGTCGAGGTGCGCAACGAGGGCGGCAAGTTCGTCCCCGTCGAAGGCTCCGAGCGCGAGCTGCCCGCGCAGCTCGTCTTGCTGGCCATGGGCTTCCTCGGCCCGCAGAAGCAGGGCCTGCTCGAAGACCTCGGCGTCGAGCTGGACGGGCGCGGCAACGTCGTCCGCGACAAGGCGTTCAAGACCAGCCTCGACAACGTGTTCGTGGCCGGCGACATGGGCCGCGGCCAGTCCCTGATCGTCTGGGCGATCGCGGAGGGCCGCAGCGCCGCGGCCGGCGTCGACGCCTTCCTGACCGGGCGGGACTTCCTGCCCGCCCCGATCGCGCCGACGGACCGGCCGATCGCGTAAAGCCCGGCGCCGGCGGGGGTGTCACTGTCGCCACCTCCGCCGGCGCTGTCCCACTCCTACCCGAAGTAGTGGCCCTTCTCGACGTCTTCGAGGAGGCCGGGCCGCGTCGGGCGCCAGCCGAGCAGCTCCTGCGTGCGCGCGCTGCCCGAGGGCTGGTCCACCGACAGGATCAGGCCCAAGAAGCCCAGCTCCCCGGCCGGAACCGACGTGGGCGGCAGGTTCAGCCGGGTGCCGATCACCGCGGCCAAGTCGCGGATCGCCACGCCTTCGTCGCCGACCGCGTGCAGCACCGCGCCCGCCGGGGCCTGCTCCAGTGCCAGGCGGAACAGGTGCGCGGCGTCCACGACGTGCACCGCGGGCCAGCGCTGCGTCCCGTCGCCGACGTAGGCGGAGACGCCCTTTTCGCGGTCCAGGCCGATCAGCTGGGCGATGAAGCCGTGGCTGTCACCTTCGCCGTGCACCGACCGCGGCAGGCGGACGACGGACGACCGCACCCCGCGCCCGGCCATCGCGACCACCGCGCGGGCGATCTCGGTGCGGCCCGCCACCGGACCGGCGCCGTCCGGGTTGTCGTCCTCCAGCGACGCGCGCCCGGGCACGACCGGCGTGCCCGACGCGACCACGAACGGCTTGCCGGCCAGCGCCGAGCCCATCGCTTCGACGGCCCGCGCGTCGGTCTCGATCGTTTCCTCGATCCGGCTGAAGTCGTGCCCGAAGGCCAGGTGGACGACGCCGTCGGCGTCCGCCGAGGCGTTCCGGAGCAGCTCGAGGTCGGTCAGGCCGCCGCGGAGCGCCTCGGCGCCCATGGCCTCGATCGTGGCCGCCGAGGCGTCCGACCGGGCCAGCCCGGCGACCTCGTGGCCCGCGCCCAGGAGTTCGGGGACGAGGGCCGAGCCGATCCAGCCCGACGCACCGGTGACGAAAACACGCATGACGACCTCCGCGCAGTGATGACACTTGGTGCCATCACCGTAGCACCGTGATGACACCCGGTGCCATCGCCTAAGCTGGGCCCCATGAGCCGGTGGGAGCCGAACACGCGCGAGCGGCTGATGCGCGCCGCCGTGGCGGAGTTCCTCGACCGGGGCTACGAGAGCGTCACGGTCGCCGAGATCACCGAGCGGGCCGGGCTCACCAAGCGCACGTTCTTCCGCCACTACGCCGACAAGCGCGAAGTGCTGTTCGCGGGCCAGGACATCCTGAGCCGCCTCTTTTCCGAATCGATCGCTTCGGCGCCCGCGGAAGCGACGCCGGTCGAGGCGATCTCGGCGGCCCTGACGGCGATCGGCGAGGTGTTCGGTCCCGAGCGGCGCGAGTGGGCGCGCAAGGTCCAGGTGGTGGTCGCGGGCCACAGCGACCTGCGGGAACGAGAGTTGCTCAAGCGCGCGAAACTGCGGGCCGCGATGGCCGAAGCGTTGCGGGAACGCGGCGTCGGCGAACCGGCGGCGAGCCTGGCGGCCGAGATCGGCGGCCTCGCCTTCACCACGGGCTTCCAGCGGTGGGTGGAGCCGTCGAACGAACGCGGCTTCGGCGAGCTTTGCCGGGAAGCGCTGGCCGAGCTGGTGGCGGCGACCGCTTCACTCGGCTGACGTCAGCTGTCCAAGAGAGCGCTTCCCAGCGGGGTGAGCGAGTGCAGCACGGTGTTGCGCTCCCGGTGCGTGATGATCAGCCCGGCGCGCCGCAGCACCGTCGTGTGCTTGCTGACCGCCGACGGCGTGACCCCCAGCCGGGCCGCCAGTTCCGACGTCGAGCAGCCGACCGCCAGGATCGTCAGCGCCGCCGCGCGGGTCGGGCCCAGCAGGTCCGCCAGCGCGTTGCCCGGCGGCTTCCGGACCGCCCGGTCGAGGCCCGCGGCGTGCGCCGCGTGGCGGACGCACGGGTAGAGCAGCCGGGGGACGCCGCCCGGCACCGGCGGGACCAGCGCCGGGCCCACCGAAAAGTACGTCGGCACCAGCAGCAGGCCGGTTCCTTCCGACGGGAGCGAGCCGGGGAGCCCGTCGTCGGCCTCCAGGACCGGTGCCGCCCAGCGGATCTTCGGGCGCAGGCCGGTCAGGAGCGCGTCGACGCCGCCGTGGAGCAGCACCTGCGTGCGCATCCCGAGGTCCGCGTCCACCTGCGCGCACACCGCGTCCCAGCCCGGCGCGACCGCCAGGTCGTGGTAGTCCTGCATGGCCTGGACCAATCGGGGCAGGCCCGCGGTGTCGCCGTCGGCGAACGCGGCCGCCCACGACGGCAGGTCGCGATCGGGCGGCGCGGTGCGCAGCGATGCCTTGAGGCTCACCGGATCCGCCTTCAGCACCGCCGCGAGCCCCGTCTCGAGGTCGTAGCGGCCCGCCGCCGGCACCAGGAACTCCGGGATCGGCGCGTCCGGCCGGCACAGCCACATCAGCACCCCGGCGGAGTCCGGCAGCCCCTGCCAGACGCGGTAGCGCCACCGGTTGAACGCCGCGGAAGCCGCGTTGCGGCCGCCGTCGCGCCGCTGCAGGAGCTGCAGGCTCGCGGCCAGCTCACCCATCGGGTCGGCCGCGGCGGCGAGGCCGACGCGGACGAGGTCCGGCAACGTCAGTTCGATGCGCACGATCCCCCCGGGTCTTTGCCCCTCCATCGGGTGAAGATCTCGTTCCGTTACATATCTGACCTGCGTTTTTGCCTCTCCGGGAAATCTTCTCGACGGGGACGGACCGGCCCTGAATGATGGTTTCAGAGACCGCTTTCGGGGGTTCGCGGTCTCGACGAGGGGGATTCGCCGGCACTTCCCGGCGCCGGGCCGCAGCGGCCCGGCGCCGGTTGCCGCGCGCCTTCGTCGTCAGCACACCGATGATCCGAAAAGGGGAACGATGACGAAGATGAAGCGCCTGATGGTGACGGTCGCCGCGACCGCGGGCCTGTTCGGCCTGATCGCCGTGCCGCAGGCCGGCGCCGCGCCCGCCGACGGCAAGGGCACCGCGGTCTCGTCGCTCGGCCAGCTCAAGCTGCGCCCGGCGAAGGTGGCCGGCGTCCAGCAGAAGAAGTCGACGAACACGATGGCCGCCGCGGCCGTCGACCCGGGCCCGTACATCATCGAGTCCGCGGCCTTCGGCCGCTGCTGGGACGCCGACGCGAACACCATCAACGCCAACGGCACGAAGGTCCAGCTGTGGGACTGCAACGACACCGCCCCGAACCAGGCGTGGTGGCTGACGCAGAACCCGGAGGGCTACTACCGGTTCCAGAACTACCAGAGCGGCCGGTACCTCGACGCCGACGCGAACTCGATCGGCAAGAACGGCACCAAGATCCAGCTCTGGGACTTCCAGGCCGGTGGCAAGAACCAGTGGTGGAGCCTGACCGAGATCCCCGAGGGCTACCTGCGCCAGCAGACCCCGGCCAGCCCGCGCTACCTGACCGCCGAGGGCACGGTGGGCGGCAACGGCACGAAGCTGCAGCTGTGGGACTTCATCGCGGGCGGCAAGTCCCAGTGGTGGTTCTGATCCGCTAGGCACCGGAACGCGGGCCCCGCACGGGGCCCGCGTTTCCGCGTCCCGGCACCGTCACGCGTAGTACCTTGGCAGCTCGGGAAGGTGCTGCGGAGGGATGGGCTTGGACCGGCACGAACGGCTCAGCGCACTGCTGGACATGGTGGGGCAGCGGGAAAAGATCGACGTCGAGGCCTCCGCGGATGAGCTCGACGTCTCCCCCGCGACGATCCGGCGCGACCTTGACCACCTGGCCGGGCGCCGGCTGCTGACCCGCACGCGGGGCGGCGCGGTGGCCAGCAACGTGGCCTACGACCTGCCGCTGCGGCACAAAGCCGCGCGCAACGCCCCCGAAAAGCAGCGCATCAGCGCCGCCGCCGCCGGCCTGGTCGAACGCGGCATGGTGATCGGGCTCAACGGGGGCACGACGAGCACCCAGGTCGCCCGCGCGCTCGCGCTGCGCCCGGAAGCACCCGGCCGGGACGGCTCCCCGGCGCTGACCGTGGTGACCAACGCGCTCAACATCGCCCACGAGCTGGCGGTGCGCCCGCACATCAAGATCGTGGTGACCGGCGGCGTCGCGCGGCAGCACTCCTTCGAGCTGACCGGGCCGCTGGCGACCCTTTTCCTCGACCAGATCACGCTCGACCTGCTGTTCCTCGGCGTGGACGCGTTCGACGCCGAGCGCGGCGCGTACGCCCACCACGAGGGCGAGGCGAGCATCAACCGGCTGATGGCTTCGCGGGCCCGGCACGTGGTGGTGATCGCGGACAGCGGCAAGCTGGGCGGCCACGCCTTCGCCCGCATCTGCGACACGACGGCGGTCGACCGGCTGATCACGGATTCGGGCGCGGACCCCGGCCACGTCGCGGCGTTCGAAGCGGCCGGGGTCGACGTCCTCCTGGCTTAGCCGTCCAGCAGGTCCAGGGCCAGCAGGCCGGCGCCCAGGCGGCCGGCTTCGTCGCCCAGCTTCGCGATCCGCAGCTCCGGCATCGTCTGGAACGTCAGGTGCGCGGCCAGCCACTCGCGCACCGGCTCCAGCACGTAGTCGGCCGCGGTGAACAGGCCGCCGCCCAGGACGATCACTTCCGGGCCGAGCAGCGTCAGCAGCGTCCGGATGCCGTGGCCGAGCCCGTCGAGGGCGTCCTGGACCACCGCGACCGCGACCTCGTCGCCGCCGCGGGCCAGCTCGACCACTTCGCGGGCGCCGTCAGCCGGGCGGCCGGTGCGCTCGGTGTAGCGGCGGGCGATCGCGGCCGCCGACGAGATCGCCTCCAGGCAGCCGGTCGCGCCGCAGCCGCACTTGCCGGGGTGGCCCACGTCGATGTGGCCGACCTCGCCCGCCTGCCCGTGCGCGCGGTGGATCCGGCCGTCGAGCAGCAGCGCGGCCGCGATCCCGGTGCCGACCGGGATGAACGCCGCGTTCGTCGCACCCTGCCCGGCGCCGACCCGGAACTCGGCGATGCCGCCCGCGGTGACGTCGTGCCCGAACGCCACCGGCAGCCCCAGCCGTCCTTCCAGGAGCTCGCCGAAGTGCACTTCGCGCCAGTCGAGGTTGGCGGAGAAGTGGCAGATCCGGGTCTGCTCGTCGACGATCCCGGGCACCACGACGCCGACGGCGGCGGGCTGCCCGGTGCCCGCCTGCTCCGCCAGCGCGGCCACGATGTCCACGACCTGCGCCGCCAGCGCCGTCCCGTCCGCGCTGCGGGCCGTCTCCGCCCGCAGTGCCGCCTGGGGCTGCAGCTGCTCGTCGAGCAACGCCGCCTTGATCGTCGTCCCGCCCACATCGAGGGCCGCCACCATTCGAGTCACCGCGGCATTGTCACATTGACGCGCGCGGAACGGCGGACCTACGCTCAACCGGCCAGACGAGGAGATTCCGGAACGCGGTGCAAGTCCGCGCGGTCGCGCCACTGTGACCCCCGCCAGGGGGAAGCCAGACCCGGACCCTCGTGACCGACCCCGATGAGGCCGCGAAAGCCCGAGGAGGCCACGCTCATGTCCCACACGGCAGTTCCCGCCGTCCCGCTCCCGATCCGCATCCCGATCCGTGAGATCGTGCCGTGGGCGGTGTTCGTGGTGCTCCTCGCGCTGATCGCGCTGTACTTCGTGAGCGCCGAGCAGGGCGCCACCGCGGTGTTCGCGAACATGTACGTCCACGAGTTCGTGCACGACGGCCGGCACCTGCTGGCCTTCCCCTGCCACTGATCGGCGGCACGCACTCCCATGATGAAGACCCTGCTGGTCCGCGGCATGCTCGCGGGCCTGATCGCCGGTGTGCTCGCGTTCGGGTTCGCCTACGCCTTCGGTGAGCCGTCGGTGAACACCGCCATCGGCCTCGAAGAGTCCGGCGGCCATTCCCACTCGCACGACGCGGGCACCGGCGCCGAGCCCGCTGGAGAGCACGAAGAGGAGCTCGTCCCCCGGGACGTCCAGAGCACCGCCGGCCTGCTCGCCGGCGTCCTCGTCTACGGCGTGGCGATCGGCGGCCTGCTCTCGCTCGCCTTCGCCTTCGCCCAAGGACGGCTCGGCAACCTGCGTCCCCGCGTGACGGCCCTGCTGCTCACGGCGGGCGCGTTCGCCGTGGTGTTCCTGGTGCCGTTCCTGAAGTACCCGGCCAACCCGCCCGCGGTCGGGCAGCCGGGCACGATCGGCTCGCGCACCGAGCTCTACTTCGGGTTCGTCGCGGTGTCCCTGCTCGCGGGCATCCTCGCGACGGTGTTCGGCCGCAAGCTGGCCGACCGCTTCGGCGCCTGGAACGGCTTCCTCCTCGCCGCGGCGGGCTACCTCGTCGTGATCGGGGTGGTGGCCTGGCTGATGCCGGTGGTCGACGAGGTCCCGGCGGAGTTCCCGGCGTCGACGCTGTGGAGCTTCCGCACGGCGTCGGTCGGCACCCAGGTGACGCTGTGGCTCGCGCTGGGCCTGGCGTTCGGCGCGTTCGCGGAGAAGGCGTTGAACAAGAAGACCGTCGCCGTCGCCGCCTGACTAGGGAGCGCCCGGCGGGACGAACGGAAGTCCCGCCGGCGCGCCCCGGTCGAGCAACGCCAGCAGCGTCGCCGCGTCCAGGTGCTCCTCGATCGCGTCCGCGAGCTTGTCGAGCATTTCTTCGCGCAGGTCCCCGAAACCGGGCGCATCGGGCGCCGGGGCCCACTCGATGCCGGCCTGCGCCGCCGCTTCGGTGAGCCACGCGCGGCGGAAGGCATCGTTCTCGAAGGCGCCGTGCCACATCGTGCCCCACACCGGGCCGGCGCGTACGCCGTCCAAAAAGGACTCCGCGGCGGTGTTCACAGTCACCGAACCGTGGTGGATCTCGTAGGCGTGCACGGGGTTGCCGCGCCATTCGCCCGACGGCCGGGCGAGGACCTTCTCGGCGGCGAACGTCACCCGCGCCGGCAGCAGGCCGAGGCCGGGCACCGCACCGGCGCCGGACTCGACGTCGTCCACAATGGACTCCGCGAGCATCTGGTAGCCACCGCAGATGCCGAGCACCGGCCGGCCGGCGGTCTTACGGGCCGCGACCGCCGTGTCGAGGCCGCGGTCGCGCAGCCAGGCGAGGTCGTCGACGGTGGCGCGCGAACCGGGCAGCACGACGACGTCCGCGGCCACGACGACGTCGGGATCGGCGGTCAGCGTCACGGTGACCCCGGGTTCCGCAGCGAGCGCGTCGACGTCGGTGGCGTTGGACGCGCGCGGGAACCGCACGACGGCCACGCGCAGGCCACGACCGTGGGCCTCCCGGCGCCAGCCCGCGGACGCCAGCGCGTCCTCGGAGTCGATCCACACGCGGTCGAGCCAGGGCAGGACGCCCAGCACGGGCCGTCCGGTGACCTTTTCGAGGCTGTCCAGGCCCGGGCGCAGCAGGCCGACGTCGCCGCGGAACTTGTTGACCACCCAGCCCGCGACGAGCGCCTGGTCTTCGGCCGAAAGCAGCGCGAGGGTGCCGAACATCGCGGCCAGCACGCCCCCGCGGTCGATGTCGCCGACGACCAGCACCGGCAGGCCGAACCGCCGCGCCAGCCCCATGTTGACGTAGTCGCCGCCGCGGAGGTTGATCTCCGCCGGGCTGCCGGCGCCCTCGCAGACGACGACGCCGTAGCGCCCGCTGAGGTCCTCGAACGCTTGGAAGGCGATCTCCGCGAGCCCGGCCCGCCCGGTGGCGTACTCGCCGGCTTCGAGCGTCCCGAACGGCTTCCCGAGCGCGACGACGTGACTGCGCCGGTCGCTGCCGGGCTTGAGCAGCACGGGGTTCATGGCGGCCTCGGGCTCGACCCCGGCGGCGCGGGCCTGCACCCACTGCGCCCGGCCGATCTCGGCGCCGTCGCCGCAGACCATCGAGTTGTTGGACATGTTCTGAGCTTTGAAGGGCGCCACACGGACGCCGCGACGGGCGAGCCACCGGCAGATCCCGGCGGTGACCAGGCTCTTCCCGGCATCGGACGTCGTCCCGGCGACGAGAAGGCCGCTCATCGCGCCGCCACCGCTGCCGCGGCGAGGACCGCGGCCGCCCCGACCAGGCGGGACAAGAGCACCGCGCGCCTCAGGTCCACCGGCTCCGGGTCGCGCCCGTCTCCCAGCCTCGCCCGGCTCTCGACCTCACCGCCGTAGCTGTTCGTGCCGCCGAGCCGGATGCCCAGCGCGCCCGCGAAAGCCGCCTCGACCTGGCCGGCGTTCGGGCTGGGGTGCCGCGAACCGTCCCGGCGCCACACCCGCCAGGATTCCCGCGCCCGGCCGCCCGCGCACACCACCACGAGCGCCGCACCCAGCCGCGAGGGCACCAGGTTGGCCACGTCGTCGGCCCGCGCCGCGGCCCAGCCGAAGTTCCGGTACCGCGGGGAGCGGTAGCCGACCATCGCGTCGAGCGTGTTGAGCGCCCGGTACCCGAGCAGGCCCGGCAGCCCGGCCACCGCACCCCAGAACAGCGGCGCGACCACGGCGTCCGACGTGTTCTCGGCGATCGACTCGGTGGCCGCGCGGGTCAGCTCGGCGGTGTCGAGCGTCGTCGCGTCGCGCGCGCAGAGGTGCGAGAGCCGCTGACGCGCTCCGGGCACTTCGCCCGCTTCGAGCAGTCTGGCCATTTCGGCGCCTTCGGCGGCGAGCCCACGGCCCCCGAGCACGACCCAGGTGGACGCGGCAGTGACCGCGAAGCGCGCGAAAGGGCTTCGCCGCGTCGCCGTCTGAAGCGCGACGCCCAGCCCTACGGCGGCGAAGGTGCACAACCCCGCGTACGCGACTCCGCGCGGCTTCGAGTCCGCCCACAGACGGTGTTCCAGGCGAGCCGCGGCACTGCCGAACAGGGCGACCGGATGGCCCGTTCGGGGGTCACCGAACAGAGCGTCGGCGACGTATCCGGTAACGAGTCCGGCCGCGGTTGTCCCTAGACGGAGTGGCACGTGGCGCACGGTAGCGCGTGCACCACAATGCCGGGTATGACCAAGCTGACCTACCGGCTCGCCGGGTACCTCGAGACCCTGGCACGCGCCCTCCGCCGGTACGGACGCGACGAAGGCAAGGTGCTCGTCCTGGGCGGGGTCCGCTCGGGGAAGTCGCGGCACGCCGAGCGGCTCGTCGCCGGCCACCCGCACCTCGTCTACGTCGCGCCCGGCCTGCCCGCGGGCGAAGACGACCCCGAATGGGCCGCCCGGGTGGCCGCGCACCAGGCGCGGCGGCCGTCGCACTGGAAGACCGTCGAGACGACCGACCTCGCCGGCACCCTGCGCACGGCGACCGAGCCGCTGCTCATCGACTGCCTCGGCACCTGGCTCTCCCGCGTCCTCGACGACGTCGGCGCGTGGGACCAGAAGCGCGGCTGGGAGCACCGGCTGGACGACCGGCTCGAAGACTTCCTCGCCGCGTGGGCCGCGGCGCGGGTGCCGGTGGTCGCGGTCAGCAACGAAGTCGGCAGCGGTGTGGTGCCCGCAACGTCGTCCGGACGGCTGTTCCGTGATGTGCTGGGCGCACTCAACAACCGGGTGTCCGCCGACGCCGACCGGGTCGTGCTGGTCGTCGCGGGCCGGGCGCTCGACCTGTAGCTGGAGGCGCCCGTGTTCGACGTACCCGTGCCCGACCCCGCCGCCCGCGCCGCCGCGCTGGAGCGGCTCGACGGCCTGGTCAAACCGCTCGGCGCGCTCGGCAGACTGGAGGAGCTGGCGGCCTGGCTGTCCGCGGCGCACGGCAGCGTCCCGCCGCGCCCGCTCGACGACGTCCGGGTGGTGGTCTTCGCGGGCGACCACGGCGTGTCGGCGCTCTCGGCGTACCCGCGCGAGGTGACGGCGGCGATGGTCCGGGTGTTCCTGGCGGGCAAGAGCGGCGTGAACGTGCTGGCCGCGCAGGTCGGCGCGCAGGTCCGGGTGGCCGACCTCGGCGTGGATTGGGACGGTTCGGACGTACCGGCCGCGGTGACGGCCCACAAGATCCGCCGCGGTTCGGGCTCGATCGACGTCGAGGACGCCCTGGCTCCCGGCGAAGCACGCGCGGCGTTCGAGGCGGGCCGGGCGATCGCCGCCGAGGAGGCCGGCGCGGACCTGCTGATCCCGGGCGACATGGGCATCGGCAACACCGCGGTGTGCGCGGCGGTGGTCGCGGCTTCCCTGGGCCTCCCGGCCGCGGAGGTGGTCGGCACGGGCACGGGCGTGGACGCGGCGGGCCTGTCCCGCAAGACTTCGGCGGTGGCCGCGGCTTTGTCGCGGGCAGAGGGCCGCGTCGAGGACCCGTTCGACCGCCTGACGACGCTGGGCAGCGCATGCCTCGCGGCCACGGCGGGCTTCCTGGTGGAGGCGGCGGTCCGAGGCATCCCGGTCCTGCTGGACGGCGTGTTCTCCGGCGCGGCGGCCTTGGTCGCCCGGGACATCGCCCCGGGCGTGGAGCAGTGGTGGCTGGCCGGGCACCGGTCGACGGAGCCGTCGCAGGCGTTCGCGCTGAAGGCACTGGGCTTGGAGCCGATCCTGGACTTCGGCCTGCGGCTGGGCGAAGGCAGCGGCGCGGTGCAGGCGGTCCCGGTCCTGCGAGCGGCCCGGGCGATCCTGGCGGACATGGGCCTGCTGGCGGACCTGGCGTGACGCACGAGCCGCCCGGGGGCCCCGACCTGACGTCCACGGCCCCCGGCTCCGGCCCGGGCGGTTGCTGCCTGGCCGCCCCCGGGAGAAGACAAAACCCCACCACTCCCAGGGGGCCGTCCCACGTCCAGTCTACCGGCCGCTGCACCGCCGAAACCCCCGCTCGGCGATCTGTGGACAACTCAGCCACCGCCGAGCCACCTGTGGACAACCAGCCGTGAGCCGCTGGGCCGACTCCGCGCGGATGGCCGTCGGGACCCTCACCACCATCCCGGTCCCGGCGCCCCGGGTCATCGACCGCCGCACGGCCGGCGGCGCCATGCTCCTGGCCCCCCTCGCCGCCGTTCCCCTAGCGCTCGCCGCCGGACTCGTCGTCGCCGCCGGCCAAGCGCTCCACCTCCCGGCCCTCGCCACCGCCGCCCTCGCCATCGGGGCCGTCGCGCTCGGCAGCCGCGGCCTCCACCTCGACGGCCTCGCCGACACCGCCGACGGCCTCGGCGCCTCCTACGACCGCACCAAGGCCCTCGACGTCATGCGCCGCGGCGACGCGGGCCCCACCGGCGTCGCCACCCTCGTCCTCACCCTCCTCGTCCAAGCCGGCGCCCTCACCACCCCCTGCCAAGCGTTCGCCGCCGTCCTCATCGGAAGGTGCACGCTCTCCCTGTCCTGCGCGAACGGCGTCCCCTCCGCGCGCCCGGAAGGACTCGGCGCCACCGTCGCCGGCTCGGTCCCCCGCACCGCCGCGCTCGCCATCGGCCTCGCCGCGGCCGCGCTGAGCACGCTGCTGCCCGGGCTCCCCTGGTGGCGCGGACCGCTCGCGGTACTCCTCGCCTACGGAGTCACCGCCGTCCTCCTCAAGCGGTGCACGACCAGGCTCGGCGGCATCACCGGAGACGTCCTCGGCGCCGGGGTCGAAGCCGCCGTCGCGGCCGCCCTCCTCGCGCTCGCCTGAAACTGTCGTACCCCACCCCTAAAGTCGGCCGCGTGAACCGCACCGACCGTCTGTACGCGCTCGTCGAAGAGCTCCGCGCCGTGGCACCGAGGCCGCGCAGCGCGCGCTGGCTCGCGGCCAGGTTCGAAGTCAGCGCCCGCACCGTGGAGCGCGACATCGGCGCGCTGCAGCAATCCGGCGTCCCGATCTACGCCGAACCCGGCCGCACCGGCGGGTACTGCCTCGACCGCGCGCACACGCTGCCGCCGGTCAACCTCACGCCCGGCGAAGCCGTCGCGATGGCGCTCGCGCTGCGCCGGCTGGACGGCACGCCCTTCCGCGCCGAAGCCGGCTCGGCGCTGCGCAAGCTCGTCGCGGCGATGCGGCAGGACGACGCCGCCGCGGCGCAGGACCTCGCTTCCCGCGTCCACCTGCTCGGCGACGCGAGCAGCCCACCGCCGATGCCGCAGGTGCTCGACACCCGCCGCGTCCTGCGCATCGGCTACCGCGATCGCGCGGGCGCCGTGACGCGGCGGGACGTCGAGCCGCTCGGGTACGTCGGCAAGCCCGGCCACTGGTACCTGGTGGCGTGGTGCCGGCTGCGCGAGGAGATCCGCGCCTTCCGCACCGACCGGATCACCTCCGTCGCCGTCACCGCCGAGGTGCCCCCGCCCCGCCCGTTGCGGCGCGAGGACCTCGACATCCCCTACGGCGTCGTCGACCAGCTCACTTTGGCGGGGTGAACACGGAAAAATGGTTGCCGGCCGGGTCGAGCAGGTGCGCGAAGGTGACGCCGACGGGGTTGACGGTGGGCGCGCGCTGCACGCGGCCCCCGGCGGCTTCCGCGCGCTCGCACGCGGCGGCGACGTCCTCGACGAGCACGGTGAAGATCGCGTAGTCCTCGGTGCCCGCGGAGAGCCCGCCGCGCGAGCCGCCGGTGTCGATCACCCGGTACGCCGTGTCGGTGCTCGCCGTGTCGTCCTGCGCGACCTTCCAGCCGAAGACGTCACCGTAGAACCGTTCGGCGGCCGCCGGGTCGGTGGCGCCGATCTCGAACCAGGCGACGTCGTTGAATCCGGGCATGCTGTTCCTTTCGCTGCCACACCGGGTGTTTCCCGGCTCCGCCCACTCTGGGCGGTGGCGGCGACAGCCCCCTGTCGGTGTTTAGCGAACTTCTTCCAGCGCCTTCAAGAACGCGTCCGTCGTCGCGCGGTCGCGCACGGCCAGCCGCAGGTGGTCCGGGCCGAGGCCGGGGAACGTGTCCCCGCGGCGGACCGCGTAGCCGGCTTCGCGCAATCGCTCCCGCAGCGCCGCGCCGCCGGGCGCCCGCACCAGCACGAACGGGCCGCGCGGGTCGCCGAGCACGGCGAGGCCCGCCGAAGCCAGCCCGGACACCAGGTATTCGCGGTCGGACTCCGCCGCGCACGCCAGCTTCTCGGCTTCCTCCAAAGCGGACGGCCGGCAGCACGCCACCGTGGCGACCCCGGCCAAGGTCGACACCGACCACGGCACCTGCACCGCGCGCAGCCGCTCGACAACGCCGGGTTCGGCGAGCACGTACCCCGCCCGCAGCCCGGCCAGGCCCCACGTCTTGGTCAGGCTGCGCAGCACGACGACACCGGGGTGACCGGCGGCGAGGCTTTCCCCTTCGCCGGGCACCGCGTCCAGGAACGCCTCGTCGACCACGAGCAGCCGCCCGGGCCGCGTCAGGGCCAGCAGCGCGGAAGCGGGGTGCAGCACCGAAGTCGGGTTGGTCGGGTTGCCCACGAACACCAGGTCGGCGTCGGCCGGGACCAGCGCCGGGTCGAGGACGAAACCGTCCGCTTCGGACAGGATCACGCGCGAAACGTCGTGCCCAGCGGCTCGCAACGCGGCCTCCGGCTCGGTGAACTGCGGGTGCACGACGACGGCGCGGCGCGGCCGCAAAGCCGACGCCAGCAGCGTGAACGCCTCCGCGGCACCAGCCGTGACCAGGACTTCTTCCACCGCACACCCGTGCCGCGCGGCCACCGCCGCCGCGGCGTCCACCGAGGAGGGATAGGCCGCCAGAGTGTCCAAAGCGGACACCAGTTCGGCATGCAGCCAGGAAGGTGGCCGCGGGAGGCGGACGTTCACCGCGAGGTCCACGAGCCCCGGCCCGACCTCGCGGTCGCCGTGGTGGTGGAGGTCGTAGTCAGGCACGGGCCCGCACCCGCGCGGCGAACCGGTGCGCCAGCTCCGGGTACCCGGCCCAGTGGACGTGCAGGTAGGACGCGTGCAGCGTCGGCGACGCGAACCCGTCCAGCTGCCGGTCCCAGCCCCAGGCCGCCTTAGCGCCGTGCGAAGGCGTCACCTCGGTGCGGTGGAACTCGTGCCCGGTGACGCGCTGCCCGGCCGCGGCCAGGAGGTTGTCCTCCACGGCGACCGCGCGCCGGTAACCGAGCTTGCCGCGGGCGGTCATCTTCGCGTCCGCGGGCACCGCACCGACCATCGGGAGGCCATCCAGGGACTGGCACAGGTAGAGGAGCCCGGCGCATTCGGCGCTGACCGGCATCCCGCGCTCGATCGCCGAAGCGACCTGCGCGCGCAACGCCGTGTTCGCCGACAGCTCGGCCGCGTGCACCTCCGGGAACCCGCCGCCGAAGTACAGCCCGGCGCACCCCTCGGGCAGGGCTTCGTCGCGCAGCGGGTCGACGTCGACCACGTCGACCCCGCACGCGGCCAGCAGCTCGACGTTCTCGGTGTAGCGGAAGGTGAACGCCGCGCCACCGGCGGCGGCGACCGTCACGCGCGGACCGTCCACACCGGGCGCTTCCCACGGCGGCGCCGAAAGCCGCGGTGCGGCGGTCGCGATCCGGACGATCGCTTCGAGGTCGACGCCTTCGGTGACCCACGCGGCCAGCGCGGGCAGCACGTGCTGCGCTTCCGCGGCCCGTTCCGCGGCCGGGACGAGCCCGAGGTGGCGGCTCGGCGCGTGGATCTCCTCGTTGCGGTACAACGCGCCCAAGAGCGGGACGCCGGTCGCCTCCAGCGCGGAGGCGATCTCGTCGAGGTGGCGCTGCGAGCCGAGCTTGTTGAGGATGACGCCGGCGAGCCGCACGCGGTTGTCGTAGTGGGCGAAGCCGAGCACGGTCGCGGCGACACTGCGCGAAGCGGCCGAAGCGTCGACGACGAGCACGACCGGCGCGTCGAGCAGCCGGGCGACGTGCGCGGTCGAGGCGTACCCCTCGGTGCCGAGCGCGCCGTCGAACAGGCCCATCACGCCCTCGATCACGGCGATGTCGGCGCCGGCCGAACCGTGGCGCAGCAACGGGATCAGCCGATCCTCGCCCTGCAGGAAGGGGTCGAGGTTGCGCGCGGGCCGCCCGGTGGCGAGCGCGTGGTAGCTCGGGTCGATGAAGTCCGGCCCGACCTTGTGCCCGGACACGCGGTGCCCGGCCGTGCGCAGGGCCGCCATCAGCCCGGCGGCGACGGTGGTCTTGCCGTGCCCGGAGCCGGGCGCGGCGATCACCACGCGCGCTACCACTCGATCCCCCGCTGGCCCTTCTGGCCGGCGTCCATCGGGTGCTTCACCTTGGTCATCTCGGTGACCAGGTCGGCGGCTTCGATCAGCTCCGGCGGCGCGTACCGGCCGGTGATGACGACGTGCTGGTGCCCGGGCCGCGAGACCAGGGTGGACACGACGTCGTCGACCTCGAGCCAGCCCCACTTGAGCAGGTAGGAGAACTCGTCGAGGACGTAGAAGCCGTGCGCCTCGGCCGCGAGCCGGCGCTTGATCTCCGCCCAGCCCTCACGCGCGTTCGCCGCGTGGTCGTCTTCGGTGCCGGACTTGCGCGCCCAGCTCCAGCCCTCGCCCATCTTGTGCCACTCGACCGGGCCGCCCTCGCCGGTGTCGTCGTGCAGCTTGCCCAGCGCCTTGAACGCGGCTTCCTCGCCCACGCGCCACTTCGCCGACTTGACGAACTGGAACACGCCGATCGACCAGCCCTGGTTCCAGGCCCGCAGCGCCATCCCGAACGCAGCCGTCGACTTGCCCTTCATCTCGCCGGTGTGCACGGCGAGCAGCGGCCGGTTGCGGCGCTGGCGCGTGGTCAGCCCGTCGTCCGGCACGGTTTCCGGTTTGCCCTGCGGCATCAGGCGGCCCTTCCGGTCCGGGCGCGGACGGCGCCCGCCAGCGATTCGGCGGCGACGTCGGCGAGGGGAACGTGGTCCGCGCCCAGGTGGGCGGCGAGGTCGGCGGCCAGGCCGAGCCGCATCTTGCCGCTCTCGCAGTCCATCACGACCGTCGTGACGCCGGTCAGGAGCCCGGCGGCGGCCTGGGCGCGCGCGACGGCGTCCGGGCCGCTGGTGGCGCGGCCGTCGGTGACGACGACGAGCAGCGGACGGCGCCGCGGGTCGCGGATCTCCTCGATGCGCAGCACTCGCGCGGCCTCCAGCAGCCCTTCCGCCAGCGGCGTCCGGCCGCCGGTGGGCAGGCCTTCGAGGCGGGACGCGGCGGCGTCGACGCTGATCGTCGGCGGCAGCGCCAGTTCGGCGGCGGCACCGCGGAACGTGACCAGCCCGACCTTGTCCCGGCGCTGGTAGGCGTCGAGCAGCAGCGACAGCACCGCGGTCTTGACCTCGCGCATGCGGGCCTTCGCGCCCATCGAGCCGGACGCGTCGACGCAGAACAGCACGAGGTTGCCCTCGCGGCCTTCCCGCCGCGCGTACCGCAGGTCTTCGGGACGCAGCTTCAGCGCGGCGCCGTCGCGGCCGCGGGCTTTCTGGTGCGGTGCCGCGGCTTTGACGGTCGCGACCAGGTGCGGCCGTCCGTCGCGGACGCTCGGCGGCTGCACGCCGATGGTGCGGCCGCTGTCGGTGATCGCGCGCGAGCGCCGGCCACGCTCGCCCTCGCCCGTGCCCTTGACCCGGAAGACCTTGGCCTTGAACGTTTCCCCGGCACCGACGGTCTTCTGCTGCCCGCCGTTCTGCGACTGCTGCGACTGCTGCGGCTGCTGCCCCTGCGGAGCGTCGCCCTGGGGAACCTCCTGCGGGGCCTCGTCCGGCGTCGAACCCGAGCCGGGGCCGTCGTCCTCGGGACCGGGCTGCTCTCCCGCCCCGGCGTCCTGCAGGGCCTGCTCCAGCTGCTCTTCCGAGATGCCGGGCGCGTCGAACGGGTTGCGGCGGCGCCGGTGCGGCAGCGCGAGCCGCGCGGCGACGCGGACGTCTTCGGTGGTGACCTCGTCGCGGCCGGCCCAGGCCGCGTGCGCGACCGCGGTGCGGGCGGTCACGATGTCCGCGCGCATGCCGTCGACCTCGAAGGACGCGCAGATCTCGGCGATCTGGCGCAGGGCGTCGTCGGGCAGCTTGACCGCGGGCAGGAGCTTTTGCGCCGACTCGATCTCCTCGGCGAGCCGGGCGTCCTCTTCGGCGTACCGCGCGGTGAAACCGTCGGGATCGGCTTCGTAGGCGAGGCGCCGGCGGACGACCTCGACGCGCTGCTCGGGGTCGCGGCTGGAGGCGACCTCGACGGTCAGCCCGAACCGGTCCAGCAGCTGCGGGCGCAGCTCGCCCTCTTCCGGATTCATGGTGCCGATCAGCACGAACCGCGCCGCGTGCGAAACGGAAACGCCTTCGCGCTCGACGGTCGCGCGGCCCATCGCGGCGGCGTCGAGCAGGGTGTCGACGAGGTGGTCGTGCAGCAGGTTGACCTCGTCGACGTAGAGCAGCCCGCGGTGCGCGGCGGCGAGCAGGCCGGGCTGGAAGTCCGTGACGCCTTCGGCCAGCGCGCGTTCGAGGTGCAGCGAGCCGATGACGCGGTCTTCGGCCGCGCCGACCGGCAGCTCGACCAGCTTCGCGGGCCGCCGGTGCGCCGCGGCGCCGTCGTGCGGGCCGTCCGGGCAGAGCGGGTCGGGCGCGGCGGGATCGCAGGAGAACCGGCACCCGTCCACGACGTCGACGCCCGGCAGCAGCCCGGCGAGCGCGCGGACCATCGTCGACTTCGCGGTGCCCTTTTCGCCGCGCACCAGCACCCCGCCGACGGCGGGCGAAATCGAGGAGAGGACCAAGGCGAGACGCAGGTCCGGCAACCCGACGATGGCGGTGAACGGGTAGGGCTTCAACAGCACTCCTGAGGTCGGCGACCGGCCGATCATCGCACAGCGCCCGCCTCGCTTAGGGTGGGAAATCGTGCGCGAAAAATCACGTCGACCTGGCTCGGAACAGGCGGCACCCGACGGCCCCACCCGCCTGACGGTGGTGGGGATCGGGGCCGACGGGTGGCCCGGCCTGTCCGAACCGGCCCAGGCCCTCGTCCTCGGCGCCGACGTCGTGCTGGGTGCGCCGAGGCAGCTCGCGTACCTGCCGCCGGAGGTCGGCGGGGTGCCGTGGCCCTCGCCGCTGCTGCCGGCGCTCGACGCGTTCATCGCGGAGCACGAAGGGCAGCGGATCTGCGTCCTGGCCAGCGGGGACCCGTTTTTGTCGGGGGTCGGCACTACGCTCGTGGCACATGGATACGAGGTCGACGCGTTCCCCGCGGTCTCGTCGGTGACACTGGCCCGGGCCCGGCTGGGCTGGTCCGCCGAAGAGACCGAGGTGGTGACGATCGTCGGCCGCTCGTCGGCCCGCGTCGCCCGGGTGCTGGCCCCGCGGCGGCGGGTGCTCGTCCTGGGTGCCGACGCGACGGCTCTGCGCTCCCTCCTCACCGTGCGGGGGTATGGCGAGAGCGAGCTGTTCGCGCTGGAGAACCTGGGCGGCCCCGAGGAGCGCATCACCGACGGCTGGTCCGGCGACCCCGGCCCGCTGACGGTGTTCGCGCTGGAGTGCGTGGGTCCGGCACTGCCCCTGATCGGCATCCCGGACGACGTGTACGCCCACGACGGCCAGCTGACGAAGCGCGACCTGCGGGTTTCGGCCCTGTCGAGGCTCGCGCCGAGCCCCGGCGAGCTGCTGTGGGACGTCGGCGCGGGCGCGGGCAGCGTCGGCATCGAGTGGTCGCGGCTGCACGGGCTGAACCGGGCGATCGCGATCGAGCGAGACCCCGAGCGAGCGGAGCGGATCGGCCGCAACGCGGTGGACCTGGGCGTACCGGAACTGGAGGTGGTGACGGGAGAGGCACCGGAGGTGCTGAGCGCGTTGCCGGCCCCGGACGCGGTGTTCATCGGCGGCGGCGTGACGGTGACGGGAGTACTGGAGGCATGTGTGGCCACGGGAGCGCGCGTGGTGGCGCACGGGGTGACGGTGGAGGCGGAACAGGTGCTGGCCCGGGCGTACGCGGAGCACGGCGGCGAGCTGGTGCGCATCGGCGTGGAGCGAGCGGCCCCACTGGGCGGGTTCACGGGCTGGTCGCCGGCCCGGGTGGTGACGCAGTGGAGCAGCCGATGAGCACGGAAAGCAGCCGCACACGGCCGAGGCTGAGCGCGCGGCCAACCACCGCCACCAACCACCGCACGCCCCCGAGTCCAAGCGGGCGGCCGAGGGCCACCAACACCGGGCGCACCTGGCCGAGTCGGAGCGCACGGCCAACCACCGCCACCACCGGCCGCACGCGCCCGAGTCCGAACGGGCGGCCAACCACCGCCCCTGCCGGCCGCATCCTCGGGAGCCGCCGGTGACCGTCCACTTCATCGGCGCCGGGCCCGGTGCCGCCGACCTCATCACCGTGCGGGGCCGGGACCTCCTCGCCCGGTGCGGCGTCTGCCTCTACCCCGGCAGCATGACGCCCACCGATCTCCTCGCCTACTGCCCGCGGGAGGCGATCCTCATCGACACCGCGAACCTCGCGCTCGAAGCGATCGTCGCGCGGATGGTCGGTGCGCACCAGGACGGGAAGGTCGTCGCTCGGCTGACTTCCGGGGATCCGTCGCTCTACAGCGCCGTCGCCGAACAGATGCGGCGGCTCGACGTCGCCGGTGTCCCGTACGAGGTCGTCCCCGGCGTGCCTGCCTTCGCCGCGTCGGCCGCCGCGCTGAAACGGGAGCTCACCGTGCCCGAGATCGGGCAGAGCCTCGTCATCACGCGCGTCCAGGCGCGGTCCACCAAGATGCCGCCCGGGGAGACGCTCGCCGGGTTCGCCGCCACCGGGGCGACGCTCGCGCTGCACCTCGCCATCAACCACGTCGAGCGGGTGGCCGGCGAACTCGTCCCGCACTACGGCGCCGACTGCCCCGTGGCCGTCGTCGCGCTCGCGAGCCAGCCCGGGGAAACCGTTGTGCGCGGGGTGCTGGGCGATCTCCCCGCGCTCGTCCGCGAAGCCGGGATGACCCGCGCGGCCACGATCTTCGTCGGGCGGGTGCTGGCCGCCACGAACTTCCCCGACAGCTTCCTCTACTCGAGTGCCCGTGACCGGGCCGACCAACCGGAGTCGTTGTGACGGAACTGCGCTGGGGCCTGCTGGCCGCCGGGACGATCGCCGGCCACTTCGCCGCGGGTGTCCAGGAGAGCGAGCACGGCACGCTCGCCGCCGTCGGCGCGCGAGATGCCGGGCGGGCGCGGGACTTCGCCGCGCGGTTCGGCATCCCGAAGGCGTACGGCAGCTACGAAGACCTCCTCGCCGACCCCGGCGTCGACGCCGTCTACGTCTCGACACCGCACGCCCTGCACAAGGACTGGGCGATCGCCGCCGCCGAGGCGGGCAAGCACGTGCTGTGCGAGAAGCCGCTGACGCTCACCGCCGCCGACGCCGAAGAGGTCATCGCCGCCGCGCGGGCGCACGACGTCTTCCTCATGGAAGGGTTCATGTACCGGCTGCACCCACAGACGCGGCGGCTGGCCGAACTCGTCGCGAGCGGCGCGATCGGCGAAGTCCGCGCGGTCGACACCACGTTCTCCTTCGACAGCAACCCCGAAGAGACCGCCCGCCTCAGCGATCCGGCGCTCGGCGGGGGCGGGATCCTCGACGTCGGCTGCTACTGCACGTCGCTCGCCCGGCTGGTCGCCCAGGCCGCGACCGGCGAAGACGTCGTCGAGCCGCTCGAAGTCAGCGGGATGGCCCGGCTGAGCGAGCACGGCGTCGACGAGTACGCGACCGGCCTGCTGCGGCTGCCCGGCGACATCCTCGCGACGATCTCGTGCGGCATCCGCCTGACCCGCGAAGACGGCATCCGCGTGTACGGCTCGCGCGGGCACCTCCACATCCCGCGGCCCGCCTGGATCCACCCGCTCCGGACGCCGGGCACGTCGCAGATCATCCTGACGCCGGCCGGCGGAGAACCGGAGGTCATCGAGGTCGAAGCGACCCAGGGTGTCTTCGCGCGCGAAGCCGACCACGTCGCCACGCACGTCGGGAATCGGCAGGCCCCCGAGCTGAGCTGGGCCGAAACCCTGGCCAACCTGCGAACTCTCGACCGGTGGCGCGAGGCCGTCGGGTACGGACGTCCCCGGTGATCCTCATCCTCGGCGGCACCGGCGAAGCGCGGGAACTCGCCGAAGACCTGACAGCGCGCGAAGTCCGCGTTGTCTCTTCGCTCGCGGGACGCGTGGCGCGGCCGCGGTTGCCCGTCGGCGAAGTGCGCGTAGGTGGCTTCGGCGGCGCAGAAGGACTCGCGGCGTGGCTCCGCGAGAACGACGTGAAAGCCGTCGTCGACGCCACGCACCCCTTCGCCGAACGCATCGGCGCCAACGCGGCGAAGGCGGCCGGGCTCACCGGCATTCCCCTGCTGCGGCTCGCCCGCCCGGGCTGGCAGCCGGGCCCCGGGGACGTCTGGCACTGGGCGGACGACCTCGCCGACGCCGCGAAAAAGCTCCCCGGCCTGGGGAAGCGCGTGTTCCTCACCAGCGGCCGCCAAGGGCTGCCCGCCTTCGCGCACCTCGACGACCTGTGGTTCCTGATCCGCTGCGTCGACCCGCCCGAGCCGCCGCTGCCGCGCCACCACGAGCTGATCCTCGCCCGCGGGCCGTACGAAGCGGCCGCCGAGCGTGAGCTGCTCGGCCGCGTCGACGTCCTGGTCACCAAGGACTCCGGCGGCGGCCGGACCAGCGCGAAGCTGACCGCGGCCCGGGAGCTGGGCAAGCCCGTCCTGGTCGTCCGGCGCCCGCCGCGGCCGGCGACCGAGACCGCCGCGACCGTCCCCGAAGCCGTCGAATGGGTGCTGCACCGATGATCGAAGAGTTCTACGAGGTCCTGCGCAAGCGGCGGGACGTCCGCGGCGAGTTCACCGGCGCGCCCGTCCCGGAAGCGACTCTGACGAGGGTCCTGGAAGCCGCGCACGCCGCGCCCAGCGTCGGGCTCACCCAGCCCTGGGACTTCGTGCTGGTCGACGACCACCCGACGCGCGAGAAGTTCGCGAAGCACGTCCACGAAGAGCGCGAGGTGTTCGCCGCGCAGCTGGCCGAGGACCGCGCCGGCACCTTCGCGAACATCAAGATCGAGGGCATCCTCGAGTCGAGCCTCGGCATCGTCGTCACCTACGACCCGGCCCGCGGCGCGCCCGACGTGCTCGGCAGGCACGCCATCGCCGACGCCGGCCTGTACTCGGTGTGCCTGGCCATCCAGAACCTCTGGCTCGCCGCCACCGCGGAAGGCCTCGGCGTCGGCTGGGTGAGCTTCTACCGGGAGCCGTTCCTGAGCGAGCTGCTGGGCATCCCGGACGGCGTCCGGCCGGTCGCGTGGCTCTGCGTGGGCCCGGTGAGCCGGCTCGAGAGCGTGCCGGACCTGGAGCGCCACGGCTGGCGCAACCGCCGTCCCCTGACGGAGGCGGTCCACCACGGGCGGTTCACCCCACGTGATCCGGGGGCTGCGTCAGCCGCCGACCGCTGACCCGTTAGCGTTGCGCCGATGCGTCTGATTGCCGTAGCGCTGGGGTTGCTCTCGGCCTTGTGCGCGCTGGCTTTCCCCTTCCTGCCGGTGGTGCAGGACACGGCGGAGGTCGTCTGGCCGACCGGCAGCGACACCCGCTCCGTCAACGCGCCCTTGACCGGGTACTGGGCCCAGGACCTGCGTGCCGAACTGCCGTGCGCGGCGATCCGCTCGGTCGACGCCCGCACGAACGGTCCGGGCCTGCTGTTCGCCACCGTGCCGGACGGCCGCACCGACCCGAAGTCGGGCAACGGCGTCGGCATGCAGCTGCGCGTCGACAACGGCGTGCTGCTCGCCTCCAGCCAGGGCCAGCAGATCGCCCAGCAGCCGCTGCCCGCCGAGAAGTGCGACGTCGAACTGGACGTCGACGCGACGCAGATGACCCTCGCCGTGGCCGGGACGCCGATCTTCCACGCCAACGGCGACGTGCGGCCCCGCGTCGTCGGCATCTACTCCTCGATCAACTCGAGCAAGGACCCGATCGCCGGCCTGCACGTCTCGGTCGTGCCGGACACGCGCTACCAGACGTCGCCGACCGCGCTGAAGATCGTCGTCGGCGTGGTCGCCATCCTGTCGTTGATCGGCTGCATGATCGCGGTCTGGCGGCGCGACTCCGGCTTCGCGCGCCGCGCCCCGCGCTGGGCGCCGGTCGGCTGGTGGCGGCTGACGCTGCGGGACGCGACGGTGATCGCCGCGCTCGGCGCGTGGGTCTTCATCGGCCCGGTGACCTCGGACGACGGCTACATCCTCACGATGGCCCGGGTCACCGAATCGACCGGCTACCTGACGAACTACCACCGCTGGTTCGGCGTCGCCGAAGCGCCGTTCGGCTGGTTCTACCACGTGTTCGAGCTGATGACGCACGTCAGCACGGTGCCACCGTGGATACGGCTGCCGTCGTTCCTGCTCGGCGTGCTCAGCTGGCTGCTGATCAGCCGCGAGGTGATGCCGCGCCTGGGCACCCAGATCCGCACCAGCCGCCCGGCCAGCTGGGCCGCGGCGACGGTGTTCCTGATCTGGTGGATGCCCTACAACAACGGCGTCCGGCCGGAACCGGTGGCCGCGCTCGGCTCGCTGCTGGCGATCTGCGCGGTCGAGCGCACGCTGGTGACGCGGCGGCTGCTGCCGCTCTGCCTCGGCCTGACCGCCGCCGGGTTCACCCTGGCCGCGACGCCGACCGGGCTGCTCGCGGTGGCGCCGTTCCTGGTCGCCGCGCGGCCGCTGTTCAAGCTGGTGCGCCAGCGCGCGAACGAAAGCGGCTGGCTGCCGGTGCTGGCGCCGGTCGCCGCGGCCGGGCTGCTCGTGCTGGTCGTGGTGTTCGCCGACCAGACGTTCGCGACGGTGCAGGAGGCCACCCGGATCCGCACCCAGGTCGGCCCGAACCTGTCGTGGTTCCAGGAACTCGCGCGCTACCAGCTGTTGTTCGAAAGCCTGCCGGACGGCTCGGCGCCCCGCCGCTTCCCGGTGCTGCTGGTCGGCCTCTGCACCGCCACCTGCCTGGTGATGCTGCTGCGCCGCGGCCGCATCCAGGGCGCGGCGCTCGGCCCCGCGCGCCGCCTGATCGGCACGACGGCGTTGTTCTTCCTGCTGCTGGCGCTGACGCCGACGAAGTGGACGCACCACTTCGGCGCGTTCGCCGCGGTCGGCGCGTCGATGGCGGCGCTGACCGCGCTCGCGACCAGCTCGACCGTGCTGCGGTCCCAGCGCAACCGAGCGGCCTTCCTGGCCGGACTGCTGGTCGTCGCCGCGCTGGCCGCGACCGGGCCGAACACGTACTGGTTCGTCTCGCGCCTCGGCGTCCAGTGGACGAACGTGGCGCCGTCGATCGGCGGCATCCCGCTGTCGACGATCCTGCTGGTGGCGGCGGCGATCGCCGGGATTTACGCGTTCGTCGAGAACGTCCGCGCGCACCGGCCGGGCGCGCCCCCGCCGGTGCAGGAGGGCCGGCTGCGCGCGCTGCGGCTCGGGTCGCTGTCGCTGGTGGTGGTCTGCGGCCTGGTGGCGGCGGGCGAGTTCGTCACGATGGCGTGGGCGATCCACAACCAGGCCGGCAGCTACAGCCTGGGCGCGGCGAACGTCGGGCACCTGTTCGGCAAGAGCTGCAACCTTTCCGACCACGTGATGGTCGAGCGCGACGCGGCGACGAGCATCCTGCACACGCAGTCCGAGCAGCGGACCGTCGCGGAGAAGCCGCAGGAGAACTCGCCGCTGCCGAACCCGGACCAGGACAACGGCCGCGTCCAGACCGGCTTCCACACCCGTCCGGTCGACGACAAGGACCCGCTGGCCGAGCCGCCGCACGGGTTCACGCCGGAGAAGGTCCCGATGTGGTCGAGCTTCCTCGACCCCGAGACGCGCGCCGGCCGGCTGCGCAGCGACTGGTACGCGCTGACGGAGAAGCGGGCGGACGGCCAGGTCGTGGTGGCGACCGCGGGCGCGGCCCGCCGCCCGACGTCGGTCAGCCTCGACTACGGCCACAACACCCCGGACGGCGTGAAGATCGTCCGCAGCCAGTTCATGCTCCCCCCGGGCGCGGGCACCGGCGGCTGGAACGACACCCGCATCAACCTGCGCGACCTCCCCCCGGAGACGGACGCGGTCCGCATCAACATCGTCGACAACGATCTCACGGAGGACGGCTGGATCGCGGCGTCCGCCCCCCGCGTCCCGACGTTCACGACCCTGACCGACCGCATCGGCTCGAAGCCGGTGTACGTGGACTGGCCGGCGTCGTTCGTGTACCCGTGCGTCCAGCCGGTGACGTCCCACGACGGCATCTCGCAGGTCCCGGCGTACCGCATCACGGCGGGCGGCCTGGCGGACGAGGCCCAGTGGGCGTCGTCGACGAACGGCGGGCCGATCGGGTGGCTGGAGGAGCTGGCCGAGGAGCCCGAAGTGCCGAGCTACCTGATCGGGCAGCCGAGCCAGTCGTGGGGCCAGCTGCTGCAGATCGAGCCGTTCACGGAGGGCATCGCCCCGACGGTGGTGCACGGCGAGAAGACGGTGCCAGGCTGGTGGTCGGCCGGGCCCGGGCCGCGGCAGCCGAACGGCAAGGACCCCACCCGCTGACGCGGTCGTGAAGGCCACCTTGAGGAACTCCATGTTCCTCAAGGTGGCCTTCACGAATTTCTGGTCGGGTCCCTGATCATGGCCCGGTCGCGCCGCCGATGCTTCTCACGAGTTCGGCCAGCGCGACGAGCATGGCTGGATCGCCCCGATCGATCACGAACAACGCAAGCAGCAGCACACCCGCTATCACGAGCAGCCACAGCGCATTTCCACGGCGCACGATTACGGCGATCGCAGCAACGATCACGACACCCACGAACGCCACTCCGGCGAGCACCAAGTGTGCCGCAAGAAGCCGTTTTCGAGCACTACCCAAAAGACTAATATTGATCTTGTTGTTGCCATCTCTGCAGCTCAAGCGGCTCAGGGATGCGAAAAATAAATTCTTCGCCGGGCGAAGATCAAAATTCTGAGCCTCCTCAATAGCTGCGCGGGGTCCAGACGATGCCGTTCTCCGCCCGGGTGCGGGACGAGCCCACGATCAGCAGGCAGCGCATGTCCACTGTGGACGGATCGAGGTCCCCGAGAGTCGTGACGCGGATGTCCTCCTCCGGCCCGCCCACATCCCGTGCCACCACCACCGGTGTCTCGGCAGAACGGTGGCGGAGCAGGACCGCACGAGCGTCAGCCAGCTGAGTCGTCCGAGTGCGTGAAGCCGGGTTGTACAGCGCCAGCACGAGATCCGCCGCGCCCGCCGCGTCCAGGCGCTTCTCGATGATCTCCCACGGCTTCAAGCGGTCCGACAGCGAAAGCACGCAATAGTCGTGCCCCAGCGGTGCGCCCACCCGGGACGCCGCCGCCTGGGCCGCCGTCACGCCCGGGACGATGCGGACCCGGACGCCCGTGCCGTGGCCCGCCGCGACCTGCTCCAGGACCGCCGACGCCATCGCGAACACGCCCGGGTCGCCCGAAGACACCACCGCCACCCGGGCACCGGCCGCGGCCAGGGAAAGGGCCTCGCGGGCGCGGTCCGCCTCCACGCGGTTGCCCGACGCGTGCCGCTGCTGGCCCGCCTTTTGGGCCACCCGCGCGACATACGGGCCGTACCCGACGATGTGCTCGGCCTCGGAAAGCTCCGCCGAAGCCTCCGGCGTCAGCCACTCAGGACCGGCGGGACCCAGGCCGACCACCACGACTTCGCCACCGGACCCGGCAGAAACCGGAGCGACAGCAGGCGACTGCCGCGAAGCGTAAGCCGGTGAAGGCAGCAGAGCCAGCGAGAAGTACGGCACCGTCGAGGGGTCCACCGAAGCCAGCGGCTCGATCCGCTGCTGCCCCCACGTCGCCCGCTCGACGAACACCGCGTCGTCGAGCTTTCCCGCCTCCGCGAACGCTTCCCGCACCGAAGAGAACGTGCGGCCCAGCTTCAGGACGGCCGCCGCGTCGGTGTCGGCCAGGCGGCGGGCCAGTTCCGGGGCCGGGAGGGTGCCCGGGAGCACCGTCAGGACTTCGTCGCGCTGGACGAGCGGGCGGCCGAGCACCGACGACGCCGCGCTCACCGACGTCACCCCCGGGACGACGATCGCTTCGAAGCGGCCGGAAAGCCGTTCGTGCATGTACATGTACGAGCCGTAGAAGAACGGGTCGCCCTCGCAGAGGAGGACGACGTCGCGGCCCGCGTCGAGGTGCTCCGCCAGCCGCTTCGCGCTCAGCTCGTAGAAGTCCGCGATCGCGCCCTCGTAGCCGCCCGGGTGGTCGGTCGTCTCCGTGGTGACCGGGTAGACGAGCTTCTCCTCGATCTGCCCCTCGCGCAGGTACGGCTCGGCGACCGAACGCGCGATGCTGCGGCCGTGCCGCGCGCTGTGGTACGCGATCACCGACGCCTCGGAGATCAGCCGTGCCGCTTTGACCGTCATCAGTTCCGGGTCGCCGGGGCCGAGGCCGACGCCGTACAGCTTGCCCAGGCTCATTCTTCGGCGCTCGCGAGTGCGTTGATCGCCGCCACGGCCATCGCGCTGCCGCCGCGCCGGCCGTGCACCACCAGGTACGGGGCCGGGGCGCGCTTCGCCAGTTCCACTTTGGACTCGGCGGCGCCGACGAAGCCCACCGGCACGCCGATGATCGCCGCGGGCGCGCCCACGCCTTCGTCGAGGATCTCCAGCAGGCGGAACAGCGCGGTCGGCGCGTTGCCGATCGCCACGACCGAGCCGGGCAGCTTGTCGCGCCACAGTTCCAGGGCCGCCGCCGAGCGCGTGGTGCCCATCCGCTCCGCGAGCCCGGGCACACTCGGGTCCGACAGCGTGCAAAGCACTTCGTTGGCCGCGGGCAGCCGACGGCGGGTGACGCCGCTGGCGATCATCTGCGCGTCGCACAGGATCGGCGCGCCCGCTTCGAGCGCGGCGCGGCCGGACTCGACGACGTCGAGGGTGTAACGCAGGTCGTCGACCAGATCGACCATGCCGCAGGCGTGGATCATCCGGACCGCCAGCCCGGCCACGTCGTCGGGCAGGATCGCCAGGTCCGCTTCCTCGCGGATCGTGGCGAACGAGTGCCGGTAGATCTCGGCACCGTCCCGCAGGTAGTCGATCACAGGGTTCCCTTCACCTCGTCGAGCGGCACCCAACGGCCGTCGACCCGATATCCGTCCGCTTCCGCCACAACGTCCACATGGGACTGCGACGGTTTGCCGCACCGCCGTTCACAGCCCGAAAAGTGCGCGCGCAGCCCGGGCCGGAACACCGCGTCGGCGCGCACGTCGGCGCGCGACTTCGCGCAGCCGGGCCGGCCGATGCAGGCGGTCGTGCCCAGAGCGGTCGCGCCGAAACCCAGCCGCTCGAAGACGTCCGCGGGCACGTCCGGCAGGACCACGGACTTCCACGGCGTGACCACCGCCGTCCCGAACTCCGCCAGGGCCCGCGCCTGCGCGGCCGAAAGCTGCCCGAAGCGCGGCACGACCCCCGCCGCGAGCCCGCCGTCGTCCCGCGGGAACACCCCGGCCACGACTTCGGCGTCCGCGAAGGCGACCGGCGTCCCGCGCCAGGCCGGGTCGTCGAGTTCGGCGACGCGCCAGGCGGTCCCGCGCACGCGGGCGAACTCCCGCGCGAGGTCGAGCAACGCGGCGACGGCGTCCGCGCGCGCCACCCGGCGGCCGGTGTCGCCGCCCGCGAGCAGCAGCGTCCCCTCGGCCGGACCGGTCGCCCGCCAGCAGACGTCGGCGCCTTCCCCGGCGACGTCGCCGCGCCCGTCGTCGAAGGCGAAGAGGAACCGCCCGGGCAGCGCGGCCAGCTCCGGCGCCGCGCACAGCGCGAGGTCGAGCGCCGCGGCCAGGCCCCGGACGTCGGCGAGCCCGCCGCGCAGCCCGCTCGACGGCGACGCGAGGACGTTGCGGACCCGCTCGTGCGACGGCGAAGGCAGCAGGCCGGCGTCGGTCAGCCGCTCGGCGAGGCCGGGGCGGGTGACGCCGCGCAGCTGGACGTTGCCGCGCGAAGTGAGGTGGAGGTCGCCGTCGCCGCACGCCTCGGCGGCGTCGGCCAGCGCGCGCAGCCGGACCGCGGAAATCGTGCCGCCGGGCAGCCGCACCCGCGCGAGTGGCCCGTCGGCGGCGTCGTGCGGTGCGAAAACACCAGGGCACGCGTCGGCTCGCACGCGTGCTGGGGTCGGCATGGGGTCACTGTAGCTGGCCGTTTTCCGGCCCCGGCGGGTCCGAACGGGGCCGGATCTTCGCGATCCCGGCGTCCAAGTCCACGTCACGCCACGGAGGCGCCCCCTCGGAGTCCTGCTCGACGAGCATCGACATCGTTTCCCGGTGTTCCAGCTCACGCCGCTTGGTGCCGTAGAGGAACGCGGTCGTCTCCTCGACGTACGTCGAGGACAGCCGCGCCTTGAAGCGCGAGCCGTCCTTGCGCGGCCGCAGTTCGATCGCGGCCACGACCAGCAGGACCACGACGCCACCCGGGAGCGCGAGCCCCAGCCAAGTACCCATGCCCGGCGAACCGGATGACCGCGGGTCAAGTTCCCGCCGAAGCAGAACTCTGATCGAATGTAGTAGGTGTGCTACATTCGATCGCATCAGTCAGATGGGGGTGACGCGCGATGAGAGATCCAGCCGATCCGGTGGTCCGCGTGCGCGGGCTACGCATGCGCTACGGCGCGAACGACGTGCTGCACGGGGTCGAGTTCGAGGCGTACCGCGGTGAGGTCGTCTGCCTGCTCGGGCCCAACGGCGCGGGCAAGACGACCACGATCGAGATCCTCGAAGGCTTCCGCATGCGGTCGGCCGGCGAGGTGAGCGTGCTGGGCACCGACCCGGCGCACGGCGGGGAGGACTGGCGGGCGCGGCTGGGGGTCGTCCTCCAGTCCTGGCGCGACCACGGGAAGTGGCGCGTCCGGGAGCTGCTCGCGCACCTCGGCCGGTACTACGCGCCGTACTCGACGCCGTCGATGCCGCGGCCGTGGGACGTCGACGAGCTGATCGGCGCGGTCGGGCTGACCGACCACGCGCACAAGAAGCTCAAGCAGCTCTCCGGGGGCCAGCGGCGGCGGCTCGACGTCGCGATCGGCATCGTCGGGCGGCCCGAGCTGCTGTTCCTCGACGAGCCGACCGCGGGCTTCGACCCCGAGGCGCGCCGCGAGTTCCACGACCTCGTGCACCGGCTCTCCGACGAGCTCGACACCACGATCCTGCTCACCACGCACGACCTCGACGAGGCCGAGAAGCTGGCCGACCGGATCCTGATCCTCAACGGCGGCCGGATCATCGCCGACGGCTCGGCCGACGAGCTGAGCCGGCAGATCGCCGGAGAGGCCGAAGTCCGCTGGAGCGTCGGCGACCAGCGCTTCGTGCACTCGACGACCGAAGCGACGAAGTACGTGTACGACCTGTTCAAGCAGCACGGCGAGGCGGTCGCGGACCTCGAGGTCCGGCGGGCGTCGCTGGAAGACACCTACATGACGCTGGTCCACCGCGCCGAGACCGCCGGCGAAACGGAGCTCGGCCTCCAGGAAGCGGGTGCGCGATGAACGCCAAGACCGCCGCGTTGCGCACCGGCCTGGCGCGCGGCTGGATCGAGTTCAAGCAGACCTGGACCAACCGGGACGACGTCGTCGGGCAGCTGGTCTTCGTCGCGCTCTTCCTCGGCGCGCTGTTCTTCATGCGCAACGCCACCCTGCCCGGCACCGGCTTCTCGCTCGGCGCGGCCACCGTGCCCGGCGTGCTCGGCGCCGGGATCGTGTTCAACGGCTTGAACAGCACGGCGGGCTACCTCGCCATCGACCGCGAGGACGGCACGCTGCTGCGCGCGAAGGCGACGCCGAACGGCATGCTCGGCTACCTGGTCGGGAAGACGACGGCGGTGGCGATCGCGCAGGTCACCTCGATCCTGCTGGTGCTGATCCCGTGCCTGTTCCTGTTCGACTCGCTGGCGCCGGACGGCGGCTGGTCGTACCTGCACCTGGTGTGGGTACTGGCGCTCGGGCTGGTGGCGACCCTGCCGCTCGGGGCCGCGCTGGGCTCGCTGACCAACAGCCCGCGGTCGATCGCGCTGATCACGCTGCCGATCATGGGCCTGGGCGCGATCTCGGGGATCTTCTACCCGGTCACCGCGCTGCCGGGCTGGGTGCAGGGCGTCGCGCAGGTGTTCCCGATGTACTGGCTGGGGCTCGGCATGCGCTCGGCGCTGCTGCCGGACACCGCGGTGGTCGTCGAGATCGGCCAGTCGTGGCGGCCGTTGCCGACCCTCGCCGTACTCGTCGCGTGGGCCGTGATCGGATTGGCACTGGCCCCGGTCCTGCTCCGCCGCATGGCGCGGCGCGAAGCGGGTTCGTCGGTGGCCGAACGGCGGGAGAAGGCCATGCAGCGTGTGGGGTAGTCATGAGTGAGGTCGTCTACAACCGGATCGCGATGCTGCGCGCGGAGCGGTCGATCTCCCGCCGCCAGCTCGCGGAGGCCCTCGGCGTGCACTACCAGACGATCGGCTACCTCGAACGCGGCGAGTACAGCCCGAGCCTCTACCTGGCGCTGCGGATCGCGGAGTTCTTCGAGGTCTCGGTGGAGGTCCTGTTCTCCACGAAGCCGTTCCCCCGCCTCGGAGAACGCTCCGCGTGAGGCGTCAGCGAAACAGGTAGGCCGCCATCGCGAGGACGGCGCCCGCTGCCACGCACAGCGGGTCCGCCGTCCCGAGGGCCGCGCAGCCGGCGCTGCCCGCGGCGAGCACGGCCGCTCTCGCCACCACGGCCCACGAAACGGCCTCGGTGCCGAAGCAGCCGCACGGCACGCCCGGTCGTCGCACGCGCAGCACGCCCGCGTAACCGGCGAACGCGACGTACAGGACAGCCTGCGCGAGCACGGCCGGCGTGGCAGCTGCCGGAGCCGCGAGCAGGACCAGCAGCACGGCGGCGCCGAGCAGCAGCTCCACCAGCGTCGTCGGCACGGCGAGCGCCGGGGGCAGCAGGCGGTGCGCCCGCAGCACCGCGCGGTGCTCCCGGTGGCGCACCGCGTGCCCGAGCCCGGCCGCGACCAGAAGAATCGCCCCCGTCGCGGACAAAACGGTCATCGCCGCCGTCCAGAAAACATTCACGGAGCGGTATGTTATTCGCTGGCAGAATTGCCGTCCCCATTCGGCGGCAGGCACGCCGCCCGATGGCCGAACAATCGTGACCGGAGCCGAATTCGTCGGTTAGTCTCGCAAGGCGGAATATCCGCCGAATCGGAGGTCCGATGGCGATCCAGACACTGCGGTTGACGGCGCCGAGCGGCGGCCGCGTCACCGTCGGGCTTTCCGCGGGGGCCCCCGTTTCCCACGTCGTCGCCGGAATCCGGTTCGTCGGCGGCTCGTACGGCACCGGCTTCCAGATCGGGTCGCGCGGCTACCACGACTTCGCGTGCACCCGCGTCGCGCCGGCCCGCACCCGCGAACGCCTGCTCGTGCACGGCCGCGAGGTCGTCGTGGCCGAGGCGGCCGACGGGCAGTCGTCCGTGGCCACCCTGCTCGGCGACTACCACGAGCTGATGACGGTGTACGCCGGTCCGGCGCCGCACCGCGACCGCGTGGCCGGCCTGTTCGGCTCCCTGCGCATCGAGGACCGGGTCGGCGGCATGGTCGTCACGCCGCGGCCGGCGACCCTGCTCGACCCCGCCGGCGAGCACCTCGTGGTCGTGGTCCGCGACCACGGCTCGCTGTCCATCCCCGCCCCGCGCGAGGCCGCCGCGCTGATCCCGCCGCACGCCGGCGCGCGCACGAAGCACGGCGAAGTGTGGAAGACGAACGCCCGGTCGTTCGTGCTGGGGTGCGCGGCCGGGGTGGCCGAGGTCCACCTCGCGGACTCCGCGGCGAAGACCGAGCGCGAGCGGCTCGACTGGCTGGACGAGCTCGACGTCGGCTGGCAGCGCCGATGACGACGTCGACCGCGGTGCTGCTGATCACCTGGGCGGCGATCGCCGTGCTCTTCTTCGGCCTCGCGGCGGTGCTGCGCGAGGTGCGGCTGCTGCGCGGGATCGTCACCCGGACGTCCGACGGCTTCGTGGCGGCGCCGCCGGACGTCGTCCTCGGGCCGCGGTTCGCCGGCCGGGTCGTGGCGGCCGTCGACTCCGGCTGCCCGCTCTGCCTGACCGTCGTCGACCGGCTGGCCGAGCTGGGCGCCGGGACGACGCTGCTGACCCACGAACCGGCGTCGGCGTGGCAGGACCTGGCCCGCGGCCTGCCGGTGGTCTCGGACGCCGAAGCGTGGCGCTCGGTCTCGCACCTCTCGCCGCCGGTGCTGATGCTGGCCGACGAGGACGGCCGCGTCCGGCGGCTGCGGCTCCCGGTCCGCGCGGGCGACGTGGACACGACCTTGGCCGGCTGGGCCGGCCCGACGGCAGGAGGGGATGTCGGTGGCACTCGAGCTGGCGCGGATTCCGGAGCTTGACCGGGCGGAGCCGGACGCCGGGCGCACGCGGGCGGGGTCGAAGCTGCCCGGGACCACCGCCCGCCGGACGTTCCTGCGGGCGGTGGCGCTCGGGGTGCTGACGATCGGCGCGACCGCGCTCGACTGGTCCGGCCTGTCGCGGCTGCGGCGCGCGAACGCCGAGACCGGCCCCGACGGCATGCAGGGCTGGGACCGCAACGACTGCCGGGACGCCTACGCCACCGGCTACCCCGAGCTGCTCGACACCAGCGGCACCTACGTCAACACCTACGCCGCCTGCTTCGGCGGCTACTGGCGCGGCAGCACGTACTGCGAAGCGGGCTGGCACAAGTACGGCACGTGGAACGAGAACGGCGTGCAGGTCGACCACCAGCCGCTGTCCAACACCTGCGGCCAGACGATCGCCAAGAACGCGTGGCGGTGGACGACGCCGGACAAGAAGGTCTACCGCTGCTCGGACGGGTTCTCGACGTTCTGGGGCGACGGCAGCACCGGGCAGACCTACCTGACCATCTGCCGGGCCGAGCTCTGACCGCGGCGCTCCCCCGGCGCCGCTGGCACCCGCTGACGATCGCCGGCGGGCTCGTGGTAGCGGCGCTGGCCGTGGCCGGCGCGGCCGTGCTCGCGCCGCCGGGCTGGCTGCTGCCGAGTGCGTGGCTCGTCCTGTGCGCGGCCGCCGGCTTCGCCACCAGCGGCTCCGTTTGAAGCCGGAACTCGGCCTCCGTGCTGAGCTCGCCGGTCTGGCGGGGCACACCGACACTGGCGTTCTGCGCGGGACTCGTCTGCGGGGGCGCCCTCACCGCCCTCGTGCTCGTGGTGGCGGGATCGCTGCTGCGCGCGCCCCTGCCGGTCGCCGTCCGCTGGGGCGTGGTGGCCGTGGCGCTGGCCGCCGTGCTGCTGCGCGAGACGGGCGTGTGGTCGTTCCGGCTGCCGGAGAACCGGCGGCTGGTACCCGACACCGTCTTCCGGCTGGGCCGGCACCTCGGCCCGCTGCAGTTCGGGTTCGAGATGGGCACCGGCGTCCGCACCTACCTGCCCAGCGGCCTGCCCTACGTCGCCGCGGTGGCCGTGGCGCTCACCGCGCCGCTGCCCGCCGCGCTGGCCGCGGGCGCCGGGTTCGGGCTCGGCCGGGCCCTGATGACCACGGCGAACACGCGCTACGACACCGAGGGCGGCTGGGACGGCGAGTGGCTGGCCCACCGCCGGGTGCTCCGGCTGCTGACCACCGCCGCCTTCGCCGTCCCGCTCGCCGTCGTCACCCTGACGTCGTCCGGTACGCCCTGAGCACGGTCTGGGTGACGCTGTTCCCCTCGGTGTCGCGGGCCGTGATGCGCAGCGAGACGAAGCCGTCCCCCGCCGGGTTGCGCACCACCGCCAGGCCGCCGTCGCCGAGCCGGATCGCGTGCGCGTCCGCCCACGTCGTGCCGTCGTCCGCGGAGGTCTCGATCCGCAGGTCCGCGAGGCGGAACGCGCCCGCGCCCGGCTGCCGCTGCGCCGTCAGCGCGAGCAGGAACGGCCGGCCCGCCGGAGCGCGGCTGTCGTCGTCGAGCGCGCCCTGCGCCCGGACCACCATGAGCGGCGGCGGAACGGCCTCGCCGGTGTCGCGGAACGTCCACGCCACGTCGACGTGGGTGCCGAGCAGCGACCACGGCACGCTGCGGGTGGCGACGGACCGCAGGGTGAGCGGGCCGGCGCCGGCGGGCACGGTGAACGCCCCGAAGGCCGGATCGGGGCTGGTGCCCAGCTCCACCCCGCCGTGCGACAGCGTCGCCGTGCCGGACAGGCCCACCGGCGGCGCGCTGTACTGCTCCGGGTCGCTGCCCGAGACCACCGGGATCGCGTAGGTCAGCTGGTCACCCGCGCGCAGCACGCCCCAGCCGTCCCGCGGCGCACCGAACGCGGGCCCCACCGGGCCGCTGTTCCAGTCCGCGCGCTGGGCACCGGGCCGGTAGGTCCGGTAGGAGAACTGGTTCTCCGAGTCGGTCAGGTCCGGCGGGTACACCGCGAGGATGTGCTGCCAGCTCACCGACGGCCCCGGCGTGTAGTACTCGGTCCGCCGGCTCGGCAGCGTGTGCGGCAGGATCTGGTACGCGCCGCTGTCCGCGCCCGGGAAACCGAACGACGCGTAGTCGACGCGCAGGCCGTCCGTGGTCCCGCCCTGGGTGCGGTAGCGGGCGTCGACGACGGCGAGGTCCCGGTCGCGCACCCGGAACACCGGGTCGGCGGGCACGCGGCCCCGTTCGAGCAGCGCCAGCTGGTAGACGTACCCGGCCGGATCGGTGCCCGGCTCGCGGGCGGCCAGCGTGGCCCGCAGGTACATCGCGTAGGTGTGGTCGGTGACCTGGCGCCCGGAACCGGCGGCGAACAGCTCGTTGCCGGGCTGGACGAGCCAGGCGAGCGTGCTGGTGCGGTCGCCCGCCGGGTTCCCCGAGACCAGGCCGAGCTCGCCCGACTGCAGGTGCGCGTCCGCGTGGTCGACCACCGCGCGCACCGGCTTGCCCGTGCGGGCGTCCAGCGTGAACGAGGTGTTCGCGGTGATCGCGACCCCTGGCTTGGACAGCAGGGTCACCGCCTGGCCCGAGACGTCGAACGCGTTGAGGTCGTAGCTGCCCTTGGGCACCCGGACCACGGCCACGCCGTCGGCCCCGATCGGCCGGACGCCGAACGCTTCCCCGGTCGTGGTGCTGACGAGCTTGGCGATGCCCGCGCCGGGCCCGCCGCCGCGGCCGGTCAGCCGGACCGTGACGTCGTAGCTTTCGCGCTCGAGGGAGGCGCCGAACGCGGTCTGCACGGCGATCCCGGGCGCCGTCGCGCTCAGCCGGCCGCTGTGCGGGCCGGTCGCCGCCGCCGTGGGCCGGAGGGTGACGGCGACGTCGGCGGTGCCGTGCGCGGGGACCACCACGGTGGCCGCGGACGGCGTGACGAGCCCGTCGGAGCTGGTGAGCGCGAGGGTGACGGCGGTGGCCCCGTCGTTGCGGTAGGTCACGGTCTTCGTCACCGGCGTGGTGTGCGGCCAGGCGAAGAAGCCGTAGCCGAGGCTCCCGGTGGTGGCGGTGACCTGCTGGGTGACCGCGCGGGCCGCGTCCACCCGGCCCGCGCCCTGACCCGCGACGTCGCCGGTGGGCTGCGCGGTGCTGGTCAACGTGGGCTTGAGCCGGCCGGCGGTCCAGTCCGGGTGCTCCTGCCGCAGCAGCGCGGCCACGCCGGCGACGTGCGGCGCCGCCATCGACGTGCCGGACAGCCGGGCGTAGTCGGCGTCGACCGGCGCCGCGTCGCCGTCCCGCGTGCCCGGGGCCCGCGCCGAGACGATGCCTTCACCGGGCGCGGACAGGTCGGGCTTGACCGCGTAGTCGCCGAGGCGCGGCCCGCGGTTGGAGAACGGGCTGGTCACGTCGGTCGCGGACACGCTGCCGACGGCGAGCGCGGCGTCGGCCGCGGCGGGCGCGACGACCGGCAGCGGCTCGGGCAGGTCGAGCGTCCGGTCGTTGCCCGCCGGGGCGACGAAGAGGGTGCCGTACTGCGCGGTGAGGGTGTTCACCGCCTGGGACAACGGGTCCGTGCCGTCGGTCGCGTCGCCGCCGAGGCTGAGGTTGACCACCGGCACCTGCGGCGCGATCCACTCCATGCCGGCGATCACCGCCGACTCCGGGCAGCCGTAGGCGACGCAGACCTTGCCGCTGATCAGCCGCGCGTCCGGCGCCACGCCCCGGTAGCGGCCACCGGAGGCGGCGCCGGTGCCGGCGATGATGCCCGCGACGTGCGTGCCGTGGCCGAGGTCGTCGCTCGCGTCCGGCCGGGTCCCGGTGAAGTCGCGGGCGGCCACGACCTTGCCCGCCAGGTCCGGGTGGTCGGCCTTGACGCCGGTGTCGAGCAGCCCGACGGTGACCCCGCTGCCGGTGTAGCCGGCCTGCCAGGCGGCCGGGGCGCCGATCTGCGGCACGCTGACGTCGAGGGCGGGGGTGGCCAGGCCGTCCAGCCACACCTTGCCGATGCCGGGCCGCAGCGTGCCCGGGGACGCAGTGAGCCAGGTCCAGAACTCCGGGCCGCGCCGCCGGTCCTGGCGCACGGCCGCCCCGCGCACGCTGGGCAGGTCCCGGACGGTCGTGGCGGCCGCCGCGGCCGGCCGCGCCCCGGCGGCGTAGGTCATGATCAGCGGCAGGCCCGGTTCGGGGTCGGCCAGGTGCTGGCGCAGCAGTTCGGAGACGTCGAACAGGCGCGGGTCGAGCCGCCCGGCGGCCAGCAGCGGCAGCGCGTCCGCGGGCACCACGGTGACGTCGCCCGGCCGGCCGCCGGTGCTCGTCTCGCGCAGGAAGCCGATGCCGCCGCGGCCCGCTCCGGGCTCGACCACGACCGCGGCCGCCGCCCCGCGCGCCCCGGGCAGCACCCGCACTCGGTCGCCGGTGACGAGCGTGACCGACTGGCCGTCCGCCGCCGGAGCCGTGGTCGCCGCCGCGGCCACCGCCGGGACGGGGAACGCCATTCCGGCCGCCACGGCGATCGCCACCACTCGTTGTTTCCGACGCACGAAGGGCCTCCCCGAATAAAGATCGGAATTGCGGGCCGGTCGCGCTGCGAGCCCCCATGACCCCATTCCGTCGAAATCGTGGAATACGAGAACGACCGGCCTCCGCACTTTACGGCGCAGGGGTGTGGTGTCAATCACCCGTCGCGGTCGAAAAAAAGTATCAGGGTTTGGTGAGGTCGGCTTCGGTCAGCGCGCGGACGACGTCGGCGCGCCGGTCCGGCGCCTCGCGGACCGTCCGGCTCATCTCCACGTGCAGGAACACCGTGTCGTCCGAGGCGGCCATCTTGCCCTGGACGTTCGTCGTGCCTTCCAGGCCCTTGCAGCGCTCTTCCCACGCGCGGCACACGGCGAACCCGTCGGCCGTCAGCCGGTCGGCCGCGCGCCGGGCCGCGTCCCCCGCGACCGTGGCGCCCGAGGAGAGCACCACGTCGGTCGCGGGCAGGTTCTGGTCGTGGAAGCCGTGCAGCTGGACCTGCGGCAGCCCGCGCCCCGCGAGCGCGGTGGCGACGACGTGGAACACCGAGTCCTCTTCGTGGGCGACGTCGGCCTTCCCGTCGCCGGCCTTGCGGTGCGCGCCCGCCACCAGCAGCACCGCGCCCGGCACGCGCCGGAACAGGTCGACGCCGAAGAGCTCGGTGCGCAGGTCGAACGCCGGGTGCGGCACCTCCACCACGAGCGACGGCGGCGCGGACCGGTCGATGACGTACATTCCCCACGCCCGGTCGCCGCCGGCTTCGTTCACCGCGATCGTGTACGGCCGCCCGGTCGCCGGGTCGACGCCGTCGCGCACGGAGAAGCCGAGCTTCTCGAAGTCCGCCGTGCCGCGGCGATCCACCACGGCGGCGAACCCCGCGGCCGCCGTACGACGTTCGTCGGATTTCGGTGAGCGGTACTCCTGGTCAGCGGACAGCCCGGCGGTGAACTTCGTTACGAGTGAATCCAAACCGGCCTCCGGCACGGGCTGCGGTTGCTCGTCGTCACCGAGGACCAGCACCAATGTGAGGACCAGCCCCAGGGCCACGACCACGCCGGCCACGCTGAGCAACGTCCGAGGGCGGCTGATCACCACCAGGAGTGTACTTACTCTGCCCAGTCGTCACTCCGTGCCGCCGTTTGTCCCACGATGGGGTCAGTTGTACGGTCACCGCTGACAACTTCGAGACCTTCACGTGACCCGAAAGAGTGGACCTTCCACTAACGGCCCCTGTGGCCCGTTACTTTCCGGGATCGCTCGACCGAAAGGGCCCTGGGGACCCAGGTGAACCGGCCAACACCGCACGGCGATCGCGTCGCCCGGTTGCGCGCGCAGATCCCGGAAGCGGGTTTCCCGCGCGGAGTGGGCGTCGCGTCCGCGACGACGTTCGCGCTGCTGCTGCTCATCGCCGCCTTCACCGCGCTGTACCTGTCCACCGCGGGCCCGCTTTCCCTGGTCCGCGCCGACGACCGGGCCGGCCGGGTCTCCGACGAGGTCACCGCGAGCAGGCAGCGCACCACCGCCGGGATCGCGCAGAGCGTCGCGACGTCGGCGACGGCCGCCGCGGGCGACCTGCAGGTCGCGGCCGGCTCCGGGGTCTTCGACACCGCCGACGACGACGCGCTCCTCACCCGCCTGGGGGAAACCTACGACGACTGGCGCGGCATCGCCGTCTACGACCTGGCTTCGCAGAAGGTGCTGGCCACGCGTGGCGAGCCGGTGCCGGTGGAGACGCTGCGCGGGGTCGCTGTCACGAACCTCACCGTCCGCCCGGTCGCCCGCCCCGGCGACACCCCGCTCGTGCTGACCGCGCTCCCGCTCACCGGGACCCGCGCCGGCAAGCTCCTCGTCGTCTCGACGGCGTTGCGCGGGATCGGCGGCGAGCTGGCCGAGGGCACCCAGGTCCGCCTGGTCACTTCGGACGGCGCGGTGCTGCACACGCACGGCACCGACGTCGCCGCGACCGACCGGCCCGCGCAGGAACTGCTCGCCCGCGCCTCGACCGCGGCCGCCGCGGGCCAGGCCGGCGTCCTCACCGGCGACGCCGAAGCGGCGGGCAAGCGCGCCCCCGTCGTCGCCTACGCCCCGGTCTCGCCGTCCGGCACCGGCGGCAGCCTCGGCCTGTCCGTCGTCTCGTTCGGCCGCTCGCCGGTCGACGCGGTGCCGGTCCGCTGGCCGGGCCTGATCCCCGCCGCCGCGCTGCTCGTCCTCGCCGTGCTCGGGTTCGTCCTGCTGCGGCGCGTGGTCGTCGCGCCGATCCGCCGCCTGCGCACCGACGCGCTCGCCGTCGCGGCCGGCGGGCTCGGCAAGCCCGTCCGGCCCTCGCGGATCCGCGAAGTGAACGTCCTCACGACCGCGGTCGAGCGCTACCGCTGCCGGCTCCGCCGCCGCAAGCCCGCGAAGCCGGTCCGCCCGTTCCTCTCCGCCCAGCTCGTCATCGCGGCTGTCGCACTGGCGCTGCTCGGCTGGTCCGGTGCGGTCGCCGCGACGCTCGGGCGGCAGCACGCCGAGGTCTCGCCGACCACGCTCAGCGAACACGGCGTCCGCGTCACGCGCTCGGCCGACACGCTGCGCCGCAGCCTCGCCGAGGGCCTCACCGACCTGCAGTCCGTCGCGCGGCTCGGCAAGGGGAAGCAGCCGGACCGGCTGCGCGGCATGCTCGACCAGCTGGCCGGCACCGAAAGCCGGTTCCGCAGCGTCTACGTCGCCGACGAGCAGGGGTCGGTGGTGCTGCAGGCCGGGCGCGAGTCCCTGCGCGACCCCGGCAAGCTGCCGGATGGCGAGGGGCTGCGCCAGCACAACACCAGCGGCCGCGTCCCGGTCGTCTACGCCTTCACCCCGCTGCCGGATTCGAAGAACGTCCTGGTCGGCGAGTACGACGTGCCGCGGATGGCCGCGCTGCTCGGGCCGGCGGGCGGCCGCGTCCGCGTCGTCGACGAGGGCAAGCGGACCATCGCCGACACCGAGGGCTACCTCGCCTTCGACGCGCTCACCGATCCGGCGCTGATCAAGAGCGTCGACGCGGCGCAAGCCGGCAAGGACGCCCGCCAGACGACGTCGTCGGCGCTCGTCGCGGCGCAGCGCCTGGCCGGCAAGGGCAACGCGGCTTCGCTGAAGTGGGTCGTGGTCGCCGAGCAGCCGATCGGCTCGCTCGGGCTCGCGGACAACACCGTGCGCTCGGGGGCGCGGGTCGCCGCCCTGCTCACCGCCGTCGTCGCGCTGATGCTGTTCGCCTGGCACTTCCTGGTCGTCGTGCGGCCGCTGCGGCGGGTCGGCGAAGAGACCCGGCGGATCGCCCGCGGCGACACCGGCGCCGTCGTCTACCCGCAGCGGCAGGACGAGATCGGCACCATCGCCTCCTGCGTCGAGATCTGCCGCCAGGCGTTGACCGAAGGCCGGGACCGGCTCGGCGAGGTCCGGCGCCCGGTGGGGGCGGCGACCGACGAAACCGTGCTGCTCCAGCGCATCGAGCTGGACGGGGCCGGGGTCTGACGTGACGTTCCTCTACGTCGTGCTGCTCCTGGCATCGGCGGCGATGCTCACCGCCGGGATCGCCGAACAGCGCCAGCACTACCGGCACCTGCACAGCATCCCGACGCGCGTGCTCGTCAACGGCATCCGCGGCAAGTCCTCCATCACCCGGCTCTGCGCGGGCGCGCTGCGCGGCGGCGGGCTCGTCACGACGGCGAAGACCACCGGCACGGCGGCGCGGTTCATCCACCCCGACGGCAGCGAAGAGCCGGTCTACCGCAAGTTCGGCATCGCCAACGTCGTCGAGCAGATCGGCATCGTCCGCCGCGCCGCGGCCTACCGGCCCGACGCGCTCGTCATCGAATGCATGGCCGTGATGCCGGACCTGCAGGAGATCAACCAGAGCAAGCTCATCCGCTCCACCATCGGCGTGCTGTGCAACGTCCGCGAAGACCACCTCGCCGAGATGGGCCCGACCCTCGACGACGTCGCCCGCTCGCTGTCCCGCTCGATGCCGGTCGGCGGGATCTGCCTGACCGCGGAGAAGGACCGGCTGCACATCCTCCAGGAGGAGGCGGCCAAACGGGACTGCGAGCTCATCGCCGTCGACCCGGAATCCGTGTCCGACCAGGAGATGCGCGGCTTCGGCTGGATCACCTTCAAGGAGAACGTCGCCATCGCGCTCGCCGTGGCGGACCTGCTCGGCGTCAACCGGCAGCTGGCGCTGGACGGCATGTGGGCCGCACCGCCGGACCCGGGCGTGCTCCAGGTCCACCAGTACCGCGCCGGCCGCCGCCACCTGCGCTTCGCCAACGTCTTCGCCGCCAACGACCCCGAATCGACGTTGATGAACATCGACCAGCTCCGCGCGCAAGGCGCGATCTCCGACCCGCTGCACGTGATCATCAACTGCCGGCCGGACCGCGTCGAGCGCAACGGCCAGATGGGCGCGCTGATCCCCCGCATCGCCCCGGAGCGCGTCGTGCTGATCGGCGAACCGCCCCGCAGCGCCCGCGCCGCGATCCCCAGCGAGTGGCACGACCGGGTCGTCGACCTCGGTGGTTCGCGCTCGCCGCGGGAACTGCTGCGCGGGATCGTCGGCGGCGTCGAGCGGCAGGCGTCGCTCATCGCCATCGGCAACATCCACGGCCAGGGGGAACTGCTCATCGAGGAACTCGCGAAACTGGAACCGGTCTCCTGATGCTCACCACGTCCCTCGCCCCCGAGGTCGCCACCGTCGGGCTCGCCATCGGCCTGCTGCTGTCGCTGGTCTGCTACCTGACGACGAACCTGTCCCCCGGCGGGATGATCACGCCCGGCTGGATCGCGCTGACGATGGTCGAGGACTACCGGCGCGCGGCGATCATCGTGCTGATGACGGCGCTGACCTTCGGCGGCACGAAGGCGTTGCAGCGCATGGTCATCCTGTACGGCAAGCGGCTCTTCGCCGCGGTCGTGCTGCTCGGCGTGCTGCTGCAGACGACGTTGCTGCTCTTCCTCCAGGCCGACTTCCCGCTGCTGTTCGTGCACCAGACGCTCGGGTTCGTGGTGCCGGGCCTGGTCGCCTACCAGCTGGTCCGGCAGAAGCCGGTGGCGACGATGCTCGCCACCGGCGGCGTCAGCCTGGCCAGTTACGCGGTGCTGATCAGCGGCGTGCTGATCGGCCTGGTCCCGACGGTGTGAGGTGACGATGCGCAAGGCGGTCCGGATCGGTGTCCTCGCCGCGGTCATCGGCCTGTCCGGCGCGGCCGCGCTGTACGTCGCCACGCAGGACCGGCAGGACATCACGGCCATCTCGGCGTCGCCCGCACCCTCGGGAGCGGCGGTCACCGGCGGCTACACCTACGACCGGCTGGCCGACCCGGCCCGGACGATCGTGCGCGACGGGGCGGGCGCCCAGCTGGCGTCGTTCACCGACGGCTCCCGCACGGTCATGCTGACCGGCCGGTCCCGGACGTTCACCGAGCCGAAGTTCACCACAGCCGGCATCACGTCGACGGCCTGGATCCGGCTCGCGCCGCAGCCGTGGCAGGCGGGCGCGGAGAAGGAGCCGTGGTTCACCGGCTGGTTCCCGAAGGCGGCCGCCGACACCGGCCCGGACGTGCTCGCGGTGGCGCTGCAGTACACCGACGGCGCGGCCGACCAGGTCGTGAAGAAGCTGCGCGTGGCCGGGGACGCCAGCTTCGGCCCGGACAGCGCCGAGGGGCGGCTCGAGAAGTCCGATTTCTACGACTACCTGGGCATCGGCTGGGACTTCCCGGACGGCGTCCACGAGGCCGCGGAGCCGCGGCGCGCCCGGTCCCTCGACTGCTCGGGGTTCGTGCGGATGGTCTACGGCTACCGGGCGGGCTACCCGCTGCTCGGCACGAACACGAAGGGCCCCGGCCTGCCGCGGCGGGCGTGGGCGCTGGCCGAGCTGGGGCCGGGCACCACGCTGATACCCGACGAGAAGAAGCAGGTGACGGACTTCAGCCGGCTCCAGCCGGGTGACCTGCTGTTCTTCAACCTCGAGCCGCAGCTCGGCCCACAGGTCTCGCACACGGGCATCTACCTGGGCATCGACGGCGACGGGCACCACCGCGTGCTGTCCAGCCGCAAGGTGGCGAACGGCCCGACCTTCGGCGACGCGGGCGGGGTCTCGCTGATCGACGGGTCCGGGACGTACGCGAAGGCGTTCCGCACGGCCAAGCGGCTCTGAGCCGCGCACGTCACCTTGACGCCGGGTCGGCCGCACCGGAGAGTGAGGCGGAACCCACGCGTCGGCAGGTGGAGGAACCCGGTGAGAGTCCGGGGCGGTCCCGCCACTGTGACCGGGAGAGATCCCGGAAGCCAGGAACTCCCGCCGGCGCGTCCGTCTACCCGGGGCGCGGACCCCGAGGAGGAACCTCGTGATCCTGCTGCTGTCCACTTCGGACACCGACCTGCTCAGCGCCCGTTCGGCCGACGGCGAATACCGGCTCGGCAACCCCGCCCGGCTCGACGTCGCCGAGCTGCCGGCGCTGCTCGACGGCGTGAAGATCGTCGTCGCGCGGATCCTCGGCACCCCGCGCAGCTGGCAGGAGGGCCTGGACACGCTGCGGGCGTCGGGCGCGCACGTCGTCGTGCTGGGCGGGGAGCAGACGCCGGACGCCGAGCTGATGAAGCTCTCGACCGTCCCGGCGGGCATCGCCGCCGAGGCCCACGCGTACCTCGCGCAGGGCGGCCCGGCGAACCTCACCCAGCTGCACCGGTTCCTCTCCGACACGCTCCTGCTCACCGGCGACGGCTTCGAGCCGCCCGCCCGGCAGCCGGGCTGGGGCGTTCTCGAGCGGCCTTCGCGCGCCGAGGGCCCGGTGATCGGGATCCTGTACTACCGCGCGCACCACCTGTCCGGGAACACGCAGTTCGTCCACACGCTCGCCGACGAGATCGAGGCCGCCGGCGGGCGCGCGTTGCCGATCTACTGCGCTTCGCTGCGGACGCGCGAGCCGGAGATGATGGCCGAGCTGGGGAAGGTGGACGCCCTGCTGGTCACGGTGCTGGCGGCGGGCGGAACGAAGCCGTCCGAGGTCGGGGCCGGCGGGGACGACGAGGCCTGGGACGTCGCCGAGATGGCCGCGCTCGACGTCCCGATCCTGCAGGCGCTGTGCCTGACCAGCGACCGCGAGACGTGGGCGGCGAGCGACGACGGGCTCTCCCCGCTCGACGCCGGCAACCAGATGGCCGTGCCGGAGTTCGACGGGCGGCTGATCACGGTGCCGTTCTCGTTCAAGGAACTCGACGAAGACGGCCTGCCCCGGTACGTCCCGGACGCCGAACGCGCGTCCCGCGTCGCCCGCATCGCGCTGGCGCACGCCCGGCTGCGGCACACGCCCCCGGCGGAGCGGCGCATCGCGCTGATGCTGTCCGCGTACCCGACGAAGCACTCCCGCGTCGGCAACGCGGTCGGGCTGGACACCCCGGCGTCGACGATCGAGCTGCTGCGGCGGATGCGCGAGCAGGGCTACGACCTGGGGCCGGACGCCTTCCCCGGCGTCGACCCGACCGGGACCGACCAGCCGGACGGCGACGCGCTGATCCACGCGCTGATCGCGGCCGGCGGGCAGGACCCGGAGTGGCTGACCGAGGAACAGCTGTCCGGCAACCCGATCCGCGTCCCCGCCGCGCGCTACCAGGAGTGGTTCGACGCGCTGCCCGCGGAGCTGCGTTCGGGGGTGGAAGAACACTGGGGCCCGGCGCCGGGTGAGCTGTACGTCGAAAACGGCGACATCGTGCTGGCGTCACTGCAGAGCGGCAACGTCATCATCATGATCCAGCCGCCGCGCGGGTTCGGCGAGAACCCCGTCGCGATCTACCACAACCCGGACCTCCCCCCGAGCCACCACTACCTGGCCGCGTACCGCTGGCTGGAGGAGGAGTTCGGCGCGCACGCCGTCGTCCACCTCGGCAAGCACGGGTCGCTGGAGTGGCTGCCGGGCAAGACGGCGGGGCTTTCGGCGTCGTGCGCGCCGGACGCCGTGCTCGGGAACCTGCCGCTGGTGTACCCGTTCCTGATCAACGACCCGGGCGAAGGCGCGCAGGCGAAGCGGCGGGCGCACGCGACGATCGTCGACCACCTGATCCCGCCGATGGCGCGCGCGGAGTCCTACGGCGACATGGCGCGGCTGGAGCAGCTGCTCGACGAGCACGCGAACATCGCGGCGATGGACCCGGCGAAGCTGCCCGCGATCCGCGCCCAGATCTGGACGCTCATCCAGGCCGCGAAGCTCGACCACGACCTCGGCGTCGAGGCACGCCCGCACGACGCGGAGTTCGACGACTTCCTGCTGCACATCGACGGCTGGCTGTGCGAGGTCAAGGACGCGCAGATCCGCGACGGGCTGCACGTCCTCGGCGCGGCACCGGTCGGGGAAGCGCGGGTCAACCTGGTGCTGTCGATGCTGCGCGCGTCCCAGATGTGGGGCGGCAAGCAGGGCGCGGTGCCGGGCCTGCGTTCGGCGCTGGGCTTGAAGGAAGACGCGCCGATGTCCGAAGTGGACGCGGTCGAGAAAACGGCGCGGGAACTCGTGCAGACGATGGAAATGCGTGGCTGGGACGCCACCGCCGTCGCGTCGGTGGCCCCGGACGCCCAGGTCGCGCGGGTGCTTTCGTTCGCGGCGGAGGAGATCGTCCCGCGGCTGGCGGGCACGACCGCGGAACTCGACTCGGTGCTGCACGCCCTCGACGGCGGTTACATCCCGGCCGGGCCCAGCGGGTCGCCGTTGCGCGGGCTGGTCAACGTGCTGCCGACCGGGCGGAACTTCTACACCGTCGACCCGAAGGCGATCCCGAGCCGGCTCGCCTGGGAAACCGGGCAGGCGCTGGCGGACTCGCTGCTGAAGCGCTACCGCGAGGACACCGGCGACTGGCCGCGTTCGGTCGGGCTTTCGGTGTGGGGTACGTCGGCCATGCGGACGTCCGGCGACGACGCCGCGGAAGTCCTGGCGCTGCTGGGTGTCCAGCCGGTGTGGGACGAGGCTTCGCGGCGGGTGACCGGGATCGAGGCGATCCCGCTGGCCGAGCTGGGCCGGCCCCGGATCGACGTCACGATCCGGATCAGCGGCTTCTTCCGCGACGCTTTCCCGCACGTGATCACGATGCTGGACGACGCGGTCCGGCTGGTGTCCGCTTTGGACGAACCGGCGGACCTGAACTTCGTGCGGGACCACGTTTCCGCGGACCTGGCCGCCCACGGCGATTCCCGGCGGGCCACCACGCGGATCTTCGGTTCGAAGCCGGGCGCGTACGGCGCGGGCCTGCTGCCGCTGATGGACTCCGGGAACTGGCGCGACGACAAGGACCTCGCCGAGGTGTACGCGGTGTGGGGCGGCTTCGCCTACGGCCGCGACCTCGACGGCCGCCCGGCGCGCGAGGACATGGAGAACTCGTACAAGCGGATCGTCGTGGCGGCGAAGAACACCGACACGCGCGAGCACGACATCGCCGACTCGGACGACTACTTCCAGTACCACGGCGGGATGATCGCGACGGTCCGCGCGCTGACCGGCTCGGCCCCGGCGTCCTACGTCGGCGACAGCACGTCCCCGGACGCGGTCCGCACGCGGACGCTGGGCGAGGAGACGGCCCGAGTGTTCCGCGCACGCGTGGTGAACCCGCGCTGGCTGGCGGCGATGCGCCGGCACGGCTACAAGGGCGCGTTCGAGCTGGCGGCCACGGTGGACTACCTGTTCGGCTTCGACGCGACGGCGGGCGTCGTCGGCGACTGGATGTACGAGAAGCTGACCGAGTCCTACGTGCTGGACGAGGTGAACCAGGAGTTCCTGCGCCAGGCGAACCCCTGGGCGCTGCGCGGCATCGTGGAGCGGCTGAACGAAGCGGCGGACCGCGGGCTGTGGGAAGAGCCGGATCCCGCGCTCCTGGAGAAGATGCGCGAGGTGTACCTGTCGCTGGAAGGTGATCTCGAAGCGGAGTGAGCCGTAACGCCGAACCGGTTCGAGCGACTACTCCGACATGCTCGAGGTCGAGTCCCCCGCCACGATCGAGGACATCGCGAACGAGGTGTTCGAGCGGCAGGAGTTCAAGCACTACCAGGCCCACCAGGCCGTCATCGTCGAGCGCCTCCTCGCCGAGCACGCCGGATCGATCGCCGTCGCGACTTCGATCGACCGGACCGCTTACGAGGAGGCGCGCCGGCGGGCCGACGAGGCCCTCAGCACGCGCACCCGGCGCTCGGTCGCCCGGCTGCTCCTGCTCGGGCTGCTGACGCTCCTGGCTGCCGGGTCCGTCGCGCTCATCACCCAGGTGCCGAAGCCGGAGCTGCTCAAGCTCCTTTCCCTCGACACCGAGCACAGCTGGATCGGCCGCAAGTTCGGCATCGTGGAAGCGGGTGGCTACCTCGTCCTCACCCTCTGCGTGGTCACCTGGTCGGGGTGGTTGCTGCGACGACGGACAGCCGTGGCCGCGCTCAAGCGACCGGCCGCGACAGCAGCCAGCACCTTCGCCCGTTCACTGGCCGCGGCCGTGCAGGAGGCTGTCGCCACGTCGATCAACGACGAGCTCGGTCCCCAGGGCATCATCGCGTTCCCCACCCACGCGCCGAGGCTCGTCGAACTGGACGTCACCCAGGTCCGCCGGTCGGCGACCGCGGCCTACGTGAAGGAGTTCATCCTCGAGCACGAGTCGTCGGCGATCGGCCTCGCCGGCACCCGCGGCTCGGGGAAGTCGACGGTCATGCGGGCGCTGCAGAGCGATCCGGCGATGGCCGGGCCGGTGGTCGTCGTGCCGTCGCCGGTGCGCTACGACGCCGGGGACTTCATCCGGCTGCTGCTGGCCGAGATCGCCGGAGCCATCATCAGCCGGCAGCCGGACCGGCTGACCGACCGGCTGTACCGGTTCGCGGACCGCCTGACCTTCCGACGACTGGTGGCCGTCGCCTTTTCCGTGTCCTTGGTCGCTCTTGTCCTCAGCCTGGACGTTTTCCGCGGCTTCGCGTTCGGCCTCAGCGCCTTCCTCGTGGTCCTCTTCGCGGGCCAGATCCTCAAGGTCGTCAAGCGGCTCGACACCGCCACGCGGAAACCCCACGTGAAACGAGCCGTGGAACTGCTCCGCGACCTGCGCTGGGAAACAGAACGGGCGACCACCGGCAAGATCGTGCTGAAGTTCCAGTCGTTCTGGGAGTCGAGCAGGGAAAACGGCGTCAAGCTGAAGAGCCGTTCCCTCGGCCGGGCCGAGCTCGTCGGCGCGCTGCGGGACCTGCTGCAGACCTTCGCGGCCTTCAGCGAGAGCGAGCGCATGATCGTCTGCATCGACGAGCTCGACAAGATCGGCGAGTCCGCCGACCTGGTCGAGATCGTCAACGAGCTGAAGGATCTCTTTCACATCCAGAAAGTCCACTTCGTGGTCACCGTGTCCACGGATGCCCTCGACTCCTTCGAACGCCGGGGGCTCGCCGGGCGGGACGCGTTCGACTCGGCGTTCGACACGGTGATTCACACCCGGCGGCTGACGCTGGACGAGTCGCTCGACGTCATCCGGGCGCGGGCCACCGGGTTCCCGCCGATCGTCGCGATGCTTTGCCACGCCTGGTCCGGCGGGCTGGCCAGGGATCTGTTGCGCAGCGCGAGAGCGGCCGTCGAGCTGCAGCGACGCACCCCGCTGACGCCGTTGAGCATCGACACGATCACCGCCGCACTGGTGTTCGACGATCTCACCGGCGCGATCAGCGCGTCGATGCGCAGCCTCGACCCCGGCGACGACCAGATCGACACGCTCTGGGCGTTGCAGCAGGCCCTCGACACCGCTCGCGATGGCGACCTCGACCGGGCACTCCGAGCCGTGGCGGCGTTCGACGGGCTCCAGGCCCCGGTGCTCAAAGCGCTTCACTCGAAGGCGAAAGTCGGGCTGTCCCTGCTCCGGCTGGCCCAGGTCGCCCGGTCGCTGCCGCACTACTGGGTGGACGACGGCTCGGCCCTGCAGGGGGTCCGCAAGGCCGCCGGCGAACACGCGAACGCCATCGCGGCGCTGAACGAGCCTGCCCCGGTGCACGAATCCGCGGTCCGGAAGGCCATCCGGGACTTCGATCCGCTCGTGCTCGCCGCGCAGGCTTCGCCGGACGGACGCGAGGAGAAACCGACGGCGGCTGGGCGGACCGGATCCGCTCCCGGAAAACCGACTATCCGACAGGTTTCACCCAGAACTCCGCCGTCGGCTTGACTTCGTCAATGGTCTAGTCCAATGATCTGTCCACCCTCGATCCCCACCGGGAGGACAGCTCATGCGCAAGAGCAGACTGGCCGCCGTCGGGCTCGCCGCCGCCACTTTCGCCACCACCGCCGTCAGCCTTGTGCTCGGCGCTCCGGCGGCCACCGCGGCGTTGAGCAACAACTGGTACGCCGCGGCGCCGTACCTGATGCCCCAGAGCAACAACCCGCCCGATCCCGTCACCGTGATGAACGCGACCGGGCTCAAGGCGTTCCAGCTCGCGTTCATCCTGGCGCCCAACGGCGGCGGCTGCAGTCCCACCTGGGACGGCACCGACCCGATTTCCAGCGACACCACCGTCGCCGCGGCGATCTCGAAGATCCGCGGGGCGGGCGGGGACATCTCCGTCTCCGTCGGCGGGTACGGCGGCACGAAGCTCGGCCAGACCTGCGGCACGGTCGCCGCGACCGCGGCCGCCTACCAGCAGGTCGTCACGAAGTACTCGCTCAAGGCCATCGACTTCGACCTCGAAGAGCCCGAGTACGAAAACACCGCGGCCATCGCGAACGAGCTCGGCGCGGCGAAGACGTTGCAGGCCAACAATCCCGGCCTCTTCGTGTCGGTGACCATGCCGGGCACCGCGGCCGGCACCGGCTGGTTCGGCACCCAGCTGCTCGACCAGGCGAAGTCGATCGGGTTCACGCCCAACAACTTCTCGATCATGCCGTTCGACGGCGGCTTCAACGGCGGCTCGTCGCAGGTGTCGGCGCTGGAGGCCCTGCACGGCCTGCTGATGTCGCACATGGGCTGGGACAGCGCGACCGCCTACTCGCACGAGGGTTTCTCGGGCATGAACGGCAAATCGGACGCGTCCGAGATGTTCTACACCGCGGACTTCCAGACGGTGTACGACTACGCGACCAGCCACGGCCTCGGCCGTTTCACGTTCTGGTCGGTCAACCGCGACCGCGCCTGCGTCGGCACGACCGACAACGGCGTCTGCAGCAACGTCCCGCAGAACGACTGGGACTTCACGAAGTTCAGCGTCCGGTTCGCGGGTGCGACGCCGCCGCAGACGACGCCGACCCCGCCGACCACCACGACCCCGACCACCCCGGGCGGCGGCTCGTGCACCGCGGCCGAGTGGGACCGGACGAAGGTCTACGTCAAGGACAACGTCGTTTCGCACAACAGCCACAAGTGGACCGCCAAGTGGTGGACGCAGGGCGAGGAGCCCGGCACCACCGGCGAATGGGGTGTCTGGCAGGACAACGGCGCCTGCTGATCGCCGCGCGTCAGAAGTCGAGGTGGGTGTTCTCGCGCTGGACCTCCGGGGTCAGCGCGGGCACCTCGACGACGTGCCGCCCGGCCTGCCGCAGCAGTTCGGTGCCCCGGGCGTCGACGAACACCGGCGGCTCGCGCCACGCGAACACGACGCGCGGGATCCCGGCGTCGAGGATCAGCTGCGTGCAGCTGCGCGGGTGCGAGCTCCGGTGGCTGCACGGCTCCAGTGAGCTGTACATGGTCGCCCCGGCCAGGCGCGGGTCGCCGGCGCACTTGGCGAGGGCGGCTTCTTCGGCGTGGTTCGCCGGGTCGCCCTCGCCGGAGTGCCCGGTGGCGACGACCTCGCCACCGGCGTCGGTGATCACCGCGCCGACGCGGAAGGTGTGGCTGGGCGGGCACTCGGCGGCGAGCGCGATCGCTTCCTTGAGCCGCCGGACGTCCGGTCCGCTCGGCTCGGCCGCGGCGCGGTACTCGAGGATCGCCATCCCCTGCAGCTCCCGCGCACCGGCCAGGGTGAGCGGCCGCGGGTAGAGCCCGGGCCCGACGAACCGCGGCGCACCCGGCTGCCCCACGAAGAACGGCGCGATCGCGAGCCGCAGCTCGTCGGCCAGGCCTCCGGTGAGGAAGCGGGTGTGGATGCCGCCGCCCCCTTCGACCAGCAGCTTCCCGATGCCGCGCTGCCCGAGGTCGTCGAGGACGCGACCGAAGTCGGGCGGGTTCCCGGCGTCCACGACGGTGGCGACGCGCTTCAGCTCGCCGGCCGCCCCCGGTGGTGCGTAGACGATCTTTTCGGTGTCCCCCACGGTGAAGAACTGCGCCTCCGGGTCCAGCCCGCGCGTGGTCACGGTGACTTTGACGGGCTGCTCGGGCTTCCCCTGCTCGACCCGCTGCCGCCGCAGTTCGGGCGACCGGACGAGCAGCCGCGGGTTGTCGGCCCGCACGGTTCCGGCGCCGACGAAGATCGCGTCCGCCTCGGCCCGCAACCGGTCCACGACGGCGAAATCGTCCTCAGTGGACAGCACGAGCCGCTCGGGCGAAGTGTCGTCGAGGTAGCCGTCGAGCGACTGCGCGGCGGACAGCAGAACGTGCGGCCGGGAGATCACCCGGACCAGTATGCCGTAACGCCTTCGGGGATCCGGGCGTCCTACGACGTATCCCCCGTCGAGCCCATCCCCCGGAGCTGCGAAGTATGACCACGCGAGGCTGGTACAAGGAACGGACGCTCACCACGGTCGACACGGTCGGCCGGGAGGTGTCGGTGACCACCGGGCTCACCCGCGACCCCGAAGGCCGCCTGGTCGCCGCGATCGCGATCAGTGACGGCCCGACCGCCATCTACCGCCACGCCGCCGACCAGGAACCTCGGACGGAACTCCTGACCAACGTGACCGAGACGGTCGACGAGCTCAGGAAGCTGGCTCACGTCCCGCCGCGTTAGGGTCCGCGGCCCGGAACCGGCGGCGCAGCTCCTGCCCCGCCGGTGAATCCGGGTCGAACCCTTCGAGCGTGGCCTGAGCGCCGCCCGCGAAGCCGAGCGCGTTGTGGCAGCGGAAGCAGAAGGCGATCTCGAAGAGGACGCCTTCCGCACCGTGCACCCTGAGCGCGTACACCGGGTGGTAGCACCGCATCATCCCGGCGTCCGGGAGCTCGGAGACGAGCCTGACGAGCGCCTCCGCGTCCGCACCCGTCACCGACTCGAGGACGGGACCGGGAACGCTGGTCCACTGTTCCCATTCACGGTCACCCGCCACGCGGATCAGGTCCGCGCGCCGGACGTCCGGCGGGTCGATCGGCAGAAGCACCGTCAGGCCGGCAGGACGGCGTACTGGCGGACGTAGAGGTCCGTGTACGTCACCGGGCCGCGGGGACCGGGCACCTTGTCCAGGTTGATGCCGGTTTCCGGGACCGCGAGCAGCTTGAACCCGTCGAGGAGCCGGGTCGGCGCGTTCCAGAAGACGCCCGTGCCGGTGTAGCCGTCGAAGAACGCGTCGGCGGCCGACTCGTCCTCGGTGGCGATGCCCGCCGCGAGGCCCGAGGTCTGCTCGTTGGCGATCCCGACGGCGTCGGCGAGCGCGCCGACCTTGGCCACCGTGACGGTCGCCTCCCGGTCGGAGTCCAGCGCCCACTCGTAGCCGATGGCGTGCTCGTGCGGGGCCAGCGACGGCGTGACGCCCCGCTCGGCCAGCGCGTCCGAGATCGCCGGCCAGACCTCGTCGTGGATGTCCTCGTGGATCAGCAGCAGGTTCAGCCGGTTGCACACCCCGAGCCGGTCGAGGCTGTTGTAGACCAGGTCACGCGCCTTGGTGACGTCCGCGCCGCGGTCGACGTACAGCACGCCGCCGCCGTCCGCGTGGGCGAGCGTGCCCACGCCGTGGATCGCCGCCTCGGTGGCCAGGGCGCGGGTGCTGTCGCCGCTGCCGCGCAGGATCACCAGCGGCACCAGGTTCGGCAGCCGGACCAGCGCGGACGCCGCCTCCCGCTCCACCCGCGGCACCAGCTGCACGCAGTCGGCGTCGATCCCCGCCTCGGTCAGCGCGGGCGCGATGACGACCTCGCGCAGCCGCTGCGCCGAGCCGAGCGCGGCCGAGCCGGTGCGCAGCACGCCGCCGTTGCGCGACTTCACCAGCTGCGACGCCACGTCGACGGTCACGTTCGGCCGCGCCTCGTAGTTCGCGCCGATGACGCCGACCGGCCGCCGCCGTTCGACCAGCCGCAGCCCGCCGTCCAGCGTGGACACCTCGACCGAGCGCTCCTGGTGCGGCGCGCCGGCGAGCAGCCGCAGCTGCTCGGCCATGCCGGTGAGGCGCTCGGGGGTGATGGTGAGCCGGTCGAGCAGACCGGCGCTCATCCCCTCGGCCTTCGCGCGTTCGACGTCGGCCCGGTTCGCCTCGAGGATCTCCTCGCGGTGCGCGAGCAGCCGCTCGGCCATCCCGGTCAGCGCGGCGTCGACGGCGTCGGCGGAAGCGGCGGCGAGCGACGGCGCGGCCAGCTTCGCCGCCCGTGCGCACTCCTCCACGGCCTTGGCGACCTCGTCCATCGTTCGTCTCCCTCCGCGCGGACCAGCGAGAGACCAGTTTGCCGCATGGGCTCGCTCAGGTGGCCAGGGGCTCCAGGAGCCAAAGCCCGCCGGCGATCAGGCAGCTGACCGTCGCCACGGCGAAGACCAGCACCCACAGCACCGGCGGCACCGCGGTGAGCCGGCCCAGCTGGTCGGCGTCGGAGTCCCGCGCCTGGCCGCGACGGCGTTTCGTCTGCAGCTCGATCACCGGCCGCACGCCGCCGAACAGCAGGAACCAGGTCACCAGGTAGCTGAACGGCGCCTGCACCTCGACCGGCGCGACGAACGCGACCAGCGCGAGCACCGCGGCACTGGCGACGACGGTGAACACCCCGTAGGCGTTGCGCACCATCACCAGGACCCCGAGCAGCAGCAGCGCGATCAGCACGAGGACCGTGCCGACCAGGTCGTTGCCCAGCAGGCTGGCGAACAGCAGCCCCAGCACCGACGGCGCCAGGTACCCGGCCATCGCGGTGAACGCCATGCCCGGCCCCTCGGGCTTACCGCGCGAGACGGTGACGCCCGAGGTGTCCGAGTGCAGCTTGATGCCCTGCAGCCGCCGCCCGACCAGCACCGCGGCCAGGGCGTGCCCGGCCTCGTGCACGATCGTCACGACGTTGCGCGCCCGCCGCCACGGCGAGCCGCCGACGAAGACGACCAGCAACGCCACACCGCCGGCCACCAGGGTGATCACCGCGGGCGTCTGGGCCTGCTCGAGCAGCGAGCCGGCCGACGAGGTGTCGGCGGCGGCCGTCCGGAGGGCTGACAGGGCGTCACCGGCCGGGCTGCCGAGCGCGAGAGGAACGGGCGAACTCACCCGGATACCTCACCACAGGCGACATCTGGCTACGGTGAGTCCCCGCCGATGGCGGTTTCGCGGGCTCCGGTAGTGGGTTCGTGGTGGTCTCCTTTCCGTCGATGATGGGTGGCGTCGAGCGATGGACCGGTTCGAGACGAAGAGCTTCGCCCTGATGCCCGGTCAGCGGGTCGAGGCCAAGGTCGTCAGCCACCACCCGTGGGGCGTGCTCGTCGAGATCGCGGGGCACGAGGACGACGGCCTGTCGGCCTCGATCGACATGATCGAGCTGTTCGCTTCGCGCACGGGCAGCCACGAGGAACTGCTCGCCCTCTTCCCGCCCGTCGGTTCGCGGGTCGAGGCGGTGGTCCAGCGGATCAGCCGGTGGCACCCGCCGGTGTCGGTGCGCCTCAGCATCCGCGCCGCCGACCTCGAGGCGTTGACCTGGCCGTGCGACTTCTGCGGCGAACGGACCACGCTGAGCCCCGGCGGTGACGCGCTCGTCCTCGACTCACGCAGCAACAACGGCCCGGGCAGTCACACCCTCGTCGTCCACCGGCAGTGCCTGGCCACGCGGATACACCCGCAGAACTCCGGCGAGCGAGCACGGGCGCTCAAGATCGGTGAGGCTCAGGCTCCCTTCGTGTGAGAGTGGGTTCGGACCTGTGGACAAACTACGGGCCGCGGCAGCCGTGGCGCGGGACAGCACGCCGTGGGAACCGCTCGGCCGGAAACGGCCCCGCGGTGCGCGGGCAGGCGCGCTGGCACCGGCTCGTGCCGGCACCGCTGCGCTCGGGAACGGGCGCGGGCGCCACCGCCGGAACCGCACACCGCCCGGGCTTGGGGACGAACCGCGGGCCGCGGCAGCCGCGGCGCGGGAACAGCACGCCAGGGGAACCGCTCGGCCGGAAACGCCCGCAGCGCGCGGGCTGGTGCGCCAGCCGCCACCGGCACACCGGCACTGGCTGCGCTCGGGAACGGGCGCGGGCGCCGCCGCCGGAACCGCACGCCGCCCTGGGCCCGTCCGAGAATCGCCCGGGCTTGGGAACGAATCGCGAGCCGCGGCAGCCACAACGCGGGAACAACACGCCGCGGGAACCGCTCGGCCGGAAACGCCCCGCGGTGCGCGGGCAGGCGCGCCAGCCGCCACCGGCAACGACTGCGGCAAGGCGCGGTGAGCCACCGCCGGAACCGCACACCGCCCCGGGCCCGCACGAGAACCGCCCGGGCCTGTTCCCGGCGGATCACGTCATCGGGACTCCCTCAACCGGGCCTCGCCCTCGACGCGGAACAGGAACGACACCCAGCTCCGGAACGGGGCCCACGCTTCCGCGATGTCGGCCAGCTCCGGCACGCCCGCCTCCGGCAGGTGGTAGGCGGCGCGCATGATCTCGTGGAGGCGGCCCTCGTCGTGGGGGAAGATGTCCGGGTGGCCCGCGCCGCGGATCAGGATCAGCTCCGCGCTGAAGCGGCCGATTCCGGGGAGCAGCCGCAGCTGGTCCAGGGCTTCGTCCGGGGGCATCGCGCGCAACGTCGCCGCGTCCAGCGCTCCGGCGGCCGCCGCCTCGGCGATGCCGCGCAGGCGCTGCATTTTCTGGCCCGACAGGCCCGGCATGAACTCCAGCTTCGCCAGAACCGCCGGGGGCGGGAACGACGCCAGCCGGCAGCCGCCGACGTCGACCTCCGTGCCGTGGCGTTCCTCCAGGCGGCGGCGCAGCCGGACCGCCTGGGTCATCCAGACGCGGTGGCTGAGCACCGCCCAGCACGCCGCCTCGTACGGCGAGGCGAACAACACCGGGCGCAGGCCCGGGTGCAACTCTCGCAGCAGGGACACCACGGGGTCGCGGGCGCCGGCTTCCGCGAACGCCGTGCCGTCGACGTCCAGCGAGCACATCCGCCGCACCTGGGCCAGGACCGCCGCCGCGTGCTCGGGCGGGCCGTGGACCTCCACCGCCACCTCGCCGGGCGATCTCTGGCGCAGCACCGCTCCCACCGGCGCCCACACCCCCTCGAGCGGGAATGCCACACGCAGCGCACCCGCCTCCGCCGCCGGCTGCCCGGCCGGGGCGAACCCGGTCAAGAAACGGGCCGCCGCGGCGAGGTCGAACTCGCCCTGCACCGTGATCTCGCTGTCCAGCATCGAAGTCGTCATCTGTCCTCCTCGGATCGGGAACCTCGCCTGCGACGCTAGGAAGGACCACCGACAATTCCGGGCTCGAACGCCTGAGCCCGTGCATTGTTCACTCGATCGAGTGCCCGAGATTTGACATACTCCCGGTATTCGAACGACAGGAGGGGCCATGCCGACCAGCCGAACCACCGCCCTCGAGCGGCTGAACGCCCTGCTCGAGACGCCGGCGCAGACCACCGGCGGCTACCTCGACCTGCTGGGCACCGCGGACCAGGCCGGTCCCCCGACCGGCCTCACCCAGCGGCTGATGCGCACGACCCTGCTCCCGCAGGTCTACGAGCGGTACTGGCGCCCCACCCTCAGCCGCGCGCTCAAAGGCCCGTTCGGGCCGAGCATGGCCGGCGAGGTCCGCCTCGCCACGAAGCTCCTCGCCCTCGAACCCGGGCAGACGGCGCTCGACGTCGCCTGCGGCACCGGCCGCTTCACGCGCGCGTTCGGCGCGGCCGTCGCCCCGGGCGGGCTCGCGATCGGGCTCGACGGCGCCCGCACGATGCTCACCAAAGCCGTCGCCGAGGACAACCCCGGCACCGTGGCCTACTTGCGCGCCGACGCGGTGCGGGTCCCACTGAAGGAGTCCACTGTGGACGGCGTCTGCTGCTTCGCCGCCCTCCACATGTTCGCCGAACCGGAAGCCGCACTGGACTCCTTCGCGCGCGTGCTGAGGCCCGGCGGCCGGATCGTCCTGCTGACCAGCGCCCGCCGCGGCTGGCAGCCCGCGCGGCTGATCGACTCGGCCGGCGGGATCGTGAGCGGGCAGAAGATGTTCGACCGCGGCGAAATCGCGGCGAGCCTGCGCGCCCGCGGCTTCTCCGGGATCACCGAACGGTACGCGGGCGTCACGCAGATCGTGGCGGGCCGGCTGGGCTGAGCGCCGCGGATTGTCGGACCCGGCGGTTAGCATCGCCCCATGACCCACGCCGAACCCGTCCCGCCCGACGACAGCTACCTGCGTTCCCTGGTCGAGGCGACCGCCGACGCCGTCGCGGCCGCCGAACCGCTGTCCTCGCCGCACACCGGCGCGGACGAGGCGACGCGGGCCGAAGTGACGGCCGCGGTCGAGCGCGGTTCACCCGATCTGGTGGCGTTGAGCCAAGATCTGCACGCGCACCCGGAGGAGGGGTTCGCCGAGCGCCGTTCGGTGCAGGCGCTGGCCGACCTCCTGAAGCGCCACGGCCACGACGCCACCATCGGCGTCGGCGGGCTCGAAACCGCACTGCGCGTCAGCACGCCCGAGCGGGACGGCCCGCACATCGCCGTCCTCGCCGAGTACGACGCGCTGCCCGGGCTCGGCCACGCCTGCGGCCACAACGTCATCTGCACGACCGCCGCGGGCGGGTTCCTCGGCGCCGCCACCGTCGCCGAGCGGCTCGGCGGCCGGGTCAGCCTGATCGGCACGCCCGCCGAGGAAGGCGGGGGCGGCAAGGAAATCCTGGCCCGCGCGGGCGTGTTCGACGACGTCGACGCGGTGATCATGCTGCACCCGTTCAGCCACGACATCGCGCTGCACCCGTTCCTCGGCCGCCGTCAGCTGGAGATGGTCTTCCACGGCGTCGGCGCGCACGCGTCCGCGCAACCCTTCATGGGCCGCAACGCGCTCGACGCCGCGGTCGCCGCCTACCAGGGCGTTTCCGCGCTGCGGCAGCAACTCCCGCAGAGCGACCGCGTCCACGGCGTCTTCACCGACGGCGGCGCCCGGCCGAACGTCATCCCGGCGCGGGCCGCGCTGCTGTTCTACCTGCGCTCCCAGAACCCCGAGACCCTGCGCGACCTCGCCGCGCGCATGAAGTCGATCGCGGAGGGCGCGGCGGCGATGACCGGCTGCGGTGTCGAGCTCACCTGGGACGCGCAGGCCGCCTACCTCCCGATCCGGTTCAACACCGCGCTCGCCGGCCGCTGGACGGCCAACCAGCTGGGCACCGGCCGCAAGCCGCTGCCACCGGGCATCGTGCCGGAGTCGCTCACGGGATCCACCGACCTCGGCAACCTGTCGTTCCGCATGCCCGCGCTGCACCCGATGCTCGCGGTCTCGGGCCCGACGGTCGCCTTGCACACCAAGGAGTTCGCGGCCGCGGCCGGTTCGGAGACGGGCGACGCGGGCGTCCGCGACGGCGCTCTGGGCCTGGCCCTGACCGCGGCGGACTACCTGGGCGACGCCGAACTGCGGAAGGCGGTGCACGACGAGTTCGAAGCGGCGGGAGGAGCACTGGACGTGCCGTCGTTCTTCGACTGAGAACCGCCTGAGTTTTCTCAGCTGATTCTTCTCAGCAAAGCCTGAGGTATTTCCACAGGCTGTTCACAAGCACGGGCGCGAACCTAGGGCCATGACCGAGAACGAGAGTCGGCCCGGCCCCGCCTCACCCGGTGGGCACCAGCCGCACCAGAGCACCCCGCAGTACGGGCCGTACACGCAGCAGCAGTACGGCTACCAGCACCAGGCCGCGCCGAACCCTCTGTTCACCCCGCAGCCGCCGCTCCAGCAGCCGGGCCAGGCGCCCACGGCGCTGAAGACCAAGCCGCGCAGGGGAGGCCGCGTGGCGCTGATCGTCAGCGCGACCGCCCTCGGCGCCGCGCTGGTCGGCGGCGTCGGCGGGGCCGCGATCGTCGGGCTCACCACGAACTCGGCGGACGGCACCACGACGTCGGTGAGCGCGCCGGCCGCGAGCGGGCAGCCGGTCTCGAACTCGACGACCGGCGACGTCAGCGGTGTCGCGGCGAAGGTGACGCCGAGCGTCGTCCAGATCAACGTGACCACCGACCAGGGCGAGGCCATCGGTTCCGGCGTCATCCTCACCGCGGACGGCCGGATCCTGACGAACGCGCACGTCGTCGACGGCGCCCGGAACGTCGTGATCACGACGTCCGACGGCAAGAAGTACCAGGCCAGCGTGGTCGGCGCGGACACCAAGGCGGACATCGCGGTGGTCCAGGCCCAGAACGCGAGCGGGTTGACGGCCGCGACCTTGGGCGACTCGAGCAAGCTGGTCGTCGGCCAGTCGGTGGTCGCGATCGGCTCGCCGGGCGGGCTGCAGAACACCGTCACCACCGGCATCGTCAGCGCACTGAACCGGAACCTGTCGGACATCGGCGAGGGCCAGCAGCAACAGCAATCGCCCTTCAGCCGCACCTCCAACCAGGCCGAGAGCTCGCCCAGCTACACCGCGATCCAGACCGACGCCTCGATCAACCAGGGCAACTCCGGCGGCGCGCTGGTCGACGCCCAGGGCAACGTCATCGGCATCAACTCGGCGCTCTACAGCCCGTCGGCCTCGGCCAACGGCTCGGCGGGCAGCGTCGGGATCGGCTTCGCCATCCCGATCAACGACGCCAAGAAGATCGTCGACCAGATCGTGAACAACTAGGACGCGGACGGGCCGTGGTCGGGGCGGTCCGTCCACCCGCTTCGGGGAGCGGGGAACCGCGAAGGCCGTTTCGAGAGTCAATCGGGGGCTCTCGAAACGGCCTTCGTGCTGGCTCAGAGTGCGTAGCTGAGGACCAGCGTGTGGTTCTGCTCGGCGTCCAGCTCGATGTTCGCCGTGCCGGAGATCCCGGCCAGCTCGCCGAAGCCCGAGCCGGCGAGGATCTTGAGCGTCAGGCCGGTGTCGTCGGCGGTGTGGTGGAGGACGAAACCGCCCTTGCGGCCGTCGACCGAGACGGCAAGCCGCTCGAAGGCGACGTACGCGCGCGAGGTGGCGCTGGACGCCGTCAACATCTCGACGGTGCTGGTCCCTTCGATCGCACCGGTGAACGTCTTGGCGATCGCCACCCGGGCGAACTCGGTGCCGCCGGCCTCGTCGGTCGCCTGTGGCTCCCATTTGTCAAGGACGAACGACGCGGTGGCGGTGCTGGTCATGGCTTTCCCCTGTCTCGATGGTGGCGCCAGCTTCGCAGCGATACCTGACAGGTCGCGTCAGGTTTTCTCACCGCCGCCGGTTGCCGAACAGCCCGCGCGTGATCTCCCGGCCCAGCGCGCTCGCCGCGGACCGCATGAACGACTTCACGGCCGGGTTCTTCATCGCCGACTCGATGAAGCCCGGATCGTCCTTCTCGGGCACCGGAGCGGCCGGGGGCGGCGGAGCGTCCGGCGCCGCCTCGGGCGCGGGCGCGGCGACCTTCGCGGCCAGCTTCTCGTAGGCCGACTCCCGGTCGATCGTCTCGCCGTACTTCGCGTGCAGGTCGGACGACGCGACGGCCGCGGCGACGGCGTCCGCGCCGATCGAGCCCATCTTCGACCGCGGCGGCCGCAGCCGCGTCCACGCCACCGGCGTCGGCGCACCCCGCTCGGACAGCACCGTGACGATCGCTTCGCCGATGCCCAGCGACGTCAACGCCGTGTCGAGCTCGTAGAACTTCGTCTTCGGGTAGGTCTTGACCGTCTTGGCCAGCGCCGCCTGGTCGTCCGGCGTGAACGCCCGCAGCGCGTGCTGGATCCGCGCGCCCAGCTGCGAAAGCACGTTGTTCGGGATGTCCGTGGGCAGCTGCGTGCAGAAGAACACGCCGACGCCCTTCGACCGGATCAGCTTCACGGTCTGCTCGATGCGCTCGAGGAACGCCTTCGACGCGTCGTTGAAGAGCAGGTGCGCCTCGTCGAAGAAGAAGACCAGCTTCGGCTTGTCGAGGTCGCCTTCCTCCGGCAGCTCCTCGAAGAGCTCGGCCAGCAGCCACATCAGGAACGTCGAGAACAACGCCGGCTTCGACTGCAGGTTGTCCAGCTCCAGCAGCGTGACGACACCCTTGCCGTCGTTCTGCCGCATCAGGTCGTGGACGTCGAGCTCCGGCTCACCGAAGAAGTCCTCCCCGCCCTGGGCCTCCAGGTTGGACAGCGCGCGCAGGATCACCCCGGCCGTCGCCGCCGACACCCCACCGATGCCCTTGAGGTCCGCCTTGCCCTCGTCGCTGGTCAGGTGCGTGATCACCGACCGGAGGTCCTTCGTGTCCAGCAACGCCAGCCCGCGCTGGTCCGCCCAGTGGAAGATCAGCCCGAGCGTCGACTCCTGCGTCTCGTTCAGGCCCAGCACCTTCGACAGCAGCACCGGCCCGAAACTCGTGATCGTCGCCCGGATCGGCGAGCCCTTCCCGCCGGTGCCCAGCGAGAGGAACTGCACCGGGAACGCCGTCCCCGCCCAGTCGTCCCCCAGCTCCTGCGCACGCTTCGCGACCTTGTCGTTCGGCTCCCCGGCCGCGGCCAGCCCCGACAAGTCACCCTTCACGTCCGCGAGCACCACCGGCACCCCCGCCGCCGACAACTGCTCCGAGATCAGCTGCAACGTCTTCGTCTTGCCCGTCCCGGTCGCCCCCGCGACCAGCCCGTGCCGGTTCAGCATCGCCAACGGCAGGCGCACCGCGGCCGCGGTGTCCGCCGCACCGTCGATCACCACCGCACCCAGCTCCAGCGCGGCGCCCTCACTCGCATAACCAGCGGCGATCTCGCTCGCCGGCGACCCCTGCTCCGTCACTCTCAGCTCCCCGATCGTGTGTCCTGCACCACACCGCGAGCGTAACGCGCCGTACGCGCAGGTAACGCCACTCCCATCCCCGTGTCGGGTTAGGGTCACCAGGTGACCGACCGCCTAGTCTGGATCGACTGCGAAATGACGGGGCTCGACCTCGGCAAGGAAGCGTTGATCGAAATCGCCGCCCTCGTCACCGACGCGGAGCTCAACGTGCTCGGCGACGGAGTCGACATCGTCATCCACGCCGACGAGGAAAAACTCGCCGGGATGCCCGACGTCGTCCGCGAGATGCACGCCCACTCCGGCCTCACCGAAGAGGTCCGCGCCTCCAGCGTCACCCTCGAAGAAGCCGAACGCCGCGTCCTCGACTACATCCGCGAGCACGTCCCCGAACCGGGCACCGCACCCCTCGCCGGCAACTCCATCGCCACCGACCGCGGCTTCATCGCCCGCGACATGCCCGACCTCGACGCCCACCTGCACTACCGCATGGTCGACGTCTCCTCGGTCAAGGAGCTCGTCCGCCGCTGGTACCCGCGCATCTACTACGCCAAGCCGGAGAAGGGCCTCGCCCACCGCGCCCTCGCCGACATCAAGGAATCCATCGGCGAACTCGACTACTACCGGCGCGTCGCCTTCGTCCCCCAGCCCGGCCCCACCAGCGACGAAGCCAAAGCCGCAGCCGCTGAAGTGCAAGAACAGCACCAAAGGTAACCCCCTGCGAACCCCGCGAGGGCACCCGCTACGATTACAGCCAACGAGGTGATCGCAAGCGGTTCCCTCGCTGATGGTGGGCGTAGCTCAGCTGGTAGAGCACCTGGTTGTGGTCCAGGAGGTCGCGGGTTCGAAACCCGTCGCTCACCCCATTGGCCCCAGGCTGGTCGGTTGCTTCGCAACCTTTCCTCAGCCTGGGGTTTCGCCTTTTTGTGGGGGTCGAACCCCCCCGCCCCCGCCGGGGGCTTGCCCCCGGACCCCCGTCGTCGTGGTCACCTTTTGTGGGTTGGTGGGCTTAGCCAGGTGGGGCGTACTCCTGCTAGAAGCAGGAGGGCTAGGCCTAGGACTACGTAGAGGGCGTGGGCTGCTGCTTGGGCTGGTGGTGCGTAGTTCTCCGGGAGGACTACCAGGCCTACCAGGGGGATGTCTTTGCGGCCTGTTCCTACCTGCCAGGAAAAGAGGAGTAGGTAGGTTGCGGTGAGGGCTGCGGCTGGGTACCAGGTGCGGGCGTTGTGGGCGGCGGTTGCCGCCATGGCGAAGAAGGGGATGAACCAGACCCAGTAGTGGGTCCAGGTCCAGGGGGTTACCAGGACCATCAGGGCGCCGATCACGCTTACGGCCAGGAGTTCCTGGTTGTTGCGGTGGGCTCGGAGGGCTATCCAGAAGGCTGCTGCGGCCACCGCTGCTGCGATGGGGATCCAGATCGGGCCTGAGACGTCCGGGATGTCGAGGATTCGGGCCAGTGCGCCTCGGATCGACTGGTTTTCCGGGGCCGTTGCGTCGCTGTCGCCTGTGATGCGGGATGGGTCTGCGATGTTCGCAGCCCAGAACGCCGCTGAGTCCCTTGGGAGGGCTATGAAACCGGCCAGGACTGTTGCGGCGAACGTTGCCATCGAGACCGCTGCGGCTTTGAAGCGGCGCGTGAGCAGCAAGTAGACGACGAAGATCGCCGGTGTGAGCTTTATTGCTGCTGCCAGGCCCACTCCTGCTCCTGTCCACCAGCGGTTTCGGCCCGTCAGGTCGGCTAGGACGAGGAGTAGCAGGATCAGGTTCACCTGGCCTGCCGTGAAGTTCATCAGGACTGGTTGCAGGGGGAGGGCCAGTGCCGTGAGGGCTGCTGTTGCGGCGATGCGGCCGTTGTCCCGGGCGTAGCCGAGGCTTCCTAAGCAGATCCAGGTGACTGCCAGCAGGGAGAACAGGTTGACCAGGAGGGCGAACAGCGGCAGCAGGAGTTTGGGGATCAGTGTCAGGGGGACGAAGAGGCCTGCCGCGAACGGGGTGTACTTGAACGTGCCGCCGATTGTCGGCAGGTGGGAGACGCCCTGCTCGTAGAGGGGTGTTCCCGCCCGGACCGCTTTGCCGGTGGCCACGTAGGAGCGGAAGTCTTCGAGGTAGACGCCGGCCGTTGTCCAGACTCCGGCCCAGACCGTGTAGCCCGCGAAGACCACGAGGAGTAGCGCTCCGGCCAGGATCGTCCACCAGGTGGGGGCGGGTAGTTTTCGCTCGACCGGTGAAACGGGTAACACGACCTTTGCCATCGGATCCCCCTCTGATGCGCGTCGGCAGTCTAGGCGGGGCAGGTGGCACACCCGGCGTTAGCCCGAACGTGGTAACCCTCACGACCAGGTGGCTCGGCATGCGCGTCCCGGCAACCCGGTGCACCGTGTTCTGGTGGAACGTTCACGGCCGAAGCTGCGCACCCGGAAAAAACTGCGGTACGAGGACATCACCGTCGTCGACCGATCCCTGCTCAAGCGGGCGGTGGGAGCCGCCGCGCTGGGCAACGCCATGGAGTGGTTCGACTTCGGCGTCTACGCCTACATCGCCGACACCATCGCCGAGGTGTTCTTCCCGCCCACGGTGTCGCCCGGCGTCCGGCTGATCGGCACCTTCGGCGCGTTCACCGCCGCCTTCCTCATGCGCCCCCTCGGCGGCCTCGTCTTCGGACCGCTCGGCGACCGCATCGGACGGCAGAAGGTCCTCGCCGTCACCATGATCATGATGGCGATCGGCACGCTCTGCATCGGCCTGATCCCCTCGTACGCCAGCATCGGCGTCTGGTCACCGATCCTGCTCGTCGTCGCCCGCATGGTGCAGGGCTTCTCCACCGGCGGCGAATACGGCGGCGCGACCACGTTCATCGCCGAGTACTCCCCCGACAAACGCCGCGGCTTCATGGGCTCCTGGCTCGAGTTCGGCACGCTGTCCGGGTACGTGCTCGGCGCGTCCGTCGTCACCGGCATGAAGGCGTGGGTCCCCCACGAGACGCTGCTCGACTGGGGCTGGCGGGTCCCGTTCCTCGTCGCCGGCCCGCTCGGCATCATCGGCCTCTACATGCGGCTCAAGCTCGAGGAGACCCCGGCGTTCCAGAAGCACGCCGAGGAAGCCGAGAAGCGCGGCCGCTCCGGCGAGCCGTTCTGGAAGATGTTCACCGACTACTGGCCCGCGCTGCTGATCTGCGTCGGCCTGGTGCTCGTGTTCAACGTCACCGACTACATGCTGCTGTCGTACATGCCGACGTACCTGTCCGAGCAGCTGCACCTCGACGCCACCCACGGGCTGCTGCTGATCATCGTCGTCATGGTCGTGATGATGCTCATCATCATGGTCGGCGGCCGGATCACCGACCACGTCGGGCGCAAGCCCGTGATGATGGCGGGCTGCCTCGGCTACCTCGTGCTGTCGTGGCCGCTCATGCTGCTGGTGCACGACGGCGGCCTCGTCCTCACGTTCCTCGGGCTGATGGGCCTCGGCCTGCTGCTGCTCTGCTTCGAAGTGTCGATGCCTTCGGCGCTGCCCGCGTTGTTCCCGACCGCCATCCGGTACGGCGCGCTGTCCATCGCGTTCAACATCTCGGTGTCGCTCTTCGGCGGCACGACGCCGCTGGTGATGCAGTCGCTGATCTCCGCGACCGGCTACGACTACTGGCCGGCGTGGTACCTGATGGCGGCGGGCGCGATCGGCGCCGTCGCGGTGTACTTCAGCCGCGAGACGGCGAACAAGCCGCTCTGGGGTTCGGGGCCCGCGGTGGCGAGCGAGGCCGAGGCGCGGGAGCTGCTCCGCACCTCGGCCAAGGACGGCTAGGTCGTGTCTGACAATGCTTTGGTCCAGGTGATCACGGCGTGCAGGACGACCGCTGATCGATAAACGATGGCCAACTTGTCATAGCGAGTAGCCAGCCCTCGCCATTGTTTGAGCAGGTTGAACCGGCGTTCGACGACGTTGCGGCCGCGGTAGTCAACCGCGTCAAAGGCGGGTGGGCGCCCGCCGCGGGAACCGCGGCGTTTACGGTGGCCAGCCTGATCGGCAGGCTCGGGGATCACCGCGGTGATGCCGCGGTCGCGCAGATGCCGGCGGATTGCTCTCGATGAATAGGCCTTGTCGCCTCGGACGCGGTTGGGTCGGGTCCGTGCTCGACCGCGTCCGGCTCGGCGGATCTGCAGGTGCCGCATGAGATGCGGGAACATCGGTGCGTCCCCGGCCTGGCCGGGTCCGACCAGCGTGACCAGCGGGCGGCCGTTGCCGTCGACGAGATGGTGCACTTTGCTGCTCCAGCCGCCGCGGGAGCGGCCGATCGCATGGTCAGGCGGCTCGGTCAGCAGATCGATGTAGTTCGACCCAGCCCCCTGTGGGGCGGGTGATGTTGGTGGCGTGCTGATGCGCCCGCGCGATCGTGGAATCCACCGACACCGACCAATCCACCAAGCCCGCTGCATCCGCTTCAGCGAGCAAGCGCTGCAGGACGGTGTCCCAGGTGCCGTCACCGGCCATCCGGCGATGCCAGGTCCAGATCGTCTGCCACGGACCGAACACCGCCGGAACATCCCGCCAGGCAATCCCGCACCGATAGCGGTAGATGATCCCTTCGACCATCGCTCGCGCGTCGGAGAACGGGCGGCCCCGCTTGCCGGTGCGGACCGGCAGCAGGTCCTCGATCAAGGTCCATTGATCGTCGGAAAGCAACTGAAACCGCGACACGACCGCCAGCATTCCAGCGACCCGCCGAAACTTTTGTCAGACACGCCCTAGTTGCCGGCGGTGCGCCACTCGTCCCAGGACAGCTGCCAGACGCTCCAGCCGTCGGTCGGCTCCAGCTTCGGGCCGCCGCTGTTCTGCACGGTGACGACGTCGCCCTTCTTGGACGTGTCCATCAGCCACTTCGTGTTCTCGGTGGACAGGTTCAGGCAGCCGTGGCTGACGTTGCTGTGCCCCTGCTGCCGCACCGACCACGGTGCGGAGTGGTAGAAGATGCCGCTGTAGGACAGGCGCACCGCGTACTGGACGAAGGTGCTGTAGCCGCCGGGCGAATCCTCCGGCACGCCGTAGGTGGCGGAGTTCATCGTGTAGCCGGTGTGCTCGCTCATGACGGTGTAGGTCCCGGCCGGCGTGTTGTGCCCGGGCTTGCCCATGGACGTCGGCATGGTCTTGACGACCTGGTCGTTGATCGTGACCGTCATCTGGTGCGTCCCGCCGTCGGCGACGGCGACGAGCTTATCCCCGACCGCGCCGCTCACGCTCTTGTCTTCCCGGCCGTAACTGCCGTTGCCGAGCGGCTTGCCGTAGACGGCGGCGTCGACCTTGATCTTGGTGCCGCTCTTCCAGTACTCCTTCGGCCGCCAGGTGACCTGCTTGTCGCCGGACCAGCGGAACGCGCCCTCGGTGGCCGGCTCCGCGGTGATCTTGAGCGCCTTCTCGGCCGCGGCCTTGTCGGCGACGTTGCCGGTGAAGGTGAAGATCAGCGGCATCCCGACCCCGACGGTCTCCCCCTCGACGAGGTTCACCGAGACTCCGAGCTGCCGCGCGGGCCTGGCGGTGCTGAAGCTCGACTCCGTGGTGACGGGCTTGCCATCGCCACCGGTCGCGGAGGCGGTCAGCTTGTAGGACTTGCTGTAACCGAGCGGCTCGGCGGAGTCCCACCCGGAGCCGTCGGCGCGCACCTTCCCGGCGACGACCTTCCCATCGGCCCCGGTCAGCTTCACGTCGCCGACCTTCCCGTCGGCAACGGTGACGCTCACCGGCTCCCCGGGCGCGACGTCCTTCGCATCCTTCGCAGGCACGACCGTCAGCACGGCGGGCTTCGGCGCCGGCTTGGGCGCGCTCGAGGACGTCTCCTTCGCCGGCGGTTCACTCGAAGGGCTACTGCTGCACCCACCCAAGGTGAGGCCGATCACCCCCGCGGCCACCAGCAGCCGCGCCTTCACACCCCGCATGCCCACCCGCCTGTTTCGCCGTCGATGTCCGACTACAGTGTGCCCGACCAGCCGCGACACCGGGGCGGCAACGCCCGAACCCGGTTGAGGGGACCCCCCTGAAACGGGCCCTGAACGGGGTGCTAATCTTTTCCACGTCGCCGAGGGAAGCCTCCGGCAGACACCGGCGCCATTAGCTCAATTGGCAGAGCAGCTGGCTCTTAACCAGCGGGTTCGGGGTTCGAGTCCCTGATGGCGCACACCCCACCACCCCAGGTCTGTTTCTTTCAGCCTGGGGTTTTGTGGTGTTTGGAAGCTTTTCGTCCGCTTGCGCACTGTCCACTGTGGTCCTCTGCGAGCCCGAGGGAAGCCCGAGAGCGCAGGCGGAGTGCACGGCCTTGCGTGGGATCGCTGCGGCCAGCTTCTTCGCCGCGTCGGCAGCCACTTCCTCGGCGACGTTGGTGTAGAGATCCATCGTCACCTTGATCGACGAGTGCCGGAGCATGTGCTGGATCACCTTCATGTCCACCCCCGCACTCAACGCGAGAGTGGCAGCACCGTGACGAAGACCATGAAGAGTGACCGGGGGCAAGTCCGCCAGCTTGATCAGCCGGGCGAACTCGTCGGCGACGTCCGCCGGGTGCAGCGGACTGCCGCCCGGCTCGGTGAAGCACAGATCACTCTCTACCCAGTCCTCACCCAGCCGCTCCTTGGCCTCGTCTTGACGAGCCTGGTGTGCGAGCATCACCAACACCGTGTCCGGGTCGAGGGCGACGATCCCCTCCGACGACGGGGTTTTGGGCTTGCTCTGCCCGGTCTCCCACCCGTACTGCACGATCTGGTTGGCCACTTCGATGCGGGCAGCGTCCAAGTAAGTGTCGGAGCGCCGTTGCCCGCACGCTTCCCCGCGCCGCAGACCGGTGTAGGCGATCAGGTGGTAGAGGGCATAGAGCGGGTGGTGGACGATGAAGTCCAGGAACTGCCCCGTCTGCTCGGCCGTCCACACCATCACCGGGTAGGGAACCTCACCGGTCCGGCGCCACTTCGCGACCCGTTCCGGCGTCCACAGCTTGGGTTTCGGCCGCACCGCTGAGGGCAACTCGACCAGCTTCGCCACGTTGTGCGTCAGCAACCCCTGGTCCACCGCCGGGCGCAGGATCGCCCGCAGGGTCTCCTTGATCCGGTGCAGCGACGCCGGTCCGACCGGACGCTGCCACTTCACCGCCGCGACCTTCCGAGGGTCGCCGCTGGCGCGGTACTCCGCGATCTGCTCGTTGCGCTCCACGATCGCCTCGAACATCGCATCCAGATGCCCCACGCGAAGCCGGTCACGCCGGACCTGCGCCAGATGGGGCCGCAGGTACAGCCGGACATGAGACTCGTAGGACCGATACATGTTCCGGCTCACCGTGCGCTTCTTGCGCGCCAGGAACGCGTCGAACACCGAGCCCATCAGCGGCTGCTCCAGCACCGCCGATCCGGCCCGGACGAGACGACGCACGGTCTCGGTCTCGGGCAGCGGCTGTTTCTTCGAGATCAACCCCGCGAGCAAGTCTCCGATCTTTCGAGACGTCTCGGCGTCGTCGTCTTCCGCGATCCCGAGCAGGTCTCGCACCCGCTGTAGTCCCTTCTCGGCTTCGGCCGCACTCTCGTAACCGCCGCGACGTCGTGGCCGGCGGTTGTCCTGGGCGTCCTTCGGCAACTCGATCCGGAAGTACCACTGCCCGTGCCGCTTGTTCGTCAGCCTCGGACACGCGTCGCCGAGCGACTTCTTGTTCTCGTCTCGGCAGGAACACCGCCGGTACACCGAGCCATCGGCTGCCAAAGCCACTCTCCCTTCGTTCGTCAAGCACCCACCAAGGGCTTTCTCGAAGCTTGATGCTCGCGCTGCCACCACCACTCGGGGAAGCCCGAGCCCGGGAAAGATCACCGGATCAGGTGGCTAGCCCCAGCAGCCGCAACAATCCGGAGGTCGGCACCCGGTAGGACGCACCTGCCCGGAAGACAGGGCAAGGAAAAGAGCCACCACGAGCAAGGGCATACGCCGTGGTCCGACGGATCCCCAGGGCTTTCGCTGCCGTCATGAGGTCCACCACCGCCGGCAGGCTTGCCACTTCCGCCAAGGTCATCGCTTGCCCCAGCTCCACTGTCATGAGCTCAGCCCCAGCCGATGCAGCGCTGTCTCGTGGCAATCCGGATTCAGATCGATCCCGATGAACCGGCAACGGTGTTCTCGCGCGGCTATCCCGGTGGTCCCGCTTCCCGAGAACGGATCGAGGACCGTTCCGCCTGGCAGGCAGCCCTGCCGCACACAGCGCCGCGCGATTTCCAACGTCCCCTTCGCCGGATGCCCCACTCGACCGCGGTCGGAGGAGACGCTCCAGACCTCGGTCTCGCAGGTCTCGCGAGGGTGCCGAGACAGGACGAAGATGTTCTCGTAACAGTGCGCGAACCGGTCCCGCACGCTCTCGGGTCGCGCGTTCGGCTTGTGCCAGATGATCTCGCGCTCCACTAGCCAGCCACGCTCCAGGAGCCCGAGCACAACCCGCCACGGAACGCCGACGAGATCTTTGGCACGGTATGACGCTTGTGGTGGCCGGTGGGTGCCGTACGGAGTTCGCGACCGCGCCGCCGCGGAGCGAGCCGTCGATCCGGTGGCGACGTAGTGCCCCCACGAACCGCCGTAACTGTCCCCGAGGTTCAGGAAAACCGACCCCCGAGGCGCCAGCACCCGAGCAAGCTGGTCGAAGACCGCTCCGAGGTGCTCGACGTACTGCTCGACCAGTGGCTCGGCACCGAGCTGGCCAGAGACCCGGTAGTCACGCAATCCCCAGTACGGCGGCGAAGTCACGACACAATCCACGGATCGCAGTGGGAGCCGGCCGATCTCGCGTACGGCGTCACCAGAGCAGAGCAAGACCTGACCGTCGTCGTACTCAGTCATCGGACTACCGCCGTCTTCTGTGAACCAGTGGTGAAGAGGTCGGTCAACCGACCGCCGCGGGAGCAGGCGGCCACCGCGAACCGATCGGCGATGCAGCCGGTGTCGGGCAGGACGACGTCGCCGGGATTCGTGCCGTATTGAGCGCGCACAGCGTCGATGTCGAAGGAGTACCGAATCCGCGGCACGAAGATGAATCCGATTCCGGTGCTCGGCCCTCCCGGCCTGACCGGCCCGATCACGGCGTTCCGCAGGATCCAACGTTCCTTTTGCAGAGAGAAGGCGATCCGCCAGGCCAGCTCCGGAGGTATCCCGCTGCGGTTCTCCGGCTGACTGTCGCACACGAGCAACGACATACCGGACGGACGCAACACGCGGCGCAGTGCGTTCCACAGCGTCCGGATACCGGCGATGACCTCCCCGGCCGGAGCCCGTCCAGGCTCCGGAGTGCCGACGGCGTAGTCGAGGCTGTGGTCTGTGAGCCCCGACAGTCGTCCCAAAGCGTCCGACAACGAAAGCGCGAAAGAATTCGGCAGCACAGCAGCCTCCGCATCAGTGGATGACACGAGTCAAGGAAGATCGGGAAGCGTTCGATGCCGAGGCCAGCCAAGCGAGCGAAGTGGCCGCGTCAGGCTCATGAGTGCCGCTGGTTCGCAGGAGTGCAAAGGACTCGCGCGAGGCAACAGGGAACCCGGTGTGAATCCTGGATTGCCCCGAAGCGGTAAGTGGGAACGAAAGCCGTCACCGCGCGAGTGGTCCAGCACTGGACGCCAGTCCGGGAAGCGACGGCTGGTAGACACCAGTTCGGCGCCCACGAGTCCGAAAACCCGCCCGTGGCACGCGCCGACGGCGTGCGGGAGTCCGGGCCTCGCGGGAGGGGCACGACCGAACACCGCTCTTTCGCGTGCTCGGACTCGACAGGACGAGCTCGCGAGGAGAGAGCTGTGACCGACACCAGTTCGACGGCGTGCCGCGACCCCGGACCGGGCGGCGTGCGGGGCAACTCGCCCGGCGTGCCGCGATCACGGCGTCGCGGACTGGAGTTTGAACGCCGTGGTGTCAGGGGTGAGCGGACACCACCCGGTGCGCGGTGTCCGCAGGTACCTCGAACCGGTCCTCGGCACAGCTACTCAGAAAGCGGCAAGGCTCGCTGGTCGGTAGGCAATCTCCGACCTCGGTCGAACGCGGAGCAAACGGCCGCCGCGAGTGCTCGCCGATCGTGTCGAGGTAGTCCTTGAGGTTCCCGACGCTCGGCTCGAAGAGATGGGGTTCAGCGAGGTCGCGCCCGCACGATGCCGGAACGTCGGCCAGGCTCACCAGTCGGCTGCGGGACGCGGCCGACGAGCGCCCGCGCCGACTGCAGTTCGGTCGCACCGTGCGGACGAGTCGGCTGGTGGTCTCCACCGCGACGTCGCACCGCGCACGCCCAGCCGAGGCCGGATGCGGCGGCGAAGCGCACGGCCCGGACGGCGCGCCGCTGAGCGGGCCAGTCCCAATACCGCCCAGCCGACCGCCCGCTCAATCGGTCTCGGGCTCACTTTCCCGGAGGCGGGTGTCGAAAGCCGACCCGAGCACGTACTGCCGCAGCTGGTCGAGGAGCACAGCGGACGTTTCCGCATCCACTGTGCTGGCTTCAGCGCGGCTGCCGGCAGCGACCACGACCGCGGCGACATCGTGCAATTTGACGTTGGTGCGCTGGGAGATGGTGCGCAGCGCGGCGAAGGCGGTCGCGGCGGTCCAGCCGCGCACCAGCATCAGCATCCCTTTGGCTTGCTCGATGACCGGCTGCGTATCCAGGGCGTCCCGCAGCTGGCCTATCTCGTCGGCCGGGTTGTCCGGCGGTCTCCACGACGTCATGCGCTCATTTCACCGCACCCTGCCACGCCAGGTACCGCGAGGTGACACCAACTGGGACCGCTCGCCCGTCGGCGACGGCCGAATGGCCTAGCGCTTCTGCATCGTTCCACAGGCCGCGCGCGCGGTTTTTATCAGCGAACCGATGGGTGTGCGATGCACAGGGTTGGCACGCTGATCGACGGGTAAAGGAGGCGGGGTGGCCGGACGGTTGAGCAACCAGCCCTCCGGCCACCCCCAGCTTCCAGACAGTTCCACATCGACTGGCCGTGTCCCTGTCGGGCAGGTGCGGTAACGCAGTACCGAACAGCGCCGCTGTCAGCAGCATGCGTGCTCGGCGAGGCGAGCGCCGGGCGCGACCCCGCCTCCCGTCAGCCGAGGCGACGCCCGGCCGTGGAGGCGGAGCGGAACTCCACGTTTACCAGCAAATCTTCCAGGTCGAGCGCCTGGTGCAGCCGGAGCAGGGTCTCCGCTACCAGGTGTTCCCGGAGCTCCGACAAGTCAGCGTCGTGGGCCGGCGTGATGACCAGGCCGGCTTCACCGTCCGCCTCACCGCCGGACAACCCCCGAGGACTGACTACCGGGGAGACCGCCTGAGCGTCATCGGCTCACCCCACGGCCGACCGCGGTCCGGGACGTCGATCCCCTGTTCCGGCCGTCTCGGCACCGGGGACGGGCACGATGACACATCGCCGTGGCCAAGTGGGTGGTCGGCAACCGAACGAGTCCACGGGGGCGAGCCGCTCGGTCAGGCCCCGGCGGGCGGTGGTTCCAGCGCAAAGGTGAAGTGCAGGCCCAGGCTTGTCAGCTTGCGACGAGCGGGCTCGGAGGCCACCACACGCAACGACGTTCCCTCTGCGGCGCACCGGCGGGCCAGGATGAGGAACGGGATCACCGCTTCCATGGTCAGGTAGGTCACCGCGGCCAGGTCCACAACGAGGGCGGTGGCCGGATCGGCCGCGAACGCCGGCGCGACGATCTCCTCCACGGCGTGCGCGTCGACGAGTTCCCCCGCGCCTCGCAGGACCAGCACGTCGGTGACCGCCGCAGCTGGGCGATCGTCGGCGGCGGGATCCTGGTGGGGATCGACGACGGTACTCATGCGCCTGTCCTATTCCGCCGAGCATCCTCGATCCATCTCCTGCTGAGAAGTACAGGGTCGCGAGCCGCGCGGCTGTCCTACCTGGGTATCTCGGAGGATTCGTCGTGTGTTACTGTCCGGATGGGTGGGATCCTGAGCGGTCGTCACGGTGACGTAGGTGAGGTCAGTGAGTGTCCACCTTTCCGCTAGCGGTCCTGCTGCCGATCTTCGTCGCGGCGGCCGTGACGATCTGGGTTGCCGGGATTTTGCTGTCCCATCAGACCGACGTACTGGCCACCCGGCTGCGTCCGGGCTCGGCGCCCGGCGGCCTGGTCCTGCTCGCCGTGGCGACGAATCTGCCGGAGATCGCGATCGTCGTCTCCGCTTCGGCGGCCGGCAACGTCGGAGTCGCGGTGGGAAACGGGCGGCCTCGCTCGTGCTGGTTCTCGAAGCGAGCCTGGTCGTGGCTGTAGTCGCCGTGGTCATCGCCGGCACCAGCTGCCCGCCTCCCTAATCGTGTGGCGGCTGGCACCGGCGCCGATCCCGATCACCGTCTTGCGGGTGGTCGAGTTGCTGCTGCTGCGGCGGGCCGGACGGTCACCGTCCCCGCGGACACCGGCGTCACCACGTCGAACAGCAGGCGACCCACAAGCGCACCGGTACGGCCAAGTCCGCTGTGGTGTTCGGGCTGGCCTCGGTGACCACACTGGTCGCCGGGGTGTTCCTCGAGCGCAGCCGTGACGCCATCGCGACCACATCGGCCTCTCCGGAGTGCCGTTCGGCACCACTGTCCTCGCCGCCGCCACGGGCACTGCCGGAGATCTCCACCGGCATCACCTCGGTCCGCAACGGGGACTACCAGCTCGCGGTGAGCGACATCGATCCTGCCGCACCGCCGCAGCCACCGACTTGTGAAATGTCACGACGGTCGCCATTCACCGTTTCATCGCGGCGGCAGGACGCTGACCTCGCTGCTCATCACCGACGGCCACCTGATGACGGCCCGGAGCACGTGCTGGTGGACGTCCTCGATGTAGCGCCTGGCGTGCTCGGCGGCCTTGTCCACATCACGCTCGTCGAGAACGCGGCGCACCCAGTGGCCGGCCGGGCCCGTCGCGGCGCTCGTGCGCCCCGACGTCAGCAGCAGAGCCCGGATACGGCTCATGTCGCCCATGAGCCGCCGGAAGAAGGTGATCAAATAGGTATTGCCGGTGGCCTCGGCCAGGATCGCGAAGGTCCTGTTGACCACGTCGATGTCGAGGAGAGCCGACGGTGATCCATTCTCCTCCCGAGCAAGCACGTCCAGTTCGTCGAATGCCTTCCGCGCCGCGTCGAGCTGCGCTTCGCTCGCCTGGCGCAGGCCGAGCCGGATGATCTCGGGTCCCACGATCCCCCAGACGACGAACAGGTCGTCGATGGACTTCGGCGTCAACGGCGTCACCTGATAGCCCTTGCGGGGCAGAGTCCGGATCAAACCTTCGTGATCCAGGCGAGTCAGCGCGTCACGCAGGGGCGCGGTGCTGAAACCCGTGTCGGCCGCCAACTGTTTTTCCGTGAGCCGCTGACCAGGTGCCAGACGGCAGGCGATGATGTCGCCCCTCAGCCTGCGGTAGGCCGTCTCGTTCAGCGAGACGCGAGAGTCGGAAACGTCCGTCACGGGGTCACCCCATCGAGTCGTTGCCTCGCGATGGAGGACCACTGGGCCGCCAGGCTACCGGTGAGCGAGTCGAGATTACGTCTTGACACATGCCACAGGCAAGCCTGAACATGACACAAGCGATCAGTAACATTTCACAGCGAGACGGAGAACCAGCAGCGTGGCTGACACCGAGGACAAGGCAGCGATCATCGAACTGCTCAACCTGTACGGATTCGCCCTGGACGCGCACGCCTGGGACCTGTTCGACCTCGTCTTCTCCGAGGACGTGACCGCGGAGTTCGGTCCGGCCGGCAACGCGTGGGCAGGCCTGGAGAACTTCAAGCGGTCTTTCGCGGAGTTCCACGAAACGCTCGACAGCCACCAGCACACGATGATGGGGCAGCTGGTCCACGTCGACGGCGATCGCGCCAACGCGTTCAGCTACGGGAACTGGCTGCTCATCCGGGAGGCGGCCGAGGACGGCCCCACGTGGACGGGAACCGGCTGGTACGACGACGAGCTCGTCCGCACCGAAGCCGGCTGGCGCATCCGGCGACGCGTCTGCCGGCTGATGTCCTGGACCGGCAACCCGTTCGTGCCCGAGCCCAACGCCGAGCACCGGCCCGACATGAAGCTCAACGTCCTGCGCGAACACGCCGAAGCCGGCCAGGTCGCCTACCTGAACGCCATCAAGGCGACCCGGTGACGGCGACCGTCCAGCGCCCCCGGAACGATCGACCCGACACGGAGACCACGATGCTCGTCACCGACGACAAGCCCACCACGCTCGCCTCCGTCCTGGACAAGGTGCACGAGCTCGGCCCGACGCTGCGCGCCGCCGCGCTGGAAGCGGAACACGCCGGCCGCCACTCCGACGCGACGATCGCCGCGCTGGACGCCACCGGCGCCTTCGACATCGCGAGCCCGGCGGAGTTCGGCGGCGCGGAACTCCCGGTCCGGGACCAGCTCGACGTCGTCACCGAGGTGTCGTCGTGGGACGGCTCGGCCGGGTGGACGGTGTGGGTGGCGGCCTCGACGAACTGGATCCCGGCCGGCTCGGGCGCCCAGGTCGTGGAGGAGGTCTACGGCCCCGCGTGGGTCGGCCCCCGCGTGGCCGGATCGAGCCACTTCCCGGCGACCCGCGGGCGCGCGAAGCGGGTCGAGGACGGCTGGATCATCTCCGGCGGGCCCTGGACGTTCGGCAGCGACGCGCTGTGGGCGCCGTATACGAACCTGGGCTGTATGGCCGACGACGGCGACGGCCGCTACCTCGTCGGGGTCCAGGTCCCCCGCGACGAGCTGCGGTTCCTCGACGACTGGCAGGTCGCCGGCATGCGCGCCACCGGCAGCGTCTCCCTCACCCTCGCCGCCGACGAGCTGATCGTCCCCGCCCACCGCGTCGCCGACTTCCGCGACGTCGTGGCCGGCACCTTGGACAACGGCCTGGCCGGCTCGCTGTGGAAGGCCCCCTCGCTCGGCTGGGCGTTCAGCCTCATGGCCGGCATGTCGATCGGAATCGCCCAAGGCGCGCTGGCCCGTTTCCTCGAGCGCTCCGCCGGCCGGCCGATCCGCGGCACGACGTACAAGAACCAGCTCGAGGCGCCGCTGACGCACCTCATGCTCACCGAGGTCCACAGCAAGATCCGGTCGGCGACGCTGATGGCGCAGGCGAACGCGGCCGAGACCGACCGTCTGGGCGAGCTCGCCGCCGCCGGTACGCCCGCATCGGCGGAGTACCTGCAGCACTTCAGCGCGCGGGTGCTCGCCGAGACCGCCTACGCCGCCAAGTGGTGCGCCGAAGCGATCGAGCTGCTCCAGCGCAACTCCGGCTCCACCGCGATCATGGACTTCGAACACATCCAGCGGGCCTGGCGCGACGCGCGCGTCGTCACCCTCCACGGCGCGCTGAACCTCGAAGCGCTCTCGGAGAACTACGGCCGCCTCATGGCCGGCATCCAGCCCCACGAGTTCGCCGGGATCACCACCCTCAACCGGTCCGCCGCGCGCAAGGCCGGCTGATCAGCCGTTGTCGCACGGCAGAGATTTCGCCGCGGTGCGCGCAGTCCAGGTGGATGCCCCGGCCGCCGAGCCGCGCTCGGGCTCGACGGTGCTGCCGCGCCGGACGCCCGGCACGACGCTGGTCGCGTCGCCGCTGAATCCGCTGGACGTGCAGATCACTTCCGAGCCGTTCCACTCAGTCCGTCACGAAGCTTCCTACGTTCCCGGCAGCGGGAGCGTGGGCGGCGTGCTCGCCGACGTGAACGTGCTGCTTCTCGCTCACGGCATCGACCCGGTGCCGGCCGCCGCAGTCGGCAACGCAGGCACCACGGCGTACCTGCCGCCGGCGGAGACCGCCGGCGTTCGGCGCGGCGAGACGGTACTGGTGCTCGGCGCCACCGACGCCGTGGGTCAGCTCGCGGTGCAGAGCGCCCGACGGGTGGGAGCGGGGCCGGTGATCGGCGTCGGCCGGGACCACGCAGCGCGGCAACGCGTGCTCGGCGCCGGACGCCGTCGTCGGTCTGCAGCCGACGACTGGTTCCGGCTGCGTGCCGAGGCGGGACCGGTGGACGTCGTCCTGGAGACGAGCAAGCCCGGCTCCTGCTGCCGCACAACGACTCCGGCCGTACGCACTGGAACCTCCTGCCCGCGTCCGAGGCCGGTATCCCGTGGGGAAATGACGAAGCTCGACGGCGCACTGAGGTCCCGCGGGCCCACACCGCTGGGCCGGCACGACGGGGGAAATCCGCGCGTGGCTGGATACCGGGTGAGACCGTCAGCCCGCGCCGACGAGCACCTGCTGGATCGCCGGGCCGACGGTCGCCACGATCTGTTCGGTGTCGGCGGCGACGAGCACGGGCACCCCGATGATCCGCCTGCTGGTGACGATGCCGACCAGCATCGCCGCCGCCAGGCCGGCGCGCAGCATCGCATCGCCACCGCCACCCGAGCCGTGCAGCAACCGCGACTGGATGAACTCGCGCAGCTGCACGCGCGCGTTCTCGTTGCCGACCGCGCCGCGCAGCATCGCCATCAGGGGCTCCGACTCCTCGGCGCCGCCCTCCCACGCCCTCAGATACGCGCGCACCACGCGTTCGCCGAGGTGCTCATCAGGCCCCTCGAACGCGGTGTCGAACCGCTCCAGCGCGGACGCCGGGACGGCCATGACGGCGGCGAACAGATCGTCCTTCGAGCGGAAGAACTGCATCACCTGGGAGGCGTCCACCCCGGCGTCGGCGGCGATCCGGCGGATCGTGGTCCCGGCGAAGCCGTCACGGGCGAACTGCGCTCTCGCCGCGTCGAGCACGGCCTGCCGGGTACTGCCGGGTCCGGGCTTGCGGCCGCGACGGACCCCCGTCGTCGGCGCCTCCTCCTGCGCGGTCATCCGGCGAGTGTAACGGCCATGGTACGTTTCTCCACAAGCGTTGAGTTCTTGCCCGGTCGGCCGTACGGTCGCCAAGAGCGAAAGGAACCGGCGTTGAGCGACGACCAGAGGGTGTTCGTGCCGTCCTCGCCCAGCCGTTCCGCTCGCCGGTCCTCCCTGTAGCTCCCCCGTCCAAACACCTTGACCGACGAAGGGACCACCATGAGCACCGATACCGCGACCACCAGCAGCACGACGGCGAAGTGGGTCCGCCTGGCCGGCGAAGCGGATGACACCGCCATCGAGCGGTTCGAGGTCCGCGCCGCGCAGCGTGCTCTCGCGCTGCTCAAGGCCAAGCTCGGCCGCGAGCGCCTCCTCGACCTCCTCGCCGACGAGATCGCGGCGGGTGAGGCCTACCTGCGCGACCAGGTCGAGCGCTCGGCCGGCGAAGAGACGACCGGCACCACCACACTGCACGCGCACGGCATCACCGCGGGCCAGTTCACGGACTGGCTCTCGCGGGCGTTCGGGCGCGAGGACGTCCTGCTCGCCGGCCACCCGGAGCACTACTCCATCCACGCCGGCGGCGGCCGCGTCAACATCGTCGAGACCCTCGGCGACCACGTCTGCTCGTTTTTCATGAGCGAGTGGGACGAGGCTGCGACCCCGGCAGCTCCGACAGCGGCGGCCGGCCGGCGCTCGCGCATGGTGCTCGAGGACGGCACCATCGTCGGCGGCATCACCAACTCGTTCAGCGCCATCGAGGGCGGTTTCACGGCAAGCCTCTCGGTGACGCTCCCCGCCTCGTGCGACCCGACGGTGGTCGAGCACCACCTGGAGCACTTCGCGGTGGAGTTCCACAACTGGATCCTCCGAGCCGCGTCGGAACTGGCGGCGAGCGGCGGCAGCTCGATGCGGGAAGCCAGCTCTGGGTCCTGAGCCTCCGCGAAGGAGTCTCACCGTGCAGTCGGGGTCACGGACGGGCAACCCGAACCGATCGAGGAACAGTTTCTGCACTCGTCGTACGCCGGCACCGGCGGTCTCGGCGAGATCGGTCACCGTGCACTGGGCACCGACGGCGATGCTCGGTCGCCGGCCGTGGTGTTCAAGCCGCCGGCGACCGCGACGACCTGCACCACCCAGTAGACCGCGAAGCTGCGCTGTACTTTTGCACGACGGCGGGCGCGAGAGAAACGTCGGCGACGGAACCGTCCGATATTCTGCGGCCGTGAGCACCACCGGGAGCGACGAGGACCTGCCGGCCGTGTTGACGCTGATGCCGAGCCGGCTCGACCTGCCCCGGGGCCGGGCCGCGTTGCCCGGGTCCGAAGTTGCCGCGTCACAGCAGGGCCGGATCCTGCAGGCGGTGACCGAAGAGGTGGCCGCACGCGGTTACGGGGCGACTTCCGTGCGCCACGTGATCGCCCGGGCCCGGGTGTCACGGTCCGCGTTCTACGCGTCGTTCACCGACAAGCAGGACGCCTTCGCCCGAGCCCACCTCCAGGCCAGCCGGCAACTCCTCGGCCTCATCCGCGACCGGGTCGCAGACGCGTCCGGCGCGCCGTGGCGAGAACGGCTTCGAGCCGGGATCCAGGCCTACCTCGACGGTTTCGAGAACGCGCCGGCGTACGCGGTCAGCTTCATGGTCGAACTGCGCGGCGCCGGTTCCCTCCTCCTCGACCAACGAGATCAGGTCCTGCAGCGGCACGCGCGCAACCTGGCCTGGCTCGCCGAACAGGCCGCCGCCGAAGACCCCGCGGCCCACCGCCCGCCGGACCTGGAGCTCATCGGCGCGATCGGCGCCGCCGACGAACTCGCGACCCGGGCCATCCGGGTCACTGCCACGGGTGCGCGTCCCGACCTCGGCTCCCTCCTCGCCCCGATCGCGGACATTCACGAGGCGGTGCTCATCCACCGACGCTGACTCGGCTCACCTCGACAACGGGCGAGCCGACACGCGCTCACGCGTCGAAGCGGAAGTACACCGTGCGGTGGTAGTCCCCAGTGGCGGCGTTCGGCCGGCTCTCCGGGCCCAGCGCCGCGACGCCGTGAAACTTGTTGCCGATCGGCGCGATGCCGTCCAAGAGCGAGATACCACCCGCCGGGTAGGTGACCACGGCGTTCTGCGGATCCGCTCCCACCGCCGGGGTGAACAACCGCAGGAACAAGCCCTCCTCCGCGGCCACCACCGTGACCGCGCCTTCGGTCGTGTCCAGCACCGCCCAGCAGGTCCGCGCGTGGTACCCCTTGAACTCCGGGTAGGCGAACCCGCTCGCCCCGGTCGCGGTGTTGTTGTACGGCTTGCTCCAGACATCGGGCCGCACACCGCGCAGCCGGTTCTTGTAAACGCGGTACGGCCCGTCGCCGAGCCACGTCAGGCCCCGGACGTTCGCCTCCGGGTAGTCGAAGTTCACGCCGAGGTGGTCGTGGTCGCCGGTGGCGCGGTAGCGGTACTCCAGCCGTAGCCAGCCGTTCGCGTCCAGGCGCCAGCGCACCGACGCCAGATCGCCGCTGTAGTCGCACTGCACGACCCAGCCGGTGCCGTCGCGGAAGTGGCTGAACGCGGTGAGCGTGGCCGCTCCACCGGCCGGGGCGGGGCCGTTGACCAGCGACACCGGCGTGCTGCCGCGGCGCACGCCGGTCAGCCGTCCGCCGGATTTGCCGACGGTGACCCGGGTGACACCGGCGACGAGCGTGACGTCAGTGGCGGTCTCGGTCGCGGTGACACTGCCGGTGGTCGCGGGCTTGACCAGGCGCGCCGCGAAGTCCGGCGCCTTGCGGACCCGCCACGTCCAGGCGGTGACGTCCCGGCCGGTCGGGTCGGTCACGCTCAGCCGCAGCGCGTCGGCGGTGGCCCATTCGGCGGGCAGGCCGAGCGTCACCGCGCCGGTGGCGCCCGGCGCGACGTCCGGCGCGGCCGCGTGGCCCTGGGACAGGACCTGGTGGCCGGTTCCCGCGCCGAGCGCGGGGAAAGCCAGTAGCTGCCAGGTGAACCGGCACGCACGCAGGTTCGTGAAGTCGTACCGGTTGACGAGCTTCACGGTCTTGTCGAACGACGCCGGGAAGACCGAGTCGTAGTAAGCCGGGCTGGCCAGCTGGACCGGCGCCCAGATGTCCTTGATCGTGAAGAAGCTGCCTTCCTTCTCCCGGTACGGACCCAAAATCCCGTCGGGCGCGCTGCTGCCGTTGGTGTCGAGGGCGCCACCGCGGTCGTCTCGCGCGACGCTTTCATCGACGAGCGCCCAGATGAACCCGCCCGCCGAGCGCTGGGTGCCGCCCATGACCTTCCAGTAGTCGTTCAGCCCCGCGCCGGCCCCGCCGTCGTAGAGCCCGTGCAGGAACTCCGTCGGCATGAAGACCGTGGTACCGGCGGCTTTGGCCGCGGTGCTGCTGTAGGTCTGGTAATGACTGGTGTCGACGCCGCTGAACGTCGTCCACGGGTGCAGCACCGCCCGCCGCTGCGGGTCGTACCGGCCGAAGTCGTCGTCCAGGGCGGTGTTCCAGCCGCCTTCGTTGCCGTTGTCCCAGAACAAGATCGACGGGTGGTTCACGTCGCGCTCGACCAGGGCCTTGACCAGCGGGGCGCCGACGCCTTCGTCGTAGTGGTGCTGCCAGCCGGTGAGCTCGTCCAGGACGTAGAGGCCGAGCTCGTCGCAGAGGTCGAGGAAGTACGCGTCCGGTGGGTAGTGCGACATCCGGACGGCGTTCATGTTCATATCCTTCATCAGCTCGATGTCCAGCCGGGCGAGCCGTGGACTCGACGCCCGCCCCAGCGTTGGCCAGAAGGTGTGCCGGTTCGCTCCTTTGAGGACGATCCGCTTCCCGTTGACGTAGACGCCGTCACCGGTCCGGACTTCGACCGTGCGGAACCCGAACCGCTCGACCATGCTGTGCAGCGGAGTCCCGGCGGCGCTCGCGAGCGTCAGCTCGACCTGGTGGAGGTTCGGCGTTTCGGCTGTCCACAAGGGAGACTGGGCCGCGGTGGCGGTCAGGGTCGCGGTGGTGGTACCGCTCGCCACGGCGACCGAAAACGCGCCGCCGACGGCCGTGCCGTCGAGCCGGCGCAGCTGGCCGGTCAGCCGGGCCGCCGCTGTCACACCCGCGAGCGCGACGTGCGCAGCGAAGGTCCCGTCGGCGCGTGCGTCGATCGCGACGCGGTCGATCCGGGCGGCGGGGTGCGCCTCCAGGAAGACCGGCCGGAAGATCCCGCCGAAGTTCCAGAAGTCGCCGCGGCGCTCGGCGTCGTTCACCGAGTTGTCCGCCGATTCCTTGCTGACGGTCACTTCCAGGAGGTTCGGCTCGCCGAGTCGCAGCAGGGCCGTGACGTCGTAGCGGAAGCGGTAGAAGCCGCCCTGGTGCACCGGCCCCGCCGAGACACCGTTGACCCGCACGTCGGCGTCGGTCATGGCGGCCTCGAACACCGCGAAGATCCGGCGGCCGGCCCAGGACGCCGGTGGCGTGAACGAGTGCCGGTAGTTTCCCTTCTCCGCCGGGACGAGATCGCCGCCGTAGTGGTAGCTGCCGAAGCCGTGGCACTCCCAGTTCGACGGCGTCGGGATGGTGGCCCATTCCCCCGCGCGCCGGCCGGCCGTGACCTGGAAGTCCCAGTCGACGGTGTGGTCGGCGTCGGCGCCGGTGAGGAGCAGGGTTTCGGTCACCGGGCCGGTGGGCGCGACAGCCGCCTCAGCCGCCGGAGAAGCCTCGAGCATGGACAGTCTCGCGGTGACGACACCCATCGTCCCGATGGTCAGAGCCGTGCGACGGTCGAATTCCACCGGGCCTCCAAAGGGGAAGATGCCGTCACGGTACATCTGATATATGAGACACCATACCGTCGATCTCGCGTCGAGAGCGGACAAGCCAGTGGACAAGCGAACCTCGACCGACCGTTCATGAGAACCAGTGTTGTATCTTGATTGACCCTCGGTCGCCACGTTAACGCAGAGTGGTCGACTTCTGACAACGGATCACCGAACAGCACGCCCACCGGCATTTGAAGGCCGCGGGGTAGCGGTATCGCGCGCCTTGGCATCCAGCACCGGACGATGGCCGACATCGCGAGCTGCTGACGCTCTGGCTGAGATATCGGCAACTATTCCTACGCAGTAGCGCTTCTGCGCGCGCACACGTCGAATGCACGGTCAGTCTCCGCGGCGTTCACGGACCCGGGTTGCCGAAACAGCAACCAGCTGACCCAAGTCTTGTCCAGTTGTGTGAAGTTGTCTCCTGCTGGGAGGGTTGACAGTGAAACAAACACAACCACACACTGCTTCCATCTTCCCGGCGGTGCATGGTCGCTCCTCTGGTCGAGCAGACCTCTGCCGTCCCTTACGGCGAAGGATGGCTCTGTGCGTCGCCTGGCACGACTTGCCCCCGTACTCGCGTTGCTCGCCGCGTCGCTCGCGATCGGCGCCGGTCCGGCCGAGGCCGCGACCACGTCCATCACGGTGGACGGCACCCAAGGTGGCCGGACGTTCGACGGGATCGGCGCGATCAGCGGCGGCGGCGGTAACTCGCGGCTGTTGAAGGATTATCCCGCCGCGCAGCAGTCGCAGATCCTGGACTACCTGTTCAAACCCGGCTACGGCGCGAACCTGCAGCTGCTGAAGCTGGAGATCGGCGGCGACGCCAACTCCACCGACGGATCCGAGCCCTCCGTCGAGCACGCCCGGGGCCAGGTCAATTGCAACGCCGGCTACGAGTTCTGGCTGGCGGAGCAAGCGAAAGCACGAAACCCCGGCATCGGGCTGTACGGCCTGGCCTGGGCCGCACCAGGCTGGATCACCGGTGGTTTCTGGTCCACCGACACGATCGACTACCTGATCACCTGGCTGGGCTGCGCCAAGCAACACGGTCTGACCATCAAGTACCTCGGTGGCTGGAACGAACGCGGCCACGACGTCAACTGGTACATCCAGCTGCGTTCGGCGTTGAACAACGCCGGCTACGGCAGCGTGCAGATCGTGGGCGACGACTCGGGCTGGGGCGTCGCGGACGACATGGCGAAGAACGCCGCGTTCAACAACGCGGTGTCGATCGTCGGGGTGCACTACTCCTGCAACGGCGGTGACGGCGGCGACGCGACCTCCTGCCAGAGCACCCAGACCGGCCGCAACCTCGGCAAGCCATTGTGGGACAGCGAAAACGGCTCCCAGGACATGAACACCGGCGCCCCCGCGCTGATCCGGGCGATCACCCGCGGCTACGTCGACGCGAAGATGACCAGCTTCTTCAACTGGCCGCTGATCGCCGCGATCACCCCGAACTTGCCCTACAGCACGGTCGGCCTGGCCACCGCCGGGTCACCGTGGTCGGGCAACTACACGATCGGCGCCAGCACCTGGGCCACGGCACAGGTCACCCAGTTCACCCAGCCCGGCTGGAAGTTCATCGACTCCGCCTCCGGCTACCTGGGCGGCTCGGAGTCCAACGGCACCTACGTCACCGTCAAATCCAGCACCGGCTCCGACTACTCCACGATCCTGGAAACCACGACGACCACCTCCGCGCAGACCGCGAACTTCCACGTCCAAGGCGGTTTGTCCACCGGCACCGTCCACGTCTGGGCGACCAACGTCAACGCCCCGAGCGCGGGCACGTCTTTCGTCCACACCCAGGACCTCACGCCCTCGGGCGGCTCGTACTCGCTGCCGATGCAGCCGGGCTACATCTACACGCTGACCACCACGACCGGCCAGGGCAAGGGCACCGCGACCGCGCCCGCCGCCCACTCCCTCGCCCTGCCCTACAGCGACAACTTCGACGCCGGCGCCAACGGCACCGAAGCGAAGTACCTGTCCGACCTGCAGGGCTCGTTCGAGGTCCAGCCCTGCACCGGCCGCTCCGGGCAGTGCGTCCAGCAGATGGCGCCGGTCAAGCCGATCGAGTGGCAGGACGACTCGGACTCCTACTCGCTGATCGGCGACACCCGCTGGTCGAACTACACGGTCAGCTCCGACGTCCTGTTGCGCGGCGCCGGCACCACCGAGCTGATCGGCCGCGCGAACACCCAGCTGCGTCCGCAGTCGCACATGAACGCCTATTACCTGAGGATCCGGGACACCGGGCAGTGGTGGATCGAGAAGATGTACACCGACGGTTCCAACCACACCCTGGCCACCGGCACCACGACCGCGCTGGGCACCGGCCGGTGGCACAACCTCGCCTTCACCTTCCAGGGTTCCACGATCAGCGCCAAGGTCGACGGCGGTCAGATCGGCTCGGTCACCGACACCTCCTTCCAGTCCGGGCAAGCCGGGCTGGGCATCCAGGGCTACCGCACCGACCAGTTCGACAACCTGTCCATCACCGCGGGTTCCGGTGGAACGGGCGGCACCGCGACCGGGCCGATCACCTCCGCCCTGAACACCGCGAAGTGCCTGGACGACTACACCGCCTCCACCACCACCGGCGCCGTCGTCGACATCTGGGACTGCAACGGCTCACCCGCCCAGCAGTGGACCGTCGGCAACAGCTCGGTCACCATCAACGGCCTGTGCCTGGACGTCGTGGGCAACGCCACCGCCAACGGCTCACCGGTGGACCTGTGGACCTGCAACGGCGGCGGCAACCAGCAGTGGACCGCCGGCAACGGGACCCTCGTCAACCCCGCCTCCGGCCGCTGCCTCGACATCCCCGCTTCGGCCACCGGCAACGGAACCGCGGTCGAGATCTGGGACTGCAACGGGGGCACCAACCAGAAGTGGAACTTGCCGTCCGCGTCGTGAACCCCACCCCGCCGCACCGACCGAGGGAGCGAACATGAGGTATCGAACGGCCGTCGTGGCGGCCGCGCTCAGCGCGGGTGTCGTCCTGCCGGCTGCGCTCGGCAGCGCCCAAGCCGCGGCTGCGCCCGCGTCGTTGCGGGTGATGCCGCTGGGCGACTCCATCACCTGGGGCGTCGGCAGCAGCACCGGCAACAGCTATCGCGGCGCCTTGGCCACCGAACTGTCCACCGAGGGCCACTCCTCGGACTTCGTCGGCACCCAGCGCAACGGCACCATGGCCGACCCGGACAACGAGGGCCACTCCGGCTGGCGCATCGACCAGATCGCCGGCATCGCCGGCTCCGTACTGGCCCAGTACCGGCCCAACGTCGTGACTTTGGAGATCGGCACCAACGACCTCAACCAGAACTACCAGGTCCCCACCGCCCCCGACAGATTGCACGCCCTGATCGACCAGATCACCGCCGCCGCACCCGACGCGACCGTGCTGGTCGGCACGGTCATTCTGTCCACCAGCGGCACCGAAGAGGCCAACCGGCCCGCGTTCAACCGGGCCATCCCCGGCATCGTCCAGACCGAGCAGGCCGCCGGCAAGCACGTCCGGCTGGTCGACATGAGCGCGCTGACCGCCGCCGACCTGGCCGACCAGCTCCACCCCAACGACAACGGCTACCAGAAGATGGCCAACGCCTTCAACGCCGGCATCCAGGACGCCGACGCCGCCGGCTGGATCAAGGCACCCGTGCCGGTCGGCGGCACCGGCCCTGTGCGCTCCGGCATCAGCGGCAAGTGCCTCGACGTCAACGGCGGCAACACCGCCAACGGCACGGCCGCCCAGATCTGGTCCTGCAACAACACCAGCGCGCAAGTTTGGACCACGTCCTCGGACGGCACACTGCGTGCGCTCGGCAAGTGCCTCGACGTGACCGGCGCGGCCACCGCGAACGGCAGCAAGGTCGCGGTCTGGGACTGCAACGGCGGCGGCAACCAGCAGTGGCAGCCGTACAACGCCGGCTACCGCAACCCGGTTTCCGGCCGCTGTCTCGACGATCCCGCCGCCGCCACCACCGACGGCACCCAGGTCGTGATCTGGGACTGCAACGGCGCCGCCAACCAGCAGTGGTCCGCGCCCTGATGCCTCCGCAGTCACCCGCGACGACGAGCAGCAGTAAAGGAACCCGCATGTCGATTTCGGACGCGCCGAGAAAATGGCTGGCTCGAGCGGCAGCCGCCCTGCTCAGTCTGGCGTTGCTGATCCCGATATCCGGTGTTGCGCAGGCTGCGCCGAGCCCGGCCGCCAGGAGCGTCTCGGTTCTCATGCAGTCCTACAACTCCGGTACCGGACGCATCGGCAGCGACTGGTGGACCTCCGCGGTCTCCCTGAGCACCGTGATGACCTACCGCCAAGCCACCGGCGACACCCAGTACGACTACGCGATCTCCGGCGCCTTCGCCAAGAACGGCACCTTCACCAACGACTACATCGACGACACCGGCTGGTGGAGCCTGGTCTGGCTCCAGGCCTACGACGTCACCGGCAACACCAGCTACCTCACCATGGCGAAGACCACCGCCAACTACATGCACAACTACTGGGACAGCCAGTGCGGTGGCGGCGTCTACTGGAGCACCGCCAAGACCTACAAAGCCGCCATCGCCAACGAACTGTTCCTCGCCGTCACCGCCGGACTGCACAACCGCATCCCCGGCGACACCACCTACCTCGGCTGGGCCAACCAGGAATGGAACTGGTTCACCGGCTCCGGTCTCATCAACGGCAACCTCGTCCGCGACGGCCTCGACGCGGCCGGCTGCGGTTTCCACACCGCGAACTACACCTACAACCAGGGTGTCATCCTCCAAGGCCTCACCGAGCTCAACCGCGCCACCGGCAACAGCTCCCTGCTGAACACGGCGACATCCATTGCCACGGCGGCCACGCAGCACTTCACCAAGGGCGGAGTTCTCCACGAGGGCTGCGAACCCAACTGCAGCGGCGACGGTCAAGCCTTCAAAGGCATCTTCGCCCGCTACCTGCGCGCCCTCGCCAACGCCACGGGAAGCACTCGATACGACCCCTTCCTGACCACCACCGCCAACTCCATCCTCGCCAACGACACCACCAGCGCGGGCCAGCAGGGCAACTCCTTCGTCGGGCCCTTCGCCCTCTGGTCCCCCACCACCCAGGCCAGCGCCGCCGCGACCCTCGTCGCCGCCAAAGCCACCGCCCCGACCGGCATCCTGCGCGGGCAGGGCTCCGGCCGCTGCGCCGACGTGCCCGGCGCCACCCAGGCCAACGGCACCCGGATCGCGCTGTGGGACTGCAACGGCGGCGCCAACCAGACGTGGACCGCAACACCGTCGGGGCAGCTGACCGTCTACGGCACCAAGTGCCTCGACGTCACCGGCGCGAGTACGGCCGATGGCACCGCGGTGCAGATCTGGGACTGCAACAACGGCGGCAACCAGCAGTGGGCGATCAGGGCCGACGGCACGGTGGTCAACACCGCATCCGGCAAGTGCCTGGACGCCACCGCCGGGGGCGTCGACAACGGGACACCGCTGGAAATCTGGACCTGCACCGGCAGCGCCAACCAGAAATGGACGACGTCGTAATCCAACTGGTCCGCGTTCTGACTCCCCTTCCCCTCTCCGCCCTCGCAAGGAGCAACGCGTGTTCGGTCATGCCCAACCTCAACGAAAGCCGCGGCGACTGCCGGCCATCCTCGTGTCGGTCACCGTGCTGACCGCTCCACTGCTGATCAGCGTGGACACCGCGTCGGCGGCCACCGGTACTCCGATCACCGGTACCGCCTCCGGCCGGTGCCTGGACGTCGTCGGCCAGAGCACGGCATCCGGCGCCGCAATCAACATCTACGACTGCACCGGCAACGCAAACCAGGCATGGACCTTCACCGCGGCCGGCGAACTGCGGGTCTACGACAGCCCGATGTGCTTGGACGTGGCCGGCCAGAGCACCACCGCCGGCGCCAAGCTGCAGATCTACGGTTGCAACGGCGGCGCCAACCAGCAGTGGAAGATCAACGGCAACGGCACCATCACCGGAGTGCAGTCCGGGCTGTGCCTGGACGTGGTCGGCGCGGGCACGGCGAACAGCACCCTGGTGGACTTGTGGACCTGCAACGGTGGCACCAACCAGCAGTGGAAGACCGCCGCGGGCGACACCCAGCCGCCGACGGCCCCCGGCAACGCCCGGGTCAGCGACCTGGCCTGCGACTCCGTGACCTTCGCGTGGAACGCCGCCGGCGACAACGTCGGCGTCGCCTTCTACGACGTCTACCACGACGGTCAGCTCGTCAAGTCGGTGAGCGGCAGCACCCTGTCCACCAGCCTGACCGTGGTCCCAGGAGTCACGTGGGGGCTCTACGTCAACGCCCGTGACGCAGCGGGGAACGTCTCGCAGGCGAGCTCCACGGTGCCGGTCACGCCACCGCAGTGCCAGGTCGACACCCAGGCGCCGACCGCACCCGGGTCGCTCAGCGGGACCGTCTCCGGCACCACAGTCACCTTGAGGTGGTCGGCCGCCACCGACAACGTGGCGGTCAAGTTCTACGACATCTACCGCGGCACCACCAGGGTGGGCACGGTGACCGCCAACGGGACGACCCCGCCGGCCACGACGTTCACCGACAGCGGTCTCGCCGCGAACACGGCGTACACGTACTACGTGGTGGCGCGGGACGCGCAGGCCAACGTGTCCGCGCACAGCAACACCGTGTCGCTCACCACCGGGTCCGCGTGCGGCAACCCGGTCTGCGCGGTCACGCAGATCGCCACGGACACCGACATCCCGTGGGGCCTGGCCACGCTGCCCGACGGCACCATCTTGTACACCCGCCGCGACGCCCAGAACATCATCCACCTCAACCCCGCCACCGGCGCCAAGACCGACGTGGGCACCGTGCCGAACGTGCAGAGCACCGACGGCGAGGGCGGCCTGACCGGGCTGGCGATCTCTTCAAGCTACGCCAGCGACCACTGGCTCTACCTCATGCACACCTCACCGACCGACAACCGGATCGTGCGGATCAAGCTCGAGAACGACCGGCTCAACACCGGCACGGAGCAAGTTCTCCTCAGCGGGATCCTGCGCAACAAGTTCCACGACGGCGGCCGGCTGCGGTTCGGCCCCGACGGCAAGCTCTACGCCAGCACCGGTGACGCCCAGAACGGCGACAACGCGCAGAACAGGTCGAGCCTCAACGGCAAGGTCCTGCGGCTGAACCCGGACGGCAGCGTGCCCTCGGACAACCCCTTCGGCAACGCGGTGTGGAGCTACGGCCACCGCAACCCGCAAGGCCTGGCCTTCGACTCCCAGGGCCGGTTGTGGGAGCAGGAGTTCGGCAACGCGGTGATGGACGAGACCAACCTGATCACCAAGGGCGGCAACTACGGCTGGCCGGCGTGCGAAGGCACGTCCGGAACGTGCGGCACCGCCGGCTTCCTCGCGCCCAAACGGACCTACCCCACCGCCGACGGCTCCTGCTCCGGCATCGCCATCGTGCGCGACGTGCTCTACGTCGCGTGCGAACGCGGAACCCGGATGTACCGGGAAGTGATCAGCGGCAGCGATCTGACCAACGTGCAGGCCTACTTCAACGGCACCTACGGCCGGCTGCGCACCGTCGAGCCCGCTCCCGACGGGGGCCTGTGGCTGACCACGAGCAACAACGGCGACAAGGACAGCACCCCCGACAACAGCAACGAGCGGATCTTCCACGTCGCCCTTGGCTGAGAGAGGTGAGGACCATGAACCGCACAAGCGCTCTCTTCGGCGTCGTCACAGTGGCGGTGACCAGCCTGTTCCTGTCGACCGCCGCGTATGCCGGCAGCCCGGCGGCCCCGGCGTCGAGCACCGCGGCCGCCGTGTTCAACGTCCGGGACTACGGCGCCGTGGGCGACGGCCACGTCAACGACAGCCCCGCCATCGCCCAGGCCATCACCGCGGCGAATTCCGCGGGCGGTGGCACGGTGGAGTTCCCCGCCGGCACCTACAAGTCCAAGAACACCGTCCACCTCAAAAGCAACGTGACGATCCAGCTCGACGCCGGATCCACCGTCCTGGGCTCGGTCGCCGACACCTACGACGCCGCCGAACCCAACGCCGACGACCGGTACCAGGACTACGGACACAGCCACTTCCACGACGCCATGTTCCACGGCGACAACGTGACCAACATCGGCTTCACCGGCTCCGGCACCATCGACGGTGGCGGCTTCCTGGTCACTGCCACCAGGAATCCGGCGGCAGGCGAAGCCGACAAGATCATCTCATTGACCCGCTGCAAGAACCTCACTCTCAGCGGCGTCACCCTGCGCCGCGGCGGTCACTTCGCCGCACTGATCAACGGCTGCGACCACGTCGTCTCCGACCACCTCACCATCGACACGGCCGGCGACCAGGACGGCTGGAACATCGTCTCCACCACCAACGTCACCGTCACCAACGCGAACATCGCCGCCAACGACGACGCGCTGGCGTTCAAGAGCGACTACGCCCTCGGTGCTAAGCTCCCCAACGGACACGTCACGGTGACCAACTCGACACTTTCGGCCCGGTGCTGCAACGCGCTGATGTTCGGCTCCGAGACCTGCGGCGACTTCACCGACTACCAGTTCCGAGGCATCAAGATCACCGGTGCCGGCAAATCCGGCCTCGGCTTGGTTTCCATGGACGGTGCCGCCATCTCCGACGTCCACTACCGCGACATCACCATGACCGGCGTCCGTTCACCGATCTTCCAGAAGATCGGGACCAGAAAACGCTGCGGCAGCAACCCCGGCGTCGGCCACATCAGCGGCATCACCTACGACAACATCACCGCGACCGGCAGCAACCCCAGCGTCACCCCGACCCTCTGGGGCGAATCCGGCAGCAACCACATCAGCGGAGTGACCTTCACCGACGTCGACATCACTGTCCCCGGCGGCAGCCCGGCCATCCCCACCACACCGCCCAGCGACAACGCCACCGGCTACGACCCCACCAGCATCGGCACCCGGCCCGCATACGGCTGGTACCTCCACAACGCCGATGACATCCGCTTCACGGACTCGTCGGTGAGGTTCGCGGCCAACGACAACCGCCCCGCGGTCATCGCCTACGGCGGCGGCCCCGTCGCCTTCGACCACTTCACAGCACAGCGCGGCAGCAGCAGCGCCTACGACACCGGCTTCCAGACCGTCAACGGCTACTGCATCAGCAACAGCACGAACACCAGCGGTGGAACCCTGCGCGTCAACACCGCGGGGTCCACACAGGACTGCGGGGCCGCATGAACCACGAAATGCTTCGACCCACGGTTCGTCAAGGCCGCTTCCCCTCGCACACCACCGCGCTCGTGCTGGCTTTCGTGCTGGTCGTCACCGGCATGACGGTCACGCGAAATGCCGCATACGCCGATTCGGCGGAAGCGGTGCCGCTTTCGGTGAACACCGATGCGGGCTTTACCGCGCTCAACAACGCATTTCTGGTGTCCGATGGCACTCAGCGGTACTACAAGGAATCTCTCGGCAACTCGGAAAAGGATTATTTCTGGCGTCAGGCCCTGGACATCCAAGCGGCCGAGGACGTGTACACGAGCACCGGGCGCGCGGCGACCCGCGATCTCGTCGGCGGCCTTCTCGACACGTTCCTGCAGCAGAACCAGGGCAGCGGCGGTCTCTACGACTGGAACTGGAACGAGTACAACGATGACCTGCTGTGGGCGGGCCTGGCCTTCGCCCGCGGTTACCGGATCACCGGAAACCGGAGTTACCTCACCCAGGCGCAGTACGCCTTCAACCGGGTCTACGACCGTGGCTGGGACTCCGCCCTCGGCGGTGGGATCTGGTGGAGCGTCGACAAGGCGGAGAAGAGCGCGCTGAGCAACAGCCCGGCGGTCATCCTGGGCTGCCTCATCTATGAGGCGACCGCGGATCGCGGCTACCTCGACAAGGCCCGGGCTGTCTACGACTGGACCTGGTCGAGGCTGCTCGACAGGTCCACCGGCGGCGTGCACGAGAACATGCAGGCGAACGGCAGCCTTTCCGCCGGCGAGACGGTGTATTCCGCCGGCGCCTTCGTCGGTGCCGCACAGGCCATCTACCGCAGCTACCGAGGGCAGTCCGTCTTCGACGACGCCAAACGCACGACCGACTGGGTCATCCGGGAACGAACCGTCAACGGCATCATGACGAACGGGACACGCGAGGGAACCTGGCAGTCGGAGTTCGCCAGGGGAATGGGCGAATTCGTCCGGGAGAACAACCTGTGGGCCCAGTACTACGACTTCATGAAACGCAATGCCGACGCGGCCTGGAACACGCGGCGCACTGACCTCGACCTCACCTGGAACCGGTGGGACGCGCAGACACCACAGGACGACACGCGCGCGGTCGAAGCCATCGGCGCGGTGATCATGCAGGCCGTCACCCCCGCCGTCAAGCCGACCGGCAATTCCATCGTCAGTACCTGGAACAGCAAGTGCATCGACGTTCCGAAGTCGAACTACGTCTCCGGGCAGCAGCTCGCCGACTGGGCCTGCAACGGTGGTGTGAACCAGCAATGGGACTCCGTGAGCGGTACGTTCCGGACGCAGGACAACATGTGCATGGAGGTAGCCGGAGGTTCCACCACCGACGGAGCAGCCATCCAGATCGCGGGCTGCACGTCGGGCAACGCGGCGCAGCAATTCGCGCTCAGCGCCAATGGCGACCTGGTCAACCCGCAGTCGAACAAATGCGTCGACATCACGGCGTGGGGTGAAAGTGATGGAGCAGCACTGAGCCTGTGGGCCTGCAACGGCGGCGCCAACCAGAAGTGGCGCCGCGGCTGAACCGTTCCGGCCCGCCAGATCTTCCGGTAGTAGTAACTTTCGAGGAGCGTCATGTACAAACGTGCACTGGTCGCGACGATTGCGTTGGCAGCGTCGCTGTTGTTTTCGAGCCTCACAACGGCAGCACCGGCGCTGGCATCCGACAACGGCGCGTCCCCGACGCCGCCGGCCGGGTGGAGCAGCTGGAGCTTCCTGATGCGCAGCCCGACCGAGGCCAAGGTGAAGGCACAAGCGAAGGGCATGTCGGATGCCGGCCTGGTAGCCAAGGGCTTCCAATACATCAACCTTGACGACTACTACATCCTCAACCCCGGTACCACTGTGGACCAGTACGGGCGCTGGGCGGTCGACACCGCCAAGTTCCCGAGCGGCATGAAGGCACTCGGCGACTACGTCCACGGCCTCGGCGAGAAGTTCGGCATGTACGTCACTCCCGGAATCCCGGTGGCGGCGTACAACCAGAACACCCCGATCCAAGGGTCCTCGTTCCACGCCCGCGACATCGTTTCCGACACCAGCCGGTACGAGTCGAACTACGGCGGCTTCGGAAACGTCATGTACTTCATCGACTACAACAAGAACCCGGCCGCCGCACAGGCGTTCCTGAACTCCTGGGCCAACCTCTTCGCCTCCTACGGCGTCGACTACATCAAGATCGACGGCGTGCACACCAGCGACCAGGACGACGTCATCCACTGGTCGGACGCGCTGTGTCAAACCGGGCGGACCATCCACTACGGACTGTCCAACACGCTGGACTTCGGCAACGTCAACACCTGGCGGCAGTACGCCAACAGCTGGCGGATCAGCGGTGACATCGAGTGCTACTGCTCGACCCTGACCCATTGGGGTATGATCCGTTCGCGCTGGGCCGACCTGCCGAAGTGGGCGCCCTACGCTGGTCCGGGTGCCTGGAACGACCCCGACTCGCTCGAGGTCGGCAACGGCACGGCCACTGGGCTCACCCCGGCCGAGCGGCAGAGCCAGCTCACCCTCTGGGCGATCTCCAAGGCTCCGCTACTGCTCGGTGTGGACATGACCCACTTCGACGCCGGTGACCTCACCATGTTGAAGAACGACGAGGTCCTCGCCGTCGACCGGGACGGCGGTCGTCCGGCTACCCCCGTGTCCCAGGCCACCCAGCAGCAGGTCTGGCGGTCTCCGAAGAATTCCGACGGCAGCTACACGGTCGCCATGTTCAACCTCGGCGACAACACCGCCACGATCACCGCCAACTGGTCCGACCTCGGTTTCACCGGCAACGCCGCGGTCCGGAACCTGTGGGCCCGGGCAGACGCGGGCACGTCCGCCAACTCGGTCTCGCGCACCCTGGCCAGCCACGAATCAGCGCTGTTCAAGGTCACCCCCAGTGCGGGGGGCAGCACCCCGCTGGGCGGCCCGCTCACCAGCGCCAACTCGGGCCGGTGCGCCGACTCCCCCGGCGGCACGACCGTGAACGGTACTCAGCTCACGGTGTGGGACTGCAACGGCGGTGAAAACCAGAAAATCGCCTACAGCGCCTCGGCCAAGACCTTCAGGGTCCTGAACAAGTGCTTCGACGCCCACGCCGGCGGCACGGCCTCCGGCACGCACGTCGAGCTCTACGACTGCAACGGCGGCGCCAACCAGCAGTGGAACACCAACTCCGACGGCACGATCACCGGCGTGCAGTCCGGGCTCTGCCTCGACGTCTCCGGGACGTCGAACCCGAATGGATCCGGCATCCAGCTGTGGACCTGCAACGGCGGGGCCAACCAGCGCTGGACGCTGGGCACCGGAACCCGCGTTCCCTGATCCGCAGACGCGGCAGCGGACACGTCCAGCGACCCGAAGCGAAAGGAGACGCCGGCGCCGGCGTCTCCTCGTTCCGGGTCACGCCGGGCGTCGGTTTCACCTTCTGGACGTAGATCTCATGTGGCGACGTCGTACCGGTAGTGACCCAAAGACAAAAACAGACCTGCACATGCCAGGCACAACACCGCCAGAACCAGCATCGCCGGGGTGTAGGAGCCGACGCTCGCCCTGCTCACGCTCACCGCGTACGCCGCGGCTGCCGCGGCCAGCTGGAACACCGCGAAGGCGATGCCGTAGATCTTGCCGAAAGCCCGGCGCCCGAAGTACCGGGGAACCAGGTAGCTGAGTACGTCGAACTCGGCGCCGATCAGCAAACCCGCCAGCGCCGCGGCGATGATCGCCGTTGCCACGTTCGGTCCGGAGGCGAACAGCAGCGAGGAGACGACACCGCCGACGAGGTAGACGACCATGATCACCGACACCCTGACGCGGTCCAGCAGCCATCCGGTGACAAGCCGGGCGACGATGAGCGCTACGCCCAGCGCGGCCGGCATGAGGTTGGCGACGCCGGGCGCGATACCGGCGTCGAGCAGCAACCGGATCTGGTGGACGAGGACCGCGGAACCGATCGTCCCCAGCAGGAAGAACGCGGCCAGAATCACCCAGAAGGGCCGCTTCCTGGCGGCGGCCTTCAGGCTGTCGCCGGTGGCCTGGACCCCCGTCGCGCGCGGGCTCGGTTCCGCGAGGAAGAAGAAGGCAACCGGGAATGCGGCCAGAGCGACCACTCCCAAAGCGAGAACTGTCGCCCGCCAGCCGAGGGTGGCGATGAGGGCCGCGGTCAGGATCGGGATGAGCACCGTGCCGACGCCGATGCCGGAGTTGGCGATCCCGAGCGCCAGTCCGAGCCGACGCTCGAACCAGCCTGCGGTGACCCGGAGTTAGGAGACCGGCCACAGCCCCAGGCCGCACAGCGGGATGATGGCCCACGCCAGGTAGAACACCATGAGGTTGTCAGGCAGGAAGTACATCGCCATCAACGACACCGCGAACGGCGGGGCGCTGCACAGGACGAGGCGGCGACCGCCGAACCGGTCGATGAGCAGACCCTGCACCGGCGAGATGACCATGATGGTGACGCTGAGGATCGAGGCGCCCAGGGTGATGGCGGGCACGCCCCAGCCGAACTCCCGGTCGAGCGGCGTGATGAACGCCCCGAACGTGGTCACCGTCAGCACGCTGGGACCGCAGGTGAGACCGATCAAGGCCGCCGCGGCCGTCAACCAGCCTCGTCGGGCGTTTTTTCCGCTGCCGAGCGCGGCGCCGCGGAGTGGCTGTTCGGTGGTCATCTGGTTCGCACCCCGTGTTCCGGTCCTGGGAGCTGGGCGTTGTCAATGGTCACGGTCGACGCTGGTGATGCGTCGATCCCGTCGCCGGCTGCCCGACCGCGGCGACGAGCTCGGTCGGGCACGGCCGCCGCACCGTCGTGTGCCGCGGCTGGGCGGAGGCCGGCGTCTCGGACCGGCCGCGGCGCGTGTCAGATCTCGCCGGTGAGGGTGAGCTGCTGCCCGGTTTCCCGCGCGACGAGCGCGGCGCCGTAGTCGTTGCCGTTCGGGGTGCGCGTGATGGTGTGGGTGTGGAACTTGGCCGGATGCTGGTTGGTGAGCATGATCCCGGCGTGGTGTTCGTATTCGATGAGCACCACCGGGCTCTGGATGCGGAAGTAGAACGGGCTGTCGGGCCCGGACCCGCCGATCCAGCACAGCCAGGTGTCGTCGAGGTGGGCGCGGATGTCGTTGAGACGCGCGTGGTACGGGCCGGGAGGCAGGTGCTCGATGAACGTGCCGGCGAGCCGGCAGAGCAGATCGCGGCTGTGCGGTGGGAAGCTGACGGCGCAGACCCCCTCGTACGGGATGACCCGGTTGTCCTGGAACATCCCGCCCAGGTGGAGTTCGTCGCCGAAGACCTCCCGGCCGGCCGGGATCGCGGGGTCGCGCTTGTCCGGGTAGAGCACCACCGCGTCGCGGATCGAATCGGGCAGGCCGTGCAGCAGGTTGAGGGCCAGCCGGTCCGGAACACCGAACAGCCTGGTCCCGGCGTGGGGGCCTTCGTCGATGAAGTTCGGTTCGGCGCCGAGGAACACCGGGCTGGCGACCATCTGCGTACCGACCACCATGACGTTGACGCAGACGTGGTGCCCGTAGAGCGACCATCCCCACGGGGCGGTCTCACTTGGTTCGCCGAAGAGGTTGACGTTGTAGCTGAACTCGTTCATGACGCGAGGGCCGCCGACCAGCCGGCCTAGGAAGTCGTTGGTCCGCATGCATCCGCGGACCTTCTCGAACCCCGGCTCGCTGAGACTGGCGCGCACCAGCCCGAGTACCGCGTCACGCACGTCCGGAGCGACCTCGTCGAGGCGGAGACCGAAGCGGTTGACGTACAGTTCCGGGTTCATCCACGCCCGCCAGACGCGACTGTCGAGCGGGTGACGGACGGTCCGCCGCTGCTGGTCGTCGAGTGTGCCCAGCAGTCGCTGTGCCGCGGCGACCATGGCCGCGGTCGGTGCCGCCTCGGACCGCCGTGGGTACAGCCCGTCCCGCAGCGTGCCGTCGGTGGTGATGCCGCGGAACGAGGTGGCGGCGAACAATCCGGTCCATGCCTCGATCGCGCCGCGGAAGGTGTCCTGCTGCAGGTGCCGGTCCACCCACTGGTAGGCATCGAGGCTGTCGATGCCGGCGATTTTCCCGGCATCGGGGGCCATCACGTAGTCGCGGAAGTTCTCCGGCATCAGCAGTCCTCGGTGATCCACGTACGAACAGCTTTTCCGTGCTGGTCGAGACGCGGTGGCGGGCGGTGGGCGGTACGGGTTCGCTCGGATCCCGACGGCTCGAAGAAGCGCAATGGCGGCCCCGGCAAGGTGATCGTGCCAAGGCTGTCGTGGTCGACGTCGACGAGCAGGCCCTGGCTGCGGGTCTGCTCCCACTCGTAAACCTCGTCCACGCTGCGGACCTTGCCGGCGGGAATGCCGACGGCGGTCAAGCGGGTGAGCAGGTCGGTGGATCGCCACGTCGAGAAGGCCTTCTCGACGATCGCGATCACCTCGTCGCGCCGGGTGACCCGGTCGTGGTTGGTGGCCAGGCCGGGCAGTGCCGGGTCGATACCGAAGCTGGTGGCGAACCGGCGCCATTGGGTTTCGGTGCCGACCGCGATCTGCACCGCGCCGTCGGCGCAGCGGAACAGGCCGTAGGGGGCGATCGCCGCGTGGTGGTTGCCGGCGGCGCGCCCCACTTCGCCCGCAACCGTCCAGCGCGTGCCCTGGAAGGCGTGCGCGCCGACCGCGGCCGCGAGCAACGACGTGCGCACGACTTGCCCCCTGCCGGTGCGGGAACGTTCGTGCAGCGCGGCGAGGACGCCGTAGGCGCCGTTCATGCCGGCGAGCAGGTCGCAAATGGGGGTGCCGACCTTCTGCGGGTCCTCGGGGCCGGAGCCGGTGACCGCCATCAAACCGCCCTCACCCTGCGCGATCTGATCGTAACCGGGCCGGCCGCCCTCGGGGCCGTCGTGCCCGAAACCGGTGATCGACAGCAGTACCAGCTCCGAGTTGAGCTCGTGCAGCCGCTCGGCACCGAGTCCCAGCCGCTGCATCACGCCGGTGCGGAAGTTCTCCACCAGGACGTCCGCGCGGCACACCAGTTCTTCCAGGACCGCGAGATCGGCGGGGGCCTTGAGGTCCAGGCAGATCGATTCCTTGTTCCGGTTGGCGGAAAGGAAGTACGTGGACTCCCGTTCGCGCCCCGCCGGTGTCACGAACGGCGGTCCCCAGCTGCGGGCGTCGTCGCCGGCGCCCGGCGCTTCCACCTTGATGACGCGGGCGCCGAGATCGCCGAGCATCATCGCGGCGTGCGGCCCGGCGACCGCGCGGCTCAAGTCCACGACGAGCAGATCGCGGAGCGGGCCCGCGGCGCCGGCGTCGGCTGAGCGGGTCGTGGCGGTGAGGCTCATCAGCGTTTCCTTCCTGCCGGGACGGGTGCGGCTCGCCCGGCACCGGGCAGTGCGCCGGACACCCGCTCCGCCGCGTCCTGCAGCTGCGTGACGTACCGGTGGACGTCGGCCTGCCCGGCACCAGGCGGGAGACCATCGACGGTCAGCTGCATGACGACCTGCCGGCACGCATCGAACACGGGAACCGACACGCTGCGGATGCGGTACTGCCGGCTCGGGTCGTGTAGATCGTCGGGTTCGTGTTCGCTGCCGAGTTGCCCGATCAGGTGCCGCACCGCCCGGCGTCCGTGCGGCGTGAGGCCTTTCAAAGTCGTTTCATCGACACTGGTTTCGAGCTTCCGCAGGCTGTCGCTCCAGGTCGCGACCGACCAGCCACGCTCGCGGACCCGATCGACCAGGTGCTGCGGGTTTTCACCCCGGCCTGAGGAGAGCGAGTCGCCTGCTCGTGCGATCCAGGCCCGGGTGGCCGGCTCGGACCAGGCGACCAGCGCCGTTCCCAGCGGAGGAATGTGCGGCAGTCGCTGACCGACCCGGCTGTAGGTGCGGCCGCCGGCGGGCGTGCCGGCGGTCGCGAGCAGGACGATCTCGTCGCCGACGGTGGCCGAGGCGAGGCATTCCACTCCGTTGCGTCCGGCCACCTCCTCCATGACCGGACGGGCCACGTCGACCAGCCGCAGGTGCTCGACGAGATCGGGCTCGCCAGCGGCCGCGAGCGACAGCGGAGCGAACCGCCCGTAACCGCCCTGGAAGAACACCAGCGGCAACGACGGTCCTGTCGCGTCCAGGCAGGTCACGCGGCCGACGACGATGTCGTGGTCGCCGGCGTCGTGAACGGCCTCCACGGTGCATTCGATCCACGCCACGGCGTCCTCCAGCCGGGGCAGGCCGCCGGGCGACGGTCTCCAGTCGAGACCGTCGAACTTGCGGTCGCCGGCGGTGGCGAAGGCACGGGAGGCCGGCTCCTGGTGCGCTCCCAGCACGTTGACGCAGAAGCGGCCGTGGCGGAGGATTTTCGCCGCCGTGCTGGACTGCTTACCGGGCAGGAACGCCACCAGGGGCGGAGACAGGGAGACGGACAGGAAGGACCCGACCGTCATTCCCACCGGCTCCCCCGTTTCCGAGCAGGAGGTCACCGCGGCGACGCCGGTGGGTAAGTGTCCCAGCACGTGCCGGAAGTGCTGCGGGTCGATGGGTTCGGACAAGCTGCCCTCCTCGTCGTGATCGCCGGTCAGCTCGTGCGTCGCTCGAGCACGCTGGCCGAGAGCGGCCCGGAGTCGGTTCCGCACAGCATCCGGCCGACGTTTTCCAGCCAGGTGTCGAGGTGGTTGGCCGCGTGCATGCTGCCGGCGAGGCAGTTGCGGGTGACCAGCTGCAGCGGGTTGCGTTTGACGATCGCCGATGCCCCGGAGGCGCGGAAGAGCGTCTCGACGGCACGGCTGCAGGTGTCCCAGACGTAGGCGGCGTCGGTGTGCAGCTGCAGCGCCTCGTTCTCGGTGGGGTCGGTGGCCTCGGCCTGACAGCGGTCCAGCTCGGCGACCGCGGCGTCGGCGACCCGGGCCGCCGCCCGGATCTCGGCGTGGGCGCGGCCGACGATGTGGTGCGCGACCGGGGCCTCGATCTGCTGGGCGTAGGGCGAGTAGGGGAGGCTGCGCCGGCCGATGGTGGCCAGGAAAGCCTCCATCGCCTGATCGGCCATCCCCAGGGCCAGGCCCGCGCCGATGATCAGCGAGCGGACCAGGCCACCCCGGGCCGGGCCGAGCCCCTGTCCGGTGAGTTCCGCGATCCGGGTGCTGAGCCGTTCCGGGGTGCTGAAACGTTCGTCGGGCACGAACAGCTCACCGTCGGTCGCGACGGTCTGGCTGCCGGTGCCGGCCAGGCCCATCGCCTCCCAGTCGTCGCGTTCGACGAGCTGTTCCTTCGGGACCAGCGCCATGCCGACCTTGGCGTCGTCGGTGTCGTCGTGGAAGACCGCGAGGTAACCGTGGGAGGCGTGGACGCTGCCGGTGGCGAAGGGCCAGGTGCCCTTGATCATCCAGCCGCCCTCGACCTGCCGCGCGGTCCCGGACATCCGCCGGCTCGTGCCGCCGAGGGCGAAGGTGCGGTTGCCGACCCACGGCGTCTCGTACACCGGCGCGATGACCTCGTCGGGGAAGGCGCAGCTCCACAGGTTGCCGCCGGCCGCGGCCCAGACCACCCAGGCGGTGGCCCCGCACCCCGAGGCCAGCGCGCGGATGATGTCGTGGGTCTCCCGGGTCGTGAAGTCGGCCCCGCCGAAACGCGTCGGGGTGGTCAGGCTGAACACGCCGGCTTGGTCGAGGCGCTCGACGGTCTCCTGTGGAACGCGCCGCTGCTGTTCGGCCTCGGCCTGGTGCTTGCGCAACCAGGGCTTCAACTTCTCGACGTACGCGAGGATCTCCTGAGCCCGGGGCCGGTCGACGGCCACGGTGCCGTTCATGGTCATGGTGTTCGTTCCTCCTGCTTGAACTGCTGGTGCCGCGTCCTGGTACGGCGCTCACCGGCTGGGCGGCACGACCGGCACCTGCACGTAGCTCGGGTACTCGGGACCGGTGTGGACCGTGTTCCGGGCCCCGTCGTGGTAAGTCGGGTCGTAGGCGTGGCGCATCCCGTGCCCGACGCCGGTGTAGGGCTGGATGTCGACCCGCAGGCGTTGTCCTTTGCGGATCAGACCGGTGTTCGGGATGATCTCGACCTCGACCGGGACGACTTCGCCGTCCCGCAGCGGTGCGTAGTCGGCGCGCAGGTGGGTGTGCTTCGGCCGGAATCCGGTCGAGCGCTGCGCGTCGAGCTTGCGGTGGGAAGCCTTGAGCCAGCCCTTGGCCAGCGGGTAGAACAGGGTGGAGATCCCGGGGATGAGAGCCGGCCCGCAGAAGTCGACTTCGCGGTCGTGCTCGTCGAGCACCCGCAGCGCGACGAAGATGTCCATGTCCTCGCTGGTGGAGGCGACCCAGAGCACGGCCTTGCTGTAGCCAGCGAGGACGGTGTCGTCCTCGAATGGTGCGCTGACGAACGTGGCGCCTGGTGAGCATGGCGCGGACGTCGACCCGGTCTGCGTGACCGCCGGCGTCGGCGGCCGGCGGAATTCGGCCGTGTCCACCGCCGGTGAGAACACCACCGACGGCTCGACCTCGGCCGAATAGGTCACCGACTGCTGTGCCCGCGGAACGGTCCGGGTCAGCGCCCCGACGTGGTCGCAGCCGTCGTACTCCTGCTCCGCCGTTGAAGCGTCCAGGTACCACCGGACGTACTCAGTGCGCCCGATCGGCCACTCGTTCTCTTCTTGCAGGTACGAACCGCCGCGTCCGGTGCGGATCTCCAAGCGCACCGGCGGGGTGTCCATGATCCCGTTGTCGACGCCCTTGAGCCAGTGGTCGAAGAAAGCGACGTGATCCTCGACCGCTCTTTCCGAGTAGGACTTGACGAACCAGTCCTCCCAGAAGTCGATCTTCTTGTTCGACGTGGGCGTGTTGAGGTAGGTCTCGCTGCTGCCGAGCTGGTGGAAGTTGCCGGGGTGCGCCGTCGCGGCGACCGTCCACAAAGGTACGGTGAGGGCGTCGAGGTCGGGGCTCATCAGCACTTCGGAGCGGGGCCCGAAGATCGCCGCCGGATCGGAGTCCTTGAACGGGTTCGCCCGGGCGGTCGCCAGGAAGTCTTTGGCTTCGACCTCGCCGCAGATCGCGGGCACGATGCCGTTGGCGAACCAGCCGGGGAAGAACTCTTCGTTGAGGATGCCGCCGGTGTAGGCGACTTCCTCGTAAAGGTCGGTGTCGGTACCGATCGCGATCATCGCCTTGAGGTGCGGGGGCCGCAGGCTTGCCACGGCGTGCTGGCTGACGGCGTAGTAGGACATGCCCCACAAACCGACGTTCCCGTTCGACCACGGCTGGGTGCCGGCCCATTCGATCGCGTCGTAGTAGGCCTCGGCTTCCTCGATCCCCCAGATGCCCAGTGTGCCGGGGCTTTTGCCCGCACCGGGGCTGTCGACGCGGACCAGGGCGTAGCCGCGCGGGATCCACGTCGCGGTGTTGATGCTTTCGTGGTTTTCGTACTCGTAGCCGTCGGGGTTGCCCCGGAAGTACCGGTCCTCCATCACCTCGTGCCGTTCGGCGTCATCCGCGTCGCGGATCGAGTGGTGGACGAACGCGCGGCCGTAGACGCCGCAGTTCATGACGACTGGAACCGGGTCGTCGCCGTCGGGGCGGAAGACGTCGGCGTAGACGAACGAGCCGTTGCGCAGCGGGATCTTCACATCGCGGAACCGGCGGATGCCGAGAACGGTGCGACGAACCTCGTTGCGTGCCGCCGCCGCGGAGGTCAGGGTGCGCGGAGTGGCACCGCTGAACGCCTTCGCCTCGTTCAGTTCTCGCAGCAGCTGAATCACGGCCGGGTCATCGGTGAAGGCCTGAACAGGATCGGCCGGCGCGCCGGGCAGGGACATCGGGCGGTAGCGGAAGTCGATGGCCCGGTCGCCCACCAGCTCGTGGACCTGCGGCGTCAGGGTGATGCCGGTGTCGGAATCACCGTCCTCGTCGAGGGTCAGCAGGAAGCGGGCGATGTTGGTCAAGCCCGGATCGGCGATCTTGGCGATGTTGCCGTCGACTCGCGCGACGATGTCGGCGAGGGTGAGCCGGGTCGCGCCGCGCGCCACGCCGACCACGACCTGCCCGACCGAGAAGGTGACGATTTCGCCGTCGCGGAACTGGAACCTCCCGGCCCGGTCGGTGACGCCCGAGCAGGTCGGGGTGTCGAACCGCAGACCGGCCACGGGGCCGGCGATGGTTCCCTCACGCACCATGGCACTTCCCTCTGAGTCGAAACCGGGCTATAAAACACCCGTATCTTTCGCGTCTTTCGCTACTCTGATGCGACGGCGACCGTCTGTCAAGTTCGGATGTGCGGCCGCCCGCTCGGGAAAGGACCTCTTCATGGCACCAACCGGCACCGCTGTGAACGCGCGAGGTGCGGCATGACGGCGAGCGGGGCTTCCCGGCCCGGATCGGCCGACCAGCGAGACCGGGTGCCGGCGGTGATCGTCGACGCTCCCGGCAGCGAACCGAGACCGGGCTCGATCGTGCTGCCCCCAGCGCGCCCGGCACCACCGTGGTGGCCGTGGTCGCGGCACCGCTGAACCCGCTGGACCTGGCCATCGCGTCGGGAACGTTCCACTCCGCCCGGCACGACGCCCCCTACGTCCCCGGCAGCGAGTGCGTCGGCGTCGTGCTCGAATCCGGCCGCTACCCCACCGGCACCCGCGTGTACGCCGAGTGCCATGCCTCACCGGCCCGCCCCGGCACCTTCGCCACGCAGGTCCTCGTCGACGACGAGAACCTGCTCCCCCTTCCCGAAAAGCTCGATCCCGTCCTGGGCGCCGCCGTCGGCAACTCCGGCACTGCGGCTTTCATGCCCTTGATCGAAAACGCCGGCCTGCGCTCCGGGGACGCGGTGCTGGTGCTGGGAGCAACCGGGGCCGTCGGGCAGCTCGCGGTCCAGATCGCGCGCCTGAGCGGCGCGCGCCGCGTGGTCGGCCTCGCCCGCGACCGGACGGCGCTGCAGCGCCTGCTCGGCCTCGGCGCGGACGCTGTCGTCGAACTGCGCGCCAACGAGCCCGCCGAGGAGCTGGCGGGCCGGTTGCTCGCGGCGGCCGGCCCGGTCGACGTCGTACTGGATGGCGTCTACGGACGTCCGCTCGAGGCAGCGCTGCAGGTGTGCGCGCCCCGGGCGCGGGTGGTCAACATCGGCAACGCGGCCGGCACCGTCGCCCAGGTGCCGGCCGGGTTGCTGCGCGGGAAGCAGCTGACGCTGTCCGGCTTCGCCGGCCTCCACACACCGCTCGCCGCGAAGCGAGCAGCGCTGAACTGGCTGTGGACCGCACTCCTCCGCGGCGAGCTGCGCGTCGCGGTCCGCACAGTCCCCCTCGACCAGCTGCCGGCAGCGTGGTCGGCACAAGCACGTTCACCGCACGAGAAGTGCGTCGTGGTTCCCGGTGGGCACCAAGTCGCCGCATCCGGCACCCGGAACGGGGAAACGTGACCAGTGGCTGTCCCGAAACCATCGTCACTTCGCTGCGGCGGGCAGCCGGCCTGAGCAGCCGTCCAGCACGCCGGAGTCGGCGTCGCCCCGGTGCGCCGCCACGGCGGCGCGGACGCGATCCGCGTCGCCGAGCCTGATCGCCTCGACCAGTTCTTCGTGCACGGCCATCCGCTCGGCGAGGTAGCCGGCGGAGGCCGACGACGTCTGCGGGTCGGCCCGGCTGGACAGCTCGGTGATCGCGCGGATCAGCGCGACGTACAAGGCCCGGGCGAGATCGTTCGAGGTGATCTCGGCGATGCGTTCGTGCAGGGCCCAGTTCGCGTGCAGGAACGCCTCGAGATCACCACCGGAGCTGCGCATCGTGTCCAGGCAGTCGTCGAGGTCCCGCAGGTCCCGATCGGTCCGGTTCGCCGCGGCTTCGAGGGCCACCAGCTCCTCGAGCGAGTCACGGACGGCGATCGCGTGCGCGACCGTCGTAGCACCTTGCGGCACCGTCAAGAGCGTCTGGCGGAGCCGGACCACGGGACTGGTCTTGGCCACGAACAGCCCCCCGCCGCGTCCCGGGCGGACGTCGACGATGCCGCGCTCGGCCAGCAAGCGACAGGTCTCGCCGATCGTGGCCCGGCCGTAGCCGGTCTGCTCCCGCAGCTCCTCCATGGTGGCGACCCGGTCGCCGGGGCGCAGGCCGCGGCTGCCGATCAGCTGCTCGATCTCGGAAGCCAGGTTCTGCGCGAGACCAGGGGGACGGGAAAACATACGCATATTTTAGCTCTTGACAGCACACCGGTGTCAAAGCCAGGATCACAAACTACCCGAAACATACGGGTTGTTTGAGTGGCTCGGCCATCCCGCGGCCACACCGGGTGCCGAAGAGACGGCAGGAGGGCGAACGGCAGTGATGCAGCGGACGTGCGAGCGGGTGTTCTCGGCGGCTGAGGCGCTGCCGGGCCCCGAGGACGAGCAGACTGTTCCGAGCACGGGAGACCTGGGCACATGACGATGACTCCGGAACGGGACCCGGCCGCGGCCCCGCCGCGGGTGGTCGACTGCCTGGTCGTCGGCGGCGGTCCCGTCGGACTGCTCACAGCGGTCCTTCTGGGGCAGGCCGGTCTCCGGGTCGCCGTGGTCGAGCGCCGGCCGCGGCGCTATCCCCTCCCCCGGGCCTGCACGATCGATCACGAGGCGATCCGCATCCTGCAGGCCGCCGGGCTCATGGCCGAGCACGCCGAGCTGTTCGAACCGTCACGAGGTGACCGCGGCGGCTACGAGTTCCGCAACGGCCGGGGCGAGCTGCTGCAAGCCATCGACTGGAACCGGGCGGCCGAATCGGGCTGGGCCAACACCAACGGCTTTCACCAGCCGGACCTCGAAGCCGCCTTGGAGGGCCTGGCCGTCGCGACCCCCGGGGTGAGCGTCCACCGTGGATGGTCCTTCCAGACCGTGAGCCAGCACCACGACGGGGTGTCGGTGCACCTGCACCGCACCGACGCCCCGGCCGAAGTCGCGCCGGTCGGGTCGCGCTGGCTGGTCGGCGCGGACGGAGCCAACAGTGCCGTGCGCCGCCGGCTGGGAATCGGCATGGAGGACTCGGGGTTCACCGCCGACTGGCTGGTGGTGGATTACGCGCCGCTGGTCGAGGAGAACTGGACGGCCTTCGTCACCCAGTACTGCGACCCGGCGCAGCCGGCGACCGCGGTCAACAGCGGCCCGGGCCGGCGGCGGTTCGAGTTCATGCGCCGCGCGGACATGACCATCGAGGAACTGGGCCTGGAAGCCACCGCCTGGCGGCTGATGGCCTCCTGGGGCGTCACCCCCGAGACAGCCCGGCTCGAACGACACGCCGTCTACACCTTCCGGGGCAGGTGGGCGCACCCGTGGCGGGTGGGAAACGTCTTCCTGGCCGGCGACGCCGCGCACGTCATGCCGCCTTTCCTGGGGCAGGGCATGTGCTCGGGTCTGCGCGACGCGCTCGCCTTGGCCTGGCGCCTGGACCTGGTGCACCGCGGGCTCGCCGGACCGGCGGTGCTGGAGACCTACGGTCCCGAACGCGCCGGGCACGTCCGGGAACTCATCGACGAAGCCGTGGCCGCGGGCCGGGTCATCTGCGAACTCGACCTCGAACGGGCCGCCGCCCGCGACGCGGAGATGAAAAGATTCGCAGCCGATCCCGAGGCGGTCACCCGCGAACCACCCCACCCGCGCCTGGGCCGGCCGTCGCTGACGATCGACAGTGCCGGCGTCGACGGGCGGCTGGCGCCGCAGGGACGGGTCCACGTCGACGGCCGCGTCGGCCTGTTCGACGACGTTGTCGGCGGCGGCTGGCAGCTGATCAGCCTCGGCGGGGATCCCGCCGAGCTGTGCGACGCCGGCGACCTGGCCTGGTTCCAGCAGCTCGGCGGCGTCGTCGCTGACCTTTCGGGCCGCGGACACCTCCACGACGTCGACGGGTTCTACCAACGCTGGTTCGCCGCACACGGGTGCCAGGCAGTCCTGGCCCGTCCCGACTTCTACACCTTCGCCGCCGGTAGCCACACCGACGTCCCGCACATGCTTGCGCGCCTGCGCCAGGCGCTTCACCCAGCCCCGACCGCAGGAGAGTGATCGATCATGGGCATGCAGGTGACCCGGCTCGCCGACGCCGAGCCGTTCGACCCGCCGGGACACCGCGGCGTCGGCCCCGTCCGTCTCCAAGGCGGTGACGACAGCCCCGGGTCCGCCGTGACGGTGACGCTCTCGCACTACCTGCCCGGCGGCGAGGCGGCGATGGCCCCTCAGCCGGCGGAGACCGTGTACGTCCTGCTGGCCGGCGAGCTGGTGATGATCACGGAAGAGACCGAAGCGACGCTGCAGCCTTACGACTCCGTGCGCTTCACCGCCGGCACCGTGCGCCGCGTGGTCAACCGAACCCACCTTCCCGCCAGCATGCTGGTCATCCGACCGGCGGTCAGCTCAGCAGCCCCCGGCCGAGATCCGGGCACCCACGCCGCCGGCAGCGACGCGCGTGCACCGGCCGAAGCACCTCGTGGTCGAGGACCACACCCAGAAAGGTGAACAGATGAGAATCGTCGGCGTCCGACGCCAGCCCGGTGCCTCCGCTGTGGAAGTCGCCGCCTTGGCCGATGAAGGCGAAACCGTCACCGTCATCGCCTCGCTGAGGGACTTCTGGGTCGACCCGGCCGAGCAGCTGTCCCGGCCGTTCACCGGTCCGACGGTGCCGACCACCGAGCTGCAGCTGGTACCGCCCGTGCTGCCCGATGCGCGGGTGCTGTGCATCGGGCTGAACTACCGCGACCACGTCGCGGAAGGCAGCTACCACGATCAGGCCCTGCCGCCGTACCCGACGCTGTTCGCCCGGTGGACCCAGTCCCTGACCGTCGACGGAGCGGAAGTTCCCGTGCCGGCCAACGAGCCGGGACTGGATTGGGAGGGCGAAGTGGTCGCGTGGATCGGAGCGCCCCTCATCGACGCCTCGCCCGAGCACGCGCTGGCGTCGGTCGTCGGCTACTCCGTGTTCAACGATCTGACGGCTCGAACCGCGCAGAAGCGCACCTCTCAATGGACGCTGGGCAAGAACGCCGACCGTTCCGGGCCGATCGGGCCGCTGATCCCCGCCGCCGAAGTCGGCGATCTGCGCCGAGGCTTGCGGCTGCAAACCAGGGTCAACGGCGAAATCGTGCAGGACGCCCGCACCGACCAGATGATCTACACCGTCGGGGAGACACTGTCGCAGGTCTCGCACACCTTGAGCCTGCGACCCGGTGACCTCCTGGCGACCGGGACACCATCCGGTGTCGGCTACGCCCGCACCCCGCCCCGGCTGTTGCGGGCCGGAGACACTGTCGAGGTCGAGGTGGAACGGCTCGGCGTGCTGCGCAACTCGGTGGTCGGCAACAACCACCGGTTCCCACCGGCTCCGGCCGCGACGGCGACCGGGCGACCTGTCACCAGGTGACGGCCCGCCGGCACACCCATTCACACAGACGATCACCAGCTTAGTGAGGAAGAGGTCAATGAAGATCGAAGAGCTGAGCGCCCGGGCAGAAATCCACGACGTCGTGCTGCGGTACTGCCGCGGCCTCGACCGAGTGGACATGAACCTCGTCCGAGGCGCTTTCCACGCGGACGCGTGGGTGCAGTTCCCCGAGAGCCTGCACGCCGGATCCGTCGACGGCTTCGTGGAGTTCCTGTCCGCCGAGATGCCCCGCTTCGTCCGGACGATGCATTTCCTCGGCAATAGCCTGATCGACTTCGACGGACCGGACGTCGCCCACGTCGAAACCTACCTGCAGGCCGACCACCAGGCATCGGAGAGGCACCACTGGAACGGTGACTACGTCAAACTTTGGGCCCGGTACCTCGACCGGTTCGAGCAGCGCGACGGCGTCTGGCTGATCGCGCGCCGCAAGCTGGCCGTCGACTGGATGTACCGCTACCCCGCCACCGGCTGGTTCGACGACCACCCCGACGCCTCCACCGGGCTGCGCGACGGAAGCGACCCGGCCCTGCAGCCGGTCGCCGGATTCGACGGTACGCCGCTGACCACACAGGACTGGCCCGCCTGACCGCCAGCACCGACACGAACCGAAGGGAAAAGTTCGGCCCCGCCGTTGCCGCGTGGTCAGGTTCGGCCACCTTCAGGCACCGAGCCGGACGGGATTCCGCCGTGGTTCACTCCTGCGCTCGACGTGACGGCTCGGTCACCACGATGCTGTCCGCGGCTTGCGGGAACCGCCGGTCACCTTCAGCGCCGGAGCAGGCCGGGCAGCCGACGAAGGGAGCCGCACCTGACCCCGCCCGGCTCGATGAGCACCGCCGTCGTCTTGCCGGGAACGGCTGCTGTCCGGCGCGAGCAGGGGCTGCAACGCGGTGGCCGCGGTCGCCACGATCGAGTCGAAGGGCTCATCCGCGATGGTCGGCACCGCGCGCAGGCGCGTGTCGCCATCGTCCTGCAAGTGGGCCGAGACGCCGAGCATGAGCCGGGCCTCCAGGAAATCGCGCAGCTGCGCGGCTGCTTGCTCGTTGGCGATCGCGCCGCGCAGCATCGCCCGCAGCGGCTCGGCGGACAGCGGATCACCGTCTCGGGGGCCGCGCCAGGCGTCGGTCAGCTGCTCCAGCGTCGAGGGCGGCACGGACATCACGGCGCCGAACAGCTCGTCCTTGGACTTGGAGAACTGCATGACCAGGGCCGCGTCGACGCCCGCGTCGGCGGCGAAGCAGGCCCGCGCCGCTTCCAGGAGGGCTTGCCGGGTGACGTTCCGGCCCAGCTGGTCGAGCCCATCGTCAACAACGATGGATATTCCATGGCGGCGCGCCTGAATTCGCCCGAATCCGGCTGCCGGGAGGCGCCACAACCGGGAAGACCACGCGTTCGTGTGATCTCAACGGATGTTGATATGTCTGGCGAACGGCGGTACGTTCATGACAGTCAGTGACGTCTCGGCCTCCCCGCACGCTGGACGGAGCGGTCCTCGGACGCAGGAACCAAAGGAGCTCACCATGGCCGACGACCAGAAGATCTACATGCCGTCCCGCCCCCTCGAAGCCGGTGACAGGTACGGCATCCTGAGCGATTTCGACCCCGGCACCCGCACGCTGGAGGCCGGCTTCCAGATCACGTCACCTTTCCTGCCCTTGCCGGTCGACGTCGTCTTCGAGAAGGACGTCGCGGTCACCCTGCGAGACGGCGTGACGATCCACGTCGACGTGCTGCGCCCGGCAGGAACGGACAAGGTACCCGTCATCGTGGCCTGGAGCCCCTACGGCAAGGGCCAGGGAACTTCCGACAGCGTCATGGGAGTGTTCAACCTGGTCGGGCTGGACAACGGCATCGTCTCCGGCCTGGAGAAGTTCGAAGGCCCCGACCCCGCTTACTGGTGCGCCCGCGGCTACGCGATCTGCAACCCCGACATCCGCGGCGTGGCCAACTCCGAGGGCGACAGCGTCCTGTGGGACCGGCAGGAAGGCCGCGACTGTCACGACTTGATCGAGTGGCTGGCAACGCAGGACTGGTGCACGGGCAAGGTCGCGATGAGCGGCACCTCCTACCTCGCGGTCTCGCAGTGGTTCACCGCCGCCGAACAGCCCCCGCACCTCGCCGCGATCAACCCCTGGGAGGGCGTCAGCGACGTCTACCGCGACCTGGTGCTGCGCGGCGGCATGCCGGACCACGGTTTCGCCCGGCAGCTGCGGGACTACAGCTTCTGGGGCAACAGCCGCAAGGAAGACATCATCGCCGAAGCCGACCGCTACCCGCTGATGAGCGAGCTGTGGGAGAACAAGATCCCGCAGTTCGACCGGATCACCGTGCCGGCCTACGTCGTGGCCAGCTACTCCAACACCTTGCACACCGCGGGAACGTTCCGCGCCTGGCGCCGGATGGGGTCGCAGGACAAGTGGCTGCGCATCCACAACACCCAGGAATGGCCTGACTACTACGACGAAGCCAACCGTGAGGACCTGCGCCGGTTCTTCGACCACTACCTCAAGGACCAGGACAACGGGTGGGAGCAGACGCCCCGCGTGCGCTACTCGGTCCTCGATCTCGAAGGCGGTGACCAGGTCGACGTCGCCGCCGACGCGTTCCCGCCGGCCGGTGTCACCGCGACGAAGTTCTACCTCGACGGCCGTTCGCGCACGCTGACCACCACCGCACCGACCGAGGTGGGCGCCGCGGTCTACGACGTCGGGGCGAACCCGGACGTGGTCTCCTTCGTCACGGGCTTCGACCAGGAGACCGTGCTGGTCGGCTACCCGAAGGCGCACCTGTGGGTCGAAGCCCGCGGCGCCGACGACATGGACCTGTTCGTCCTGGTCCAGAAACTCGACGCCTACGGCACCCCGCTGCAGCAGTTCACGGTGCCCAACCAGAGCGCGATGGTCCAGGACGTCACCGAACGCGGCGCCTCGATCTTGCGCTACAAGGGATCCGACGGTCGTCTGCGCGTTTCCATGCGCCACCTGGACGAGGCACTCTCGACCGACGAGGTGCCGGCGCACACGTTCGACCGGATCGAGAAGCTCGCTGCCGGCGAGATCGCCGAGATCGAAATCGACCTGTTGCCGATCGGTCTGGCGTTCCACCCCGGCGAACAGCTCCGCTTCGTCATCAGCGGCCGCTCCCTGCTGGGGCCGATGATGCCCCGGCTCTCCGAGTACACCCCGGCCAACAGCGGGCAGCACGTCATCCACTCGGGTGGAGATCACGCGTCGTACCTGCAACTGCCCCTGCAGGCGCGCTGACCGACGTTGTCGACGTGGCACCACCGAGCCGCACGATGCGTCGCAGCCGGGACTACGGCCCAGAATGGCGAGTCACAGTGACCGACGCTGGCGTGCTGACGAACTGGGGCCGATGGGGCTCCGACGATGAGCGGGGTACGACCTCGACACCGTCCTCCGGGGCACGGTGCTGCCGCTGCCCGCCGTCGCGCTCGCCCGGCTGGGCACGCCCTTGATCGACGGCGCCGAGGTCTAGACGAGTAGTGCGTAACTCGGTCAGTGGTCGTAAGCGGTCAGGGATCGGGTGATGGGCTGGCTGGTGGCGCGGTTGTGCCAGATGGCGGCGGTAAGAGCCAGGAGGCGTTGGGCGACGCGGACACCGACGCCTTCGATGGTGCGCCCACCGTGTTGTTCGAGGTTGAGCTGGCCTTTGAGGGTGTCGTTGACCGACTCGATGAGCTGGCGGATGGACTTGAGCAACGGCTCACCGGAATGGGGCGTGCGGTTGCGGCAGGACGGCCGGATCAGCCGGACCCCGCGCTCGGTGAGGTAGTGGTCCAGTTCGCAGGAGACGGAACCTTCGTCGGCGATGATCGACAGCCCCGGGCGGTCGGTGAGCAGGTGGGGTTCGTGGCCGCAGATCGCCATGAGCACCTGCCGCTCGTCGACCTTCGGATCAGCCAGCGCCCAGACGATCGGCAGTCCGGCCGGGGTGCAGACCAGGTGCAGCCGCAGTCCCCAGAACCAGCGCGAGTGTGAGCGGCACAAGCCGTACTTGGCCCAGCCGGCCAGCTCCGAACGCATGACCGTGGGCCGGGACCGGCCGCACTCCACCGAGGTGGAATCAACGATCCAGGTGGCGTCGGTCCACAGGTCGGTATCGGCCGCCAGCCAGCGCATGACGAACTTGATCAGCGGCAATGCGGCACGCAGGCGGCGGTTGTAGCCGGACTGGCCGGGCAGGCAGCGGAACGCCCCGGGCATCCGGGCGGGCAGGAACCGCAGCCAGCGGGCCTCGGAGGTGAACCCCAGCAATGCCTGGGCCACGGCCAGGGTGACCAGCTCCGCGTCGGTCAGCATCGGTGGTCTGCCCGTTCGGCGCCGGCCGGTGAGGTGGTCGTCGATCTTGACGTAGAGTGCGGTGAGAAGGGTGTTCAGGTCTGTCGTCACAAACGGATCTTGGACACCCTTCGTCCGTCTCCAGTCACCACCCACACTTACGCATTACTCGTCTAGGGGCCCGCCACGGTGCGGCGGGAACTGGGCGGTGAAAGTTCCTGTTCACCGCCGCTCCCCTGCCGGCCTGCCCGCGTCGTCCACTGTGGACGACACGGGCGCAGGCCGGCACGGCCCGCTAGATCATCGGCGTGATCCGCTCTTCGGAACCGACCAGCGCTTTGCCGTAGATCTCGTAGCACACCATCGGCAGGATGCCCGCGTGCCGCGACGCGACCTCGGAGTCGCGCCAGATCCGCTGCAGCGGGTTGACCTCGGCGAATGCCCCCGAGCCGTGCGCGTAGAGCAGGGTGTCGATGGCCTTCACGACGTGCTCGATGGCCCAGCCGATGTCCGCCCGGATCCGGGCCCGGGCCGAGAAGTCCAGCTTCTCGCCGCTCGCCGCCGCGGTGTCCAGGTCGTCGGTGACGCGGTGGGCGTGGAAGTGCGCGGTGTCGAGCATCATCGTGGCCTGGGCGAGCTGGAGCTGAAACGCCACGGAGTCCGCCTGTCGCGTGTAGATCGTGTTGCTGATTCCCTTGGTGGCGGCCTTCTCCCGGACCAGCTTCAGCGCTGCGCGCCCGAGCCCGAGTTGCGGACCGACCATGCCGACGGCGAAGAACGGCCCGAGCGGCGACCGGTAGAGCGTCTCCTCGACGTGCTCTGTCGGGAAGTCGCCTTCGATGGCCGGCGGTACGGACATGATGCGGTGGGCCGGCACGAAGATGTCCTCGGCCACGAGGCAGTTCGACCCGGACGCGCGCATGCCGGCGACGAACCAGGTCTCCTTCAGGTCCACGTCGGTACGAGGCACCAGCGCCATGCCGAGGTCGACGATCTCTCCGGCGTCGTCGGTGATCGGCAGGCTCAGCACCGCCCAGTCGGCGTGCCACGACCCGGAGTTGTAGAACCACTCACCGCTGACGCGGAACCCGCCGTCGACCTTCTTCGACTCGACCTTCGGGGAAAAGACCCCGGACACCAGTGCGTCCGGGTTCGCTCCCCAGACGTCGCCCTGCGCCTGCTCCGGGAAGCAGCTCGCCAGCCACGCACCCGAGTTCAGCAGCGAGACGACCCAGGCGGTTCCGCCGTCGGCCTCGCCGACCGCCGCGGATACGTCGACCAGGGTTCGGATCGATGTCTGGTACCCACCGAACCGCTTGGGCTGCAACAGCTTGAACAGACCGGCTTCCTTCAGCGCCTGGATGCTCTCCTGCACGACGCGCCGGTCCTGCTCGCCCTGGGCGGAGTTCTTGCTCAGCAGCTCGCGGAGGCCTTCCGCACGGGTGACGAGTTCCTCGACACCCGGAGCGCCGCTGACGGTGATGTGGTCGATCGACGTGGTCATGCTCTTTCCTCACAACTCGGCGCGCGCACACGCGACTTCGGACAACTCCAGGCCGGCTCAGCTCCCGGCAAGCTCGCGCTCGACGTACTCCGCCAGCGTCGTCGGCGGCCGGCCCAGCAGCCACGTGAGCACGTTCGGGTTGCCGGTGATCCCGTACCGGTTGTAGTGACCGAATAAGCGGTACATCGCGTCGTAGGTGAACTCGTCCTCTTCGCGCTTTTGCCGCGCTGAGTCGGCCAAATCGCCGATGGGACGCGCCTCTGCTTCGACGGTGCGGCCGGATGCTTTCTCGATGGCCGCCGCGATCTCGTGGCCGTTGACGTAATCGGACCCGCACAGCTCATAGATCGCGTAATGGTGATGGGGGTCCCCCACCACCTGCGCGGCCACGGCGGTGACGTCCTCCAGATCGACCTGCGCCAAGCGCGTGTCCGGGGAGAACGGCTCACGATGCACGCCGGACTCGACGGTGAGCGGCACGTTGATGTTCTGCAGGTAGTGCATCGGCTGCAAGATCGTGAACGGGATCGGAGACTGCAGAACCGCCCGCTCGACCGCGAGCTTCGCCTGGTGGTTGAGCAAAGCCTCGATCTGCGGATGAGTCACCGAAAACTGCACGAAGTGCCCGACATCGGCACGCCGCGCCGCAGCGACCACGGCCCTACCGATGTCTGCCTCGCGATGGTGGAACAACGGTCCGATGTGGACCACCGCGTCGACGCCGTCCATCGCTTCGGCCAGCGCGCCCGGCTCCAGCAGGTCGACCACAACCGTCTCCGCAGCGCCGAGTTCGGTGACCTCGTGCACCGACGGAGCGATGTCCACCGCCCGCACCTGCTTTCCCTGCTTCGCCAAAGCGCGCACAACGCTGCGCCCGGTACGACCACTCGCCGCGGTCACCAGAATCATGATCTCTCCCGGGTTGTGCGTCAGTAGGCGACGGTGAACCGCTCGCGGCGGTGGACGGGGTGCTCGATCTCGTCGACGAAGGCCTGGGCGAAGTCGGCGCCGGAGATCTCCGAACGGCCGTCCGCGGTGGAGAGCAGGACGTCGCGACCGATGCGGAACTGACCGGTCGGCACGCCCGGTGCGTAGTGCCCGAATCCGTGGGGTGGGCTCAGCACGAACCAGTCCAGGTCGGGGTCGCTCCCCCGCAACGCCTCCAGCACGGCGTCCGACGCGCGCGCGAACTCCTTGAAGCGGTCGGGGAACTGCTCGGTTTCGTACAGCTTCGACCCGCCGGGCTCGACGAGCAGCGAGCCCGCGCCGCCGACCACACCGAGCCGGGCGCCGAGGATCCTCGCCACGTCGGCGATCTCGGCGTTGACCTCCGCGAAGCTCGTCTCCAGGTCCCCATTCGGCGCCAAGGCCACCACGATCACGTCGGCCCCGGACGCGGCGCGGGCGACGTCACCGCGTGCCAGCGCCGAGCCGGTCACCGACTTGGCGCCGGCGGGCAGGTCGTCGGGGGTGCTGCGACTGAAGACGACCACCTCGAGGCCGCGGCCCGCGGCCTCGCGTGCGATGGCCCCACCGGCGTACCCGGTGCCACCGAGGACACAAATCTTGGTCACGACTGCGTTTCCTTTCTGGTGCGGTCAGCCCGCGTCGGTGGACTGACCGGTGCGGGCGAGCACGTCCGCGTAGGCCCGGCGTACGGCGGGAACCAGCGCCCGCGCGGCCTCGGCGTCGGCGCGTTCCCCGCGCAGCTTGAGGATGTCGCCCGCGCGCCGGTCCGCGGGGACGTCGGCGCCGCGCGCGGTGATCAGGACGTGGAAGTGCGGGAAGCTCTCCCCGAAGGCCAGCAGGTAGGTCGCCTCGGCGCCGGTCGCTTCCGTGACGGCGGTGATCATGTCCTTGGCGCGCTGGCCGAACGTCGCCGCCTCGGAGTCGTCGAGCCCGGCGATGCGCTCGGCGTGGCGGCGGGCGCGGAGGAAGTACCAGCCGGGCACGTCGTAGCCCGGTACCACCTCGGCGGCCCACAGGTCGTCGCGGAACACGACAGCGGATTCGTCGGCGTTTTCGAGGTCGCAGACGAGGCAGTCCACACTCATGGGATCGGTGTCCGTTCTTCGAGGGAAAAGGGGTCAGTGCGCGGCGGCACGGAAACGCGTGCGGATCGAGCCGATGCCCTCGATCGACGTCACGAGCTCGTCGCCGGGTTTGAGCAACAGGCGAGGTTCGCGGGCGAACCCGATGCCCGCGGGAGTGCCCGTGAACACGACGTCACCGGGCAGCAGTGGCACGGTGGCCGACAGTCGCGCGACGATCTCCGCGATCGGGTGGATCATCAGCTTCGTGCGGGAGTTCTGCACGGTCTCGCCGTTGAGGATGCACGTGATCGCGAGGTCGTCGGGGTCGGCGAACTCGTCGGGCGTGACGAGCGCGGGACCCATCGGGGCGAAGCCCGGGAACGACTTCCCCAGCGAGAACTGGGGTGTCGGCGGGCGCAGCTGCAGCTCGCGCTCCGAAAGGTCCTGCCCCACGGTCAGCCCCGCGACGTGCGACCACGCATCCGTGGCGTCGACGCGGTGGGCGCGCTTGCCGATCACGACCACCAGCTCGGCTTCGTAGTCGACCGAGCCCGCCGGAACCTCGACCTCGGCGTCCGCGCCGGTGATCGCCGAAGCGTACTTGCCGAAGACCACCAGTGAATCCGGCACGACATCGATTCCGGCCTCCTCGGCGTGGTCGAGGTAGTTGAGCCCGATGGCGAACACCTGCCGCGGCCACGGCGCCGGGGCACCCAGCTCGGCCTGGACGAGCGGCCGGGCCGCCACGTCGTCGCCCATCCCGCCGGCCCATTCCACCAGGTCCGGCCAGACGTCGTAGGCGGCCTGCGGGTCCGGGGAGAACCGGCCGCCGCTGGCCTCGGCGACGTCGACGACGCCGGACTCGCGCAGCAGCCCCAGCCGGCCCGCGGCGTTGACGATCCGCATGGGGTCAGTCCTCCATCGGGTGGGGCAGTTCGGGGCTGGTTTCCAACGCCCACTTCCGCGTCTGGAGGTCTCGCGGCGACGCGCCGTCGCGCAGCGCGTCGACCATCAGCTCGGGCCGGTAGCGCACGCCGATCGGGTCGGCATCGTATTCCGGGCCTTCCATGTAGGCGGTCGCCTCGGCTGCGGTGGCGAAGTTGTCGACCTGCAGCTCGACGTGGTTGCCGTCGGGGTCTTCGTAGTACAGCGACGTCGTGACGCCGTGCTGAACGGGCTTCCACGGCTCGATCCCCTTGGCGTGCAGCTCGGTGCAGCGCGCGAGCAGGCTCTCCAAGGAGTCGAAGGTGTACGCCACGTGGTTCACAACGGCCGCGTTCGCGGGCTTGCGCACGAGGTCGGGGATGTGGGCCAGCGCGATGCGGTGGTGCTCCTCGTCGAAGGTGAGGAAGGTCAGGCCGTGGCCCTCGTAGACGACGTGGGCGTCCAGCAGCGCCGAGTACCACTCGCGCATCGCGTCGGGCTGGGCAGTCTGGAAGACGACGTGGGCGAAGGAGGGGGTGGACTTCACGGGTCAGCTCTTTTCCGGTTGTGCGGCGATGCCGTCGAGCTCGGCGATCGCGTCGTCTGGGAGGTGCAGCTCGGCTGCGGCCACGTTCTCGTGCAGGTGCCCGACCGAGGACGTGCCCGGGATCAACAGGATGTTCGGCGAACGGCGTAGCAGCCACGCGAGCGCCACCGATTTGGGTGTCGACCCGGTGCGCTCCGCGACGTCGTCGAGTACCCCGGACTGCACCGGGGAGATGCCCCCGAGCGGGAAGTACGGCACGTACGCGATGCCCTGCGCGGCGAGCGTGTCGATCAGGTCATCGTCGCCCCGGTGGGCGATGTTGTACAGGTTCTGCACGCACATCACGGGCGCGATCTCCTGCGCCTCGGCGATCTGCTCCGCGGTGACCGTGCTCAGCCCGAGGTGCCGGATCAGGCCCTGCTCGCGCAGCTCGGCGAGCACGGAGAACGACTTCGCCACGGATTCCCGCGGCCCACCGATCCGCAGGTTGACCACGTCGATGCACTCCAGCCCGAGGTGGGCGAGGTTGTCGTGCACGGCCTGGCGCAGCTCGGCCGGGGACGACGCGGGCGGCCAGCCCCCCGACTCGTCGCGGGTGAAGCCGACCTTCGTGACGAGGTGCAGCTGCTCCGGGTACGGGTGCAGGGCCTCGCGGATGATCTCGTTGGTGACGCGCGGGCCGTAGTAGTCGCTGGTGTCGATGTGGGTGATGCCCAGGCGCACGGCCTCGCGCAGCACCGCCACGGCGCCGGGCCGGTCGGCGGGCGGGCCGAACACGCGGGGCCCGGTCAGCTGCATCGCGCCATAGCCCATGCGGGTGACGGTCAGGTCGCCCAGTGGGAACGTACCGCCGGGACGGGGGTCGGACATGTCGGGTGTGCTCCTTCTGGGTACGGGGAACGGGTGGCTCAGGCCGCGGGGACGCCCCACAGCTCCTGGTAGGTCTTGCGGAAGGAGCCGTCGGTGAACCACGAGCCGTTCTTGAACGCGTCGACGCTGCTGCCGTTCACGGTGCGGATGTTCGTGCTGTCGAACACGCGCCGCGGGGTCGTGTAGCCGTCGTCGCCGGGCGGCTGCTGGCCGGCGGTCATGCGCAGCAGGCGGTCGGCGTTGTTCCACGCGACGAGCGCCGGGTCCGCGGCCACGTCCGCGAGCTGCGCGCCGGTGGAGATCCGCTGCATCGCGGACACGTCGGCGCCGTAGCCGACGAGCTTCAGCGACCGGTTGCGGCCCGAGAGCTGCATGCCCTGGATCACGAGCGGGCCGGCGGGCTGGTCGTAGCTGGCGAACACGTAGCCGATCGACGGGTCCGCGTTCAGCGCGACGCTGACCGCGGTCGGGATCTTCTGCACGGCGGTGGCGTCCCACGCGACGGTGGTGACCTTGCAGCCCTGGCAGTACTTCGCGAACTCGTCCTGCACCGCGTCCGACGACTTCTGCGTGGTGCTCGTCGACGTCGTGTTGGCGAAGAGGACGTTCGCGCTGCCCTTCGAGTCCGAGATGATCGCGTCCGCCATCAAGCGGCCGCCGACGTCCTGGCCGTTGTTGGTCTCCACGACCTTCCCGCGCCACTCCGGGGGAAGCGCGTCGGACACGTCGGAGGCGACGACGGGGATGTTCGCGTTCACCGCGGCGGCGTAGGCGTTGCGGGCCAGGGCGAACGGCACCGAGTCGGTGATAATACCCGCCGAACCGGCGGCCACGGCCTGGTTGAGGCACTGCGTGGCGACGGTGGGCTGCGCCTGTGCGTCGCACGCCTGCACGCGGACGCCGAGCGGGGTCAGGGCCTCGGTCAGCTGCTCCAGCTGGGCCTGGAAGTACGTGGCCTTCAAGGTGATCGGGATGTAGCCGACGGTTTTGCCCCGCAGCTTGTCCAGCCCGGGGATGGCGGCGGCGGGCGCCTTGACCGCGGTGGACGAGGTGCGGTGCGACTGGACCTGTGAGGTGGCGTGTTCGACGTTCGCACCGGGGGTGGTGCCCTTCGGGCCCGCGGCGCTGCCCGCGTCCGCACAAGCGGTGCCGAGGCCGATCACGAGCGCCAGCGCGCCGGTGAGGCCCGCTGCTCTGCGCTTCGACATGAGTACTCCGTTCGAGGGTGTACCGGGCGCGGTCGTCAGGACCGGCGCGCGTCCCGGCGGAAGAGTGTGGACAGGACGATCGCGATGATCAGCGCGGAGCCGTAGAACACATCGCTGATCCAGCCCGCGAACCCGAGCAGCTGCAGGCCGACGATCCCGGTGGCGAGGAAGTAGATCGCGATCATGCTGCCCGCCGGGTTGAACCGGCCGGGGTGGATGACCGAGGTGCCGAGGAACGTGGCCGACAGCGCCGGCAGCAGGTAGGTCGACGCGCTCGCCGGGTCGAACCCGCCGACCGTGCCGATGAGCAGCACGCCGCCGATCCCGCACAGCAGCGACGACATCAGGTAGGCACCGGCGCGGATCCGGTCGACGCGCACCGTGGCCAGCCGGGCGACCGACCGGTTCGCGCCGACGAACCGCATGTGCCGCCCGAGCGGGGTGCACGTGACGACGTAGGTGAACACCGCGGCCACGGCGAGACCGTAGTAGAAGCTGATCGGCAACCCGAGCACCTCCGTGGCGGCCGCCGAGAACAAACCGGGGCTGGTGAGGAAAACGCTTCCCCCGTCGGAGATCCGCGACGACACACCGGTGAGCAAGGTCGCCACGCCGAGCGTGGTCACGATCGGGTTGATGCCGACCCGGATGATGAGGAACGCGTTGAAGGCGCCCACCACCACGGCCGCCGTGACGGCCACGACGACCGCGAGCCAGACCGGGAACCCGGCTCCGCTCACGAGCACCGCGAGCAGCGTCGCCGACAGGCCGGCGACGGCGGCGACCGAGAAGTCGAACTCTCCCACCGAGAACGCGCACAGGGCACCGAGCGCGACGAACACGAGTGTCTGCTGGGAACCGAAGATCGTCTGCAGCGTGCCCGCGCTCAGGAACTGAGCCGGGCTGAGCAGTCCGAAAAGGACGAACAGCAGCACCCACACGCCGATCAGGCTGCCGCGCCGCGACAGCTCACCGCCGAACGTCCTGACTCGCCGGGCTTTCGCCGGTGCCTCGGGGGTTCCGGTGTCTTCCGTGGCTCCGGCGGTCTCGGGGGGCGTTTGCTCCGTCGTGCTCACGGCGGTGGCTCCTTCGGGGTGGGGCGCCGCCCGGCGCCCGGGAAGAATGGGTGCGGGGTCAGGCATAGGTCGCCTCGGTGATCGCTTCCGCCGTGACGTCACCGTCCAGCGCGGTGTGCCCGCCACCGGCGCTCAGCACGACGACCCGGTCGCACACCAACGCGAGGTCCTGGACCTCGATCGAGCAGATCAGCACGGCCTTGCCCTCGTTCGCCGCGGTGCGGAGGGCCCGCAGGATGTCCAGCCGGGCGCCCACGTCGACCGCCTGCGTGGGTTCGCAGGCGACGACGGCCTTCGGCGCGCCGAGCAGCCACTTGGCCAGCAGCAGCTTCTGCTGGTTCCCGCCGCTGAACGCGGCCGCGGGCGCGTGCGGCAGCGCGGGAGTGATACCGAACGACCGCACGGCCTCGGCGAACTCCTGGCGCTGCCAGTGCCGGGCGAGGAACGCCCGCCCGCGGTGCCCGGCCCGGGGCAGCGTGACGTTCTCGATCGCGCTGATCTCCGCGGCCAGCCCGTCGCGCATCCGGTTCTGGGGCACGACGGCCAGCCCGGCACCGAGCAGCTCGGCGCACCCGGATCCCGGCACCGTGAAGTCCCGGCCGTCGATCCGCAGCGCCCCACCGCAGTCGCGCGAGTTCCCGGCGATGATTTCGGAGAGCTCCTCCAGTCCGGTGTCGCCCGCCCCCGTGATGCCGACGACCTCACCACCGCGCACTTCGAGGTCGAGGGCGGCCAGCTGCGCGCCGTGCAAGCCCTTGAGTTCGAGGACGGTGCCGGAAGTGGCTCCCGGCGCGGCGTCCGCGCCGATCCGCCCGCTCGCGAGCTCCCGGCCGAGGATCAGCGTGCTCAGGTGCGCCTCGGTCAGGCCCGGCACCGGCAGGCCCTCGGCGGCCGTGACGCCGTCGCGCAGCACCGTGACGCGGTCGGCGAGCGCGAGGACCTCGTCGAGGCGGTGGCTGACGATGAGGATCCCGGTGCCCGACCGCGCGATGGTGCGCACGATGTCGTAAAACTCCGGCAGGGTTTCCCGCGGCAGGGACTGCGTCGACTCGTCGAAGACGATGCAGCCGGTGCCGGGGTGGCTGCCCTGCAGTGCGCGGGCGATGGCGACGACCGCGCGCTGCCCCGGGGACAGCGCACCGGCGCGGGCGTCGAGCGGGATCGACGCGCCGAGCCGCGCGAACGCTTCGGCGCACCGCCGCCGCTCCACCGCCCAGTCGATCTTGCGCGACAGGCGCCGGGTCGCGTAGTGGCCGACCCGGACGTTCTCCAGCACCGTCAGGTCGTCGACCAGGCCGAGGTCCTGGTGCACGAACGCGAGGCTGTGCTGACGCAGCTCGGCGGGCCGCACCGGGGTGGACAACGAACGCCCGCCCGCGGTGATCCGGCCGCCGTCGGCGGTGTGGACGCCGGAGAGGATCTTGATCAGCGTGGACTTCCCGGACCCGTTCTGCCCCACCAGGGCGTGGACTTCACCGGGTTCGATCGTCAGGTCGACGTCACGCAGGACGGTCGCGTCGCCGAACCGCTTGGTCAGCCCCTGGACCACCACGGCCTCGCGCCCGGGTGAACCGGATGGCGCGGGATCGGTGGACCCGTTTGGGGCGACGGTGCTCCGCAAGGGCTTTCCTTCCTGTGTGGTCTACTGCGGACAGTGCGTCAGAGCATCGGCGTGATCTGCCCCTCGCCGGCGAGCAGCGCGGTGCCGTACATCTCGAGGCTCACCTGCGGGACGATGTAGGCGTGCCGCGCGGCGACCGCCGAATCGCGCCAGAACCGCTGGAGCACGTTGCTGTCGCCGAACCCGGCCGCGCCGTGTGCGAAGAGCAGCAGGTCGATGGCCTTGGTGACGTTGCGGACCACCCACCCGGCGTCGGCGCGGGCCCGCGCCCGGGCGGCATCGTCGGGGAACGTCCCCACGGCGGCGGCCTGGTCGATCTCGTCCACGGCGCGGAAGGCGTGCAGGTGTGCGGTGTCGAGCAGCATCGCGGCCTCGGCGATCTGGTGCCGGAACACCGGCGAGTCGGCCTGGGTCTCGTAGAACGTGAAGGTGAGCGGTTTCGTGAGCGCCTTGGCGCAGACGATCTCCAGCACCTTGCGGCCCATGCCGAGCTGCGGTGCGGCGACGCCGAGCGCCAGCACCGGCGTGAACGCGCTGCGGTAAAGCGATTCGTCGGTGTGCTCAGTGCCGACCTCGCCGAGCCACGCCTTAGGCGCGGAGATCACGCGGTGCGCGGGCACGAACACGTCCTCGGCGATGAGGCAGTTCGAGCCGGACGAACGCATGCCGGCGACGAACCAGGTCTCCTCGAACCCCAGCTCGCTGCGCGGGATCAGCGCGAGTCCGTGGTCGACCGCCGCACCCGCGTCGTCGACGACCGGGAAGCCGAGCACGGCCCAGTCGGCGTGCCAGGAACCGGAGTTGTAGTACCAGCGGCCGGTGACGCGGTAGCCGCCCTCGACCTTGACCGACTGCGAGCTCGGCGTGACCACACCGGAGATCCGGGCGTCCGGGTCGGCGCCCCACACGTCGTCCTGGGCCTGCTCCGGGAACAGGCCGGTCATCCACGCGCACTGGTTGAGCAGCGTGACGACCCAGGCGGTGCCGCCGTCGGCTTCGGCGACCGCGGCCGCGACTTCCAGCTGACTGCGCACCGGCAGTTCGTACCCGCCGTAGCGGCGCGGCTGGGCGATCTTGAACACTCCGGCACCGGCCAGCGCGGTAATGCTCTCCTCGACGACGCGCCGCTGCTGCTCGCCGCGGGCCGCGTTCTCCTCCAGCAGCGGCAGCAGCGCGCGGACGCGGGCGAGGACCTCGCCGGGCGTGACCGCGGTTTCGGTGGTGGGGGAAGCCATGCGTGCGTGCTCCTTCTGTCGGGTGGGTGCGCTCACCGGGTCAGCGCCGCGAGGGCGTCGGTGATCAGCGGCCGGAGGCGCTCGCCGTAGTGCGAGTGGGTGCCGAACATGCGGTGGGCGTAGACGAGGGGCGGGTACTCGGCCCGGCCGGCGCCGACGACGTGGCCGAGCAGCAGCAGGTGGTCGCCGCCCTCGACGGCCTCGGACAGGTCGCAGTCGAGCCAGCCCGCCGCGCCGTCCAGCCGCGGGAGCCCGTGGTCGGAGTGCCATTCGCTGCGGCCGAAGCGGTCCGCGTCGCGGGTGGCGAACAGCACCGCGAGTTCCGCCTGCGACTGGCCCAGCAGGTTCACGCCGAACCGGCCGGTGTCGCGGATGGCGGCCAGCACGCGGGAGCGGCGATCGAACGCGACGGTGATCAGCGGCGGCGTCAGCGACAGCGAGGCGAACGAGCTGACCGTCGCCCCGACGGGTACGTCACCGTCCATGGTGGTCACTACCGTGACCGGCGCGCACACGCCCGCCATGAGGTCGCGGAACACTTGCGGGGAGACGCCACGAGCGTCGACGGCGCTGTCGATCACGTTCTTCTTCCTTTCGTGCCCGGCGGTCATTTCAGTCCCTCCAACGCCTTGAGCCCGACGTCGTCGATGAGCTGCGCGAGCGCTCGCACCGCGTCCGGCGACGGCTCCAGGTAGGGGCTGCGGGCGTGTCCGCCGGGCAGGCCAAGCAATGTCAGCACGGTTTTGTAGGCGACGACCCTCGGAACCGCGTATCGCGCGATCACCGCCGAAACTCCGGCCCAGAGCCGCGTAACGATCCGGTATTTGCTGTTCGCCGCGTCGATGTCACCTTCGTGGACGTCATCGTGCAGACCTCGGCACAGCCGGGGCGCGATGTTCTGCAGATTGTCCAGCTCGGCCGTCGCGCCCACCGCGTGGGAGAACATCAGCCGCTGTGTCATGGTCAAGACCGTGGTGTGCGCCGAAAATCGAGCCACAAAAGCCGATACGTTGTGCTGGTCCGGGTGGTGCTTGAAGACGCCGACGACCTGGTCGTGGTCGACGATCGGCCGTTCCAGCACGGCGGCCGTGATCTCGAAGCCCGTGGTGAAGTTGCACGACAGCACCACCGGCATCTCAAGTGCCGAGAGCACTTCGTCGTAGAAGCGTTCGGCCATCGGCTCCGTCGGCGCCAGCGAGTGCCCGAGCGTCGGGGGGTAGATCTGGACCGCGTCCACGCCACGTGCCGCCGCCTCCCGTGCGAAGCGGATGTTCTCCGCGGCGGTGGGGAATTCGCGGCTGCCCGCGACGACGGGTAGCCGGCCGTTGGTCGCGTCGACGACGATTTCCAGAACGCGCAGCAGTTCCGCGTCGGTCATCAGCGCGCCCTCGCCCGTCGCGGGACTTCCCGGCCAGAAGCCGACGTTCTCCTGTGCAAGCCATTGCACGTGCTCGCGCAGCGCCGACTCGTCGACCGCACCGGCGGCGGTGAACGGCGTGAGTCCCATGGCGTAGGACCCCGCCGCCAGTACCTGTCGGCTCATGGCGTCAGTGCTCCGCGCCCAAGAGAAGGGGCATCGGGTCGGGAAAGTTCGACCGTGCCGCCCGAGCGTCGGACAACTCTTCGACAGTCGCACCGGCGCGGCGGCCCGCTGGCAGTTCCTCCGGGTCGAACGACGGGCCGACGGAATCGGCAGCGTACCCGTCGATGGTGCAGTACCACGTGCGCAGGGATTCTGGCGGCGCGGTCTGGAAAACGACGTGAGCGAACTTCGGTGCAGCGGACATCAGGATCACTCCTCGGTCGAACTGGCGACCTCGTCGGCGCCGGGCGTCGTCGCCTGTGGTGCCGACCACCGTAGCCTTGATATGATATAACAGCAAGACGCGGCTCGGTTTGCCCGGCAACACGGCGAACGAAGAGAGCTGGACACGACAAGGGAGTCGCCATGACGATCGTCGACCCCGAGCCGGGGTTACCCGGAGTGCTCGGATCGCCTCACATCGCACAGGTCGCGCAGGTGGTCATCACGGAGCGGCAAGCTCGCGACCGCGGCTGGTGGAAGATCATGTCGGACCAGTACTGGCCCGACTCGACCGTGCACTTGAGCTGGTACGACGGCGACGGCAGCGGCTTCGTAGCCGGCTCGGCCGCGATGGCACGCCGGGGAGCAACCGCCCTGCATCGCATGTTCACCCCGGCAGTCCACGTGCGAGGAGACAAGGCTTACGTCGAGGCACCGGTGACTATGCGGCTGGCGGTCGACGCGGACGGTATCGCAGGAAACCTGACCTCGTATACACGCCTGAACTACCGCCTCGCCCGTCGAGACGACCGCTGGCGGATCCTGTCACTCAACGCCATCTACGAAAACGCCACGCTTGCTGCCGCAGTACCCGGCGAGCAAATAGTGATCCCCGCCGCCGAGCTGGGCCGGTTCCGCGAGAGCTACGCCCTCCTGGCGTGGAACGCAGCGCGGCTCGGTGGAAGCCCGAGCGACAATGAACTCGGCGACGACCGTCCCGAGGAAGTCGCCGAGTTCTACGCCGGCACCTGGCAATGGCTCACCGCCGGCTGAGCGGATCGGCTCAGGCACTGCCCTTCTGCTCCCCTTGACCCTCGACGACCACGGTCGCCTTGCGCAACGCCGCGAGAGCGGACTCCTCGTTGTGCGTGAGGTGCACCAGCACCGCCTCACGCACCGCGACCGGGTCGCGCCCGCGGAAGACGTCCAGCAGATCTTCATGGGCGCGCTGATGCCGATGGTTGTCTCCCGCGGCACCCTCCGCGCTGCCGAAACCGATCCGGATGTACCTCTCGGCAGCGCGCCAGAGCAGGTTCATCAGCCGCACGTCCCAAGGCGACGCGGCCGGCGCGAGCAACGCCGCATGGAACTCGTGGTGGCTGTCGTACACGGTCTGGATCGTGTGACGAGCGTCCCCGAAGTCCACTGCTTGCGCCGCCAGCCGGTCGAGCTCGGCCACGGAAATCACCCGGCACGACCGTGCGGCCAGCTCGGGTTCGAGCGTGCGACGCAGCCGGTAGATCGCCTGCAGATCCTCGAGGTCCAGTGGCGCGACGATCGCGCTGCGACCCGGCCTCGTGATGATCAGCCCCTCGCTTTCGAGGTTTCGGACGGCCTCGCGCACCGGTATGAAACTGACGTCGAGCATCTCGGCGACCCGGCGTAGCGAGAACGGCTCTCCGGGCGCGAGATCACCGGCGACGATCGAACGGCGCAGCTCGGCGGTGACCAGCTCGGTAACCGAACGTGACTCGATGCGCTGGATGGGCGGTCTCACCGGGCAGCTCCTGTTCTCGTCAACTGATATCAAGTCTAACGGCGTGAGGCGAGCGTGAGGCACTGAATCCTGTCTCAGCGCCGTTATGTGATATAACACCACAATCAGCTCAGTCGGCACACCCAAGGTGCCGAAAGGCATTGATCCGGCAGACGTGGCGCGATGCCACCTGATCGATGTCCCCTTCAGGTTAAGGAGACCACGTGTCGTCACCTCCCCTGCTGCAGATTCACATCGCCAGCACCCGGCCGACCCGGATCGGCCCGGCGTTCGCGGCCTGGTTCGCCGGGCTGGCCGAGGAACACCCCGGTTTCGACGTAGAAGTTGTCGACCTGGCGGAAGTGAACCTGCCGTTCCTGGATGAGCCCCACCACCCTCGGCTGCGCACCTACACCCACCAGCACACCAAGTCCTGGAGCGCGATCGTCGACCGGGCCGACGCACTGGTGTTCGTCACGCCGGAATACAACTACGGCTACAACGCGGTGTTGAAGAACGCTCTTGATTTCCTCTGCCACGAATGGGCCGACAAGGCGGTCGGCTTCGTCAGCTACGGCGGTGTCGGTGCGGGCACCAGGGCCGTGCAGCAGCTCAAGCAAGTCGTGACGACGCTGCGGATGGTGCCCGTACTGGAATCCGTCAACATCCCGTTCGCCATGCTGAAAGTGACCCCGGACGGCGAACTGAAGGAGGCGGACGCCGGGCTCGACGACGCTGCCCGTCTCATGCTGGACGAGCTCGCGCGCATCACCGCCAAGCTGCGCGACCGGGTATGAACCGGCCGCAGCTGATCGCCCAAGGCTTGCACCGGTGAGCTGATCGCTGACGGTCAGGGCAAGCTCGCGTGCGGCGGGGGCCACGCTCGCCCAGCCGAGTTGAATCGAATCTGCGACCTGCGCGGGCGAGGAGGAGTTCGTCCGTGTTCGGCGAACGCTGTGCCGCTTCGATGATCAACCGGAACGCGGAGAACGACCAAGACCGTCGGCGCTTCCTCAAGGCAGCCGGCAGTTCGGCGGAGACCAAAGGACGCCCCGGTCAACGGCACGGCGATGAAGAGGCCATACGCTCCGGTAAGCACCCGGCCTGCGGCTGACCGCCGGCCGGCGCGGTCGGCCGGACGTCAGGCAACGTCATGAACTTCACCAACACCGCCGGTCAGCAGGTCGCCTCGTTCAGCAAGCCCGGCCCAGCAGTTCGTCCTGTCCGCGGCCGGCGACCTCGTCAACCCGCAGGCGTACAAGTGCGTGGACATCCAGGGCTGGAACGGCAACGGCGAACCAGAAGTGGCACCGGGGCTGACGCGCACGGTCGTCGGCCGGAACCAGGGTCTGACCGACGGCACGCAATCACGCCGCTCCTGTCGGACACCTCGGCCTTCCTGACGGGCCTGCCTGACCGTCGACGGCGCTGAACGCCTGGGGTTGCCGTGCCGCGGTCGGCGTGACTCAAGGGTGGAAGGTGACCGGCAGTTCCTTCAGACCGCGCACGACGTGGCTGCGCCGGTAACTCAGCTCTACAGGAGGCACAGCCAGCGCCATGCCCGGGCGGGCGGTGATCAGCGTCCGGATCGCCTCTTGGCCCTCCACGCGCGCGAGCTGGGCGCCGAGGCAGTAGTGCAGCCCGTGGGAGAAGGCCACGTGCCCGGGTTCGGCGCGGTCGAACCGCAACTGCTCGGCGTCGGGGAACCGCTCGGGGTCGCGGTTGGCGGCCGCGAGGGACAGCCGCACGACGGAGCCGCCCGGGATCGTCACGCCCGAGTATTCGACGTCTTCGGTGGTGTAGAAGGTGCTCAGCGAGTGGACCGGGGAATCCCACCGCAGGAACTCCTCGACCGCGGCCGGCATCAAGTCGGGGTTTTCCCGGAGCACGGCGAGCTGGTCCGGATGCGTCAGCAACGCGAGGAGGCCGTTGCCGATCAGGTTGACCGTCGTCTCGTGCCCGGCGATCAGCAGCATCACCGACATCGCGACAAGTTCCGGGTGCGTGAGCTTGTCGTCGTCGGAGTCGCTGATCAACGCACTGATCAAGCCGTCGTCGGGCTGCTTTCGTTTCGCTTCGATCAGCTCCGACAGATAGGCCTGCAGTTTCCCCATGCCTTCCCTCGCCGCCGCGGGTGTGGATTCGTCGACGACGACGTTGGACCACGCCGCGAAGTCGTCGCGATCCGCGGCCGGCACCCCGAGCAGTTCGCAGATCACGAACACCGGCAGCAAGAACGCGTATTCGCGCAAGATGTCCACGCGCCCGGCCGGCGGGAGCGCCTCGACGAGCTCGTGGCTGAGTTGCCGGACGCGGGGGCGCAGCGCTTCCATGCGGCGGGCGGTGAACACGCGCGAGACCAGCCTGCGCAACCTGGTGTGGTCCGGCGGATCCATCAGCACCATCATCTCCACCGACGAACGCGCGGCCGCCGCCCGTTGCCCGGGCGGCAGCGTGTAGCGCGCGTCCTTGGACAGGCGCGGGTCGGCCAGTGCCGCCCGGACGTCGGCATAGCGGCTTAGCAGCCACACCGTGGTGCCGGCCTGCTCGATGCGGTGCACCGGCGCGGCTCGGCGCAACTCGGTGTAGGCGGGGTACGGGTCGGCCCAGAACCGGCCCGTGTACAGCTCGTGGGTGACAGACATCAGCACTCCCGGGGAGACGGCGGGCTACCAGGTCACGGGAAGCTCGTGCAGACCGCCGGTGAGCCGCTCAGTGTGCAGCCGCAGCTCACCGGCGTCGACCGCGAGCCGAAGATCGGGCAGCCGGGTGAACAGGGACGTCAGCGCGACCCGCAGTTCGGTGCGGGCCAGGCTCGCGCCGATGCAGTAGTGCGCCCCGTACCCGAAGCTCAAGTGGGCCGCGGCGGCGGGCCGCGCGGGGTCGAAGGCCTCGGGCTCCGGGAACGCCGACGCATCGCGGTTGCCGGCCAGCGTGGAGATGATGACCGCGTCCCCGGCGGCGATGGTGACCTCGCCGACCGTGATCTCTTCCCGGGCGTAACGGGCCAAGCCGAAGTTCTCCGGTGCCGCCAGGCGCAGGATCTCTTCCACGATCTGCGGGCGGGCGGCCGGGTCCTCGACGAACCGGCGGCGCGCCTCGGGGTTCTCGAGCAGCAGCAGGGCGCCGATGCTGATCCGGTTGACCGTGGTCTCGTGCCCGGCGAACAGGACGCCGGCCACCACCTGGGTCAGCTCGGCGGTGGTGAACTCGGGATCATCGCGTTGCGCCTGCACCAGATCGGTGATCACGTCCAAGCCCGGGTCCTGGCGCTTGACCTCGGCGAGCTCGCCGGCGTAGTCGAGCAGCTCGACGATCGCGGTGAACGGGTCGTCGCCGGTCATGGTCGCGGATCGCTCGGACAGGTTCTTGAAGTAGTCGCGTTCGCTGTAGGGCACGCCCAGCAACTGGCAGATGACGAAGATCGGCAGCGGCAGGGACAGGTGTTCGTGCAGGTCGACGACCTGACCGTCGCCGCCGGCGGCGATCAGGTCGTCCAGCAGCGAGTCGGCCAGCTTCTGCATCCCGTCCTCCAGCCGCCGCATCCGGCGCGCGGAGAAGGAGGGCACCAGTACCCGGCGCAGCCGGGCGTTGAAGGCCGGCTCGGCGTCGAACTCGCCGACCGGGCCGCCGTTGAAGCCGGAGTTGGAGATCCGGGCCGCCGTCTCCGGTTCGCGATGGGAGCGGCCGAGGCGCGGATCGTTGAACAGCGCCTTCGCTTCGGCGTAGCCGGTGACGAGCCAGGCGGGATCCCCGGCCGGGGTCACGACCGGGGTGATCGGGTGCCGGGCTCGCAGCTCCGCCCAGAGCGGGCCGATGTCGAGCACCGCCGGGCGGTCGAAGGGCAGTCGAAGCGGATCCGCGATGTCGGCCGACATGGGCAACTCCCGGTAGCGAGGGTCTTGCTGACTCCGCCTACTTTACGACTAAGTGACACACTCATGTCACTTAGATTGTGGTCCACACCACAGTCACGGCAGCGGATCACCGCTCTCGCTCGCGCGGCAGCCTGCCAAGAGCAGCACCAGGTACCGGCGCCACCGCGCCGGCTGCTCGGTCTCCAGATCGGGGACGGCGAGCATCGTGGCCACGACCATGGCGATCAGCGACGGGAAGTCGCTCGCGTCGAGGTCCGGGCGCGCGACACCGGCCGCCTGCGCACGTTCCAGCGCCCGGCTCAGCGGCTTGACGAAGCCTTCCGCGGTGGCCCGGGTGACCAGTGCCGTGTCCCGCGCCGCCGTCAGCAGCGCCGAGTTGGCCGCCACGGTGACCACAGTGGCCTCCAGACCGGCGGCCAACGCCTGCCACGGATCCTGCCGGTCCACCGCCGCCTCGACGATGGGTTGCACCTCGTCGGTGACGTACCGCTCGAAAACGGCACCGATCAAGTCCTCACGCCGGGCGAAGCGCCGGTAGACCGTGCGCAGCCCGACACCGGCCCGGGCCGCGACGTCGGGCACGCCGAAGTCCGGCCCCTGCTCGGCGATGACCACGCGGGCGGCATCGAGGATGCGTTCCTGGTTGCGGCGCGCGTCCGCACGCAGGCCCGGCTCCGGCGTGTCCTCCATCCCCACAGCATCCCCGACCCGGCCCCGGGCGGCCAACCACCCTCCGCGACCGTCAGCGCAGCAGCTTCGTGACGCGCAGCAGTTCGTCGAGCATGACGACCGCGGCCGCGTCTAGCTGCGGATCGGCGGCCACTTCGCCGTCGGGCGTGAGCTTTCCGGCCGCGAACGGGACGTTGACCGCCTCGAAGATCGGCACCATCCGCAGGGTCGTGACCACTTGCTTCAGCTGCTGGATCGCGCGCGTGCCGGCCCCGACTCCGCCGTAACCGAGGAAGCCGACCGCCTTGTCGGCCCATTCCTGGTGCAGGAAGTCGATCGCGTTCTTCAGCACGGCGTTGTAGCCGTAGTTGTACTCGGGCGTCACGAACACGAACGCGTCGGCGCGATCGACGGTCGCGCTCCAGTCCTTCGTGTGCTGGTGCTGGTACTCCCGCAGCTTCGGGTGCTTGGGCTCGTCGAGGAACGGCAGGTTCCGCTCGGCGAGGTCCACCGTCTCCACCACGAAACCGCCGTGGCCCTCGGCCACCTTGACGAACCACTCGGCGAAGGCCGGTCCCACCCGGCCGGGGCGGGTGCTCGCGATCACGATCTGCAGGACGGGGTTGCTCTCGTTCATGACGGCATTCTCCTTGTGCGTCGGGGTCGGTCGAGGCGCTCGCCGAGCTCAGCCAGGACCCGGGTCAGCCCGGCGGCATCGCGGGCGGTGCCGAAGACGTAGCCGTCGGGACGCACCACCGCGGTCGTGCAGCCGTGCTCGGAAAACCACGATGGGTAGACGCCGTCGACGTCCGTCACGCCCCCCTCGGCGATCACGCAGAGGTCGACGTCCACCGGCAGGTCACCCACAGCGACCGGATCGAGTGTGACGACGTGGAAGCCGTCACCGACCACGTCGTCGAACCGGGTGATCGCGTCGTCTGCGGCGCGTACCCGGCCCTGCGGGAACAACCGGCCCCGGCCCGAGCCCGAACCGGACAGGAACCCGGCGTCGTAGGCGGGGAACGCGTACGCCGCGGGCTGGTCTCCGGCCGCGCGGGCCTTCAGCATCACCTCGTCGCGAGCCCGCGCCTCGGCCAGATCGCGGATCGTCTGCAGGCGTCCCATCTCGATCGCCTTCTCGGTGATCTTGCGGACGTGCGGCGCCCGTTCGACCTGGTAGGTGTCCAGCAGGCTTTCCGACGCCGCTGCCGACAGGACCAGGCTCAGCTTCCACGCGAGGTTGGCGGTGTCGCGGATGCCCGAGCACATGCCCTGCCCAAGGAACGGTGGCATTTCGTGCGCGGCATCGCCGGCGAGGAAGACCCGCCCGTCGCGCCACCGCTGCGCCGACCGTGACCGGAACGTGTAGGTGGCGACGCGGATCGGGACGGCCTCGTCCGGCTTGAGCCAGCGCGAGACCTTCCGCCACACGTCCGCCTCGGTGATCTCGTGCCGGTCGTCCAGCATGAACGCGAACCGCTGGTGCTTGTCGTCGATGGTGAAGATCGAGACCGGCTGCGCCGGATCGCCCAGCTGCAGGGCCGGCGGCAGGCCGTCCGCGGACCGCTTGAGCTCGAAGTCGCAGACCAGCCACGGCTCGCAGAAGCCGTAGTCGTCGAGAGCGACACCCAGCAGCTCCCGGACCGCGCTGTTGCCGCCGTCGCAGCCCACGACGTACTGCGCGGTGAAGCTGCGAAGACCCTGCGGGGTCACTGTTTCGACGATCACTTCCCGGTCGTCCTGACGCAGTCCCGTCACTTCGTGCTCGTGCAGGACGTCGACACCCGACAGGTTCCGGCAGACGCCGTCGAGCTGATCCTCCAGCCAGGGCTGGTACATCATGGAGAACTCCGGCCACCCCGACAGCCCGCGCTCGGCGAACGTGTGTCTCGCCAGGACCCGGCCTTCGGCGTTGCACCAGTCGTAGACGAGCCGGGGAGTCGTGCCGGCGGCGACGACGTCGGCGATCCCGATCTTCTGGAAAATCCGCATCGTCTCGTCGTCGAAGGTCGCTGCTCGGGGAAGGTTGTACAGGCCCGCGTAGCGCTCGAGGACCGCGACGCGGTGCCCTCGTTGCGCGAGCAGCGGCGCGAGCACCATCCCGGCCGGACCGTACCCGACGATGATGACGTCGTAACGCATTCGTTCACCTGCCTGTTCGCGACGGCACGGGTTCGTGGACCTTCGGTCGCCGCGGAGGCCCCAGGAGAACCTGGGCGCGCAGGGCGATCTCGATGCTCAGGCGGGTGTCGGGATCACTGAGGCCGACGCCGAACAGATCGTGGATCTGGTGCAGGCGGTACCGCACCGTCTGCGGGTGCACCCGCAGCTTCTTCGCGATCTCGGGAGCGCTGTCGCGGGACTGCAGCCAGACGAGCAACGTCTCGCTCAGCACACTTCGCTGCTTCGGTGTCAGGCCGTCGAGTGGTTCGAGACTGCGGGCGCACAGCTGGCGGACCAGGAAATCGTCCGCGAGCAGCACCAATGTGGCCAGGTGATCGGCACAGCGCACCACCGGCTCGTCCGGCAGGACGCCGCGGGCGACGAGCCGCTGCGTCCGGCGCGCCCACAGCAGCGAACGCCGGACCTCGGCCAGTCGCACGGTCGGCCCGACCACCGCCCGCCGGCCGTGCAACCGCGCGGCCAGCTGGTCCAGGTGCCGCGCGGCGTCGCCGGTGACCAGGAACGGCTCGTCGGAACCCAGATCGGCGAGCACCTCCGGATGCAGGTCCGGCTCGGCGAAGTCCTGCCCGCCGGTAGCGGGTTCGAGCGCCACGCAGGTGACTTCGGCCGGCATGCTCCACTCGGCCGTGAGAGCTTGCGCGGACAGCGCCTGCCAGACCGCCGGGGCCTCGCCGACCAACATGTTCAGCAGCCGCTTCCGGTGACGCGCCCGCGGGCCGGCCACCCGGCCCTGCGCGGCCCGGTATCCCTCGACCGACAGCGTCGAAATCTCCTCCACGTAGGCGAAGATCGCGTCCGCGGTCGCGCACAGGACGTTCGGATCCACGCCCGCGGCCTGTTCGATTTCCGAGAGGTACCGCCACACCGCGCGACCGCCGACCCGATAGGCCGTCTGCAAGCATTCCACGCCACGGCCCTCGGCGAACTCGATTTCACCGATGCGCCGGAACAGGGGCGCCGGCGGCGGCGGCGCAGGGGTCTCGCCGACGCTGCGGAGAATCCGGGTGATCACCAGGCGGACGCAGTGGACGACGACCGGGCCGAATGCTTCTTCCACCGAGCCGCGGTACTCCGGTACGGCGTCCTGCACCTCCCCCACGATCGCCGCGCAGAGCACGCTCGACCGTAGCGCGAAACAGGTCGCGAGCTCCCGGGGCAGCGATGCCCACAGCCGCCGCGCCGACCGGAATCCGTTCTCCGGCGCGACCGTGTTCGCGCCGGGAACGACCAGCAGGGTGCTTCCGGGGCTGGTCATCGCCCTGCTGCTGAGTGGGCGCCGGTCATGAGGGCGGCGAGGTCGTCGGGTTCGAGGAACGACGGCGGTGGCGGCGGGCCCCAGGCGTAGAGCCCCTGCAAGCCGTGCAGCACTTCGGGGCTCCACAACTCGTCCTCGGGGACGGTGTCCATGTCGGAGTAGTACTCCGAGAAGTTGCCGGCGGGGTCCTTGAGGTACCAGAAGAAGTTCGCTCCCGCGTAGTGGCGGCCGAGTCCCCAGATGTGCCGTTCCGGGTTGGCCTCCAGCATCGCGTGGGCGCCGCGGCCGACCTCGTCGACGTCGTCGACCTGCCAGCTCGTGTGGTGCAGGAAGTTCACCGGCGCGGCCATCACCAGTACGTTGTGGTGCTCGACCGAGCAGCGCAGGAACGCGGCCTTGTCGCCCATGTAGTCGCTGACCTTGAAGCCGAGCCCTTCAGTGAAGAACCGCTTCGTCGTTTCGAGGTCGGTGCTGCCGAGCACGGCGTGCCCGAGTTTGCGTGGCCGGACCGGCTCGGTGCGGGTGGTGAAGGGCGCTCGTCCCCACCGGTCGATGCGGCCCGGGCCGTTGTACGGCGTCGCCGGCACCGCGGGGTCGATCACGATCCGAGGTCGCACCTCGACCAGGATTTCGGTGCCGGTGACCGGCTCGACCGCGCGCAGGGAAGTGCCGGCCTCCGCCACGGGGACGTCGTGGGCGCGCAACCGCCGGCTGATCGTCGCGATGTCGTCCTGGTCGTCGGCCGCGACGGCCAGTTCGACCAGCCGGCGGCCCGGCGAGCCGACGATCTGGAGTTGTTCTCCGCCGTGGCGGGTGGCGAAGCGGCCGTCGCCGCGGTGTTCGAGGCCGAAGTCGATGTAGTAGGCGATGGTTTCCGCGACGTTGGGCACGCCGATCGTGACCTTGCCCAGTCCGTGCAGTGCCATGGCTGTTCTCCTCACTCGCCGTCCGGGGCGGCGACGAACCGCTGGTGCAGTTCGCCGATACCGTCGACCCAGCTGTCCAGGCGCTCACCTGCTCGAAGGAACCGCTTCGGCTCGCGGCCGACGCCGACCCCCGCCGGCGTTCCGGTGAACACGACGTCGCCGGGCTGGAGGGTCACGGTCTCGGACAGCGCTTCGATCAACCGGGGAACGGAAAAGATCAGATCACTGGTACGTCCTTTTTGGACCTCTTCGCCGTCGATGGCGCATCCCAGTTCGAGGTCGTCGGGATCGGCGAACTCGTCCGGCGTCACCAGCCACGGGCCTTGCGGGGAGAACCCGGGGAACGACTTGCCGAGGCCGAACTGCGGTGCCGGCCCGCGCAGCTGCGTGAGCCGTTCGGAGAGGTCTTGGCCCGCGGTGAGCCCGGCGACGTACGACCACGCGCCGGCTTCGGTCACCTCGTGGGCTTCCCGGCCGATCACCACGACCAGCTCGACTTCCCAGTCGACGTTCCCGTCCGGCGGCAGGACGACGTCGGTGTCGGGCCCGGAGAAGCTCGAGACGTATTTGGTGAAGACCGGCGGAAGCTGCGTGGGAGCGGCGAACCCGGACTCGGCGGCGTGGGCGTGGTAGTTCAGGCCGACGGCGAAGACCTGGCTCGGGGCCGGGGAAGGCGCGCCGAGCCGGGCGCGGTCGAGAGTGACGAGCCGGTCGGCCGGAGCCTCCAGGCGGGCCGCCCAGGCGGTGACGTCGGCCCAGTTCCGGAACACGTCCGGCAGGCCGGGCCCCCAGCGACCGGCCGAGGCGTCGGCGACATCGAGAGTTCGCTCGGAACCGGCTGTGCCGAGGACGAGCGCGGCGCGGTTCCCGATGTTGGCTAGTCGCATGTGGACGGTTCTCCCGCGGTCGGCGCCGGTTCAGGTCGCTTCTTGTCTACCCGGGAAGATTCGATTAGTCAACGAACTTTCGAATCTTGCGGCAGACCCAGGAGCCGCTCCGCCGTCCGGTGGGCGATACCCTCCTTCGCCGCTTCGGGCAGGTCGGCCTTGTCCAGGAAGTCCACCGCGCTTTCGTTGCCGATGAAGGGATAGTCGACGGAGTACATGATCCGATCGGCACCCAGGACGTCGACGCAGTACCGCAGCTGCGCGTGGCTGAACATCCCGCTCGGCGTGACGTATGCGTTCTGCCGCACGTAGTCGCCGATGGATCGCTCCAGCTCGGTGACGCGCTGCGGCAGCGCCTCGTCGAGCCGGTCCAGGTAGAACGGCACCAGTTCGCCCCAGTGACCGAGGATGACCTGCAGGTCCGGGTACCGGTCGAAAACGCCGCCCAGGACCAACTGGAGGAAGTGCACCGCGGTTTCCTGGTGCCACCCCCAGGCCGCGGTCTGGAACCGCGCGGTGACCAGCGGATCGAGCCCCTCGTAGTTCGAGGCGCTCGTCGCCTGTGGCGGCACACCCGGGTGGAGGTAGATCGGCACGCGCAGCGCGGCGGCCGCGCGCAGGATCGGGTCGAACCGGGGCGCGGAGAGGAACTCGTCCTCGGTCCGGCCCATGATCATCGTGCCGACGAACCCCAGCTCGCCGACGCAGCGTTCCAGCTCGGCGGCGGCGGCCTCGGGCACCGATGTCGGCAGCGCCGCGAAGGCGGCGAAGCGGTCCGGGTGCCGGCGCACGGCATCGGCGAGGGTGTCGTTCGTCGTGCGCACGAGATCGGCCGCGACGTCGGCGGGCAACTGCTGGGTCGAGAGGCTCGACAGGACCTGCATCGTGATGCCGTGGCGATCCATGTCCGCGATGCGCCCTTCGCCGAGGTCGCGCAGCACCTCGGCGCTCGGCGAGTACGGCAAGCCGCTGTCCGCGGCGAAGCTCGCGGCGAAGTGCGGGCTCAGCGCCTGCGCGGCGGGAGCACTGGCCCGCGCGACGGCGACGTCGAGGTAGTGCTCCTCGAGGGTCACGATCTTCACAGCAGTTCCTTTCCTCCGAGATGCCGGACTGTCGCGACAAGGATGCCCAGGTTTGACAGTCGCGAAGCCACTGTTCCATGATAAGTGAAGTCAATGCATCATGGTGAACTCTGATGCGGTCTCGGCACGTACCGCTCACGCCCGCGCAGGGAGCAACGATGTCCCCAGGACCAGCAGCGCAGTACCCGCCCACCCACACCGGGCGCACTGCCGTCGTGACCGGCGCGGCAGGGGGGTTCGGCCGGGCCATCGCCACCGAATTCGCCCGTCGCGGAGCGGACATCATCGCCATCGACCAGCGGGCCGCCGACGCCACCGTCGAGTCCGTCCGCGAGATCGGCCGCCGAGGGCTCGCCCTGCGCGGCGATCTGTCCGATCCGGACCAGGTCGCCGCCCTCACGCCGGAGCTGCTCGGTTTCGCCGGTCGCGTCGACATCCTCGTCAACAACGCCGGCGTCTTCCCGTTCGCGGACGTCTTCGAGCTGAACTTCGCGCAGTGGAAGCGCACCCATGAAATCAACGTGGACTCCCAGTTCCTCATGACCAAGGCGGTGATCGGCCCGATGCGCGAGGCAGGCTGGGGCCGGATCGTCAACCTGGCGTCGAACTCGCTCGGCCTCGCGGTGCCGCGGATGACGCACTACATGGCGAGCAAGGGCGCGGTCGTCGGGTTCACCCGTGCGCTGGCCAGCGACCTGGCACCGTTCGGCATCACCGTCAACGCGATCGCGCCGACAGCGTCCCGCACGCCCGGCGGCGAGCAGTTCATCGGCGAGGAGATCCTGCAGGCGGTCGCCGGGATGCAGGCGATCAAGCGAATCGGCACCGCGGCCGACATCGTCGGCACCGCTTGTTTCCTGTCCAGTGAGGACAGTTCTTTCGTTACGGGTCAGACCATCGTGGCCGACGGCGGCCTCTGGCGAGTCTGAGCCGCTACCTCGCCCGCACAAGATCCCGGCTATCGGACGGAGAAACACATGGCCCCCCAACCGCAGGCGCGGCACTGGATCGGCGGCAAGCCGGCCGGCCCCGACCTCCTCGACCGGCCGAGCGTCAACCCCGCGACCGGCGAAACGATCGGCTGGTACGCCGACGGTGACGCAGCGGTCGCGGAAGCGGCCATCGACGCCGCCGCGCACGCCTTCACCGGCAGCGGCTGGCGCGACGACGCGATGCGCCGGGCCGCGGCGCTGCACCACCTCGCCGACGCCTACGAGGCCCGTGCGGGCGATCTCATCGCCACGCTGTGCCGGGAAAACGGCAAGCTGGCCGGCGAAGCGGGCTACGAAGTCCACTTCATCCCGCGGGCACTCCGATTCGCCGCGGGACTGGCACTGCAGGACTTCGGCCGGGTCAGCCAGACCAAGCCGGGTCAGCAGTCGATGTCCATCCGACGGCCGGTCGGGGTCGCCGGGATCATCACGCCCTGGAACTCCCCCGCCTACCTGTCGATCCGGTCACTGGCCCCGGCGCTCGCGGCGGGCTGCGCCGCCGTGGTCAAGATGCCCGCGCAGGCAGCGCAGACCGCCCGCGTGATGGCGGAAATCCTCGCCGGGGTCGGCGATCTGCCCGAGGGCCTGGTGAACATCTTCATCGAGTCCGGCAGCGACGGCGCCCGTCACCTCGTGCGGTCGCCGCGGGTGCCGGTCGTGAGCTACACCGGCAGCACCGCCACCGGACGCCTGATCCTCACGGACGCCGCGCAGTCGCTCAAGCGGGTCAGCGCCGAGCTCGGCGGCAAGACGCCGCACCTGGTGTTCCCCGACGCCGACCTCGACGCCGCGGTCGAGACGATCGTCCAGTCCTGCACGGTCTTCGCCGGCCAGTTCTGCATGACCGGCAGCCGGGTCCTCCTCCACCGGGAGATCGCCGACGACGTCGTCGAGGCGGTCGCCGAGCGGTTCCGGGCCGTCCGGCCGGGCCCAGCCGCCGACGAAACGAGCCAGCTCGGCCCGCTCATCGACAAGGCCTCGGTCGCCCGGGTCGACGCCCTGGTCGAGGCGGCCATCGCCGCCGGGGCCACCGCGATCGTCCGCGGCGGGCCCGCCACCGACCCGGCACTCGCCGCGGGCGCGTTCTACCACCCGACGTTGCTGGAAGTCTCCGACACTTCACTGCCGATCGTGCAGGACGAGGTGTTCGGTCCCGTTCAGGTGGTGGAGCGGTTCGACACCGAGGACGAGGCCGTCGAGCTGGCCAACGCCACCGAGTACGGGCTGAGCGCGTGCGTGTGGAGCCGCGACGCCGACCGGCCGACGCGTCGCCCGGCGGCTGGAAGCCGGCCTCGTCTCCATCAACAGCTGGGCGAACCTGGCCGTCGAGATGGAAGAGGGCGGTTGGAAGAGCAGTGGCCTGGGCCGGCTCGGCGGGGTCGCCAGCCTGGACGACTTCACCGAGTACCAGCAGATCACCCAGAACTACCTCTGACCGGCGGAGTGCCCGAGTTCGGCCGACATCGCCGCGGTGGTTTCCAGCAGCGCCGCGGTGACGTCGGCGAGCACGGCGTCGGTGGCTTCCCGGGCCGGCAAGGCCAGCGCGACCGCCAGCGGCAGTGACTCGCCCGCGGCGAACACCGGCGCGGCCACCGAGCTGACGCCGGGGACCACCCCGCCGGAGGTCACCGCCACGCCGTCGCGCAGCACCGCTTTCGTGATCCGCGAAAGCTCCGCGGCGGCCGGGCGGCGCGGCGCCTCCGCGTCCAGTACCGGTCCGGTGAGGGTTTCGGGCAGGTGCGCGAGGTACACGCGGCCGATCGACGAGGCGAACAGCGGCATCGTCGCGCCGACCCGGACGGTGATGGGCAGCGCGTAGGACCCGTAGTCCCAGCGGACGACCACCGGGCCGTGGTCGCCCCACACCGCGAGGTTCACCGCGTGGCCGGTGCGGTCGCGCAGCCCGGGCAGGTGCTCGGAGGCGAGGCCGACCTCGTCCATCCGCCGCAGCGCCTCCATGCCGAGCCGCCGCATGGAGGGTCCGAGGTCGTAGTGCCCCGAGCTGCGCGACTGGGCCACGAGCCCGATGCGGCCCAGGCTCACCAGGTACCGGTGCGCTTTGCTGACGCTCATCCCGCTCGCCGCGGCGAGCTGGGTCAGGCTCATCGGCCCGCGCCCCTCTTCGAGCGCGAGCAGCACGGTCATCGCGATTTCGACCGACTGGATGCCTTGCCGGGCGTCGGCCGCGCCGTCGATGTCTGCCACCGGATCACTATACGAATCCGTCGAGCAGCGCCAGGGCCAAGCCCTTCGGATCGGTGCCGGCGCCGAAGACGTACAGATCGGGGCGGACGGCGACCGCGGTGGCGCCCAGCTCGTCGAACCAGCGCCGGTAGGTGCCGTCGACGTCGACGACCACAGGGCCGCCGGGCTGTTCGCCGAACGCCACGACCCGGACCCCGGCCACGGCGAGGGCCTGCTGGTCGAGCTCGGAAAGCGCCTCCTCGGTGACCAGGAAGTGGAAGCCGCCGCCGACGACCTGGTCCAGCCGGTCCACCCGGGCGCCGTCGTCAACGCGGCCCTGGACCGACAGCTCGCCACCGCCGGGACCGACGAAGCCGGGGCCGAGACCGGGCAGCCGCAGGTTCGCGGGCCTCGCGGCTGCCGCCCGTTCGGCCAGCAGCCGCCGGTCGCGCTCGGCGGCCAGCTCCGGGTCGCGGATCGTCTGCGCCCGGCCCAGTTCGACGCCCTTTTCGATGACGGCGCGCACGTGCGGCTCGCGTTCGGACTGGTAGGTGTCGAGGATCGCGTCGCCGGCCGCGCCGCGCAGCACCAGGTCCAGTTTGAAGGCGAGGTTCTGCGCGTCCCGGACCCCCGAACACATGCCCTGCCCGAGGAAGGGCGGCATCTGGTGGGCGGCGTCGCCGGCGAGCAGCACGCGGCCGGACCGCCAGCGGTGCGCGACCAGGGAGCGGAAGGTGTAGGTGGCCACGCGGATCAGGTCGGCGTCGTCCGGGGTCAGCCGGTCCGCGACGCGGGTCCACACCGCTGGAGCGTCCTCGACGGACTCCCCCGCGTCGAGCATGAAGCTGAACCGGTGGTGCCGTTCGCCGAGGGAGATGATCGACGTCGGCTGGCGCGGATCGCCCAGCTGCAACGCTCGCGGCAACCCCAGCGCTTCGGCATCTTCGTGCAGCCGGAAGTCGCAGACCAGCCACGGCTCGGCGAAGCCGTAGTCGTCCTGGCCGATACCGAGCGCCTCGCGGGTGAAGCTGTTGCCGCCATCGCACGCGACGACGTAGCTTGCCGCGAAACGGGATCCGTCGGCTGTGGTGAGCACGACCCCGTCGGGAGTCTGTTCGATACCGGTGACCGCCGAGCCGAGCCGGACGTCGACTCCCGGCGTCTCGCGGCAGACCTCGTCCAGGGCGTCTTCCAGATCCGGTTGGTACATCATGTACCACTCGGCCCAGCCACTGCGGCCTTCGTCGGCGTAAGCGTGCTCGATGAGCAGGTCGCCGTTGGCGTTGCGCCACTCGTACGTCGGTTGCGCGTGCAGTGTCGGCAGCAGCCGCGGGGCGATGCCGAGCCGGGCGAAGGTCCGCATCGTTTCGTCGTCGAAGCTCGCGGCGCGCGGCAGGTTGTAGAGCCCGGCGTAGCGCTCCAGCACGGTGACGCGGTGCCCGGCCCGGCCGAGCAGCGCGGCCGTCGTCATCCCCGTCGGCCCGTAGCCGATCACCACGACGTCGTCATGTTTGACACCCATGAGTACATGTTCCACCATTGGTGAACTCAATGCAATATAGTGAACCTCGGAGGACATCATGCGCGTGATCGGCCTGGAAGAGCACTTCGTGACCGGGGAGCTGGCCGGTTACGGCGCCAGTTCCGCGACGATCGCGCAGCCCGGCAAGTGGGCCGAGGCGTCCCGGCGCCTGCTCGACCTCACCGGCGAACGACTGTCCGAAATGGATGCCGCCGGGCTCGACGTCCAGGTGCTGTCGCTCAACGCTCCCGGCATCCAGGCCGAGACCGACCCCGCGGTCGCGGTCGCGCGCGCCACGGCCGTCAACGACCTGCTGGCCGAGACGATCGCCGGACACCCGGATCGCTTTGCGGGCTTCGCGGCACTGCCTCTCCAGGACCCGCAAGCCGCCGCCAAGGAGCTCGAGCGAGCCGTCACCCAGCTGGGCCTGAAAGGCGCGCTGGTCAACGCGCACACGCAGGGCCGTTACCTCGACGACCCGGCGCTGCGCGTGGTGTGGGAGTACGCCACCGGACTCGACGTCCCGTTGTACCTGCACCCGGCCAACGGCGTCGACACCGCGCACGTCCTGTCCGGGCACCCCGAGCTGATCGGTCCGATGTGGAGCTGGGGCACGGACACGGCGTCCCACGTGCTGCGGCTGATCTTCGGCGGGGTGTTCGACGAGTTCCCCGACGCCAAGCTGCTGCTCGGCCACCTCGGCGAGGGGCTACCGTACGTGCTCTGGCGGCTCGACTCCCGTTGGGGGTTCCACAACCACCACGGCATCGAACTCGCCCGCGAGCACCCGTCGGACTACCTGCGGCACAACCTGTACATCACGACCAGCGGTGTCTGCGACCACCCGCCGCTGCAGTGCGCCCTGCTCGCGCTGGGCGCCGACCACATCCTCTTCGGCACCGACTACCCGTTCGAAGAGATGGGGACCGCCACCGAATTCCTGCGCACGGCCCCGATCGACGAGGCCGACCGGGCCAAGATCGCCCACGGCAACGCCGAACGCCTGCTCGGGCTCTGACGCGATCGCGCAGTGCCCCGCCGGGCCACGCGGCATCCCGGCGGGGCACTGCTGTCCGGGGTTACGAAACGGGATCCGCCGCGAGCGCCGCCGTAGCCGCCGCCGTGCGACGCCGGGGAACCAGGACGCTGCTCACCGCACCGGCCAGCGCGGCCCCGGCGAACACGAGGACGTTGCCCGCCAGCCCGACGCCGTTCGCGACCAGCAGCCCGCCGATCGCCGGCCCCGCGGCCGCGCCGAGCCTGCCGATCCCAGACGTGACGCCGAGGGCGGTCGCACGCGCCGCGGTGTCGTAGTGCGTGGCGACGTACCCCCACAACACCGACTGGCTGCCGACCGTCATCGCCCCGGCCACGAAGACCAGCACCGACGTCGCCATCGGCGACCGGGGCGCGGTCAGCAGCAGCATGGCCGCGGCGGCGAGCACGAACAGCACCGTCGCCACCGCGCGGCCGCCGAAGCGGTCCGAGATCGCGGCGCCGACCAAACCGCCGACCACCGACCCGATGTTGAGCAGCAGCAGGAAAGTCAGGGCCGAACCCAGGTCGTAGCCCGCGCCGCGCATCAGCTGCGGCAGCCACGTGTTGAGCCCGAACACCAGGAGGAAGCCGCAGAAGTTCGCGACGGCGAACAGCAGCGTGGCCACCCCGGCCCGGCCGCGCAGGAGCGCCCGGACCTTCCCGCCGCCGGATTCCGCCCCGGCGGCGGCGAAGCGAACGGACTCCGGCAGCACCCACCACGCCAGGGGCACCAGGGTCACCAACGGCAGCGCGCCGAGGGCGAACAGCCCGCGGAACCCGATCGGGCCGAGCAGTGTGAGGGACGCGACCGCCGCGACGACGCCGCCGACGGGGAACCCGGACAGCATCACCGAGTTGTAGAACAGCTTGCGGCCCGCCGGCGCGGCCTCGACGACCAGGGCGATGGCGGTCGGCGGGATCCCGCCGAAGCCCAGCCCGGCCAGGAACCTGAACAACCCCAGCAATCCCGGCGTCGGCGCGAGCGCGACGAGCACCATCATCACCGAGAACCAGACGAGCAGGCCGATGAACAGCCGGCGCCGCCCGAACCGGTCGGTGAGCCACCCCGAGGCCGGCGCCCCGAGGAACATGCCCAGCAGGGCGTAGCTGCCGATCGCGCCGGCCTCGGCCGGGGACAGCCCCCACCCCGGGTGGGCCAGCATGGCGGGCACCACCGAGCCGTAGACGATCAGGTCGTAGCCCTCGAAGACGATGGCGCCGAAGCCGAGGGCGACGACGAGCCACGGGAACCGCGGCAGGGCAGCAGGAGAGGACATCAACGGCCTCCGGTTGTCTGCGAACGAAAGAGGAAGATCGATGCGGCGGACCGCCGCCCCTGGTCGCCCGATCCGGGCCGACACGCCGCACCTGGTGCGGCGGGTCTGTTCTACGGCCCAATGTTCGAGTTGTCAATAAACTTTCGAATCTTGGGGTTGCACTCGTAACCCGCTACGATGTCGCCATGAGCGGGAGTGCGGGCGCGACCCGAACGGACGCGGTCTACCAGCGACTGCGCGCCGACATCCTCGGCGGCCGGCTGACCCCGGGTGAGCGGCTGAAGTTCCCGCTCCTGTCCGAGCGCTATCAGACGAGCGTCGGCGCGGCCCGCGAAGCCCTCACCCGGCTGGCCGCCGACGGCCTGGTGACGACCCGGCCCCACCAGGGCTACCTCGTCACTCCCCTGTCGCACCGCGACCTGGCCGAGCTGACCCAGGCCCGGGTCGAGATCGAGTCGCTGGTGCTGCGGCTGTCCATCCAGGACGGGAGCGTGCACTGGGAGGCCCAGGCGATGGCCGCCCACCACCTCCTGGAGCGGACGCCGTTCGAGCACGCCGACGACCCCGACCACCCGTGCGACGAGTGGTCCGCGGCGCACAGCGCGTTCCACGCGGCCCTGCTGGCCGGCTGCGGCAACCAGCGGCTGGTCGCCACGGCCCGCTCCCTGCGCCAGGAGGCGGAACTCTACCTGCAGTGGTCGGTGTCCTTCGGGACCGAACCGGACCGCGATCTCGCCTCCGAACACCGGCAGATCCTCGAAGCGGCGATCGCCCGTGACTCCGACCGCGCCCAGGAACTGCTGCGCGACCACATCGCCCACACCGCCTCCCTGCTGATCCGCGGCGCTCCGGACGAACCGAACCACCTCTGACCCCGCCCACTCCGATCTTCAGGTCGTTTCGCCGACCTGAGTGTTATCAAATATATCTCGTGTTCGCCCAATGACGAGAGGACATGACGCCATGAGCAGCACCCCTTGGACCAGGAGGAAGTTCCTCGGCACCGCCGCGACCGGCGCCGCCGTCGGGATTCCCGCGCTGGCCACCGGAACGGCGTTGGCCGCGGGCACCGCGGCGAGCGAGAAGATCGCGCTGACGAACGTGCGCGTCTTCGACGGCCGGACGCTGTCGGCGCCGCGGACCGTGGTCATCGACCACGGCCTGATCGGCGTCACCACCATCGGCGCCCGCGTGATCGACGGGAAGGGCGCCACGCTGCTGCCCGGCCTGATCGATTCCCACATCCACCTGGAGAACGTGGCAACGCTGGAGCAGCTGACCAGCTACGGCGTCACCACCGGCCTGGACATGGCGTGCTGGCCGCGTTCGCTGGTCGACTCGCTGCGCCGCCGTCCCGGCCTGACCGACATCCGCAGCGCGGGCGTGCCCGCGACCGCCCCCGGCAGCCTGGAAAGCCAGATCCCCGGATTCCCGCAATCGGCACTGGTCAGCAACCCGAACCAGGCCGAGGCGTTCGTGGCCGCGCGGGTGGCCGAAGGATCCGACTACATCAAGCTGATCATCGACATCCCCGGGCTGGACCAGCCCACGCTCAACGCCCTGACGGCGGTCGCCCACCGCTACGGCAAGCAGGTCATGGCCCACGCGCCCGCCTCCGCCGCGGTCGCCGAGGCCCTGCTCGCCGGGGCCGACATGATCCACCACGTCCCGCTCGACACCGCGTTGACGCCGGCGGTCGCGGGACAGTACACCTCCCGCGGCCGCGTTTCCGTACCGACCCTGACGATCATGGAGGGGTTCGCCGGGCTCGGGATCCCGGGCACCAGCTACGCCGCCGCCCGCGACAGCGTCACCGCCCTCCACCGCGCCGGCGCGCAGATCCTCGCCGGCACCGATTCGAACCACACACCGGGGATCCCGGTGAACCCGCCGTTCGGCAGCAGCCTCCACCACGAACTGGAGCTGCTGGTGGGTGCCGGCCTTAGCACCGTCGAGGCCCTCCGGGCGGCGACCGTCCTGCCCGCGCAGGCGTTCCGGCTCTACGACCGGGGCGTCATCCTCCCCGGCTACCGCGCGGACCTGGTGCTCGTCGACGGTGATCCCGTCGCCGACATCCGGGCGACCCGCCGCATCCAGCGAGTCTGGGCCGGCGGGATCGAGCACGCGACCGCCGCCTGACCATCAGCGAGCCCCGCGGACCACGCCGAGCAACGCCCCGGCGTCCGCGGGGCTCGCATCTCCCGACCACGCGACCACCTGATCAGGACGCACGAGCAACAACGCGGCGGAGGCCTGCTCCGCGTACCCGGTGCCCGTCAGATCGGCGACGTGCAGCGGGAAACCGCACTCGCGGGCGGCGTCGGCGATCCGCTCTCCGCCGGTGTTTTCCCTCAGCACCAGCAAAGTGTGGTCCGGTCCCAGGACGTCGTAGAGCGACCGGCCGTCGTCGAGGAAGGCGTGGGGAAGCCGCGCTCCCGCCGCCACGCCACCACCGGACGGGAGCACGGGTGACTCGTCGATCCGCAGGCCGAGCACGAGATCGAGCGAATGGAACTCGGCCTTCTTCGTCTTCTGGATCCGGGCGCCCGCCGCTTCCCGCGCGCCCGCGCCCGCAGCGTCGTCGTCTTCGAGGTTGTCGGCGAGCAGTTCGGTCGAGAGCACCCGCATGTTGGCCGTCGCCGCCGCGATGACGCGCTCCTGAACCGGCCGCCGCTCCGCCTCATAACTGTCGAGCAGGCCCGGACCCGCCCAGCCGCCCAGGACGGCGGCGAGCTTCCAGCCGAGGTCCACGGCGTCGGCCACGCCGGTGTTCAGGCCGTGGCCGCCGAACGGCGGGTTGAGGTGCGCCGCGTCGCCCGCGAGGAAGACCCGCCGGTCCCGCATCCGGTCGGCGATCTGCATGCGTGCGGTCCACGGATCGGTCGACACGACCGTGGCCGCGACCGGCCGCCCGGCCACGGCGTCGACGAGGGCGCGCGCTTCGCGTTCGCCCGTCTCCCGGTCGACCCCGAAGGCGATGGCCCACCAGGTGCCCGCCTGGTCCAGCGGGCCGACCAGCGCCGGCGCCGACGGGTTGACGACCCAGTACTGCACCGCCGGCCCGTGCCGCGTGACCGTGTTCAGCTCCGGGCAGGTGAACACCATGCCGAAATTGGGACGCAGCGCTTCGCCGCCGACGTAGGCCGACCCGATCCGATCGCGGACCGTGCTGCGCGGGCCGTCGCACCCGAGCACGTACTCGGCGCGGACGGCTTTCCATTCTCCGGAAGGGGTTTCGATCGTGACGGTCACGACGTCGTCGGTCTGCTCCAGCTCGGTCACCCGGGCACCGAGCACCAGGCGGCACGGGTCGAGATCCTCCACGGCCTCGCGCAGCACCTCCTCCAGGACGTACTGGGGAGCTTGCTGACCGAGTTCGGCGAAGCGGTCCCCGTGGGGGGCCAGCCCGAGAACTCCGGTGAACCGCGACAACTCCCACCCGGTCAGCGACGTGCAGAACACGACGTCCTGCGACCAGCCGACCGGCAGCGGTGCCCGCTCCCGGAGGCGCTCGGCCAGTCCCCACCGGCGCAGGTGTTCCATGGTGCGGACGTTGAGGGTCTTGCAGCGCGGCCGCGCGATGGACACCGTCACGCGCGGCTCGACCACGAGGCACTCGACGCCGCGGCGACCGAGCTCGACCGCCGCGGCCAGCCCGACCGGTCCCCCGCCGGCGATCAGGACCGGGACGGCGTCGGGAAGGTCGTCGACCGGCATCACCGCACGCTTCCGACGCGGGCCCAGGCGGCGCACTCGTCGGCGAAGGCCAGCTGACGCAGGTGCAGCGCGTGGCCGAGGACGTGGTGGTCGATGCTGTGGCCGGTACCGCGGGCCACGCTCGCGTCCACGAACGGCGCCGAGCCGAACATCGCCGCGAACTTCGCGACGTTCTCCGCGTTGCTCTCCCACAACGCGTCGAACTCCGCGAGTGCATTGTGGACCGGGACGCGCACGTTCGGCGCCACCGTGGGCAGGTGCTCGCGGGGCCACGCGGGCGCCTGGACCAGCTCCCGGACCGGAACCGGGGCGTACGCCTCGTGCGCCTGCGCGAGACCGTCCGCGGTGTAGGTCCCCGGCGGCCCGAACATCACCTGGTCGCGCTGTTCGTACGGGAGGTCGACGGTCTCGTCCGGCGGCAGCGAACCCAGGGCTTCGGCCGCACCGCCCGACGGGATCACCGCGCCCATCCCCGTGGCCGAGACGCCGATGAGAGGGAAGTCCGGCCGGCTCGCCGCGATCATCAACGCGATCATGCCGCCGATCGAGTGCCCGACCAGGAACACCTGCTCGCTGCCCGCGTCCTTCGTCGCGGCGATGATGGCGGCGGCCAGCAGTTCGGCGTGCCGCTCGAAGGTGTTGGCCGCGGGGTCGAGCGGGGTGCTGCCGCCGTAGCCGGGGCGGTCGAACGCGATCACCCGGTGCCCGTGCGCGGCGGCGACGTCCAGGAACGAGCCGCCGGTGGAACCCGCGACGTCGAAGTAGCGGGCGGTGTAGGTGCCGCCGTGCACGGCGACGATCAAGGGCCGGTCCGACTGCGCGGGCCCGGCCGCCAAGGCCGTGAGCGTGACGCCATCGGTCTCGTAGGTCAGGACTTCGCGTTGCTGGGCCATCGTTGGCCTCCTGCCAAAGGGAAAAGGGGAGTGCGCCGACCCGCACGTGGGCTGCGAAGAGCGCACTCGTGCCCGGCACCGTGCCAGGGAGAGTAGACGCTATATGTGATAACGGCAATGCCGAAGTTCGAGCCGGCACGCCTCGTCAGGAAGTCAGCGGGTCTTGGTTTTCTTGGTTGCCCGCGCACGCTTCGGCACATCGGCCGGCTCGCCGTTCCCGAGGGCCCGCAAGGCGAGCTGCTCGTTGCGCTCGAGGTGGTCGCGCACCGCCTGCGCTGCCGCCTCCGGGTCCCGGCGGCGGAAGACCTCGATCAGGCTTTCGTGGGCTTCTTCGCGGCGGTGGTGTTCCTCCGGGTCGGGGTCGAGGGCCCCGAAGCCGATCCGGATGTAGCGCTCGGCGGCGCGCCAGAGCGTGCTGAGCAGCCGCACGTCCCACGCGCTCGCGGCGGGCGCCAGCAGAGCCAGGTGGAAAGCGTGGTGCGCGTCGTAGATTTCGTCCATCCCCAGCCGCTCGTCGCCGAACCCCGCGGCCTGCCGCTCGAGCCGGTCGAGCTCCCCGTCGGACAGCAGCACGCACGCGCGGCTGGCGATCTCCGGCTCGATCGTGCGCCGGAGCCGGTAGATGGCCTGCAGATCCTGGAGGTCCAGCGGCGCGACCAGAGCGCTGCGGCCGGGGCGGGTGATGACGAGGCCTTCGCTCTCCAAGTTGCGCAACGCGTCCCTGACCGGGATGAAGCTGACGTTGAGCAGCCCGGCGATCTCCCGCAACGAGAACTCACGCCCGGGCGCAAGGTCACCGCACAGGATCGACCGGCGCAGTTCCGTGGTGACCTGCTCGGTGACCGAGCGCGATTCGATCGGCCGCACGCCGGTCGACGGTGATGCCACGGAAGCCCCCTGCTCAGTCGGATGCGAGCCGAATCGTCCTCAACTATAACGCCTACCTGCGCGAACACCCGTCCGGCACAACCTTGCTGTTATCACATATAATTGCTATGTTGTCATCGGAGGCCGGAGCAAAGGAGCCGTCATGCGCATCGTCAACGCGGCCGGTCGGGCATGCCTGGTCACCGGCGACGGCTTGATCGACATCGAATCCGCCAGCGGCAGCCTGCCCTCGGATCCGCAATGCCTCTACGGCCATTGGGATGACCTTCGCGACTGGGCCGCCGAACGCACCGGCAGCGTGCCCCGGCCCTACCGCGCCGAAGTGCTCGGGTCGCCCGCGCCACGGCCCCGGCAGGTCTTCGCGATCGGGCTCAACTACCGCGAGCACGCGGCCGAGTCCGGGATGGACGTTCCCGAAACGCCGGTGGTGTTCACCAAGTTCCCCGCGTCGATCACCGGACCGGCCGCGCTCGTCAACCTGCCGCGCGGCTCGGTCGACTTCGAGACCGAGCTGGTCGTCGTGCTCGGCCGCGAGGCCTACCAGGTGCCGGCCTCGCGGGCATGGGACCACGTCGCCGGCCTCACCTTGGGGCAGGATCTGTCCGAGCGGGAGCTGCAGCTGAAGCCACCGGCTCCGCAGTTCAACCTCGGCAAGTCCTACCCCGGCTTCGCGCCGATGGGACCGGAACTGGTCACTCCCGACGAGTTCCCCGATCGGGACGACATCGGTCTCGGCTGCCACCTCAACGGCGAGCAGATGCAGAAGTCGCGCACGAGCGACATGATCTTCTCCGTCGGCGAGATCATCGCCTACCTGTCTTCGATTCTGCCTTTGTATGCCGGCGACGTCGTCTTCACCGGCACCCCGGCCGGGATCGGCATGGCCCGCCGGCCCGCCCGTTTCCTGAGTGCCGGAGACGAACTGGTGACCTTCGCGGAGGGCATCGGCTCGATGCGCACCCGGTTCATTTCCCTACCTTAGACCCGACCCCGGACCTTCACTCAACGCCGAGAAAGGAAACCCGATGCCCGCCAAGCCCAAGTTCGCCCACGTGGTGTTCCAGACCAGTCAGGCCAAGGAAATGCGGGACTGGTACTGCGCCGTGCTCGACGCCCACGTCGTCTACGAGGACGACAACCTCACCTTCATCACCTTCGACGAAGAACACCACCGCGTCGCGCTCCTCAACTCCCCCGTCCCGCTGGAGCGCAAGACGCCGGCCACCGCCGCGATGCACCACACGGCCTACACCTTCGACCACCTCGACGACCTGCTCGCGCGCTACGAATCGCTGCGGGACAAGGGAGTCGCGCCGGCCGTGTGCATCGCCCACGGCGTGACCACGTCGATGTACTACCAGGACCCCGACGGCAACTTCGTCGAGATGCAGGTGGACAACTTCGCCGAGCCCGACGACGCGACCGCGTACATGAACGGCCCGGAGTACGCCGCCGACTCGGTCGGCCCGGCGTTCGACCCGCAGGCGATGCTCGAGGCCCGCCGCGGCGGCGCCGACGTCGGTGAGCTGACCGACCGCGCGTGGTCGCTCAAGGCCGAGCTCCCCAACCCGATGTCGGTGCTCGTCGGTGCCCCCTGAACCGTTGACTCCCCCCGAGTGCCTCCTGTGCCGGATGGAAGACGCCGACGAGTCCTCGGTCGTCTTCCGCGACGACCGGTGGGCCGCCGAAGTCGTGCCCGCCTACGCGGTGCCCGGCTGGTTCATCCTCCGCACCCGGCGCCACGCCGAACGCATCACCGGGCTCGACGACGGCGAACTGGACTCGCTCGCCCGCCGCGCCCGTGACCTCGTCGCCGCCATCACCGAGGTCACCGGCGCCCCGGCGACGTACCTGCTCGTCTTCGGCGAGAACTACCCGCACTTCCACGCGGTAGTCGCCGCCCGCGGCGACGACGTCCCACCGGACCGCCGCTCCGGCGACATCCTGAAACTCGTTCCCGACCGCGTCGACCCGGCGGCCGCGACCCGCCTGGTCCCCGCGGTCCGCGACGCCTACCGGCTCGCCGCCAACGCCGGGAGGATTCCTTCGTGAAGATCGCGCTGCGCAACGTCCGGGTCTTCGACGGCCGCGAACTGACCGGACCGTCCACTGTGGTCATCGACGGACCGGTCATCGGGACCGACCCGGCCGGCGCCGACGTCGTCGAGGGCGGCGGCGCGGTGCTGCTGCCCGGGCTGATCGACGCCCACATCCACCTCGAAGACCGGCGGACGCTGGAAAAGCTCACCGGGTGGGGTGTGACGACCGGCCTCGACATGGCGACGTGGCCACCCGGCCGGCTCGCGGCCCTGCGCGACGTCCCGGGTCTGTGCGACATCCGCAGCGCCGGCACCCCGGCGATCGGCCCGGGCGGCCCGCACGCCCGGATGCCGGGTCTCGCGGACAACGCCGTTCTGCAGACGGCCGAGCAGGCGCAGTCCTCTGTGGACCAGCGCATCGCTGATGGCGCCGACTACCTCAAGCTGGTGCTCGAAGCCCCCGGCGAGGGCGGTCCGGAGCCGGCGGCCGCCCACGCTTTCGTCGAGGCCGCCCACGCCCGTGGGCGCTCGGTCGTCGCGCACGCCGCGTCGCCGGGCGCGTTCGCGCTGGCCGTGGGAATCCACGCCGACGTCGTCACGCACGTCCCGCTGGGTGCGCCGTTGACCGCCGATCTCGTCGCGGAAGCGCTTGCGGCGAAGACGATCACGGTCCCCACGCTGTCCATGATGGAGACCATCGCGGGCAACGTCGGCCGGCCACCGGCGTTCGCGGGGGCATCCCGCAGCGTCGCGGCGCTGCACGCCGCGGGTGTTCCGGTCCTCGCGGGCACTGACGCGAACAGCGCACCGGGTGCACCTGCCCGCGTCGAGCACGGCAGCAGCCTGCACCACGAACTGGAGCTGCTCGTCGACGCCGGGCTGTCGCCCTTGGAAGCCCTCCGCGCGGCCACGGTCCTGCCCGCCCACCACTTCGGCTTCGACGACCGGGGCGCCGTCGAACCCGGCCTGCGCGCGGACCTCGTCCTGCTCGACGGCGACCCGACCACCGACATCACCGCGACCCGCAACCTCCTGCGCGTCTGGTGCGGCGGCATCGAGCAGGAGCCGTTCTTCACCGCGGCCACGCTCGCGTGAGCCGGTCGCGCAACCCGGCGAGTCCCCCCGGACCCAGCCGGCTTTCGAGATCCTGCTCCAGGTCACGGATAATCCCGGATGCGACGTCACGACGCTGACAACCCGCGGCGGTGAGCCCGATGAGGGTGCTGCGCGGGAACCCCGGTCCCGGCGCACTGGTCAGCAGGCCTTCGCCGACGAGCTGGGTGACCGCGCGGTGCATGGTCTGGCGGGTGACCCCGGCCCGGCGGGCGAGTTCGGCGACGCTCAGCGGCGCGCTGGGGTCCAGGTGCGCGAGCACGGCCGCGTGCGCCGGGGTGATGGGGGCGACGCCGGCGGCGTCCAGGCGCTCCACCAGCTCCTCGGAGAACCACCGGACCCCTCGCTGGAGGAGTGCGAGCAGCGGCAGGTCCACCTCGTCGCGACTTTCCCGGCCCATGGCTCGCGCTCCTTCTGCTCGTGGGATAATCTCCCAGTGTCAGGTTGGGTGACACTGGGAGGAGAGAGGGCATGACAGGTTATGACGTGGACGTCCTCGTCGCGGGCGCGGGGCCGGTCGGGCTCGCGGCGGCGCTGCAGCTGGCCCGATGGGGTGTCTCGGTGCGCCTGGTGGACGCCGCGCCGGGCCCGGCCACGACCAGCCGCGCGCTCGGCACCCACGCCCGCAGCCTGGAGATCTACGACCAGCTCGGGATCCTCGGCGACATCGCCCCGCACGGCACGAGGGTGAACGCGTTCATCCGCCACCAGGCCGGCCGCGCGAGCCGGGTCGACTTCGACTTCGGCGACCTGGCGACCCGGTTCCCGTACATGTTCAACATCGACCAGGTGATCACCGAGCGCGTGCTGCGCGCGCACGCCGGCTCGGCCGGGGTCGAGGTGGAGTGGAACACCACGCTGGAGTCGTTCCAGCACGACGACGAGGTCGTCACGGCGGCGTTGCGCACCGGCGACGGCTCGAGGCGGGAGACCGTGCGCGCCCGCTACCTGTGGGGCTGCGATGGCGGGCACTCGACCGTCCGCAAAGCCCTGCAGCTGCCGCTGACCGGTGAAGCCGCCCACACCTGGCTGATCGCCGACGCGATCGTGCGCACCGACCTGGACCGCGACGGTGTGCACTGGCTGTTCCCGGCCGGCGGCGCGCTGATGATGTTTCCGTTCCCGGACTCCCGCAAGTGGCGGCTGCTGGACACCACCGGCGAAGGAGAGCCCGACCACCCCGAGCGGATCGCCCGGCAGCTCGGCACCAAGCTGTCCCAGGCCCTGGGGCGCGACACCGTCGTGGAGCGCCCCGGCTGGGCGTCGAAGTTCACCATCCAGCAGCGCGCGGTACCCGCCATGCACGTCGGGCGGTGCTTCGTCTCCGGCGACGCCGCCCACGTCCACTCCCCCGCGTCCGGGCAAGGCCTCAACACCGGCATCCAGGACGCGTACAACCTGGCGTGGAAGCTGGCCATGGTCGTCCACGGTCACGCCGATCCCGTGCTGCTCGACACCTACGACGCCGAGCGCGTTCCCATCGGCCAGGCGCTGCTCGCCTCCACCGGCGAGGTCATGAACACGGCCATGGTCGACACCGGCGGCGAGGACACCCACGACTCCGATCACGGCTTCATGCGCCAGCTCATCCGGAGCATGTCGGGGTTGGGCATCGCCTATCCCGACAGCGCGCTCACGGTGCCCGGCCGGGAGCCGGGCGACGGTCCCCAACCCGGCCAGCGACTCACCCAGGTCTCCGCGGCCGATGCGCAATCACCCGGCTGGACCACACTGCGCTCGGTGCTGCGCACACCAGCCTGGCACCTGCTCGTCCACACCGACCGCACCTCCACGGCCGGCCAGGCACGGCCGGCCTGGCTGGCGGAGACGACGATCAGCCGGCGTCGGCCGGATGAGGGCGTGTGGGACCCCGACGGGCGGGTCCGGGACACGCTGGCCTTGGCCGAGGGGCAGTGGATCCTCGTCCGTCCCGACGGCTACCTCAGCGCGCGCGGCTCCGGTGACACCGGCCTGCGCGCCGCGTTCGACCGGCTGACCAGCCTGAACACGCGGGAGTCCGCACGTGCCTGACAACATCGACCGCCTCACCAACTGGGGCCGGTGGGGCGCCGACGACGAGCTCGGCACCCTGAACCTGATCACCGACGTGACCCGCGCGCGAGCCCTGGCGGAGGCCCGCACCGGCCGGTGCGTGTCACTGGCCAGGCCCATCGAACCGGCGTCGATGATGAGCGGGCCGTTCGCCCCACCCACCCCGCCGTCGCCACCGGTGCAGCAGGCGATGCTCTACACCGGCACCCCGCCGATGGGCATGGCCGAGGTCCTGGTCGTCACCCCTCACAACCCCGAGCTGACCCACCTGGACGCGCTCGTGCACATACCGGTCGACGGGCACGTCTACCCCGGCCGTCCCCTGACCGAAGCCGTCACCCCGACCGGCGTGCGGCACGGGTCGACGACCGCGTTCGCCGACGGCGTGCTCACCCGGGGCGTCCTGCTCGATCTCGCTCCCGGGGACCGGCTGCCGCCGGCGTACCCCGTCACCGGCGCCGACCTCGACGCCGCGGAACAACGCAGTGGGCAACGCGTCGAACCCGGAGACGCCTTGGTGGTGCGCGGCGGGTGGACCTTCTCCCGGGACCCGGCAAACCCGATGCCCGGCATGACCGTCGACGCCGTCGCCTGGATGCGGCAACGCGACGTCTCCGTCTACGCCGGCGACATCGGTGACGCGCACCCCCCGGTCGACCCGCAGGTCCCGCTGCCGCTGCACGTGATCGGGCTGGCCCGCCTCGGCATGCCGCTCATCGACGGCGCCGAAGTCGAGAAGCTGGCGGCCGTCTGCTCCGAGCTGAACCGGTACGCGTTCCTCCTCGTCATCGCACCGCCCCGGCTGCGCGGTGCCACCGGCGTACCGGTGAACCCCCAGGCGATCTTCTAGTTTGTTGCGGGTCATGACGTTGCGGCGGCAGGATGAGACGGACGGCCCTGGACGCGCCCGCGGTCGGATTGCACGATGGGCTGGCTCACCGCGACCGCTCAGGTCGTCCGCCGTCTCCACGCCGGGCGCCTGGTGAATTCGCCCAGCCGTGCTCCAGGGCCGGCTCGTCTCGCCACCGCTCTGACAGGCGTCGAAAACGGCGAGATCTCGCTGTTCGCCGACGAAACCGTGCGGCAGTGGATCGCGCGCCGCGGCCCGCGTGGTACCGGCATCGCCGAAAACGGCTGGCCTCGACGGCGAGCAGCTCGGCTCGGGCTGCTGCGGCCTCGCCGGCAACACTGGATCCTCGCCGGCCGCTTCAGCTGCCGCACCCAGATCCACGAACTTGACGGCGGCGGCCGCGAAGGCCGTCACGGCGGTGAAGCTTGTTCGCCGGTAACGGCCAGAAAGGGCACGGTGAAGGCGATGAGCGAATGAACGAACCTTGGCCGTCCAGGAGGTCGCCTCCGCTCTCGGCCTTAGCCGTCTGACGTGGTTTGCGAGACGGGCGAGTTCGCGTCCGCGGAAGTCCGATTCGCCGGTCGGGCACTCGACCGGGCCGAGCTCCTCTCCCGGGAGGCCTTGCACGGCAGGTTTCCTGACCGCTCGCGGGGTCGTCCGGCTCGAAGTCCGTGACGGCGACCCTGCCGAGTCCGCAGCGCCCACCGCCGCGGACGGTCGCGAAGTTCGTCACCGATGCCGTAACGGCATCGGGAGAACTCGTCGTGCGCCGCCGCGGTGAACGCGACCGCATCCTCGAACTTCTCGACCGGCCGTTCCCACCTTATTTCCGACTCTCCAGAATCTGACGCTGATCGGATAGCGTGCAACCGCCAGGCAGCGGGCGGAAGACGTAGTTCTCCTCCGCACCTGGGTGGGTTTGAGCAATTTTCTTACCACACTCTTCGGGTGCCACTACCGCTTTGATCGTGTAGACCTTGCGGTTGTCTCCCGGATCGCCGATCGGCTGGTCCACCATGACAAGGTAACGTCATTTCGGATCGCGACCGGCTGGGGTCCGCTGTTCTGGTCGTACACCAGGTAGAAGTTGTCGTCGTAGGCGTCGTAGTCGAACAGCCCCACCGACTCACCCGGCTGCAGGGCGCAGACACGGCCCGTGACCTTTACACCGCAACCCCGTCGATCTCGGTGCCGTGGTCGGGTTCGGTCAGCGTCACGGCGCGATCACACTTCTCGGCGAGGTGTTCGTCGGACTGGGCGGAGGCACCGAAGGCGAAGCGGAGGGTGCTGATTTGTTGATCGTGGCGACGACGACGGTACCCACTACCCCGATCAACGCCACCAACACGGCACTGAGCAACCCGATCCATGCCTTGTTCATGCCGTCCCATATACGCCGAGGAGCGATTCAGTTCTGCGAGGTGAGGAATCGAGGATCGAGGTCCGGGAGCAGGTTTCTCAGGAACACCGGCAATAAGGCGCTGCATGGCGTCGAAGCACGGGTGCGCCGCGACCGTGGCGCCGGAGGCTCTATGACCGCAGTTGCCGATGTGCACCGGCGGCCCGGGACGAAGTGTCCCGGGCCGCCGGCCGTCTGCGAAGACCATCGGGGAGTCCGCGTAGTCGTTCACGCCGCCGACGTCCCGGCCGTGGCGATCGGTCACCGACACGATCGGGTTCGGCGGGCACCACGTGCCGCCGCTCATGAGCGTTGCCGAGACATTCGTCATCTCCAACAGGCGGACCGCGCTGTTGCCCAAGGTGAAGGACAGCAGGCTCTGGAAGCACCGAGACTGCGGCTGGTTCCACCGCGGGTCCGCCGAGCGCGCATCGCCGGGCGCGGCCTTCCGACTCGCCGAACCTGATTCCAGCGCCGGGAACGCCTTCACTGACCGGCGCCCTGTTCGCCACCCATGCGGCGATCGCACTCGCCGGAGCACAGCTGCTGGTCGCCGTCGAGCACCTCGACCCGGTCCGCGCGTTCCGGATGCTCGTCAAGTCTTTGCAGGACACCAGCATGAAAGCGCACCAGTTCGCCGCGTCGCTGCCCCGGCGAACCCCGTACCGCGACGATAGTCTGCCGACAACGAAGCAAACCGGAGGCGTTGGATGGGTTTCGAAGAGGCTGGGCGGGACCCGAGACCGGAGTCCCGAATCGACGCGTTCACGGCCGACGACGAGATCGGACCGCACCTCGCGAAGGTCGATTGGGCTGCGACGCAGCTCGGACCACCCGCGCAGTGGCCGCAGAGCCTGCGCACCGCCGTGAACATCCTGCTGTCCTCCCGCTTCTCGATGTGGATGGCGTGGGGCCCGGACCTGACCTTCTTCTGCAACGCCGCCTACCGCCGCCAGACGCTGGGCCGCAAATACCCGTGGGCACTCGGCCGGCCGGCGAGCGAGGTGTGGGCGGAGATCTGGGACGACATCGGCCCGCGGATCCAGACAGTGCTCGACACCGGCAAAGCCACCTGGGACGAGGCGCTCCTGCTGTTTTTGGAACGCTCCGGCTACCAGGAGGAGTCCTACCACACGTTCTCCTACAGCCCGCTGCGCGACGACACCGGCCAGGTCGTCGGCATGCTGTGCGTGGTCAGCGAAGACACCGAACGCGTCATCGCCGAACGCCGGATGGAGACGCTGCGCCACCTGGGCTCCGACCCCAGCGTCATCCGCACCGAGCAGCAAGTTTTGCGGTTCGCCGAACGTCAGCTCGGCCGCAACCAGCGTGATCTGCCGTTCACGCTGACCTACCTCGTCGACGACACCGGCGCCGCCCGGCTGGCCGGCTCCACCGGAGCACCCGGCCGCCCCGCCGGTGCTGGTCGCCGACGACTCCGACACCTGGCCGGTCCCGGCGCTGGCGGCAGGCGTGCCGGTCGTCGTCGACCTCGACGACGACCGGCACGCCGGGCTACCCGCCGGGGTGTGGCCGGAACCGCCCACCCGCGCACTGGTCGTACCCCTGCGGCAGCGGGGAACCTCGCCGTACGGATTCCTGGTCGCCGGGCTCAACCGCTACCGCGACCTCGACGACGGCTACCGGGGGTTCATCGACCTGGTGGCCGGGCACCTCGCGGCCGGCGTCGCCAGCGCACGCAGTTACCAAGCCCAGCAGCGGCGGGCGGAAGAGCTGGCCGAGCTGGACCGGGCGAAGACGACGTTCTTCTCAAACATCAGCCACGAGTTCCGCACGCCGCTCACGCTGATCCTCGGACCGGTCCAGGAACTGCGCGGACGCCAAGACGGCCTGGACGACCAGATCCGCGAGGAGCTCGACGTCGTCCACCGCAACGGCCTGCGGCTGAGCAAGCTCGTCAACTCCCTGCTCGACTTCTCCCGCATCGAAGCCGGCCGCATGCAGGCGGGCTACGCACCGGCCGACCTCGCGGTCGTCACCGCGGAACTGGCCAGCGTGTTCCGGTCTGCGGTGGAAAGGGCCGGGCTGACGTTCACCGTGGACTGCCCACCGCTCGACGAACCGGTGTACCTGGACCGCGAAATGTGGGAAAAGGTCGTCTTCAACCTGCTCAGCAACGCACTCAAATTCACCTTCGACGGATCCGTCGTCGTCGAGGTCCGCCGCGACGACGACCACGCGGTGGTCACCATCGCCGACACCGGCGTCGGTGTACCCGAGGCGGAGATTCCCCGGCTGTTCGAACGGTTCCACCGCATCGAGAACGCCCGCTCCCGCTCCAATGAGGGCAGCGGCATCGGCCTGGCGCTCGTGCGCGAGCTGGTGGAGCTCCACGGGGGCACCATCACCGGCGACAGCACCGAAGGTACCGGAACCACCTTCACCGTCCGCCTGCCTTTCGGGGCCGCGCACCTACCGCCCGACGCGGTCAAGCCGACCGGAGCCGACGGCGTCACCTCGACGACCGCGGAACAGTACGTGCAGGAAGCCCTGCGCTGGCTGCCCGGCGAGCACAGCGACGCTGCGGTGGCCCAGCGGATGAGCGAGGCGACCAGCACGAGCGCCCGCGTCCTGATCGCCGACGACAACGCCGACATGCGCGAATACCTGGCCCGCCTCCTCGTGGGCGCCGGCTACCGCGTCGGCACCGCCGACGACGGCCGGGAAGCCCTCGCCGCGATCCGCGCCGCGCCGCCCGACCTGGTGATCAGCGACGTGATGATGCCCGAGCTCGACGGTCTCGCACTGGTTGCCACGCTGCGCGCGGAGCCGCGCACCGCCGCCGTGCCCGTCCTGCTGCTGTCGGCCCGCGCAGGTCAGGAAGCGTCCATCGAAGGCCTTCAGGCCGGCGCCGACGACTACCTCGTCAAGCCGTTCGCCGCGGCCGAACTGCTGGCTCGCGTGCGGGCCAACGTCGAGCTGGTCAGGCTGCGCACCCATCACGCCCGCTGGCGCACCGCGCTGGTGGATTCGCTCCAAGAAGCCTTCTTCGTCTGCGATTCCGACGGCGCCGTGATCGAGATCAACGCCACCTTCGCCGACATCCTCGGCTACGGCCCGGAAGGGCTGCCCTACACGCCGGTCCACCCGTGGTGGCCGAACGCAGGCAGTGATCCCGAGGCCTACCGGCAAGTCCGCGAAGCGTTCGACCTGCTGCTCGACGCTCCGCAAGGCAGCTACACGATCCCCGTTTCGCACAAGAACGGCCACCGCCTCTGGGTCACCGCGACGTTCAACCACGTCGCCGATCCCGACACCAGCCGACAGGTCACGGTGGGCACGTTCCGCGACGTCACCACCGAGCACTACGCGGTGCGACGCCAGGAAGTGCTGGCCGCGCTCACCCAGCAGCTCGCCCAAGCCGACACCGTGACCGAGGCCCTGTCGGCCACGGTCGAGGAACTGCGCCAGGTGTGGCGGGCCCACCGCGTCCTGGCCGTCACGTTCTCCTCCGCCGGCGACGGAACGGCTCCGCCGCTCGTGATCGGCGCGGGCGAACCGGCGCGCTGGCCCGACCTCGCCCCCGAGGTGGCGCAGGCCATCACCGCGTTGAGCGAAGGCGATCTCCTGGCCCCGATCGCCGGGGAGCCCGGGACCGGTGGGGTCGCGCTGCAGCACCCGGACGGCGTCCTCGTCTTGTGGGTGTGGCTCACCGAACGCCGGCCCTTCACCGACGAGGACCAGCTGCTGCTGGCCGTGCTCGCCGGCCGGCTGGGGCAAGGCCTCGCGCGGGTACACCAGCTCGACCAGCAGCGCGCGGCGGCGCTTGCCCTCCAGCACGCCATCCTGGGTCCACAGCAGCTGCCCGGCGGCTTCGCCGTCCGCTACCAGCCGGCGTCACCTCCTCTGCAGGTCGGCGGCGACTGGTACGACCTGATCGACCTCGAAGACGGACGCATGGCGCTGGTCGTCGGCGACTGCGTCGGACACGGCTTGGCCGCAGCCACGGTCATGGGGCAGCTGCGCAGTGCGTGCCGTGCCCTGCTGCTCGAACACCCGACCCCGGCCGCCGCCTTGACCAGCCTCGACCGCTTCGCCGCCCAGCTGCCCGGCGCCACCTGCACCACTGCCTTCTGCGCGGTGCTCGATCCCGGCACCGGCGAGCTGACGTACTCCAGCGCCGGCCACCCACCGCCGATCCTCGTGCACGCCGATCGCTCCACTCACCTACTCGAGGACGCGCACTCCATTCCGCTCGGCGTGCGACCAGGACGTCCCCGCCCCGAAGCGCGGGTCGTCGTGCCGCCCCGGGCGACGCTGCTGGCGTACACGGACGGACTCGTCGAACGCCGGCGCCGTCCACTCGACGAAGGCATCGGCCGGGCCACCGACTTCGTCAGCGAAGGCCACGCGACCGCACCGGAGGAACTGGCCGGCCTGCTCATGTCCGGCATGGCCCCGGCCAACGGCTACGAGGACGACGTCGCGCTGCTGCTGTACCGCCAGCCCGGCCCGCTCGAGCTCGACTTCCCCGCTGATGCGGGCCAGCTCGCCCCCACCCGGAACACGCTGCGCGGCTGGCTCGCCCGCTGCGGCCTGGACGAGGGCCAGATCCAGAACGTCCTGGTCGCGGCGGGGGAAGCCGTGGCCAACGCGATCGAGCATGGCCACCGCGACTCCCCCGGAGGTCTGGTCCGGTTCCGCGCCACCGCCCTGGTCGACCGACTGGAGTTCACGATCGCCGACAGCGGCCGGTGGAAACCCCCGCAATCGGACCCCGACAGCCACCGTGGACGTGGGATGGAGTTGATGAAAGCGTTCATGACCGAGGTCAGCGTCCACCCCACCGCGACCGGCACGACCGTCCACCTGCACACGGAGATCGCCCGATGACGACCCCGCTCACCCTCGACACTGGTCACGCCGAGAACGGCACGACGGTGCTCACCGCGACCGGCGAGGTCGACCTCAGCAACGTCGCCGACTTCACCCAAGCCCTCGCCGACGCCACCAGCACCGGTCAGGTGACCGTCGACCTCCGCGGTATCGCCTACCTCGACAGCGGCGCTGTCAACGCGCTCTTCACCTACGCCGACCACATTCGCCTCCTCGCGCCTCCGCTGCTGATGCCCGTGCTCATCGTCAGCGGCCTCACCGAACTCGTCGACGTCGACGGGTAGCCCCCACACACGGAGACGCCGAGCGCCACGAAGGCCGCCACGCCCTTCGAGATCACCGCCGCGGTCCGAGATCGCCGCAAGCGAAGACGGCCGGGTCCGCGTCGTCGCTTTCTGGCCGGTCAGGTCGCGCTCAGGCGACGGATCGGCAGCCCTGGCTCGGCGCGGTCGCGACGCGGCTGCGCGCCGAGGGGCACCGCACTACTGCGGATCCCGTTCGAGCACGTGGCCGAGGTCGGCAGCCACCTCACCCTGTCGCTGCGCTCGGAGGTGCTGGCCGAACCGCCGCTGGAGGGCTGGCTGCGCGAGCACCTGATTGGCGAATCCCGGGAGCCCGCGATGTACGCAAGTGACCTGCTCGGCGCGACCGCCTACGACCGTTCCGGACAGCGGCTGGGACGCGTCGCCGACCTGATCACCGAAGGCACTCCGGTGATCCGCGCGGTGCTAGTCGCGCCGGGCCGGAGAGCGCGGTTGCTCGGCTAGGAGCGGAACGACATGAGCAGGCCGTGGGTCATCGACCACATCGCCGAGTGGGTGCACCGTGACCTGCGCGAGGTGTCCTGGAACGACGTCCAGCCGGGTACCCACCCCGACCATCGTGAATGACCGGAACACAAACCTTCACGTTTGGCCCCCGAAGGAACAGGGTAAAGACGGATAGTTGTACTAGTCGGAGGGATACAGGTGACCGCAGAGGGCCGACTCCTCCCGCAGGATCTTTTGCGCGTGGCGGCCCACCACCCCAGCGGTATCGACAGCGTGACCGTCTTGACCGTAGTCGGGGAAGTCGATCTGCTCAGCGTGCCGGTGCTGGACGAGGCCGTCACCGCGCGGCTCACCGCCGAGCCGGAACTGCTCGTGATCGACCTGACCGACGTCTCGTTCCTCGCCTCCGTCGGCATGACGGTCCTGCTCAAAGCCCAGCGTGACGCGGGTCCGAACGCCCGGGTCCGCGTCGTCGCTCCCGAGCGCAGCGCGGTCGCCCGCACCCTTGAACTGACCGGTTTGCTCGACGCGCTGGCCGTCACCTCGACCGTCTCCGCCGCGCTCTCCCGGTGACCATCGCCGTGCCCGACCCGTCCCCCAAGCCCCAGCCAGGTGTCGACGAGCGCGCGGTCACCGCGATGGAGGACCTGCAGTGCCTGGCCGTGCCGGCCGTTGCCGGACAGCTGGTTCTGCTGCGCGAACACCTCGACGCCTGGACCGAGCGCGCCGGCCTGGACCAGCAAGCACGGCAAACGCTGCTGCTGGCGGCCTATGAGGCAATGGCCAACGTGGTCGTCCACGCCTACCGGGGTGCCGACGGCGTCCTGGACCTGCACGCCTGCGACCGCGGCGACGTCGTGGTCGTCACCGTCGCCGACCACGGCCGCTGGCAGCCGGCCGCGCGGCCCGGACCGCTGCACGGCCGCGGGCTGCCGCTGATCCGCGCACTGTCCGCGGAAGCCGTGGTGGAGAAGAACGCGGCCGGCACCACGGTCACGATGACCTTCATCCGCCAGCCCGGCTAGCGATCACGCCGGCGCGCCAACGGACACCTGCGCTGGAAGACTCACCGGCATGGGCGACCACGGCGCGCAGCCGACCTGGATGATCACCATGTCTTCCCCCGGCATCGACGCCGATGTGGAAGTGGTGGTGTCCGGCGCCGTCGGCCCGGCGGCACACGTCGAGCTTCGCGACACTCTGCGCCTGGCGCTGCTGACCGCCCGCTCACCCACACCGCGCGCGCTCACCGTCGCCATGACCGCGGTGACGTCCACCGACGACTTCGTGGTGCGGGAACTGCGCGAGCTGGCCTCGGATTGCGCGCGGGAGTACGTTCGGCTGCGTATCTGCGTCCCACCCGCCCTTCTCCCTCAGTTCAGTGAACTTGCGCCCTTCCTGCAAGTGGCGGATTCGACCGCGACGAGCACATGGCCTCTGCAGGTCGTGCCGACCTGGATCGACCAAGCCACGCTGGTCGTTGCCGTCACCGGCGAGCTCGACCTGGTCAGCACCCCGCACCTGCGCGACGACCTCGCGGTCATCCTGGCCGGGCAACCCCTGCGGCTCGTACTCGACCTGACGCAGGTCAGCTTCCTGGCGTCCACCGGAGCCAACGAAATCGTCCGGCTGGCCCACACCGCCACCGACGACGCGGTGACCATGCACGTCGCGGCCGGCGTGCACAACCGGCGGACCTTCGAGCTGCTCGGCCTGGCCGGGACGGTGCTGCGCGTGTTCGACACCCGCGTCGACGCACTCGCCGCCTTCGCCGCCTAGGTCGTAACCAGCCCATCACTACCGAGGTGTCCCGGCTGCTGAACCGCCCGCCGCGCAGCCTGGAAGACTTTCTCGGCGAGCAGGCCTGGCGCTTCCCCGAGGAGGCCTGGACCTGACCCACCGGGTCACCACCACTTGCACGCTCGCCTTTTACCAGTTCCACACAGCCGCTGTCCAAGAGGCAGGCGCAGCGGCGGTCAGCTGCGGGATTGCGGTCACCGCCTCACCGGAATCGCTGGGTTGACAACCGTGGTTCGCTTCGATTGCCGACTGCAGTCGGCCGACGGTGTCGACGTAGGCCAGCAAAGCTGGCCGTCGGCGTCGCCCGCTGACCGCGCTGAGGAAGTCGGTGGTGTGCGGCCAGGCGATCAGCAGAGCGAGGAGTTCCGGTACGGCCCGCTCGGTCCGCGCTCGCCGTGCTTTCGCCGGGGGCGCGAGACCACGTAGCACGCAGTAGACGGCGGGGTCCTCATCGAGCAGCAGCGCACCGGCGAGCGCCGCCACCACCTCGGGTAAGGGATGTCGATCGCGGCCGGGTATGGGACCGTTCGCCGGCGAGAAGGTCGTGCTCCTGCGGGCGGTCCAGGTCCCGACGGGCGCGCGGGAACACCCGGGCGAACAGAGTCTTGCCAGCGTCCATCCTCGCCACCCCATGCCTTCGCCCCGATTCCTGAAGGCGACCGTAGGCCCCGGATCAGCCGACCAAACCCAGACTGGTCAGACTGTGAGTGATTCGCCGGCGAGGCGCACTGCAGCACACCTTTACTCTGATCGAACTTCGAGCGAACCTCTCGCTCCTCCTGCGGCGACCCCTACGGCTAAGTTGGTCGTTGCGATGGTTGAGCAGGCAGCCGTCTTCTGCGGGAACTCCAGGGAGAACGGCATGACCGGTGAGCAGGATTGGCAGCTCGACAGAAAGGCGTTCGTGTCGAACGCCGACGTGGACCCGACCGGCCCCGCACCGCTTGCTGAGCGGTTCGCCCAGTTGACGGCGACGTTGCTGGCCGCCCCCTCGGTCGAGGACGTGCTCCAGCGCATCCTCGATGCCACGATCGTGATGGTTCCGGCCGCCGACCTGGCCAGCTTCACCGTGCTGGACGCCGATGGTGGCTTCCACACCCCGGCCGAGACCCACGATCTCGCCACGGACCTGGACCTGCTGCAGTACCGCTTCGCCGAGGGCCCCTGTGTTGAAGCAGCGGTGCCCAGCGGGCCTGCCGTCGCGATCTGCCCGGATCTGGCCGATGAACCGCGCTGGCCGCGGTGGGCACCCGCTGCGGTAGAGCTCGGCGTCAAGTCCGTTCTCGCCACCGCCCTGATCCCCGGCTCGCCGGCAGGTAGCTCGGTCGGCGCCCTCAACGTCTTTTCACGGGCCGCGAACGGGTTGGACGAGGCCGACCGTGACGTCCTGCTACTGCTGGCCACGCACGCGTCGCTGGCCCTGGCCACCACAGACGCCGTGACCCGTGCCGAGCTGAAGGCCGCGCACCTGCGCACAGCGATCGAAAGCCGAGACGTGATCGGTCAGGCCAAGGGCATCATCATGGCCCGCCGCGGCGTCTCCGCGGACGCCGCGTTCGAGGTGCTCCGGCGCACGTCCCAGGACCTGAACGTCAAGCTGGCCGATGTGGCGTCAACCCTGGCCACGCGGCACACCGAGATTGACTTGCCGGCCCCTGACCCGTTGTAGTGTTCCGCTTCGTTTGACGCTCAGCGCCGTCGCGCCGGCATGAGGCACCATGACGACCGCCGCTGCTACGAAGGTTCCCGCGCAGACCGGCACGCCCGCCACGGAGGGTGCGGTGCCGACACACTCGTGGCGCCCAGGGCCCGACGTCGATTTCGGGTGTCGCGGTGCAGTAGGCCGCGCGGATCATCGAACAACCGAGGGAGTTCCGACTTGCTGGCAGGGAGGTGATCAGCGCATCTCGCCTAGACTACGACCATGGCCAAGATCGAGTCCCCATCCCCTGCTGAAGCGTTCGAGGTCCTGCGCGCCGGAAACCTCCGCTTCGTGACGGACACCCCGGAGCACCCGAACCAGGACGCGGCACGCCGCGCCGAGGTCACGCCGGGGCAGCGCCCGTTCGCCGTGCTGTTCGGGTGTTCCGACTCCCGGCTGGCCGCCGAAATCATCTTCGACCGCGGCCTGGGTGACCTGTTCGTCGTCCGCACCGCGGGTCACGTGGCCGGCTCGGAGGTCCTCGGCAGCATCGAATACGGCGTAGCGGTGCTGGACTGCCCGCTGGTGGTGGTCCTTGGCCACGACTCCTGCGGCGCGGTGGGCGCCGCGTCCGCTGCCCTGGAGGACGGGGTGACGCCCGGTGGCTACATCCGGGACGTCGTCGAGCGGGTGACACCCAGCGTGCTGGCGGCGCGGGCCGCCGGTCGCGTGGAACCGGGTGAGGTCCTCGCCGAGCACGTCCGTCACACGGTGGACCTGCTGCTGGAGCGCTCCCGCGTGCTCGCCGAGCGGGTCGACGAGGGCCAGGCCGCGGTCGTGGGCATGTGCTACCGGCTAGCCGACGGCCGCGCCGACGTGGTGGCAGCCCGCGGCCTCGACGTCACCACCGGCTCCGCACCCTGATCGGACACGGGCACCCAGCACTGCTCACCGGGGCTCGCGGGGTCCCGCCGCGCGGCGAAGCCTGTTGGCGATCGCAAAGACAAGCCCCTCCTCCACCGGCAAGAACCGGCGCCGACGACCGGCTCACCCGGCAGGTCCTGCTCTTCGGCGTCGCCCTCACCCCGGCCACCTTGCTCGGCGCCTGGACCGGCAAGAAGATCGTCGGCCGGATCAGCGAACACGTCTTCGTCCTGCTCGTCCAACTCGGCCTCATCGCCGCCGGCATCCTCTTTCTCGCCGGACTCTGACCGCGCCCACACTGCCGTCACTTCCCAGCGACGTTGATCAAGCAAACAACCACCGACCGCAGTCACAAACCACGGACATCAGCAGTCGGTTTACGCCGTCACAACCACGTCGTGGTTGATGCTGCAACGCAACCTGCTCTACACCGGCATCACTCGCGCCAAGAGGCTGCTGATCCTCGTCGGCTCCCGCGAAGCCCTCGCCGCGGCCGTGCGCACCCCCGGCCGCCGGACGCCGCCACACCGCTCTCACCCACCGCCTCCACCCACTTGAAACGCGGCCCGAACCACCCCTGGCCGACATGATCGACACCGCAGACATCTCGGTCGACGCGCGTAGCCGAACACGCCGGCCGGCTATCCAGAGGATGTCCGCACCGGGTGGTTCGCACTGCGGAACGAGGAGGAGGCGATGCACATGCACAACACGCGGCCCCGGAGACCACCCCGGTCACCGTCGGGCTCAGCCCCTGCTGCCGCCCTGTCAAATCCCTCCTGTGTGGATGCCGCCACGACGCGCTCGACGAGCCGATCCCGCCGCTGCTGACCGTGCTGGAGCACCTGCGCGAAGCCCTGCAGGCGTTGCGTGATCGCCTCTGAGCGCCAACCCGTGCGGGCAGTGGTCTCCGACCTGCTCGGCACACTCGTCGCACTTGCCCTGTGCGTATTTGCGCTCGGTGCGTCGTCAGCCGACCTTCGCGGCGATCTTTTGGACCTCCACGAACTGGGACTCGTCCGTGAGTGCGTGGTAGCTGTCGGCTGGGTCGCGGTCCAGCAACGCGGAAGCATGCGTCGCGCATTCGGTGCGCAGGCGGGCCAATTCGTCGCGCAGGGCCTCGCGCCGTGCGCCGAACGTCGCGCGCATGGCGGTGCGGACCGAGACCGCGTGCTGGTAAAGCAGGCGGGTGAGCTGGTAGCGGGCGTGGGAATTTCCCTTGTCGTCACGCAGCAGCCGGCGGAGGTCCTTGGCCAGCGAGTCCGAGTCCACCTCGCCCGGACGGCGCCGGTGTTTGGCGATCGTCACCTCGACCAGGAGCCGGCGGTGTGCGTCGCCAGCGTCGAGGTACGACACCTGGCCGAAGTCGTCTCCGATTTCCTCGGTCGTGGGCAGGGGGCCGTCCCACCGCATCCAGCGGCGGTGGACCTTGATCATCAGCCGGCGCACCTCCTCCGGGTGTTTCCCCCGGCCGGCGAGTCTCCGCAGCCGTGTACGGGCGTCGCTGAAGTCGTCGCACTGGATCGAGAGGCGCACGTACGCCAAGGAGTCGCGCGGGATGCAGGCGGCACGCGCTTCGGCGAGCAGCGGCCGTGCCCGGTCCTGCTCGTCCACCGCGTCCAGGAGTTCTCCGAGCATGGCGGCCGGGCCGGCGGCGCCACGCAACCGGGTGACCCAGTGCTCCATGGCGGGCAAAGCCGCCAGTACCGCGTCCCGGACCTCGTGGTCCGGCGCGTTGGTGTTCAGCAGGTCGAGAGCGTGTTCCACGGACGGCAGGTAGACCGCGTGCGGATCGTCCAGCAGGTCGAGGTAGCGCTCGGGGGCGCCGGTGGCGTGCCAGGACCGGTACAGGCGCTGGTACCGGCGGGGGAAGTCCGCCGAGGAGTCGAGCCGGTTCTCGGCGGCGCGGAAGACACGTTCGACGGCGAACCGGGCGGCGAGGTCCGACAGGTCGTTGAGCTGCCTGAGGTACGTGCTCGGCGCGCCGAGCCGCAGGACTGCCTTGCGCACCGTCTCGTCGGCCGGGTCCAGTCGCAGCTCGTCGAGCAGGCGCAGACTGGTGAGGATCTCGCCGGAGCTTTCGCTGACGGGCCAGTCGTCCGCGCCGAGGAGCTCGTTGGCGATGCGCGACTTCCAGCGGACGCGTGCGTGCGTCCACGCGACGTGCGCCTCCTCCTCGGCCGGGTCGGTCGCCGCACGCACCCGGCTGCCGGGGTCGCACGCGGCTTCGTGGGCGGCCTGGAACGCGGCACGGCACAGCTCTTCGAACGGTGCGCGCACCCGTCTCGGCAGCGGTGCGCAGGCGGTCGCGACGAGGTGCAGCCGGGCGTCGAACGCTTCGCCGAGCTGGGAAAGCCCCACCGACCGCGTGACACCGAGGCGCAGCACCGGACCGCGGTACGACAGCGCGCGGTTGAGCTCCTCGAGGCGCAGGTGGGCGAGGGCGAGCGCGACCCGCGCCGGGCTGGTCAGCTCGGCGGGGACGCCGCGCGGCGGCGGGTCGGGTGCGCCGTCGCCGGGCGACCTGCCGCACAACGCCGCCGTGCCGAACGAACCGGCCAGCACGCGGTGGACCTCCGCCCGCTCGGCAGCGCCCCGTGCCGGTGAGTCCACGAGCAGCGCCTGCGAGTAGAGGGCCTCGAGGTAACGGCTCCAGGACCGGTTCGCCGCGGCCACGTCGCCCGCCGCTGTGTGCGCGACCGCGAGGTTGTGCAGGACCGCGGTGGACATCGGGTTCTCGGTGAGCATCGCCTGCCAGAGCCTGCGGGCGGGAGTGTGCGCGCCCATCCGGTGCTGGGACTCGGCGAGGCGGCCGCCGAGGTTGGACCGCAGCAGCACGAGTGCGGAACGGCGGTGCAGCGACGGCGGGTAGGCGTCGAGTGACTTCCAGGCACGAGCGGCGTTGCCCGCCAGCGACCGGTCGACGGCTGCCACCGCGGCGGCGACCCGCTCCCGGGGGTCGGCGGAACGCGGCGGAGGTGGGGCCGGTTCGGCACCAGGCGGAATGGGCTCGACACGTGTCGCCGGAGCGAAGGCCTCGAGTTCCCGGTCGATCTCGGCGACACCCGCGGACGGCGGTACCGCGTCCGAGACTTCGCACGAGTGCAGCCTTTTGCGGATCTTGCTGAGGTGACCGTTCAGCGGGCTCGGTTCCTGCAACGCCTTTTTGCAGCGTTCGAAGCGCTCACCGAACTCCTCGGAGCGGGCGCTGTGCACGGCGGCCTGCCCGACCTTCTCCAGCTCCCACACCCGTTCGGCACAGACGTGGTCGAGTCGTTTCGCGATGTCGGCCAGCACCGCGTGATCCGCACGGATCCGGGACGCGTCCGCCAGATCGGCGCGGCGGAGCGATTTGGCGATGTCGCTCGCGCTCTTCTTCAGCCGTGCGAAGGACTCGGCATCCCGTTCGAACGCCGCCAGCAGCGCGTCCGGATCGGAATCCGGTTCCTTCGCCACCACCACATCGGTCAGCGGCTTCGGCGGTGTGGCCGCTTCGATGGCCCGCAAGGCCGACGCCATCGCGTCGAGGTGAGCCGCCGGATCACCGCCGGTGAACCGGCGCGCCGCCGCGTACGCGGCCAGGCTCGGCACCTGCAGCGGCCGCCACAGCAACCGCCGCTGGTGGACGAGCGCGACGAGCAGATCGGGCAGCTCCCGCCGCTCGAGACAACCGGCGAGGCGGGCGGGCAGCGACTCCTCGTCGGCCTCGAACAGCTCGCACACCAGGTCGAGCACGCGGCGGGCCGGTCCGTCGGCCAACGGTGCCGCGAGCCGGCGGATCGTCGCGGGCGGATACCCGTGCACCAGCCACTGCACGGCCGACACGGCGAACGCCGCGGTGCCGCCGGCCCGCCGCCCGGCGAGCTCGGCGATCCGCCGCAGGTCCTCGGCGACCACGTCCCGGCCGCGCGCGCCCGTGGGCCTGCGCAGCACCAGTTCCGCGCTGATGTCGTGGATGCCGGACCAACGGGACTCCCCAGGGCGCACCAGCGACGCCGGCGCGGCCCCGTCCAGGTCCCGGCCCGCGCGAACGGCCGATGCGATCTCTTCAGCCCGTTGCCGCTCCTCGCCTTCGTAGGAGGGGGTGCCGGCGCGTTGCTCGTGCAGGCCCTGGTGAACGATCGACAGGTGGGCCCAGACCCGGTGGTTGGCGGGCGCGGACCCGGCCGCCGCGGTCAGCCAGCTCAGCGCGGCGTCGAGCCGTCCGTGCCGCAGGTGGACCAGACCGACGTGGTAGGGGTGCTTGGGGTTGTCCGGATCGACGCGGTGCGCGGTCGCCAGCAGCGAAAGCGCCTCCGCCGATGGTGTCGTGGGGTGCACGGCCAGCCGGAAACACGCTTCCGCCAACGCGTCCAGCTCGTCGGCGCTCAGGCGGGCGCCCTGCTCGTAGCGGGCCAGCAGCTTGTCCGCGACCGGACGCAGCACCTCGGGCCGGCTCTCCGGAGCGGTCATGGCTGTTCCTCCGCCCCGGTGCGCAGCTCGTCGACCGGCAGGATCAGCGTGCCCAGCCCGTCCGATGTCGCCGCGAGCCGCCCGTCCGGCGAGATCGCGAGCGGGTGGGCCGAGGTGACCTCGATGCGGCCGTCCTGCATCAGCACGTGCGAGCCGTCCGGGTACTCGAAGACGACCAGCCTGCCGTCCCGGGACGCGCACACGACGCGGGCGCCGGGCACCGTGCGGAAACCCAGGTGCACGCCCAGTTCGGCGTCGAAACAGACACCGAGACCCTCGTCGTTGAGCACGATCGACAGGTCCGGCCCCACCAGCGCGTCGGCGAGCTGCTTGACGGGCAGGTCCACGACGAGCGGGCGCTCGGCTCCGTTGTCCAGGCGGTAGATGTGGTGCTCGCCCGCGATCAGCGTGTACGCCGGCCCGTGGTGGATGCCCAGCAGCAGTCGTTCCAGCTGGTGTTCGGCTTTGACCTGACCCTCGTCGTACACGGTCAGCACCCCGTCCAGATCGCCGACGAGTAGCCGTCCTTCGCCGTCGGCCCCGAGCAACCCCACGCCCGCGCGGTGCTCGAGCACCGCCTCGGGTTCCGGTCCCGCCAGCGACCAGACGGTGCCGTTCCACATGCCGGCGAGCGGCGTCTCCCCGTCGAACACCAACGCTCCCGGCACGGCGAGGCCGGGCGCGCGGGCGAGGTTCGCCGTGCGGGTGCTCCCGTCGGGTGCCGCCACCACGACCTGACCGGTCCAGTCGGCGACGGCCACGGAACCGGCCCCGCGTGCCCACAGCCGTGGCCGTCCGGCCAGGCGTGCGGTGCCCTGCACGCGGCCGGGTTCGTCGAGCGCGTGCACGGACAGGTGCCCGCCGTTCAGCACGACGACCCGCCGCGCGTCGGGGAAGAACGCCTGGCGGCCGCTCGCGGGCAGGCGCGGGTGCACGCGGTCCGGGCCGCTCGGCTGCGGCGCCGGCGGACTCACCTGGATCGGCGCGGTCTCGACGGGTTCACAGCCGGGTGCCTGCGCGAGCAACCGCACGGACTCGATCGCCCGGCGGAACGACAGGTCGGTGAACGTCGCCGTGCCGTGCTCGGTCGGGTGGGCGAGGGTGCCGTTGAGACCGGAGCCGGGCGGCACGGTGGAGAGCGTGATCGGCTCACCGCTCTCCAGCACCGTCGTCCCGTCGGCGCCGGTGACCGACACCCGCACCGTGGGCAGGGTGTGGTTGACCACGGCGCCGGACAGCGGTCCCTCGAACCGGAGCTGCCTGCGGTTGCGCGCGGGTCGCAGGCCCAGCGCGTCGCGCAGCGTCTCGAACCAGTTCGGGTGGGTGACGGCGACCCAGTTGTACTTGCTCGCGGTGAACCAGATCTTGTCCTTCGCCGCCTCCTCCATCAGCACCGGGATGAACCCGACCTTGCCCGCCTTGTTGAGGTCGACGGCGCGCTGGAGTTCGAACTGGCAGACGTTCTTGGTGAAGTACCGCAACGAGTAGAGGGCGACGAAGTACCGGGACCGGGGCAGCGCCGTCTCCAGGTACTGCTCCCAGTCGACGCCCGGCGGGAAGCCCTCCCGGCCGACGTCGATGAAGATCCGCGGCGGCACGCCTCGCGACGTGATGCACTCGTGCAGGCTGTCCGCGAGATCTCTGGCCTTCTGGTAGTCCTCACGCGCGTAGCTGATGAAGACGTCCCAACCGTCGTGGCTCTCGGGCTCGGTCATCTGCTGCCCCTTCACGCGAACCGGTCGGCCGCGGTCACGATGTCCTGGAGCACCTTCCGCTGCCGCGGATCGGTGGTGGAGCGGAGCAACCGCCGCGCCTCCCGGCCGAGGTCCGAGAGCTCCGCGCGGTAGAGGCCGACGCCCAGTCCGAGCAAGGCCACGGACCGCGAATCGGCGCCCGCCTTCTCGGCCCACCGGTTGAAGCGCAGGACCAGATCGTTGACGTTCACGGCGGCCAGGGCCTCGTCGATCTCCGCCAGCCGCTGTGCCACGGCGTCCGAGAGCTTCCGCACGTGCCGCTCGTTCTCCCTGGTGCCGGCGATCGCCTTCAGTCCCGGCACGCGGTCTCGCAGCTGTTCCATGGTGCGGCGCAAGGTGATCAGCTGGTGGCGGGTGGGCGGGCTGCCGATCGCGGCCATCGCGGTGTTGTGCTCGTCGAACGCCGCGTTGATGGTCAGGACCGCCTTCGTCTCCTTGGCCCTGACCAGCAGCAGCTCCGCATCGGCCAGCATCGGATCGCGTGCGGCGATCCCGGCGGCGGTGATGGCTCGGTCCGGCTCTTTGCCTTGCACGATCAGGCAGAACGCGTACAGGTAGTTCGGAGGCGGGTAGGCCGGCACGAGGTCCAGGATCTTGGCCAGCACCCGTTCGGCCGCAGCCCAGCGCCCGTCCGCCACCAGCCCGGTGACTTCCTCCCGGTACTGGTCGGCGATCAGCGCGTAGAGCCGCATCGCGCGTTCGGGCGAGAGTTGGGGCGGGGGCAACGGTTTCGCGGGCGAGCGCGCACCGCGGGCGAGTCCTTCGAGGTACGCGTCGAAGTCACGAACCAGCTCCGTCTCGCGCCACTCGCGATCCAGCCGCCGCAACGCCTTGCGGGCCCGCTGGTACGCCCGGTCGGCGAGTGCATGCACGGCATCCCTCGCCAACGGCCGCAACGCCGCCGTCAGGAGCGCGTCCGCGAGCGTGCGGAGCTGACTCGCGTCGCCCTCGACTTCGGCCACCGCGGCCTGTGCGGTGCGGTACGCCGCCTCGAAGTCACCGTCCAGCGCCAGCATGATCGCGAGCAGGTACGGCGGTTCCGGCTCTTCGGGCGCGAGCTCGATGAACCGCCGGAACCTCTGGACCGCGCCGCGCGGGTCGTGCTCACGCGTGTCGAGGAACGCGTCGGTCTCCTCGGGGGTCAGCACATCGCGCAGCGTGGCACGCAGCTCCAGGACGCCCTGGCGCACCTGGGGATCGTCCGGCCGCTCGCGCCACATCGGCAGCGTGATCTCCAGCGCCGTCAGCAGGTCGTCGAGCCGGTAGTGGCAGTAGGCCAGCAGGTAGCGCGCCTCGGCATGGCCGGGGGAAATCTCGAGGAACTCCGCGAGTTGGTCCAGCGCGAGCGCGTACTCGCCGCGGGCGACGTTCGCGCGGGCGTCCTCGAGCAGGTCCTCGCCGTCGTCGCCGATGTCGAGGGAGTCCTCGGCGGCGAGCGTGACGAAGTCGGGCAGGAAGAGCGCGGACGGCGCCGCGCGTTCGGCGCGCCGCCGCGTGATCTCCTCCAGCCGCCGGAAGTGCTCACCGAGGTCCCCTCCGCCGAAACTCAGGCCCGAGAGGTCGGGGAGCTGGGGCGGCACGTGCGGTAGGGCGGGCGTGTCACGCCGGTCGGCGGTCATCCGGGCAGCGATTCGGGTTCGGGCACGTACCCGAGCGCGCGTGCGGCGACCTCGCGGCAGAGCAGGTACTCGGTCTCCTGGTCGAGCTTCAGCATCAGCGGCAGCGAGGCCGGCAGCGACGCCTCGTCGAACAGCTGCTGCTCGTCCGGCGCCCGGCGGTACTCCACCGGCGGCAACAGCCCGACCAGGCGCTCACGGTCCAGGCTCGGCCGCCGCTTCCACGCTGTTCGGATCCGGGTCAGCGGTGACGGCATGCTCGTCCCATTCCTCCTGCGGCAGCAGGAACTCTCCGGTCGTGACTACGAGTTGGTGCTCGCTCTGGTGCAGCGCCTGCGCCTGCGTGGCGAAGACGTCGGCGACCGCGTCCAGCTCCGCCAGCCGTTCCCGTAGCCGGACCCGGGCGGGTGCGTCGTCGGGCAGGTCGCGCAGGCGCGGGTAGATGATCAGCTCGATGCGGCGGCGCACGGCCTCGATCCGCTGCCGCAGCTCCTCGGGCGACGCGGGGCGCACCGGGAGCGTCAGGTCCTCGCCGAGGTCTTCGGCGTAGCGGGTGAACTGGTCGCGCAACGAGCGCAGCTCCTCGCGGTGTCCCGAAGGTACGCCGGGATCGGCGAGGAACTCGTGCACCAGCCGCAGGAACCGCGACCGGGCGTCGCCCTGGCCGCCCAGTGCCCGTTCCTTCTCGACCAGCTGCAGCACTTCGGGGACGGTGATGGCCTTGGCGGCGTTGAGTCCCATCCCGCGTTCGAGGACCGCGAGCGCCGTCCCGCGCTCACCCTCGTTGGCCGCGAAGTAGTACCAGAGCAGGCCTTCGACGAGGTACGCGTCGCCCAGCTCTTCGTCGATTTCGACCATCGCGTTGATGCGCCGCGACAGCTCCTGGCGATCCTCGGTACCCGGTGCGCCGGACATCTCCGGCCGGTTCGCCCAACGCCGCAGGAGGACGAGCACCGAGAGCAGTGTCATCGCCGTGCCCAGCTGCTTGCGGTACTCCTCACCCGCCTTCGCGTCCGGCTCCAGTGCGCCCAGCCGCTCGTCGAGCTCGTCCGGGTCGCCTTGCGCCCAGTCGCAGGCCAGCAGCCCCAGTTCCGCCTCCACGGTGCTCAGCTCGCGCTCGATGGCGCGTTCACGAGCCGCTTCGAAGGCCGCGCGGGCCTCGGAGTGCCGATGGTCGAAGAACAGCTGGATGCCCTTGAGCACGTGCAGGTTCTCCGCGGCCTTCGGGATCTCCTCGGTCAGCACGTCGAGGTCGCGGACCCGATCGAAGTGGTGCAGGGCCTCGTCGGTCTCCCGGCGCCGCCAGTGCGCGCCCGCCAGGTGCAGGTGCGACGCGGCGGCGGCGAGGCGGGCACCCGGCCGTTCGGCGAGTGCGGCCTCGTGCTCGCGGTAGAGCTCCACGGCGCGTTCGTGGCGTTCCAGCTTGTGGTGCAACCACACCGTGAGGTGCGCGGCCGCTGGGTCGTGCCCGGAGGCCGTGGCGAGGCTGTCGACGGTGCCGGCGGCCAGCCAGTACCGGTCGGCCTGGTAGGTGCCGAGCATCGCGCGGACGTAGGCGTGCGCGAATCGCGCGTCGGCGAGGTCGCGTCCGCGCGGGCCCGCGTTCATCGCCTCGCCGAGCAGGCGGTCGGCGTTCTCCAGCTGCTCCCGCTGGTGCCGGTCACCCGCGAGAATGCCGAGTGCCTCGTGCAGCGGCTCACGCCAGCGGCTCGGCACGACGACGAGGAAGTGCCAGGCGCCGGCCAGGCACACCAGCGCCAGCACGACGCACATCACGAGCAGCACCGCGGTCACGGGTTCTCCTCCTCGGCCATCTCGTCCTCGAGTTGTTCGAGCAGCAGCTCGTACAGCTCGATCGCGGTGATCTCCACGGACCCGTTCTCCCGCACGCGCCGGAGGCCCTGCTCGATCACGCCGGTGACCTGGACGGCCTCGGCGTGGCGGCCGAGCAGCCAGAACGTGGTGGCGTAGGCGATCATCAGGTCGAACCGCCACCACATCAGCGTTTTGCCGTCGTGCAACCACTTGTGCGCGAACGCGTTCGCTTCGCGCACACGGCCCTGGCGGATGAGGTGGCTCGCCATCGCGGGCGCGTGCTTGCCGCGCAACGCGTGCGGCAGGCGGTGGAACGCGGTCTGCACGGTGGTGTCGAGCCTGCGGGTGAACGAATCGTCGATGGCGTCGGACAGCAGTGTCTGCACCACCGCCCACACCTCGCCGACGGCGACGACCGACATCTGTTCCTCGTACGCCTCGACGCGTTCCGGGGCGGCCTCCACCGCGCGGTCGAGCAAGGTCAGCGCTTCGAGTGGCGCGGCCGTGTCCTGGTAGGCGATGGTGGCGGCGAGGACCAGCACGTCGTAGTGCGGGTCGTCGACGAGCACCGCGCGGGCCAGCGCGAGCGCCTGGTCCGGTTCACCCGCGTCGCGCAGTGCCTGAACGGCGGCCACGGGGTCCATGGCGTTCCTGGCGCGCTGCAACCGATCCGCCAGCCGGCGGACGTCTGCGTCGCCACGTCGAGGCGCGGTCGTCAGCTCGCACAGGTCCTCGAGAACCGCCCGGATCGGGCCGACCCGCCGCATCCACACCGGCAGCCTGCCGTCGAGCCGTTCCCCGGACGGTGCGACAGCGCAGGCCGCGCGGTGCAACAGTCGTTCGGCGTCGCTGTCGGGGCTGGTGCCGAAGCAACGCAACGCGGCGACCGCGAGCGCGAACAGGTCTTCCTCCCGGCCGACCGCGGTCTGCCCGCGCGCGAGGTCCGGTGCGAGGTACAGCACCCGTTCCGGAGCGGTCAGCAGCTCGGTGAACGACGGTGCGCCCCAGCGCGGCAGCGGCAGGAGCTGCGGGCCGGTGTCGGTGAGCACGATGTCGGCGGGCATCGGCACCATGCCCGGTCCCAGCGACTCCCACCAGCCGGGCAACGCGCGCAGTGCGGTGACGACCGCATCGACGCGCCGGGCCGGGTCGGGATCGGCGATGGCGTCGGCGAGGCTGTGCCTGCCGCTCGTCTCGTAGCAGACGACCTGGTACCAGCGACCGCCGAGACGTTGCTGGTCGCCCGCCGTGTCGGCGGGGACCACGGTGGCCAGGCCCGCGCGGGATCCGAGGTGCTGCCAGCGGTTCAGCTCGTCGCGGTGGTCGGCGCCGAGCTCGGCGCGTGGGATCAGCCGGTAGCACCGCCGGCGGGCAGGCGCGCGGTACAGGGTGCCGCGCCTGCCGACCCCGACGTATTCCGCGTCGAGCTCGTGCGCGATCAGGCGGACGGGGTCAGCGCCGGGCGCGGTCATAGGCGTCCTCGAGACGGTCGGCGAAGCCGTCCAGCTCCGCGCCCGTGCGCACGGCTGCGGTGAACTCGCCCAGCGCGACGGTGAGGTCCTGCGGTACCTCGTGGTCCGCGGTCCACGCGGTGACCTTGCGGAACAGCCGCCGGAACTCGGCGGGCACGGCGTCGGGATCCACGGCGGGAGCGCTGTCGGGCACCACGTCGACGGGCGGCGGAACGGTGAAGGGGAAAGCGTCGGTGCCCGCCGCCGGACCCGCGTCCCGGGCACTCGGCTCGAGCAGCCGCAGCAGCCGGCGCCTGCTCTCGGCGAGCATGTCGATCTTGCCGATGCTGGTGCTCTGCCGGAACGTCGCCTCGTACTCGCGGCCCGCGTTGGCGTGGAACACCTTGACCTCGAGCAGCCCGTTCACGTCGAGCTTGAACGTGATGTCGAACTGGTGGTAGCCCGCTTCCCGCGGCTCGATCTTGTCGAGGACGATCGTGCCGACCCGCGTGTTGTCGAACACCATGCCCGACTCGCCCTGGTAGATCGGCACCTCGACGTTCTCGGAGTCCTTCTGGTTGGTGTAGCGCTTGTCCTTGCGCGTCGGGATCTTCGCGCCGCGCTCGATCAGCGGGTCGAACCTGTCGTCCTGCACGCCGACGCCGAGGGTGTGCTCGGTGATGAGCCGGATGTCGAAGTCGTCGGCGTCGGACTGGCGCTCGGCGGTCGGCCGCCGGTTCAGGTCGAAGGAGTCCGACGCCTCGAACCGGCCGGCGAGGATCGCGGCACCCCGCGCGACGAGGGTGTCGGGATCGCCGTCGGCGCGGACGAAATCGTCGTCCTTCTCGAAGTGGTCGACCAGCATCTCCCGCACGAGCGGGATCCGGGTCGAGCCGCCGACCAGCAGAACGGCGTCGACGGCGAGCGGCGGCTCGCCCGGGCCGCCCTTCGCCAGCTCCAGCGCCTCGAGGACCTTCTTCAGCGACCGGTCCAGCGTCGGCTTGATCAACGACTTGAACGTGGTGCGGTCGAGCTCGACCGACGCCGCGCCACCACCGAGGTCGATCGTGGTGGTCTCGTGCAGCGAGAGCTCGCGCTTGGCCTTCTCGGCGGCGGCCAGCGCCTGCATGCGCTCGTCGTCGCTCGGGGACGAGCGGCCCAGCTTCTCGTTGAGCCACTTCGCGATCGCCGCGTCGAAGTCGCCGCCGCCCAGCCGCGCGTCACCCGCGGTGGCGAGAACGGTGATCTGCCGGTCCTCGGACTCGATGATCGACACGTCGAACGTGCCACCGCCGAGGTCGAAGACCAGGTAGATCCTGCTCTCCTCGTCGGCGCGGTCCACCCCGTACGCGATCGCCGCCGCGGTGGGCTCCGGGATCAGCTGCCGCGGATGCAGGCCCGCCAGCAGCGCCGCCTCCTCGGTGGCCTTCTTCTGCCGCTCGGTGAAGTAGGCGGGCACGGTGACCACCGCGTCGTGCACGCCGCGGCCGAGCTCGCGTTCGGCGATCTCCTTCATCCGCATCAGCACCAGCGCGCTGACCTCCTGCGGCCGCAACCACTCGCCGTGCAGCCGGACACGCAGCGGATCGTCCACCCGGAACGACGTACCCCTCGCCCCGAACAGCCTGAGCGTCTCCTCGCCGAAGAGCGCGCCCATCTCACGTTTGATCTCGATGATCGTCTCCCGGCCGCGACCGGGCAGGGACATCGCCCGCTTCGCCGCGGCGCCGACGATCACGACGCCGGCGTCCGGGTCGAAGCCGACCACGGAAGGGGTGGTGTCGGCGGGCGGGTCGAACGTCCGGTCGGGAACGATCACCGCGGTGTCCTCGTCGGTGTCGAACATCGCGATCGCCGAGTACGTGGTACCCAGGTCGATGCCGACGACCCGGTGCAGGTTCGGGTTCTTGTCATCCATGTTCCCCGTCATCCGTCGGTGCGCCCGGGCTGCTGGTGGTCGAGCAAGGGGGTGGGGCTGAAGTCCGCGGTGAAGTCCGTCCGGGTGGTGTCGTCCGGGTGGTGGACCGCTTCCCCGGCGTCGAGCAGGAACCGTTCGAGCTCACGGCGCAGCGCGGCGAGGCTGGTCGCCCGGTCGTCGAAGACCGGATCGCCCGCGGGTTCGAGCCGCAGCAACGACAGCGGCGGGTGTTCCGCATCGTATGCGGCCCGGTCCTCGGCCTTCTCCAGGCTCAGCCCGTGCGCCTGCGCGATCTCTTCGTCGCTCGCGCCGGCCGCCTTCAAGCGGGCGACGTACCGGTCGGTCGCCGCGCGGATCTCGGCGGCCGTCGCCTCCGGCGCGAGGCCGAGCTGCGCATAGCGGTTCTCGCGCGGCACGACGAGCGGCAGCGCGAAAAGAGAGGTGACGTCCATAGCTTCAAGTTCGATCACTTCGCGTGATGAGCCATAACCGAACGTAAACGAGTAACCGTGTCATCCGGGGACCCCTCCCATGCCACTGGTGACGGCGCTCACTTGCAGGATCGCACGGAGTTACCCGGATGCCCAAATGGGGTACGTCGCGGGCGGAACGACGGTGAACGGGGCCTTCGCCCGCCGACGCGATTTCCGGCGCAATTCGTGGTGGGACGGTTGGTGATGGCTGTTGTCGGTCGACCCATCCCAGCAGTTCTACGGCCTGGTATCTCGGATAGCTCAGGCCACTGGCTCGCCCGACGCCGTCCTCATACCGTTCTCGACGGCGGCCGCGGCCTGGCGGACGCGTCCGGCTCATCCCGGGAGGCGAACCCGACGAGCGACATAGGAGGACCAGCCCTGCCCCAGGCGGCTCCCGACGCCCTCGCCCGCGTGCGGATCAACAGCGCAACCGCGCCAGCTGATCTCCGGCGACCGAGAGCAGCCCGGCCAGCCCCAGCAGTCGCAACTCCGGCACGGCCAACGCCTACAGCGTCCCCGCCCGTCGCTGAACAGCTGTGCCACCCCACCGGCCGTTACGCACAGTCCATCAATGAACGATTTCGGTAGTACCCGCAATCGCGTTCCGCCACCGACTCACGGCTTGACCAAGGGGTCGCAGAGCCATTCGGACAGGTCCTGCCGAGTGGTTTCCCGGTTCGTTCGGGGAGGCCGCCAGGCGGGTGACGCCGTTTCGGCCTCCGAGGCGCCACACGGAGCCGCTCCGTGTCCGGCACCTCGGCAGGTTCGAGGGGGCCGATGCCCTGCCGAGGTTCAGGCACCGGCGCGTCACTCGACTCGGTGAACGTCGGTTCGGACGTCATTCCGGCCGCGGCCAGTCCACTTGTCTGGTGCTGAAGTGATCGGTCCGGCACGCCCCCCAAACCGAGGACGCGGTGCTACCTGCCCGCCGCCGTCGCGATCGGCGGCGGGCAGCCGCGACGGGCTCTCGCAGAAGAGACTCGACCCCGTCCGGGGTGGGCAGCTCGGCAAGAGGCGACCGAGCCCGCGCCGGTTCGAGAGTTCGCAGCAATCCGACTCGTCGGCCAGTTCGTAGCGTCGACCGATCTCGGAGCAAGGCTTTCCGTTGGGGTGTAGCCGCGCGGGCCCTCAGCCCGCTTGCCGAGGACGTCGTCGAAAGCGTCAATCGCAGCGGGGTAGACGGTATCGAGGTCCCAGTGGCCGCCGGTGTCGTGGCCTCGGACGTGCTCGAGGTACAGGGGTCTTCAGGCTGTTGCCGCGATTGAATGGCATCGACGCCGGATCTCACGCTCGCGGGCAGCGATTTGCGGTCATTTCTGACGAACAGAAGCCCCTTCCCCGGCTGCGGTGACAAACCACGGCGCAAGCCACGCGCCGAGCGGGACCAGTGTGAACCGCGGTAGAAGTAGCGTTTCCGATGGACAACTCGTCCACGCACGTACCGCAGTGTGCGTCCGGCTGCCTTCGCTTGGGTTGCTCCGACAGTGGCACGGATGGCCCCGCCCCACGACCAGTTCGGCGTACCGGCGTTCGACGCGGCGTACCCTGCGAACCCGAGTGCGGCGCCGGCGATCGCGGCAGCGGCGCCGGCGACCGCGACGGCGACCTGGGCGATCGGGCGCCAGTTGTTGCTGACCCAGTTGGCGGCCTTGCTGATGAAGGACCACCACTAGCCGTTGAGGTCGGTCTTGGTGATGGGGCCGGCGAGAACGTAGTCGTAGTCGTTGGCGGATCCGCCAACGACCGGGTCGACCTACAGGAAGCGGCCGACGAGGGGATAGTAGGTCCGGGCTTCATCCGCACGAGTTCGAGCGAGTCGGCGTGCTCGTACGGCCGCTGGTGCCGTCCCAGCCAGCCGTTGTCCCTCTGGCCAGGCTGGTTGTCCGGCACGGCGCCGGGGTCGACCGCACCGGCGGGGTGTGAGCGGCCGGCCGTACGGGGTGTACGTCCGCAGGCTGCCGACCTGCTTGCCGTTGTTGTCGCAGGTGCGCGATGTTGCCACGCACGTCGGGCAGGTCCCATGTCGGCGCCGCGGCGCCGTCTCCACCGCGAACGGTGTACAGCATCCCGCCGGGCAGCGTCAGCGTGCGCGTTAGCAGGCGCTTGTCGGTGGAGCAGGTGAGATCGGCGCTGTCCCCGTCGGCGGCGTCGCCGTAGAGGACGTCGGTCGCGGTGTCGCCTTGGGCTGCGTTGCGCCGGACGATGCGGTCGGTCGCGTCTCGGACGTAGGCGGTGTCCGCCGGACGGCCGCTCCGGCGGGGAACTGGCGGGTGCCCAGCACCCGCCCGATCGTGTCGATCACCGCGGCGGTGTGGGTGTCGAGGTGGGTGTCGACGCCACCGGCCACGTCGGACCGTTGCTCGGTCTCGGCTGTGGTAGAGGGCATCATCGTCTTGTTGCTCGTTGCTGGGCAGGGCGGCACGCACCAGCCGGGCAAGGTGGCCGAGACAGAGATGGGGCCTGTGCCCGGCTCCTATGAAGTCAAGGTCGCCAGGTTCGGTGCGACGAGCACCTCCCGGCCGGGCCGGCACATTCGGTTAAGGACCCGAAATCAGTCAGTAGCTCGGCAGGCCCGGCCCGGAGATGCTCCCCAACATCATCTCTGTCAGTAGTGCAGCGTAGCGGTGTAAGCCGGTGCGCTTGTCGAGTCGCAGCGAGCGATCACGGTCGCGTCGAGGTGCGTCGGTTCACCGGCAGCATCGAAACTGATGCTGCGGACGGTGAACTCGCCGTAGGTGGTCCCGCAGCCGCGGCCTTCCCCCTCGACCCTCAGCCCGGGGGCGGTCGCGGTGGCGCCGGGGTAGCTGGTTGCCCCGGCGTAGCGGCCGGCATGCAGCTGCTGTCCGCTGGGCGGGCTCAAGTAAACCGCCCAGTACGTGCCGGCGTACGGGCCGCCGTGGCGAGGTTCGAGCACGGTGAAACGAACGGCCGTGTTGCCCCAGTAGCTTTCCAACACGAAATCCGCGGTGGCGGGGCTGTAGTGCTCAGCGTTTCCTTGACCGAGGTAGTCGCCGACCTCGCTGGTGTAGCTGTATGTCGGTGAACCGGTCGCAGCCGAAGCCGGCGCGGCCGCAGGCAGCAGCGTGGTGATTGCGGTCGCTACGAGCGCAGTCGCGCTGGCAAGTCTTCGGTGCGAACGGCAGTGGATGAAATTCACGGATTCCCCTCCAGGTGACGTGCGATCCGGGTAGTCGCACGCCTCTGTCCGTACCCGGTTTTCGTGGAGGCTAATCACTTTACGAGCGCAGGATGTCCTTCGGCAGCGAATCACCCGCGCTGCAGTGCGCAAATGGATAGGTCCGCCCAGCTGGCTGCAGCGCGATTCGGTCGTGAACGTCTTGGCGAGGTCCACAGCTGCATGACATCCGATCCTCGACACCGGCCGGCGGCGTGATGACGCGCAATGCACCGGCAACGCGGTCGTCTCGGGCCACGCCGGCCATCTGGAACGCTTGTTCCGCAACGTCCTCGATAACGCCGTCCGGCACGCGGAAACATCTGTCCACAGCAGAACGACCACCGGCAGCGAGCGGCATCCCGGTCGAAGACCGCGACCGCGTCTTCGACCGGTTCGTCCGCCTCGACGTGAGCCGGGACCGCGCGGGCGGGAGGAACGGGCTCGGCCTCGCCATCGCCCGCGAAATCGTCACAGCCCACCGTGGCGGCATCTTCATCACCGACGCCGAGGAGCGCGGGACCACTGAGTTCGTCTGGCTGCCGCAGCGCGAGCCATGAAGCCGCCGCGGGCTCACACGCTCGGCGGATTCGGCCGGGTCAAGCCGAGGTCGTAAGCGAAGATCACCGCCTGGACGCGGTCTCGGGCACCCACCTTCGCCAGCACCCGGCCGACGTGGGTCTTGACCGTGGATTCCGACAGCACCAGACGTTCGGCGATCTCGCCGTTGGTCCACCCGCTGCCGATGGCGACCAGGATCTCCTGCTCGCGTTCGGTCAAGCTCAGCCAGCGGGGATCGGTCCGGGACGGCGGATCGGCGCTGGTGTCCGGGAGCCGCTGGGCGTAGGTGTCGAGCAGCCGCCGGGTCAGCGCCGGGGCGATGACGGCGTCGCCGCCCGCGACCGCCCTGATGCCGGCGAGCAGTTCTTCGGGATGGGCGTCCTTGAGGAGGAACCCGCTCGCTCCGGCACGCAACGCGGCATATGCGTACTCGTCCAGATCGAAAGTGGTCAGGACGAGGACGCGAGACCGGCCGCCGGTGGCGAGGATCTGCCGGGTGGCTTCGATGCCGTCCATGCCCGGCATGCGGATGTCCATGAGGACGACGTCGGGCCGCAGTTCCGCGGTCCGGCGCACCGCTTCGGCCCCGTGCGCGGCTTCCCCGACGACGTCGGTGTCCGGCGTCGCGTCGAGCAGCATCCGGAAGCCGAACCGTTGAAGGGGCTGGTCGTCGACGATGAGCACGGTCGTCACGGCGCACCCCCGGGCGGCACCGAGATCGGGGTGAGATCCAGGACCGCCTGCACGACCCACCCGCCGCCGGCGGTGGGGCCGACGGTGACCGTGCCGCCGTACAGGGCCGCGCGTTCCCGCATCCCGGCGATCCCGTGCCCTTCCTCGGCGGGTGGATCGAGCGGCGCAGCGGCGTCGGGCGGACCGGCGTCCTGGACGCGGATGCGCAGCGCCGGACCTTCGACGGCGATCAGGACGTCGACGCGGGTGCGCGGGCCGGCGTGCTTGAGCGTGTTGGTGAGCGCCTCCTGGACGATCCGGTAGGTCATCAGCTGCACCCCGCGATCGAGGGTGTCCAGCTCACCGGCGGACCGGAGGAGGATCTCCGGTCCGGCGGCGCGGATCCTCGTGCACAACGCGTCAAGGTCGCCGATGCCCGGCTGCGGGTTCAGCTCCGGCGCGTCCGCTTTCTCCCGCAGGACACCCAGCATGCGCCGCAGCTCCCCCAGCGCCTGCCGCCCGGCGTCGCCGACCAGCTCGAGCGCTTGCTTGCTGCGTTCGGGGGTGACGTCGGCCGCGTAGGCGCCGCCGTCCGCCAGCGTGATGATGACCGACAGGTTGTGGCCGATGATGTCGTGCATCTCGCGGGCCATCCGGGTGCGTTCGGTGACGGCGGCCAGCCGGCTGCGCTGGTCCCGCTCGATCTCCAGCTGCCGCGCGCGATCGCGCAGGCTCGCCAGCTGGGCCCGGCGGATCCGGACGGCCAGCCCGAGCGCGACGGCCGCGGTGACGGCGGTGAGCAGGAAGAACAGCGCCTCCCAGAACGACACCGCGCGGGAGACCCGGGCCGCCACGGGGAGCAGGAGGACCACCACCCCGGCGCACGCCCACGGCAGGTGCCTCAGCCGGGCGTGCAGGGTGACGCTGTAGAGCGCGACGAGCAGGGCGACGTCGGCGCGCAGGAAGACCCCGAGCGACCACTGGACGACGAACACCGCCGCGGTCAGGGCCAGCGCGACCGAGGGGGCCCGGCGCCGCCAGAACAGCGGCAGCAGCAGGCCGGCCTGCAGGGCGAGGGTGCCGGCCGCCGGCAGGTGGGTGAACGCGAGCCGCAGCTCGTCAGGACCGTGCCCGTCGTCGATGCCCGGGACGAGGTCCGGCACGCAGAACAGCAGGAACAGCGCGACGATCACCGCCAGGTCCAGGACCCACGGGTGGCGCCGGTCGGACCGCCGCAGCCGCTGGCCGTACGACGTGAGGCGTGCGACCAGCGGGGATCCGGTCCACGACGGCGCCGCGGCTGGGTCGTCGGGCACGGGCGTCACCTGCTCATCGTTGCGGAAAACCGCCGGCGCGGCACCCAGGGGGCCGCGCCGGCGGGGGCGTCGTCAAGCGTCGGAGCGGGCGAGCCGGTAGGCGGCACCACCCAGCAGGAGGACCGTCCAGCCGGCGAAGACCAGCATTCCGGCGGCCGGTGCCAGTGTCGTGGCGTCGTGGGTCAGGGCGAACGTCGCCTGTCCCGCGTTGCTGGGCAGGTACGGGCTGATGCCGCTCTGCCACGACGCCGGGAGCAGGGAGACCAGTCCCGGGATCAGCATCAGCGCGCCGACGAGGACCGAGATGCCACCGGCGACCGAACGCAGGAGCGCGCCGAGCGCGCCCCCGATCACGCCAACCAGGCCCAGGTAGAGCCCGGCGCCCAGCAGGCTGCGCAGCACGCCCGGGTCCGACAGCGACATCGCCGCGGGCGTCCCGGCCACGATGGCGTTGCCGAAGACGAAGGCGAGGAACGCGCCGGCCATGCCGACGAGCAGGGCGACGACGCCGAACACGGCCGACTTGGACCACAGCACCGGCAGCCGGCGCGGGACCCCGGTCAAGGTCGAGCGGATCATGCCGGTGGAGTACTCGCCGGCGGTCACGAGCACGCCGAGCACACCCAGGGCCAGCTGCGCGAAGTTCGTGCCGAACAGCGACAGGCTCAGGGCGGTCGCCTGCGCGAAGTCCGGGTCCAGCGGCTGGCCGGAGCCGATGTTCGACTTGTACCGCGCGGCGGAGATCAGCCCGAACGCGACCAGGAACACCAGGCCGAGGCCCAGGGTGATCCAGGTGGAGCGCAGGGACCAGAGCTTGGTCCACTCCGAGCGCAGGACGTGGCGCCCGGTCACCCGGTAGGCCGGGCGGACGGTGCGGGCCGGGGCTTCCGGGGTCAAGGTGGTCATGCCGCCCTCCCGAGCGCGTCGATGCCGGTGGTGACGCCGTGGTACTCGACGGCGTCGCGGGTCAGGTCCATGAAGGCTTCTTCGAGGGAGACGGTCCGGGCGGACAGCTCGAACAGGGCAATGCCGTGTTCGGCGGCCTTGGTGCCGATGGCGCGCGCCGAGAGGCCCTTCACCTGCAGCTCCTCGGAACCGGTGCGGCCGGTGATCTCGACTCCGGTGCCGGACAGGACCTCGCGCAGGCGCGCCGGGTCCGCGGTGGCCACCTGGACGGTGTCGCCGCCGGCGTCCCGGACGAGGTCGTGCACGGTGGTGTCGGCGAGCAGGCGGCCCCGGCCGACGACGATGAGGTGCTCCGCGACCAGCGCCATCTCACTCATCAGGTGCGACGAGACGAACACGGTGCGGCCGTCGGCCGCCAGGCCGCTGAGCAGGTTCCGGATCCAGAGGACACCTTCAGGGTCCAGGCCGTTGACCGGCTCGTCGAGCATGATCGTGGCCGGGTCGCCGAGCAGGGCAGCGGCGATCCCCAGCCGCTGGCCCATCCCGAGGGAGAAACTCCCCGCGCGCTTCTTCGCCACCGACTGCAGCCCGGTCAGCTCGATCACCTCGTCGACCCGCCGCCGCGGGATGCCGTGGGTCTGGGCCTGGGCGAGCAGGTGGTCGAACGCCGACCGTCCACCGTGGACGGACTTCGCTTCGAGCAGAACCCCGACTTCCTGCAGCGGCGAGGTGTGCTCGGCGTAGCGGCGGCCGTTGACCTTGACCGAGCCGCTGGTCGGCGCGTCCAGCCCGACGATCATCCGCATCGTGGTGGACTTGCCCGCGCCGTTGGGCCCCAGGAACCCGGTGACGGCGCCCGGCCGGACGGTGAAGTCCAGGTGGTCGACGGCCGTCTTTTCCCCGTACCGCTTGGTCAGCTGGTGTGCCTCGATCATCGTTCATCCCCTGGATCCGCGAACCGGTTGCCCCGGCCCGTCCTTCTCAACGGTAGGAAGGGACCCGGGCCGCTTCGTGGTACCGCGGGAGGCAATCCGGCGCGGAGAGTAGTACCACGGTACGACGGCTCACCGCCGGCATTCCCGCCCGGCGTAGCCGTGCAGGGCACGGAGGAAGTCGATCTCGCGGAAGGCCGGCCAGTAGGCGTCGCAGAACTGCAGTTCCGCGTAGGCGCCTTGCCAGAGCAGGAAGTTCGACAGGCACTGCTCGCCGCTCGTGCGGATGATCAGGTCGGGCTCCGGGTGCTCCGGCGTGTACAGGTGCGCGGCGACGTCGTCGACGGTCAGGGTCTCCGCGACCTCGGCGAGCGTGCTGCCGGAAGTCGCGCGCTCGATGAGGAGGTCGCGGAGGCCGTCGACGATCTCCTGGCGGCCGCCGTACCCGATCGCCGGGGTGACGTGGGCGCCGGTCGGGCAGTCCCGCGAGCAGGTTCGGCCACGACCGGGCGCCGCACGCGCCGACGTCTGCCGCCAGATCCGCGCCCCAGCGGTCCCGGAACGCTCGGGGTAGAGCCGGACCAGCCACTGCGCGACGGTCATGCCGGCCGCACGCCGAGCCGCCGGAGACCCGCGTCGGCCACGCGGGCCATGGCCCGTAGCTCACGTTCCAGGACGGCGCAGCCTTGCTCGGTGATCCGTACCGGGCGCTGCCGACCGTCACCGTCGAGTGCTTCGCTCAGCCCCTTCGCCTCCAAGCGGGCGAGCGCGCCGTAGAGACTGCCGGGCCCCAGCCGTTCGCCGGTCAGCTCGTCGATCGCGTACCCGTGGAGCGGGCCGTCGGTCAGTGCGTACAGCGCTAAGATCTGAGCATCATCCGGCAGGCCCCGCCCCTTCGGCCGACCGCACACTTCTACCTTCTACGCGACACGTAGTACCGGCAACGTACCGCTCTCCCAGGAGAAGCGGTTCGCCTAGGGGCATCTCCGCGCAACTTTCTGATGAAGCATGTCGATCCCCGCTACCGTCGTTCGACGCGTAGCCGAGACACCCGCGGAGCGGGACTCAGTAAACGATCACCGGCCAGCCGAAGGTCAAGGAAAACACAATGACTGAACTAAACGCGGAACGTACCCGGCGTGCGATCGTCGAACACACCCGGCGCTTGGCGGAATCAGCCGTCGTGGCCGGACCCGATGCCGCCGTGCCGACAGCCCCGAAGTGGACCATCACCGACCTGGTCGCACACGTCGGCCAAACCCAACACTGGGTCGCGGAGATCATCGAGCAGCGCATCGCCGACCCCACGCAGCTGCCCACGGAAATGGCCGCACCTCCCACCGACCCCCGCGAGTGGCAGGCATGGCTGTCGGAGTCCGCCCAGCGGGTCGCGAACGCGTGCTCCGATGACGCGCTCGAGGCACCGGTGTTCAACGCCGCGGGTGACGAGCGCTCCGGGACCCAGTTCTGGATGTCCAGCATGCTCAACGAAGCGGTCGTCCACGGCTGCGACGCCGCCAAGGCCGCCGACCGCCCGGCGGACGCCGACGCCGACGTCGCCGCTGCGCTCATCTCCAACCACCTCGCGATGCTCACCTCGCCCACATGGAGCATGCAGCGGCCCGAGTCCGCCTACGCCATCCGCGGCACCGGGCAGACCCTGCAGTGGCGGGCCACCGACCTCACGGACGGCGCGGGCGCGTGGTACGTCGAACGGCGGCCGGACGGGGCGACGTGGCAGCCAGGAACCCGCCAGGCCGACGTGACGGTGACCGGCCCGGCACGATCATTGCTGTTGATCTTGACCCGGCGAATTGCCCTCGCCGAAAGCGGAACGGCCGACATCAGCATCGACGGCGACATCGACCTCGTCCAGCACTGGCTCGACAACACCGCTCATTCCAGCGACTGACCGCAACCAGTGCCCTGCACCGGCCACGACGACCACGATCCGGAGGCCCTGCCGGCAGCAGCGGGAGCAGACGAGGGTCGGCAGGAGCGTGACGGAAGTCGCGGCCGAGTTTGCTCGGCGCCACCTGCCACGCCCCCGATCCGCGCACCTGCGGGTACTTGCCGGCCCTGGCCCGTTAGCTGCGCACCGACGGCGACGCGCTCACGGAGCTGGTCGTGTCCGTCGAGGGCGACAGCTTGTGGTTCCGCGAACTCGAGCAGTTCCTCGAGCACTGCTCACCCGCCGCCACAGCCAGCCACCCACGACGGCGGCGGCGGTATTGCCAGCGGCGTTCGAGCGCAACGGCAAGCATGCACGCTTCACTCGACCCAGTGGTGGAGCAGCCGGTCGCGGCGGCGTCTTCGGCGTCCCGGAGGTCGGCGAGCATGCGCACGCACCGCTGCTCCAGGTCGGCGGTGCGGGGGTGCTTCGTCTTCGTCGATCACGTTCTTGGCGAAGCACTCGGCCATCAGGTCGCGGGCTTTCGGTTCCATCCAGGTGGTGACGAAGGTGGCGAGGTTGAGCCGGCGCTGCCGTCGAGCATCAGCTCGTCGTGCACGACCTGGTAGGCGGTGTCGTTGTCGAGTTCGCCGGCCGGGATCCGGTCGCGCGGGACGGCGACGGGTTCGCGGGTGAAGACGGGTTGACCGCGACGCCGGCGCGGCGCTGGTCTTGCGGGTAGGAGGGGTGGCTGAGTGGCATGAGGTGCTCCGGGTTACCGGCCGTGCTGGGATGCTGCGGCGTGGGCGCCGAGGTCGTCGAGGGTGAGCTGGTGCCGTGGCGGTTGCTCGAGGACGGTCCGGCGGGTGACGATCTGGTCGGCGCCGACGTGCAGCAGCTGCCCGGGTTGCAGGTTCTGCCAGCCGGGGTCCTCGTCCATCCGTTCGCTGGCGACGACGACGGCGCGGTGGTGGGCCAGGGGGCCGGACCGGGCGCGGATGCGGCCTGCCGTGCTGGCGTGTTCGAGGTGCCGGTCGCCGTGCGGGCCGCCGGGTTCGCGTTGCAGCACGTACAGGTCGTGGGTGTCCGGGTAGCGCAGCGCCCACAGCTCGGTGGCGGTGGTCAGGATCAGGTTCAGCGCGTAGATCGGCAGGTGCTCGGCGGCCCAGCGAGCGGCGGCGGTGATCCCCGCACCGACGTCACCGCCGCGGGCGTACGTTTCCTTCGTGACTAGCGCGAAGAACCGTTCGGAGTCGGTATCCCCTTCGACGAGTCCCCGCTGGTCGCCGAGCCGTTCTTCAAGTGCCGGGAGGTCGCCGATCACGCCGTTGTGGGCGAAGAGGCGGTCGTGCTGCACGAAGGGGTGGGTGTTGTGGAGTTCGAGACCGCCGGTCGAGGCGTAGCGGATGTGCGCGAGGAAAGTCAGCGACTCGCTTTGTTTGGCTTCGTAGGCGAACTTCTCGTCTTCGTAGGCGGCCAGTGGCTGTTTCCAGACGTGCGACCGGCCCTCGGTGTCGAAGACGCCCAGACCGGTCCCGTCCGGTTCACGACGACTCTGCGCCGCGAGGCTGTCGGGGGCCTCGAGCAACCAGAACGTGGCGTGGACACGTTGCGGTGCGGCGGACAAACCGAACAGACGACACATCTCGACCCCTTCTCGCACAGTGGTGATTTGTCCGCGGGAGCCCGGCATTCGGCGGTTACGCGCAGGCTGATCAGAAGTCCGGCGTCGAGTCGACGGCCCCGTCCTGGCGGATCCGGCGCAGGTGCACGGCGCGGGTGAGGCGGATGATCGGCCGGATCAGCAGCTCGACACTGCCGATCAGGAAGAGCCACGTGCCGGTCGTGACGAGAGATTCGGAGAAAAACAGAAGGCTTCCGGCGACGAACCACAGGGCGATGAGGATGTCGTTGACGATGCTGAGCACCTCGTAGCGCCGCCGGATGACGAGTTCGTCGTGCCCGAATGTCAGAACCAGTTCAGGCTTGGCTTCAGCCATCCCGACCCACCACGCTGGACCTCCCCGCTATCACTTGCAGGGGCTACTACCCGCGAACCTTGCCGAACAAACTCGGCCCCCGGTACGTTCGCTTCGCAAGTTGACTGTCCATCGTGGATTGCGGTGAGGTTTACGCTCCAGAGCACGGATACCGCCGCTGAGCAATCCCACCCTGGGTGCCCCGAAAGCCCGATTCCGCTCCGAGATCACCTTCGCCGGGATTGCCGGTTTGGCGGCGCCGCCCCGAGGCGAAGACCGTGCACGCCGGTCGCGGATCCGCGGGCAGCCCGAACCGCCGCCGCCGGCAGTGAAGCGGGGCTGCCCAGGACCACGTTGCTTGTCCCGGAGGCCTTCGTATTCCACCCCAACGCCCACCCACGTACCCGGCTCCGGCAGGGCCGACAAGGCAAACGAACTCGTCGTCCGGGTCGTACGGTGGCCCCGACCAGAGCGCGGCTCGCTCGGCGTCGCATCCCCGCGCCGGGCGCGGCCCAGCCAGAAGATGCGTCCCTACGGCCGATCCCCGCGTTCTCATCGTCCAGCGGCACGGTGCAGCAGGTCCAGCGCCGCCGACACGACCAGCGGCCTGCCGACCGCGGGCCCGACCGGCCAGTTGCCGCCGACACCGAGCGTGCCGCTCGTCAGCCCCGCCCTCCGAGACGTACTCGGCAGACCGCCGGCCGTGCCGCCCACGCCCGGCACCTCGGCCGGCTCGGCGCCGATGCAGCCGAGCGTCCCGGCTGGGGCGACCCCGTTGACTGGCTGGATCGGCTGCCCGTTCATCCAGATTCGCGACAACCGTTCCGAGCGCATCCATCACGCCCGAAAACTCTTCCTCGGGCGTCGTCGGCACGCCGGTCGCGCCGGGACGACCGGTGCTGGTGTCAGGCCCACCCCCCGGCCTGCGGCCACGCCCGGGCTCGCCGGACCGCCCTGTAGCTCCCCGACCAGCACGGCAGGCCAGCCGAGGACGTTCATCCACCCGGCCCTACAGCGGGATCACAGGCATGGTCCGGACAGCGCGGCGGTGTAGTCGCCGGAGTCGGCGAACACCGCGATGAGACGACCGCAGGTCGACGTGCGGGTCACCGTGGTGAAGCTCGCCACCACGGCCACCACGATCGGTCAGCGCAACGCGGTCACGGTCGCTTCGACCACTCGGTTCTACGAGCGCTTCGCCGACCAGGCCGCGCCGGTCGCCGAACGCTTCGAGTCCACCGGCACCGGCGACCTCCCCGGGTAGCCCGAGCCGGCCGGAACAGCGAGGCCCCTTGGCGCGCTCGCTCAAAGGCGCGCAGTACCCCGCAGCCCGCTCGTCGATCAGCCGAGACGCCCGACCGGCACTACGGTGATCCGATGACGCGCCGAGCGGTGAAAATCGCGGTGGGGAGCGGAGTGGCTGCCCTCGCACTGGCGGCCGTGGTCGTTCCGTCCGTTCTGCCCACATCGTCCGACGACTACCGGAATACAGCGCTCACGACGGTCGAGCAGTCCCTCTCACAGGTTCGCACCACCGAGCTGGTGGTGACCGCCGACATCGACGGGAAGGTGCTCGCGCCATACCGGTCGGCTGTCCTGTGGCAAGCGCGCGATGCCCTGGCCACGGCCGCGGACGATTTCACCGCGAAAGAGATCCCTGATTCCGCGTCGGTCTCACTGCACGACGAGTGCGCGCCGCTGCTGACCGAAGCAGGCGCCGAGATCGCCGCCGTCACCGCCGCGGCCGACACGGGTCAGGACGCCGAGCGCGCCGTGGCCGCGAAACTGCACAAAACCGGCGAACTGCTGGCCGGCTTCCTGGAGCGCCACCGATGAAGAAGATCCTGGCCGTCACCCTCGGGATCCTCACGGCGATCGGCGGCTTCGTCGACATCGGTGACCTCGTCGCGAACTCCCAGACCGGCGCCCGGTTCGGGATGCGCCTGGCGTGGGTCGTCATCGTCGGCATCGTCGGGATCTGCGTGTACGCCGACATGGCCGGCCGGATCGCCGCGGTCAGCGGCCGTCCGGTGTTCGACCTGATCCGCGAGCGCCTCGGACCGCGGATCGCGTTGGTGAACCTGGCCGGCTCCTACCTCGTCACGATGCTGACCCTGGGCGCGGAAATCGGCGGCGTCGCACTCGCCCTGCACTTGGCCACCAGCGTCCACTACCTGCTGTGGGTGCCAGTCGTGGCCGTCGTGCTCTGGGTTGTCCTGTGGCGCACCAAGTTCGAGACCCTCGAGCGGGTGTTCGGCTTGCTCGGCCTGGCGCTGATCGTCTTCGTCGTCGCGCTGGTGACGCTGCCGCTGTCCTGGCCCGAGCTATTGGGCCAGGTCGGCGAAGGGCCGCCGCAGACGGAGAACTGGGCGACCTACGGGTACTTCGCGGTCGCGTTGTTCGCCGCGGCGATGACCCCATACGAGGTGTTCTTCTTCTCCTCCGGAGGCGTCGAGGAAAAGTGGACCCGCAAGGACCTGGGCACGGAACGCATCAACGTGTTCGTCGGGTTCCCGCTCGGCGGCCTGCTCTCGCTGGCGATCATGGCCTGCGCCGCCGTGGTGTTCGAGCCCGCGTCGGTGAAGGTCGACGCGATCACCCAGACCACACTGCCGGTCGGGCTCGCCCTCGGCCAGCTCGGCCTGGCGGTCGTGATCCTGGGCGTGTTCGCCGCGACGTTCGGCGCCGCGCTGGAAACCGGGCTGTCCTCCGGCTACACCGTCGCCCAGTACTTCGGCTGGGAATGGGGCAAGCGCGTCGCCCCGCGGCAAGCGGCCCGGTTCCACACCGTCGTCCTCGCCAGCGTCGTCCTCGGCGCCGCGCTGCTGCTGACGACCATCGACCCGGTCCAGCTCACCGAATACACCCTGCTGCTCTCCGCGGTGGTGCTGCCGCTGACCTACCTGCCGATCCTCGTCGTCGCCAACGACCGCGAGTACCTCGGCGACCAGGTCAACGGCCGGGTCCGCAACATCCTCGGCGTCGGCTACCTGGGCGTCATCCTCGTCGCGGCGATCGCCGCGATTCCTCTGATGATCATCACAGGAGCGGGCCAATGACCACCCCCGACCCGCTGCGGATCGACTTCCACCTCCTCGACCGCCAGATCGTCGACCTCGACGGCGCCAAAGTCGGCAAGGTCGACGACGTCGAGCTCGCCGCAAGCGAAGACGGCCGGGTCCGCGTCGTCGCCTTGCTGGCCGGGCAGGTCGCGCTCGGGCGGCGGATCGGCGGCCGGTTCGGGCACTGGCTCGCCGCGGTCGCAGCGCGGCTGCGCGCCGAAGAAACACCCGCCCCACTGCGAATCCCGTTCGAGCACGTGGCCGAGGTCGGCAGCCACCTCACCCTGTCGCTGCGCGTCGACGTCCTCAGCGAACCCCCACTGGAGACTTGGCTGCGCGACCACCTGATCGGCCGGATCCCAGGAGCCCGCGATGCGCGCAAGTGACCTGCTCGGAACGATCGCCTACGACCCGCAGGGACGGCGGCTCGGCCGCATCGCCGACCTCATCACCAGCGTCGACCCCGACGGCGCCACGGTCATCCGGGCCGTGCTGGTCGCCCCGAAGCGGCGCGTCCGGCTGCTCGGCTACGAGCGCAACGACATGAGCAGGCCGTGGGTCATCGACCGCATCGCCAAGTGGGTGCACCGCGACCTGCGCGAGGTGTCCTGGAACGACGTCCACTTGACGCGTACGTGACCGCGCGTTGACGCTCACGAGGTTCAGCACCCGGCGGACCTGGTGTGGAGCGCGACGGAGGGCGATGATCAACCGGAGCCTCGAGAACGACCAGGACCGCCGCCGCTTTCTCAAAGCCGCCGGAATGACCGGCGTCGGCACCGGTCAGGTCGACGGCACGACAGCCGTCCCGACCAGCGGCCGCAGTCTCCCGGCTCGCATCCGGTCGACCAGCGTGGTCAGCGGTCCGCGCGTGAGCGGACCGAACAACGCCACGACCGCCCCCAACACCGCCGCGGCGAACACGTCATGCACGTAGTGCGCCCCGAGGTACACCCGGGAAAACCCGATCACCAAAGCTATCGCCAATGCAGCGAGCCCGGCGCGGCGACTGACGATGAGCAGAGCAATCGCCGCGGCCACGGCGATCGTCACGTGATTGCTGGGGAACGAGTAGTCGGTCGCGAAGTCGCAAGTGGCAACGGTCGGCACAGTCGGGTACCGGATGCACGGGCGCGGCTCTCGGACGGCGATCTTGACCAGGTTGCTGACGCCGTAGGCGAGGAGGACTGCGGTGGGAACCCACAGCGCGGCCGCCATCCGCGTGACGGCCTGGTGGCGCGCCCGCCACCACAGCACGCCCGCCAGGACGGCCAACAGCAGCAGGCCGGCGTTGGTGAAGATCTGCATGAACCCGTGCAGCCACGGGGTATGCCGGGCGAAGCCGGTCACATCCAGGTACCAGCCGCCGTCGATGGCTCCGCCGTCCACGCCTTCGTTCCCTCCCGATCGAGCTGCAGCACCCTGGCACTTCTACTTGACTGTCGATGAGTTCTTCCGCGACCGGCGCGCCCGTCTCACCTCGAGCGCCAGCGGAACCAGCGAAATCACCACGACGACGGCGATGATCGGCAGCAGGTACTGATCGACCCCGGGGATGCTCGCCCCGAGGAAGTACCCGGCGACGGTGATCCCGGCCGACCACACGACGCCGCCCAGCACCTGCCAGAGCACGAAGATCCTGGCTGGGACAGCCAGTATGCCGGCCAGCGGGTTCAGCACGGTCCGCACCACGGGCACGAACCGCGCCAGCACGATCGCCTTCGGGTAGCCGTAGCGTGCGAGCAACTCCTCGGCACGCTCGACGCCGCGATGCAGCTGCCGGTTGCCGACCTTCGCCAGAGCGGCGCGACCGCCTCGGCGGCCCAGCACGAAGCCCGCCTGCGCACCGGAGAGCGCGCCGGCCACCGCAGCGAGCAGCACGACCGGCAACGACAGGTGCACCACCGCCGTCGCGCTCGTGCTGCAGAACACACCGGCGGTGAACAACAGCGAGTCGCCCGGCAGGAAAAAACCGACGAGCAGGCCGGTCTCGGCGAAGAGCACAACGAACACGCCGACTGCGCCGAGGCTCGAGAGCCACGACGTGGCACTCAACGGGTTCACGCGCGCCACCTCTTCCCACGACGGAACTGTCCATCAATTTACGACAACTATGTAGTAGTTCTACACTACTCGTAGATGCACACGGTGGTGGTGTGGCTCCGAACGTCCAGTTGCTCGGTAGGGTGAAGGCATGCGCAGGCGGCGGGACGAATCCACCCGGCGGGCACGCGGCGAGCTGGAGGCCGAAGTGCTCGCGGTGCTGTGGGCCGCCGACGGCCCGCTCGCACCGGCAGACGTCCAGGCGCGGCTGAGTGGCGACCTGGCCTACACCACCGTCGTGACGATCCTTTCCCGGCTGCACGACAAGGGCATGGCGAGCCGCGAAAAGCTGGGACGTTCGTTCCGCTACCACGCCGTCGACGACGAGCCCGGCTTGGCCGCCCGCCGCATGACGAAGGTCCTCGACGGAGAGCCGGACCGCCACAGCGTGCTCGCCCGATTCGTCTCCACACTGTCCGAAACGGACGAACAGCTGCTTCGGAAACTCCTGCGCGACCACGAGAGCTGACGGCAATGGACCTCGACGCCTGGGTGCCGCTGGTGCTGCCGCTGGCGGCCTGGCCACTGGCCCGCGCCGTCGCCCCGCACCTGCCGCCCCGCGCGGCGAGCTGGCTCCTCACCGGTGGCTGCCTCGTCCTGGCCCTGGCCAGCACGGCCACTCTCGCCTTCCAGGCCGTAGCCGGGCTGGCCCTGCTCCCGCCGATCGCCCGTGCCGGCCACTGGTCACCCGACACCATCCGCAGCCTGGAATCGACCAGCGTCCCCGTGGCGGTCGTCAGTGGAATCCTGCTGCTCGTGCTCTCCGTCACCGGCAGTCTCGCCGTCGACCGCTACGTCCGCTGGCTGCGTGAACTCACCCGGGAACTCGACCGGCACCAGCCGGGACCAGGCGTGGTCGTCCTACCCGAGGACGAGCCGGTCGCGTTCGCCGCGCCCGGCCGCGGCGGCCGGATCGCCGTCTCCCACGGCATGCTCCACGCTCTCGACACCCGCGAACGCGAAGCGCTGCTCGCCCACGAGAAAGCGCATCTGCGGTTGCGCCACCACTACTTCCTCGCCGCCATCTCGATTTCCGGCGTCCTGAACCCGCTGCTGCGTCCGCTCAGCGCGGCGGCCGCATTCGCCTTGGAACGCTGGGCCGACGAAGCGGCCGCCCGCCACGTCGGCGACCGCACCCTCGTCGCGACCGCGGTCGCCAAGGCCGCGCTCGCCGGCCGGCCCCGGCCTGGCTTCGCCCTCGCCGCGACCGGCGGCCCCGTTCCCCGCCGGGTCACCGCGTTGCTCGACACGCCGGCCCGGCAGCTCCCGGCCGCCTTGCTCAGCGGCCTGCTGATCCTCGGTGTCACGGTGTGGTCGGCCGGGACCGCCCTGGACGGCGCCACCGATCTGCACGCCGGCATCGAAACAGCACAAGCCGGCGCCGATCGGCACGCTCACTGAGCAGTCGATCCGGACAGTCGCTACAAGACGCGTCGACCGCAGCACGTCCTGTACGGGCGGCGAGTCCAGTCATGGTGACGGTAGTACCGATACCGGCCTCGATGTCCTGGGCCGGCGGCCGGATCTCAGCCGCGCAAGGCCGCCGGGATCACCACCCTGGATCGCTTCGCGCCGGCTCGCGTCCCGTCAGGCTGCCAGAAGGTCGCGGGCGCGAGCAGCGCCTGCACGACGTCGGCCGCGGTGGACACCTTCGAGTCCGAGCTCTCGTTCGCGATGGTCGGCACGCGAACGATGGTCCGGGCGACGATTCATGCTCGTGGTGGCTTCACCCAGGATCACCGGGGACGACCGGACTCGTGGTCAACCCCGTCGCTGTCTTCTGAGCGCAGCTCACGTGCCAAGGTGGTCCAACCGGGTGAACAGGCGCGCGCAGTTGCGGGTGGTGAGGTCTCGCCAGGTGGTGTCCGGTGGCTGCGCGGCCGCGTCGATCCCGGCCAGCTGGGCGTCGACCGCGGCCGGCGGGGTCCAGCAGTAATCGCTGCCGTACAGCAGCCGTTCCGCGCCGAAAGCTCGCTCGAACGCCGGGACCTGGTTGGGGAACGGTGTCCCCGCGATGTCGAACCACAGGTCCCCGATTTGCTCCAGGACCGCTGGTCCGCCGGCTTCGCCGGCAGCCGTGCGGAACAGCTCGAGGCGGTCGGCCAGCAACGGCAGCACGCCGCCGCCGTGGGTGAAGATCCAGGGGATGCCCGGGTACCGGGTCAGGGTTCCGCTGAAGACCAGATCGCTGACGGCACGGCCGGTGTCGTAGAGGAACTCCAGCATCGGACGCGGCCGGCCGAGCGCGATCACCTCCGCGTGCGGCGGTGACGTCGGGTGCACGAACACCGGCGTCCGGCGGTGCTCCAGCTCCGTCCAAAGTGGCGCGAAGGCCGGGTCTCCGAGGTAGCGGCCGCCGGCGTTGGTCTCGATCGTCACGCCGTCGCAACCGAGCTCGTCGACCGCGTGGGCCAGCTCGGCGAGGGCACCGTCCACATCGGGCAGTGGCAGCGACGCGAAGTGCCCGAACCGGTCCGGGTGCGCCCGGCGGATCTCGGCGCCGGCGTGGTTGACTTGCCGCGCCAGCTTTCGCGCCGCGGCGTCGTCGCCGAAGTGGGTGCCCGGCGAGGAGATCGACAGCAATGCGACCGCGACTCCCCAGCGGTCCATCAGTTCCAGGTGCCGGGCCGCGTCCCAGGTGGGCCAGCCGGGCATGCCGTCCGGCGAGCCGTGCCCGGCCTCGATCGCGGCTTCGACGTACTCCGGGGTGAGGAAGTGCGCGTGGACGTCGACGAGCCCGCTCACGCCACCACTTCCCCGGCCGCCCAGATCCGGCGGAGGTTGGCGGTCGCCGTGATGTCCCGGGTCGGGTCGCCGTCGACGAGCACCAGGTCCGCGCGCAGCCCTTCGCGCACGGCGCCGCGGTCCGGGAAGCCGAAGTACCGCGCGGGCAGCTCGGTCGCCGCACGCAAAGCGTCTACTTCGGACAACCCCGCCGCAACCAGCAAGGCCAGTTCGTGGTGCAGGCTCGCCCCCTGGGCGACCGGCACGGGGAGCATCGGCGCGGAGAACGCGTCGGTGCCTGCGAGGACCGGCACGCCGGCCGCGTGCAGGGCCGCGACCGAGTCACGGCTGGCCGCGTAGTCGTCGCCGGCCGGACGCAGGCCGGTGGTCACCGCCTCCATCATCGCCAGCGTGGGCACGGCGATCTGCCCCTGCTCGGCCATCCGGGACGCGGTCTCGGCGTCGAGGACGCCGTCGCGCGGGACGTGGGTGATCACGTCCGCCCCCGCCCGGACCGCGCGGTGATAGGCGTCGACCGACGAGGCGTGGGCGACGGTCAGCTTCCCGTGTGCCTTGCCTTCGGCGATCACGGCGTCGATCGTGGCCTGGTCGAGCAGGTCGCCTTCGATGACGACCTTGATGTAGTCGGAACCCTCGGCCACGCGGCGAGCGACGAAGCCCGCGGCCTGGCTTGGCGCGATGAGGATCGCTTCCTCGGGCATACCCGGCATCTTCGCGTGGTTGCCGCCGGGCCCGATGGCCGGCAGGCCCGCGCTGCGGACGTCGGGCACCCGGCCGCGGAAGGAGTCGACGCGTTCGCGGGGCCAGCACGCCATGTCGAGCGCCGTGGTGACGCCGTGGGCGGCCAGGGCGCGCAGGTCGTCCGGGGTGAGCAGGTGAACGTGGGCGTCGAACAGCCCCGGCAGCAAGGTGGCCCCGGTGCAGTCGACGGCGTCCGCGCCGCTCGTGTCGGAGCCAATCACCGGGCCGTCGATGACCACGGTGGTGGGTTCGGTCAGGCGGGTGCCGTCGAAGACGCGGACGCCGGTCAGTGCGGTCTTGGTCATGATGCCTTTCCGGGAAGCCAGGCGAAGTGGGAATCGTAGAGGGCGGCAACCTCGCCGGGGCGGTCGTCGCCGTAAAGGTCGTCGGGCACCGGGTACCCGCGGCGGCCGAGCACATGCGCCAGGAACCGGTAGGACGGGCGAAGTCCCTCGAACGAGGCCGGCGGCACCGAGGCCCCGGGCAGCACGGGCGCGAGAACGTCACGTTCGTAGACCGGGTCCAAAGACGCGATCAGCCATCGTCCATTCCGGACTTCGGCTCGGTAGAGCAGCCGGGTGTAAGACGTGAGGTCGACCTCGACGCCGTCGAGCACGGTCCGCACGTCGATGGCCGCGGGCACCTCGGCGATCGCGCGCTGCCCGTCGACGTCCACGACGGGCGGACCGAGCCGGTGGCGGGCGACGTCGCCGCGGCCGGTCATCTCCCGCGACCGGGCGACGAACTCCTCGCCGCTGCCGCGGAACCAGCTCAGCCGCACCGTCGAATCCGGCGCGTAGCACGCCTGCATCCGGTCCCACCAGCCGCGGTCGCGCCCCTGCCGTTCGCGTACGACCAGCTCGCCGACTTCAGCTGCCGTCACGAGGCGGGCTCGGCGGCGAGACTCGACTCCATCAGGATCTCTCTGGTGCGGTTGACGTGCGCCTCGAACCGGGTGGCGGCCAGGTCGGCGTCGTGTGCCAGCGCGGCGTCGACGAGCGCTTGGTGCTCGCCCGCGACGTCGCGATGCCGTTCCTCGCCACCGGGGCCGGACCACGCGCGGTACAGCTCGGCCGCGTCGGACAGCCGGGTGCAGATGTCAAGCAGTACGACGTTGCCGCAGGCCTTGATCAGGGTGTGGTGGAACTCCAGGTGCGCGCGGGCCCACTCCTCGTTGCGCCGGATCGGCGGCCCGGGCAGGATCATCGGCTGCCCGGCGAGCCGGTGGTGCGCGGCCAAGACCTCCGACTCCCAGGTGACGCCACCGCGTTCGACCGACAGCCGCAGCGCCCAGCCTTCGTTGACGACGCGGGCTTCGGTCAGGTCCGTGAGCGCCTGCAAGGACAACGGGGTGACCCGGAACCCGCGGTTGCGGTCGACCTGCACGAGGTCCTTGGCGGCGAGCAGGCCGAGGGCCTCCCGCACGACGCTGAGGCTGACGTCGAACTCCGCACTGAGATCGGCGGGCTTGACCCGCGCGCCCGGGACCAGTTCTCCGTTGAGGATCGCCGAACGCAGCCGGTTGTGGACCGACACGGCCAGGCTCTCGCCACCCGCTCTCTTAGCCATGCCCCACGGTAACACACTCTCGTCATAAGAATCGATTCTTGTCTTGACAGTCGTAGATTGTGCGCAGAGCATGAATCGACCGACGCATCCCGCCACCCCGAGACCCGGGCTCACGACCGAGCGGAACGCGGCGTCGGGCTCATCGACCGAAAGGCAGCTCGATGCGGATCGCCAACCTCGCCGGCCGGCTCGTCCTCCTCACCGGGGACGGGGCCGTCGACGTCGAGCGCGCCAGTGCGCAGCGCTTCTCCGCCGACCCCCACGCCGTCTACGCCCGCTGGGACGAGTTCACCGAATGGGCGGCCGGTCGCCCGGCCACCGGAGCCGAAGCGTTCGACGAGGCCGCGCTGCGGGCGCCGTCGCCGACGCCGTCGCAGGTCTTCGGCGTCGGGCTGAACTACCGCGACCACGCGGCCGAGTCCGGGCTCGGCCTGCCGGACTCCCCCGCCGTGTTCACGAAGTTCCCCAGCTGCCTGACCGGCCCGGCCGGCGAGATCGCACTCACCGGGTCCACAGTGGACTGGGAGGTCGAGCTCGTCGCCGTCATCGGCCGCGAAGCGCGCAACGTCGCTGCCGAACACGGCTGGGACCACATCGCCGGGCTGACCATCGGCCAGGACCTCTCCGACCGGACGGTCCAGCTGGCCGGCCCGGCCCCGCAGTTCAGCCTCGGCAAGTCCGCGCCCGGCTTCGGACCCACCGGGCCGTGGCTGGTCACCCCGGACGAGTTCGCCGACCGCGACAACCTGGAGCTGAGCTGCGCGGTCAACGGCGAGTCCGTCCAGAAGGGCCGCACCAGCGACCTGATCTTCTCCGTGCCCGAGATCGTCGCGCGGCTCTCGGCGATCCTGCCGTTGCGGCCCGGCGACGTGATCTTCACCGGCACCCCCTCGGGTGTCGGCATGGCCCGCTCCCCGCAGCGGTTCCTCACTGCCGGCGACGAGCTCGTCACCACGATCGAGGGCATCGGCACGATGCGCCACCGGTTCACGGAGCCGGCATGACCACCGTGGACGGACACCGGTTCCGCGCGGTGATGGCCGCGGTCTGCGCACCGGTCACGGTGGTCACCACGAGCGGCGCCGACGGCCGCCCGCACGGCGCGACGGTCAGCTCGTTCACCTCGCTGTCGCTCGACCCGCCGCTGGTCAGCGTCGCGTTCGACCGGCGCTCGGCCCTGCTGGCCGAGATCCGAGATGCGGGCCGGTTCGGCGTGAACCTGCTCGGCCAGGGTCAGGACGACCTCGCCGTCCGGTTCGCGACCCGCGGCGCCGACCGCTTCGGCGGCGACACGGCGTGGTTCACCGACGACCGCCTGCCCCGGCTGCGCGACGCCGCCGGCTGGGTGGCCTGCGACCTCGACCGCGTCGTCGAAGCCGGCGACCACCTTCTGCTGTTCGGCCTGGTCACCGACCTCGGCCGGACCGACCTGCCGCCGCTCGTCTACGCCCACCGCACGTTCGGCACGCACTCCCGCTTCGCCGAGCGGCCGCGTCCGCCCATCACCGACCAGATCGCCGCCTGCGCCCGCTGACCCGCCCGGAAGGACAACGACGTCATGACCCTCGCGACCGAGCAACCGACGCTCACCACCGAACAGATCCTCGCCCGCATCGCGGACATCCAGCCGTTGCTGGAAAAAAACGCGGTCCAAGGCGAAGCCGACCGACGAGTCGTCGAAGAGAGCATCCAGGCCCTGACCGACGTCGGCGCGTTCAAGATCGCGCAGCCCCGTCGTTACGGCGGCTACGGCCTTCCGGTGCGCGCCATGCTCGACGTCTCCTCCGCCGTCGCCGAAGCCGACGGCGGCACCGCCTGGGTCGTCGCGCTGAGCAACGTCTGCGCGTGGCTGGCCGGGCTCTTCAGCGTCCAGGCCCAGGACGACATCTGGGGCGCGAACCCCGACGCGAAGGTCTCCGGCGTGCTGGCCACGACCGCCGAGACGACCAAAGTGGACGGCGGCTGGCGTGTCACCGGGCGCTGGTACTACAACTCCGGCTCTTGGCACGCCGACTGGGCGGGCCTCGGCATCCCGCTGACCGACGATCGCGGCGAGGTCGTCGACCAGGGCATGGCCCTGCTACCCCGCACCGACCTCGGCTTCGAAGACACCTGGTTCGTCGCCGGAATGCGCTCGTCGGGCTCCAACTGCCTGATCGCCGACGACGTCTTCGTGCCCGAGCACCGCGTGATGTCGGTGCCGCCGGCCATCGGCGGGAAGTACGCCGTCGAGGAGCCCGAAGAGGACCTCTACCGGGCCGCACTCGTGCCCGTGCTGACCCTGGTGCTCGCCGGGCCCCAGCTCGGCCTCGGCCGCAAGGCCCTGCGGCTCGTGCGGGACAAGGCTGCCCGCAAGGGCATCTCCTACACCGGCTACACCACGCAAGCCGACTCCGTCGCCTTCCAGCTCCAGCTGGCCGAGGCCGCGATGCGGATCGACACCGCTCACCTGCACGCCTACCGCGCCGCCGACGACATCGACTCCGCCGCCGCGAACGGCACCTACCCCGAGGTCCCGCTGCGCGCGCGGACCCGCGCCGACACCGGCTGGGCCGTCGAGAACATCACCCGCGCGATCGACATCCTGCTCTCCGCACACGGCGCGGGCAGCTTCGCCGACGTCAACCCGCTGCAGCGGATCTGGCGCGACTCCGCCGTGGCCGCCCGGCACGCCATCGTGCTGCCCACCGTCAACTACGAGATCTACGGCAAAGCGCTGCTCGGGCGCGACGACCAGATCACCCCGCTCATCTGACCCGGAGGACAGCCATGAGCTTGCACCGCCTCACCAAGATCGCCATCGGCGTCCCGGACGTCGACGAAACCGCCAAGTACTACACCGAATTCGGCCTCACGCCGACAGCGTCGGGCTTCGCCACCGCCGACGGTGGCGAACAGCTCGAACTCCGGCAGACCCCGCAGCGCCGGCTGCTCACCCTCGGCATCGGCGCCGACGACCCCGACGACCTCGGCCGCATCACCGCGTCGCTGGCCCGCCTCGACGTCGAAAGCCGCATCGACGGCGATTCCCTGCACACCAAGGACCCGGTGACCGGGCTCGACGTCGTCGTGTCGGTCGCACCCCGCCTGCGGCAGGAGGCGCCGGAACCCGTGGCCTACAACGGTCCGGGCTCGGTGACGCGCGCGAACGTCCGCGCGCCGGGCATCGACCGCGAGTCCGCGGTGCGGCCGCGCAAGCTAGGTCACGTCGTGTTCGGCTCCACCGACCAGGCCGCGACGCAACGGTTCTTCACCGAGGGTCTCGGTTTCAAGGTCAGCGACGAAGCCCCGGGCTTCGCCTCGTTCATGCGCTGCTCGACCGACCACCACAACGTGCTGGTGCAGCAGGCCCCGGTGAGTTTCCTGCACCACACGTCGTGGGAGGTCGACGACGTCGACGAGGTCGGCCGCGGCGCCACCGCGATGCTCCAGGGCCACCCGGAACGCCACACGTGGGGCCTGGGCCGGCACTACATCGGCTCGAACTTCTTCTGGTACCTGCGCGACCCCGCCGGGAACTTCTCCGAGTACTACTCCGACATCGACTGCATCCTCGAAGACCAGCTCTGGGAACCCCGCGTCGTCGCCGGCGAGAAAAGCCTCTACGCCTGGGGCCCGCCACCCCCGCCGTCGTTCCTCGCCCCCGAGGACCTCGCGGAACTCATGACCGACGCCCACGACGGAGCGTGACAGTGACCGGGTTGGACGCCTACACCAGCTGGCTGGCAGCACGAGGAAAGGCGTTCACCGGCTACGACGAACTGTGGCGCTGGTCGGTTGCCGACCTGGCCGGATTCTGGACGTCGATCTGGGATCACTTCGAGGTGGGCGGAGCCTACGACCGCGTGCTCGGCTCCGCGGACATGCCCGGCGCGCAGTGGTTCCCCGGCGCGGAGCTGAACTACGCCGAGCACATGCTCGGCGAACCCGGCGACGCCGGACGGCTCGCCGTGCTCGCATACTCCCAGACCCGTGCGCCGGCCTCGCTGACCTTCGCCGAACTGGCCGACCAGGTCGGCCGCGCCCGCGCCGGCCTGCAACGGCTCGGAGTCGGCCGCGGCGACCGCGTCGTGGCCTACCTGCCGAACATCCCCGAGACCCTGGTCGCCTTCCTGGCCTGCGCGTCGCTCGGCGCCGTGTGGGCCTCGTGCGCGCCGGAGTTCGGCGCCCGCAGCGTCCTGGACCGCTTCGCCCAGGTGGAACCCACCGTGCTGCTGACCGTCGGCGGCTACACCTACGGCGAGAAGCAGATCGACAAGACGGCCGACGTCACGACGATCCGCGCGGGCCTGCCGACCGTGCGCCACACGATCTCCATTCCATACGGACAGTACGAAGTGGACGGCACACACCCTTGGCCGGAGCTGCTGAACGAACCCGCCCCGCCGGAGTTCGACCGGGTCCCGTTCGGCCATCCCCTCTACGTCCTGTTCTCTTCCGGAACGACCGGACTGCCCAAAGCGATCGTCCACGGCCACGGCGGCATCCTGCTCGAACACCTCAAAGCCCACGCCCTGCACCTCGACACCCGCCCCGGCGACCGGATCCTCTGGCACACCACGACGGCGTGGATGATGTGGAACATCCTCGTCTCCGGGTTGCTGCGCCGGGCCACCATCGTGCTCACCGACGGAAACCCGCAGTACCCGGACCTCGCAGCGCAGTGGCAACTCGCCGCAGACGCGCGCGTGTCGTTGTTCGGCACGAGCCCGTCCTACCTCGCCGCCTGCCGCACAGCCGGCATCGACCCCGGCGAGCTGCCCGCACTGCGCACGCTCGGCGTCACCGGTTCACCACTGCCGGGCGAAGTCTTCGACTGGGCCGCTGAGCACCTCGGCGACGCGGTCCACATCAACTCGCTATCGGGGGGAACCGACATCTGCTCCGCCTTGGTCGCGGGCAACCCGTGGGTGTCCGCTCGCCGCGGCGAGCTGACTGCGCCTTGCCTCGGGGTCGACGTCACCGCGTTCGACACCGCAGGGAGCGAAGTAGTCGGAAAGGTCGGTGAGCTGGTCGTCCGGCAGCCGATGCCGTCGATGCCCATCGGCTTCTGGAACGACCCGGACGGCCACCGATACCGGACCGCCTACTTCGACACCTACCCCGGGGTCTGGCGCCACGGCGACTGGGTGACCATGTCCCCCGAACGGAGCTTCGTCATCTCCGGCCGTTCCGACGCCACCCTCAACCGCGGCGGGGTCCGCCTCGGCACCGCCGAGTTCTACTCGGTCGTCGAGGAGCTGCCCGGGGTCACCGACTCACTGGTCGTGCACCTCGAAGACCCGTACGGCGGCCCCGGCCGGCTGCTGTTGTTCGTAACCCTGACGCCCGGCATCGATCTCGACGACACGCTGCGGCAGCAAATCCGCCGGGCCCTGCGAGACCAGCTTTCCCCCCGACACGTCCCCGATCGAATCGACGCCGTCCCGGCCATCCCACGGACGCTGACCGGCAAGAAACTGGAGAAACCGATCAAGCAGATCCTCCAGGGCCGCGCACCCGCAGAAGTCATCGCGCCTGACGCCATCAGCGACTACGCCGCGATCGGCGCATTCACCCCCTGAGCAGACCCGAGGGCCGCCGCAGTGCGGGCGCTGATCGCATCGACAAGCGCGACCACACGACCGGCCTCGCTCCCGGTGCCGCCCCGGAACCGGTGCCTCGCCGCCGGACCCGCGGCGAGGACCGGTCACGTCGTCCTGAACGGCAACTCGCCGCTCTGATGGATCAGGCTAACAAGCGGGTACCTCTCGGTGACCGCATGCCGTCGTGAAGCCGGCCGCCGGCCGCCGGCCGTCACAGCCCGTTCCGCGAGCAGGACCGGGGCGCCTCACGACTCACCGTGATGCGCCCCGGTACCCACTCAGAATCCTGAGTTTCCCGGCCCACGCACGAGGGCGAAGTTCCCCGGGTTCGTCAGCCCACCCGCCGCAGCACCGGCGACCGTCGTGTTCGACACCGTGCCCGAACCTGCCGAGCTGAGGTCGATCCCGTACGTGCCCGCCCCGGTGATCGTCACCTTGTCCAGGCTCAGCTGGGTGACCTTCCGCCCGACGATGGCCGCGCCCGGGTCGAGGCGTTCGTCGGTGACCTGAACGGCCTGCCGGGTCGTGTCGGCGATCGTCAGGTCCTCGACCACGACTGGCGCGCTGATGTCTTTGCTCAGCGCGAAGATCTGCAGTGCTCCGAACGGCTTCTTCCAGTTGGGCTCGTCGCCGCCGGTGCGGGTCAGGGTGTTGCGCCGCACCGCCGTGGTTCCGCTGAACGCCACCGGGTTGAACCGCGTGCTGACCGCGATGCCCGACGACGCGGCAACGGTGTCGCTGATCAGGTTGTCCTCCGCGCGGTTGCTCGTGCCGCCGTAGATGCCGATGCCGTTGGCCAGTGTCGGCACCTGCACGGAGTTCGCGGTGAACGCGCTGTTCGTCACGGCGTTGCCCTCGGAGAACATCGCCAGCGCGTCGTCGCCGGTGTTGCGCAGCACCGACTGGTTCACGCGGACGTTGTTCGTGACCCCGCCCCCGGCGTGGATGTTCACGCCGTCGGCGTAGGTGTCGCGGATGCGCAGGCCGGCGACGTACAGGCCGTCGGTGCCGGAGTCGGCCCAGAGCCCGACCTTCGTGTGCTCGATCCAAAGGTTCTGCACCAGCGAACCAGTGCCGAAATTCCCTTCCAGCGCGGCATTGCCGTTCGCGTCATCGCGGACGCGGTTGTCACCGAAGATCGCCAGGTCGGCGATCGTCACGTTGGCCCCGGTGGCGAAGAATCCGCCCTTGAGGCCGGTGCCCTGCAGCACCGACGACCACGGTCCCGCGCCGAAGATCTTCACGTCGGCGACGGTGATCGGCGCGCTGATGCGGAACGTTCCCGCCGGGACGTAGAGCGGCTTGTTCTGCGACCGGGCCGCCGAAATCGCCGACGTGATCGCGTTCGTCGCGTCGGAGCCGTTGTTGGGCACCGCCCCGTAGGAGGTGATCGACAGCGCGCCGGCCGGGGCGGGCAGCGCGGCCGGGGTCTGCTCGGCGTCGACGAGGTCCACGTCGATGGTGGACACCGCGGTCGAGTCCTTCTGCAGCTTCAGCACGGTGCCGGCCGGGAAGGCTCCGATCGTCGTGCGGACCTCGTCGAAGAACCGGTGCGCCAGCCCCTGCGACGGCGTGTTGGTGAACGGGTAGTCGCCATAGACCCAGCTGTACTGCGAAGTCAGGGTGATGTCCTTGACCTTGGTGCCGTTCGCGTAGAGCGCCAGCGGGGTGGTGGTGCCGGTGCCGTCGGCGGAGTCCGGGATCGAGAACCGCACGACGAGCGCGTTAGCCGGTTTCGTGAGGGTGACGGCGATGGACTGGCCGGTGCCGCTGAGCCGGGCCGCGCGGCGGCCGCTGGCTTCCGACGGCACCGTCCGGTACGCGCGATCGGCGGCCAACGTCGTCGCGCCGCCGGAAAGGGTCCCGGCTTCGGCTTCGTATTCGGTGTACGGGGTGGTCGCGCCGCGGGCGGCGGCCGCGGTCTCCCCGGCGGCCGTGAGGCTGTCGACGAGGACGTCTCCACCGGTGGCGGACGTGCTTGCGAGGCCGAGGGTGTTCAGGCCCGCGCGGAGCGGGACGGAGGCCGTGGCCGTGCGCCAGCCGGTGCCCGAGGCCAGGGTCAGGCTCCCGGCGTCTTGGCCGTTGACCGACACCGCGAGCACGCGGTTCGCGCCGCTGCTGTTCGCGAACCGCACGGTGGCCGTCGCGGTGCCCGCCGAGGCCATGACGACGGTCCGGATGAGCCGCGCGCCGACGTGGTCGAACCCGGCGACGTACCCGTTGCCGTTGTAGCCGGAAGTCGTGGTGGCGATGGTCGCGCCGGATGACAGAAACGCGCCTTCGGCTTCCCCGGGACCGGCCGGGGTGTTCGCGGACACGGAGAGGTTGTCGAGGTTGACGTTACCGCTGTCGGTGGTGTCGTAGAGGTAGGCGACGGTGTGGGCGCCGGCGGACAGCGTCACCGTCTCGGTCGCGGTGGTCCAGGTGTCCCAGCCGGACGTCGTCGGGAGGGAGATCTGCCGCAGCTTGACGCCGTCGACCAGTAGGGAAAGTGTTTGCGTGACGCCGCTGCCGTTGGCGTAGCGGAGTGCCAGGTTCGTGGCGCCCGTGGCCGTCACGGAGAAGGTCGTCTTGGCGGTGCCGCGGTTGCCGTCGGTGTACCCGCCGACGAACCCGCTGCCGGTGTAGCCCGCGTGGTCGGTCTCCACGACCGCGCCACCCGTCAAGGCAGCGGACTCGGCTTCGAGAGATCCCGGCGCGCTGACCGTCCCGGTGGTCACGTCGAGGTAGTCGAGGTTGACGTTGCCGTTGTCGGCCGCTCCGAAGGCATACGCGACGTGGTGCGTGCCGGATGACAAGGTGGCCGTGGTGGTCGCTTGGCCCCAGGTGTCCCAGTTCGCGGTCGCGGGCAACGAGAGCTGGCGCACCACCCCGTCGATCGACAACGACAAGGTGCGGGTCGAGCCGGTGCCGTTGGCGTAGCCGAGCACGAGGGCGGTCGAACCGCCGGTCGAGCTGACCGTGAAGTCGGTCTTGGCGGCGCCGCGGTTGCCGTCGACGTACCCGCCGACGAACCGGCCGCCGCTCGCGCCGGGGTGATCGTTCTGCGCCACGGCGCCCCCGGACAACGCGGCCGACTCGGCTTCCAGCCTGGTGGTGGCCGCGGCGGCCGGTGGTGCGGTGGTGAACGACGCGGCGATCGCGGTCACCGCGAGAAACAAGAACGGTTTCTTCATTGAATCGCTCCCGATATTTCGACTGGTGGGGTCAGCCCTTGACCGCGCCGCTGAGCGCGTCACCGCGCAGCACCAGGCGCTGGAACACGAGGAACAGGGCCACCGGGATGACGGTGGCGATAGCCAGCGCGGCGAGGAAGACGTCGAGCTCCACAAAGGTCTGCAGCGCCGGCAGTCGCACCGACAGCGGCTGCACCGCCGGGTCGGGCAGGACGAGCATCGGCCAGAGGAAGTCCTTCCAGGAGGCGATCACGGCGAACACCGAGACCACGCCGAGGATCGGTTTCGACATCGGCAGCACGACCGAGACGAAGATGCGCAGCGGCCCGGCGCCGTCCACCCGGGCCGCTTCGAACACCTCACGCGGCAGGTTCGCGAAGAACCGTTGCACGAGGACGACGTTGAACGCGTTGGCACCGGCGGGCAGCCACACCGCCCAGAACGTGTTGATCAGGGACAGCTCGACCATGTTCAGGTAGAGCGGCACGAGCAGCACCACCGACGGGACGAACAGCGTCGCCATCACGATCGCGGTGACCACCTTGTGGTAGCGCGGTTTCAGGACGGCGAGGGCGTACCCGGTGGTCGTGGCGACGATCAGCTGGACCAGCCAGGCACCGAGCGCCACCCAGATCGTGTTGAGGAAGTACTTGCCGACCTCGACGCGGGTCCACGCCGTGACCGGGTTGGCGAAGTCGATGCCGTGCGGCCACAGCGCGAGCGGGTCGCGCAACGTGTCCTGCGTGGGTGTGACGGCGGCCTTGGCGAGCCACAGCAGCGGGCCGAGCCCGGCGGCGAACAACGCGGCCAGCAGGAGTCCTTGCAGGGCGCGGGTGAACCGCCGGACCCCGGGCCGCCGCCATTCCGTGGGGGCGATCAGCCCGCGGTTGCTCATGACGTGCTCCAGGACCGGGTGAGCCGCAGGAACACGGCGGAGAAGACGGCGAGGGTCCCGGCGAGCAGGACGCTGAGCGCGGTGGCCGCGCCGTAGTCCCCGCCGAGGCTGTCGGCGAAGGCGTAGTTGTAGATCAGCAGGAGGATCGTCGTGGTCGCGTGCGCCGGGCCGCCGCCGGTGAACAGGAACGGTTCGAGGAACACCTGCGTGGTGCCGATGATCTGCAGGATGAACGTCGTCAGCAGCACCCCGCGCAGGTGCGGGAGCGTGACGTGCCAGACCTTGCCGCGGATGCCCGCGCCGTCGAGCTCGGCGGCTTCGTAGAGCTCGGGCGGGACGCTAGTGAGCGCGGCGAGGTAGATGATCACGGTGCTGCCCGCCGCGGCCCAGGTGGCCTCGATGACGAGCGAGCCCAGCGCGGTCGACGCGGACTGCAGCCACGGCACCGGGCCGACCCCCACCAGACCGAGAATCTTGTTGAACAGGCCGTCCGGGCCGGCGTCGTAGAACACCTTCCACAGCAGCACGGCCACGACCGGCGGGATCACCACCGGCAGGTAGGCCAGCGCGCTGAACAGGCCGCGCGCCTTGCGGATCTCGCTCATCAGGACGGCCAGCGCGAGCGGGACCGGGTAGCCGATCAGCAGCGCCAGCAGGGCGAACAGGCCGGTGTTGCCGACGGCGGTCCAGAACATCGGGTCGGTGAGCACGGTGCGGTAGTTGTCCAGGCCGACGAACTCCGGCGCGGTGACGAGGTTCGTCCGCTGGAAGCTCATCAGCGCGGACTTGCCGATGGGCAGCCAGGCGAACAGCCCGAAGACGGCCAGCGCGGGCAGGAGGAACAGCACCGGGGCGAGGCCGCCGCGGCGCGCCCACCGCAGCGGCAGCCGCCTCGCGCGTTCCCGGACCGGCGCGGGCGCGTCGATCCGGGGTGGCGCCGCGGTGGTCACGACCGGTCCAGCAGAGCCTGTGCCTGGGTCTGGGCGTCCGCGAGCAGCGCGCCGACGTCGGCGTTGCGGTCGGTGAGGACCTTCTGCACCACGGTGTCCAGCACCCCGTAGACCTTCTGGGTCGCCCGGGTCGGCTCGGGCAGCAGCGGCTGGTCGAACATCTTGCCGGTGTAGGGCGTCATCTGCGGCAGCGGGACGTTGACGTACTGCCCGATCCACCGCAGCCGCTCGTCGTAGGTGGCCTTGTCGAACACCGGCAGCTCGGGCGAGCCGACCGCCTGCTTGGCATCGGCGGTGGTCTTCGCGTCGGCCTGCGCCGCGGCCTGGTCGGTCAGCTTGCGCAGGTAGTAGAAGTCGATCCACTTCACCGCTGCGGACTGGGCCTTCTTCGACGCCTTGACGTTGACGACCGCGAGCGTGCCGCCACCGAGGGCACCGGCGTCCGGGCCGGTGAGCGGGAGGGCGGTCACGCCGTAGTCGGCGGGCTTGATCGCGTTCTGGGACAGCAGGTCCTTGTAGTTTCCGCCGCCGGAGACGTACATGCCGACGCGGCCGGCGGCGAAGTCCTGGTTGATGCCGTTCCAGTCGTAGAGGAAGTTCGCGCCCATGCTGTTGTCGTCCCACCGCATCGCGCGCAGGTTCTGCAGCACCTGGCGCAGCTGCGGCGTGTCGATGGTGGCGGTGGCCTTGTCGCCGTCGAGCTTTTCGGTGCGGCCGCCGAACGCGTAGTCCTGGGTGACGAGGATCCAGCCGCCGGTGTTGTCCTTGGTCATCTGAGCGTACCCGGCGGCGCCGGTGCGCTCGGCGATCTGCTTCGCGTCGGCGCGTACTTCGTCCCATGTGGACGGTGGCTTGTCCGGGTCGAGACCGGCCTGCTCGAACAGCGTGCGGTTGTAGTGCAGGGCCTGGGTGTAGGCCGCGATCGGGATCGCTTCCTGCTTGCCTTCCGCGTTCTGACCGGTTTTGGCCACTTCGGGGTTGAACTTTCCGGCGTAGGGCAGCTGGGCGACGTCGCCGCTGATGTCGGCGATCTGGTGGCGCTCGATCAGGCCGCGTCCGTCGGTGAACGGGACGGTGATCACATCCGGGAGCGTGCCGCCGGCCAGCTGCGCGGTGAACTTCGCAGGGTCCCACTTGAACTCCTGGACCACGAGGTCGATCCCGGGGTTCGCCTGCTCGAACTGGCCGACGCGGGTGTTGAAGGCGTCGACGGCGCTCTTGTCCTGGCCCGGTTCGAGCGCGACCTTGACGACGGTCTTCCCGTCGGCGGAGGTGTCCCCGCCGCTGTCGGTGCCGCAGGCGGCGAGAGCGGAGAACGCGAGCGCGGCGGTCAGGACGGTGGCGAAGGTTTTCGGGGACATCGATGTCCCTCCTTTACTGCTTGAGGCGTAGCCAGACGGCGGTGTCGGCGGGCAGCAGCCCGGAAAGCTCGCCGCTGGCCAGCAGGACCTCCGCGTGCGGCGGCAGCGGCTGGGCTTCGGCGGTGAAGTTGACCAAGCAGGCGAAGTCCCCGCCGCGGCGGAAACCGAGCACGCCGGGTGCCGGGTCCAGCCAGGCGAAGTCCTCGCCGATCAGCGCCGGGGTCGTGCGGCGCAGCTCCAGCGCGGCGCGGTAGAGGGTCAGCATGGACGCCGGCGCGTTCTCCTGGCGCAGCACCGAAAGCTCCGCCCACACCGCGGGCTGGGGCAGCCATGCCGTCGCCCGCGGATCGGTGCTGAATCCGTAGCTGGCGCCGGTTTCGCTCCACGGCAACGGCACGCGGCAGCCGTCCCGGCCGGGGTCGGCGCCGCCGGTGCGCCGGAACACCGGGTCCTGGCGGGCTTCGGCGGGTAGGTCGTCCACTTCGGGCAGACCGAGTTCGTCGCCCTGGTAGATGTAGAGGGATCCGGGCAGGGCCGCCGACAGCAGTGCCGCGGCCCGCGCCCGGCGGTACCCGAGCTCGAGGTCGGTCGGGACGCCGAAGGTGCGGGCGTGCAGGAAGGAGCTGTCCTCGCGGCCGTAGCGGGTGACGGGCCGGGTGACGTCGTGGTTGGACAGCACCCACGTCGGCGCCGCCCGCACCGGCCGGTGGCTGGCGAGGGTGTCGTCGATCGACTCCCGCAGCTGCTCGGCGTCCCACGGGCGGCGCATGAAGTCGAAGTTGAACGCGCTGTGCATCTCGTCCGGGCGCAGGTAGCGGGCGAACCGGGCCGCGTCGTCCAGCCACACCTCGCCGATCAGCACCCGCTGCTCGGCGTAGGAATCCGCGACGGCCCGCCAGGAGCGGTAGATCTGGTGCACCTCGTCGCGGTCGACGAACGGGTGCGGGCTCCCCTCCGTCAGTTCCGGCAGCGCGGGGTCCTTGACCGGCATGGTCGCCGAGTCGATCCGCACGCCGGCGACCCCGCGGTCGAACCAGAAGCGCAGGACGTCTTCGTGTTCGCGCCGCACCTCGGGGTGGCTCCAGTTGAGGTCGGGCTGTTCCGAGGCGAACAGGTGCAGGTACCACTCCCCCGGGCGGCCGTCGGGCTCGGTGACTCGCGTCCAGGCCGCGCCGCCGAACGTCGAGGGCCAGTCGGTCGGGGGCAGCTCGCCGTGCTCGCCGCGACCCTGGCGGAACCAGAAGCGTTGCCGCTGCAGGGATCCCGGCCCGGCGGCCACCGCCTCAGTGAACCACGCGTGCCGGTCCGAGACGTGGTTGGGGACGATGTCCACAATGGTCCGGATGCCGTGCTCGCGCGCCTCGGCGATGAGCGCTTCGGCCTCGGCGAGCGTGCCGAACGCCGGGTCGATCGCCCGGTAGTCGGCCACGTCGTAGCCGCCGTCGGCCAGCGGTGAGGCGTACCAGGGCGTGAACCACAGCGCGTCGACACCCAGCGAGGCCAGGTACGGCAGCCGCGCCCGGACGCCCGCCAGATCGCCGGTGCCGTCCCCGTCGCCGTCGGCGAAACTGCGCGGGTACACCTGGTACACCACGGCGGTGCGCCACCACCGGTCCGGTGTCGTGTGCCGCGGCGCGGCCACGGCGGGTGAGCTGAGCGTCGTCAACGGGCCCCCTCAACGGGTTTAGCGCTATACCTGATGGCAGGAAGGTAATGTGCGCTTGCTACGCTGTCAACACTGGAATCGGGGAAGGACGGTGCGCGTGCGGGTCACACTGCGGGAGGTCGCCGACGAGGCGGGCGTCAGCATGATGACCGTGTCGAACGTGATGAACGGCAAGGCGGCGCGGGTGTCGGCCGCCACCCGGGAGCGCGTGCACCGGATCGCGACGGAACTGGGGTACGTTCCCAGCGCGTCGGCCCGCAGCCTCGCCAGCAGTTCATCAAAGCTGATCGGCCTGCTGGTGCCGGCCGCCGACGAAGACAGCCTCATGATCAGCCCACACCACATGGCGATCGCCGGGCACGTCGAGCGAGAGCTGCGCAAGTCGGGCTACCACCTGCTCCTTCGCGGCATCGCGCACCTGGAGGAGGTCACTGAGGCCCTGCACTCCTGGAGTCTGGACGGCGCCATCCTGCTGGGGTTCGTCGACGAGCAGATCGACAAGCTGACCAAGGCCACGGCCGGCCCGGTCCCGATGGTGGCGATCGACAGCTATTCCCGTAACCGGCTCACCGCCGGACCGCGCTCGGACGACTTCGTGGGCGCCCGCCTCGCCGCCGAGCACCTCCTCTCCCTGGGCCACCGGAACATCGTGTTCGCCGGTCCGGCTTTCGGCCGCGCGGGCGTGGTCCGCGAACGCTTCGACGGGTTCCGAGCGGCGTTCGCCGACGCCGGGCTGGCCCGGGATCCCGGCATGGTCGAGGTCGTCAACACCACGCACGACGAAGGCTTCGGCTGCGGGAAGTTCCTGCTCGGGCGGCATCCGAGCGCGACGGCGGTGTTCGCCACCGCCGACATCCTGGCGGTCGGCATCATGGAGGGCCTGATCGCAAGGGGAATCTCCGTCCCCCGCGACGTCTCCGTCGTCGGCTTCGACGACTTGGAATTCAGCAAGTACGTCACCCCGAAACTCACCACCGTGACCCAGGACATCGGCCGCAAGGGAGCCACCGCGGTCGCGATGCTGGTCGCAGCGATCGAGCAGCAGGTCCGGCCGGCCCATCCGGTCACTCTGGACGTGAGCCTCACGATTCGCGACTCCACCGCCCCGCCGAAGGGAAGTTGAGCACCCTTCACCCCGCGCCGGTGATCCTATCCACGGCGTAATGAGCGGGTCGGCGTCAACGCGCCGGCACTTCCGGATCCGACGGCCGCAACCGGCAGGCATCGGCTGGTACAAACCCGGCGCGGACGGTCACCCTGCCCGCGGTTGGACACACAGCCGATCACTCGCGCGCGGATCCGTGGCCACGGGTCACGCCGGCCTTCCTCCACGCGCCCTTCGGTGCGAGACAGCGCGGCGCTCGTGACCTCATCATCCGATCTTGCTGGTGGGGCAGCCCCACAGTGTCGAGGAAGAAAGCTCGGTCGCGGAGGCCGAAGCCGATTAGTACTCCTGAACAGCAGCTGGGTGGAACCGGCACACGACTCGACCGCCGATCGCCCTTCTTCATCGGGATGGCCGCCGCAGCCGGCGTCGCCGTCACCTACGGCCTGATCCGGCTCCTCGCCGGCGCCGAGCAGATCCTTGTCCTGGTCGGGCTCGCGCTGTTCGTCACCATAGGCGCGGAACCGGCCGTGCCGTGGCTGGTGGCTCACCGCTTCCCGCGCCGACTCAGCGTCACCACCGTGTTCGTCGAACAATCCGCCGCGCTGGTCCGGCAAGCCCCGGATCACAACACCTTCCTCGGCCGCCTCGACGAACGCTTCCACCTGCAGCAGGCGATCGAATCGATGCTCAGCTCCGACGGCGGTTTCACCAGCGGTGTTCTGGGCGTCTGCGAACCACTATTCGAAGCCCTGACCGGCATGCGCGCCACGTTCCACCGGCTCGTCCCGCACTCCCGCCGGCCACGGGCCATCCTTATCGGTGACAACCTCTTCGCCAAGGTCGGCGGTTACGTCCTGGGCAACGTGGCCGTCTCGGTCATCGCCGGCTTCGTCACCCTGGTCTGGCTGCTGATCTTCGGCGTGCCCTACGCGGCGCCGCCGACCATCGCGGTCGCGGTGCTCGACCTCATCCCCGTGATCGGCTCCGTGATCGGCGGCGCCCTGGTGAGCCTGGTCGCGTTGACCGTCTCGCTTCCGGTGTGCCTGGTGAGGGCGGGATTCTTCGTCGTCGACTGGCTCGTCGAGGACTACCTGCTAGTCCCGAAAGTCATCGGGAACGTGCTCAAAGTTCCGGCTTTGGCCACCGTCGCCGCGGCAATCCTGCTGCTCGTCGAAGAAGTGCTCTAACCACGTCTCGACCGAGCCTGACCACCTCTCTCCCGCTTCGCCGTCCTTGACCGCCAATCAGCTTCAGGTGCAGCGGAACAGCCGGCCGCTCCTAAGCTTCGAGGTCTTTCGCCGCGGCGGCAAAGTACAGGTACTGCGGCATCCGGCCTGCCGAGCGGCCCATGCCGGCGCGCTGTCGACAGGTGAGTTCCGCCGCCTGGCTGCAGGCAAGCACGTTGGCCGTCGGGCCGTCAGCAGTACACCCCGCAGCGACCTGCGCCCACGATGTCCGGCTGCTGCACCGAATCTCCTGCAACTCCAATTCGGAATGGGCAGGCACCGGTCGACGCGATCGAGCATGAGCCGCCCACGCTTGACACCACCCGACCCTCTCTTCATTATTGGTGAAGTAAGTGCATGATAGTGAATACGGACATTGTGGCCGCAACAGGATGAAGAGAATTCATCGAAAAGGCTACTGCAGCGCAGCCGGACAAACTCACCATCGTCGTTCGAAGGGAAGAACGTGCGAGCTCGTATTGGCCATGTCCTCTCGTTTCCCATCAGCCGGTCGAGAACCTCCACCGTCGTCAGCATCGCGGCCACCACGCTGCTGGTCATGGTCCTGGCCGCCGCATCAATGCCCGCGGACGCCGTGATCGCCCCCCACGACGCGCAGACATCGGAAGGAGCAGCCAGCGCAGAATCACAGTGCTCGGCGCTGGCTGCCAATGGCGGGGACAATTTCGAGTCCCTCCAAGGCGCCACGACATTCATCACGTCAGCGAAGCTCACGACCAGCGGCACCGGAAGCCAGGCGGTGACCCAGTGCACCGTCGACGGATACGTGACACCGTCGGACACTTTCATCGTCCAGCTCCCCGTTTCCGGCTGGAACCACATGCTGGAAGCGAACGGCAGCCACGGCCTGGGCGGCGCCTACTACCTCAACGAGTGCGCGCCGTTCCTGGGCAAGGGCTACGCCACCGTGGCGAACAGCCTGGGCCACGTCGATCCCGGGCTGAACGGAGGATTCGCCTACGACAACCCACAAGCTGACATCGATTTCGCCTACCGTGCGACCCACGTGACCACGGTGGCGGCCAAGGCGATCGTCCATGCCTTCTACGGAACGGAACCGCGCGAGTCGTACTTCAGCGGCTGCTCGGAAGGCGGGCGTCAAGGGCTCGTCGAGGCCGCGCGGTACCCCACCGACTTCAACGGCATCATTTCCGGGCCGGCCTTCCCCGACTGGTCGTCGGTGATCGGGTACGACGGCATCTACACGGATGTCGTCAACCGGGACGCCAACGGTCACGCGATCCTCACGACCGCAAAACTCCCCATCCTTCACGGGGCTGCGCTGCAGGCGTGCGGTGCCGTCGACGGCACCATCACCGATCCCGAAACCTGTCACTTCGACCCCTCGGTCGCCCAGTGCCCACCGGCGAACCCCGACGGCGCCGACTGCCTCAGCGCCGCCCAGGTGAGAGCCGCACGGCTGTTCTACGGGCCGGTTCGCAACTCGCGCGGCCAAGCGATCACCTCGTACGCGAGCAACGAGCCCGGCTCCGAACTGAAATGGACTTCCCGGATAAATGAGACCGGCGGCCCGTCACTCGAGGGCGGTATCGGTCTTCAGTTCGACCGTTACCTGGGATTTTCTCACGATCCCGGTCCGGCGTTCCAAGAGACCAGCTTCAACTTCGACACCGATCCCGCCCGCCTCACGGCTCTGGCGTCACAGTACGACGCCAATCCGGACCTCCGGGCGTTCCGCAACGCCGGCGGAAAGCTGATCATGTGGAGCGGCTGGGCTGACGAGGCCATGCCGCCGGACGCCACCGTGCAGTTCTACAAGGCCATCAAAGCCAAGACCGGCGGAGCGGCCGCGACACAGAATTTCGCCAGGCTTTTCATGGTTCCCGGGGAATACCACTGCGTAGGAGGCAGCGGGCCACAAGTGGCCAGTGACAGTTTCGCCGATCTACTCGACACCTGGGTCACCACCGGCCGGGCTCCCCAGACGGCCGTAGCCGTTCAGACCAGGATCGACGGCCAGGTCACAGCCACCCGAAAGATCCATCCGTACCCGCTTCTTCCCGAGCCACAGGTGAACCAAGGGTAGCCCGACGGCTTCTCACCGCTTCACCTTCGCAGGATTTCAGCCCCACGTGTCGTTCAATTGTCTCCGCCGTCGGCGGAGACAATTGAACGACCGCACCAGCTCAGCCGCGCGCCTACCTGTCCGACTGCACGGGCCTGCACCCGAGCGCCACACCACGTTGACGAAACCACGCACAGATAGACCACATTGCTCGTGGTCACCCTTCAGGCGATCCGCAGATCCAGCGGACGCTCCGCGGTCTCGTGCGCGATGTCCTCAGCGGCCAAACCGCCACGAGAGCGCCTCGTCGAGGCGGTCGGGCCAGAAAGGGCCGGCACGAGCTGGAGGAAGTGCACCGCAGTCTCCCGGTGCCAACCCCGGGCCGCGGTCCGGGAACCTGGGCGGTGACCAGCGGGCCGAGCCCTCGTAAGCGGAGGCGCTGGTCGCCCGCGACGGCACCCCCGGGGTGCAGGTGGACCGGAACCCGCGTCGCGGCAACCGTCCGCAGGACGACGTCGAGCCGGGGTGCGGAAAGGAACTCGTCGCCGGTCCGCCCCGCGATCACGGTGCCGGCGTGCGGCGGCGAGGGTGTCGTTCATCGCCCGCGCAACACCGCCGCGCTCGGCGGACAAGGCAAGCCCGCTGTCCGGATGGAAGCTCGCGGAGAAGTGCGGGCTCAGCGCCCGCGCCGCGGCACGGGCGCTGAGCCCGCGTCACCCTCCTGTTCCACGACATCCGATCGGCCCGCTCGTGATCGTCTCGGCAGCCGGGCGCACCCAGGACCTCATCCCTCCCCGGCGAGGGCGGCTGCGGTCTTGTGGGGCGGGTCGGCGACGGTGTACGAGCCGACCACCCGCTGCGTGATCCGGCCGATGCCCTCGACGTGGCTGACGAGCTCGTCACCGGGCTGCAGGAAACGCGGCGGTGTCCTGCTCATCCCGATCCCGGACGGCGTGCCGGTGAAGACGAGATCGCCGGGGAACAGCGGGGTGATGTGGGAAAGCCAGGCGACCAGGGCCGACACCCCGAACACCATGCCGGAGGTTCGGTGCAGCTGCAGGACCTCGTCGCCCAGCCGGGTGCCGATCTCCAGGTCGTCGGGGTTGGCGAATTCGTCAGGGGTGACCAGGACCGGGCCGGTGGGCCCGAAGCCGGGGAACGACTTGGCCAGGCTGAACTGGGGAGCCGGACCGGAGTGCTGGAGAACGCGCTCGGACAGGTCCTGGCCGACGGTGAGACCGGCGACCACCGCCCACGCCTGCTCCTCCTCGATCCGGTAGGCGTGCGCGCCGATCACGGCGACCAGCTCGACCTCCCAGTCGACGTTGCCTTGGGGCAAGGTCAGCTCGTGCTGCGGCCCCACGATGCACGCGGGGAACTTGGTGAAGACCACCGGCGTGGTCGGCAGGTCGTAGCCGGACTCCCGCGCGTGCTCCGCGTAGTTCAGCCCGATGGCGAACACCTGCCGCGGATGCGGGCTGGGCGCTCCGACCTGCTCGCCGGCCAGCCAATCCGCATCGGGCACGGCCTGAACCGCCCCGTACTCGGTGCCGGCCCAGGCCCGGAACTCGGCCCACCGCTCGAAGACTGCCGCGGGACTGGGACCGAACCGGCCTCCGCTCGCTTCGAAGACGTCGACGGGCTCTTTGCCGTGTGCCAGGACAGCGCGCCCGGCGACATTGGCGATCCGCATAGCTCTTGCTCCGCTCGTTCGATGGGAAGTTGACGGGTTTGGGACAGGACGGCAGCAGCGGACAGGTCGCTCTACGCCTGGAGCGTGCCGGGTACGGGACGCTGCGGGCACAGGTCCGAGACGCACGCGCGCAGGAGGGTGCCGAGCAAGTCGGCGGACGCGACTGAGCCGTAGACGTACCAGTCGGGCCGGACCACGACCGCCGCGCAGGCGTGCTCGTCGAACCATCGCCGGTACGCGTCGTCGACGTCGTCGATCGCCGTCCCGGCTTCGAGCTCGCTGTCCGCCGACGCGCCGAGGACGAGTACCGCGCCGCCCACCGTGCGCCAAGCGGCCAGGTTGTCGTTGTGGTCCGCGATCACGGCTGCGTCTCGGGCGAGGAGCAGCCATCCGCTGCCGGACACGTCGTCGAAGCGCTGCCTGCGGCCCGGTGGGTGGGCGACCCACGCCTGCGGGAACAACTCTCCGCGGGCGCTGTCGCCCGGGGCGTCCGCCGCGAGGAAACCCGCGTCGTAGCCGGGGAAACGGAAACCCTCGGGGAGTTGGGCCGCGCGCTTGCGCCGGAGCAGTTCTTCGTCGCGCAGTCTGGCCGCCCGCTTGTCGCGGATGGTCTGGATCCGGCCGAGTTCGACCGCCTTTTCGGTGATGGCCCGCACGTGCGGCGAACGTTCGGCGGCGTAGGTGTCGAGCAGCTTCTCGTCGGATCCCCGCAGCACGAGATCGAGTTTCCAGGCGAGGTTGTGCGCATCTCGGAAGCCGGAGCACATGCCCTGGCCCAGGAACGGTGGCATCTGGTGGGCGGCGTCGCCGGCCAGCAGGAACCGGCCCTGCTTCCACTCCCGGGCGACCGTCGAGCGGAAGGTATACGGCGCGACGCGGATGAGTTCGGCGTCCTCCGGGGTGATCCAGCGCTTGACCAGCCGCCAGACGTGCGCGGGGTCGACGGCCTCGGCCGAGGAGACGGCTTCGTCGAGCATGAAGGAGAACCGGTGATGGTGCGGTCCGATGGAGATGATGGAGGTCGGTTGCTCAGGATCGCCGTACTGCAGCGCCATCGGCAGGTCGACCTCGCGGGTGAGGCGGAAGTCGCAGACCAGCCACGGCTCTTGGAAGCCGTAGTCGTCGATTTCGATGCCGAGGCTCGACCTGAGCGAGCTGTTTCCGCCGTCGCACCCGACGGCGAACCGGGCGGTGACCCTTTGGGCCCGGTCCTCCGACCCGGTCGCGGCTCTTCCCAGTTCGTCGGCCGGCCGGGCGACGACCTCCACCGCGTCGCCGGTCTGCCGGAAGTCCGTGGCCACCCGGCCCCGGAGGATTTCGACGCCGGGGGTGCGCCGGCACAGGTCGTCGAGTTCGCGTTCCAGGACCGGCTGGAACATCATGTTGAACTCCGGCCAGCCCGAGCGGCCGAAGTCGGAGAACTCGTTGCCGATCAGGGTTTCCCCCGCGGCGTTGCACCAGTTGTAACTGCGTTGGACACGAGTGCCGACGGCGACTCGTCCAGCGATGCCGAGCTTCTGCAGCAACCTCATGGCGTCGTCGTCGAACGTCGCGGCTCTGGGCAGGTTGTAGAGCCCGGCGTACCTTTCGATGACACCGACCCGGTGTCCCCGACTGCCCAGCAGCGCGCTGAGCACCATGCCGGCCGGGCCGTAGCCGACGATTAGGACGTCGTAGCTTTCCGCCGGCCGGCTCGCCGGCGCGCTCACTGGTCCGCGGTCAGGATCGGTGCCCGCATGGCCTCCGGAACCAGCGGCCGGTCGTGCAGGGCCGGCGACGCCCATGCGGCGACGGGCAGCTCTTCGCTGCCGGGGTCGGGGTCCCAGAAGTACGGCGAGTCCGCCAGACCGTCCATCTCCGAGTAGTAGTACTCGGAGAAGGACCCCGCGGGGTCTTTGAGGTACCAGAAGTAGTTCGCCGACGCGGCGTGCCGGCCGAGCCCCCAGGCATGCCGCTCGGGGTGGTTCTCGATCATGCGCGAACCGCCGTAGCCGATCTCGTCGACACCGCGCACCTTCCACGCCGTGTGGTGCAGCAGCGTCATCGGAGCCGGCAGGAGGACGACGTTGTGGTGGTCAGTTTCGAAGCGCATGAACGGCCCGCCGATGACGTAGTCGCTGAGCCGCATGCCGATGCCGTCGATGAAGAAACGCTTTGCCTCCTCCACGTCGGTGCAGCCGATGACCACATGACCGAGCCGCAGCGGCCGGACCGGCTCCCGCTGGACGAGGTCGGTCCGATCCACCGACGTCGGCACGCTCGGCGCCGGATCCCGCGGCAGGCGATCGGCCACTGAAACGCGGACCAGGACGCCGCTCACCGGCTCCGTCGCCTCCAGTCCGGCATCGGAGCGGACCGAGGCGATGCCGAGACTCTCGAACCGCCGCGCGATCGCGTCGAGGTCGGCGTCCGCGTCCGCGGCGATGTTCAACTCGGCGATCCGCGGCACGTCGCCGCTGCGCAGGAACAACTGCTCGCCGCCTATCTCGGTGGCGAAGGTGCCGGGTGAGGTTTCCCGTAGGCCGAACTCTGTGTAGAAGGCGCAGGTCAACGGGAGGTTCGGCACCTCACGAACGAGGCTGATCACGCGGTGGACACCCATACCAACTCCTCAACAACGGGGGGTCGTCGTCGCAGCAACATACCACTCAAGTGAATTGACTGCATATAAGTGAACGCACCTTACTGGCCGGGTCTCCGGGCGGGGGTGCCGCAAGGTCAAGCCCGGCGGCCGCGTTCCCGCACTACGCGGACGGCTTGACGCGCGACACGCGTCCACTTACCGTGACCGACGTAACTGGAACGCTCCTTACGGAACTGGACGATCGCGGTAACGCCAGCTGCACCGTGGTCTTGGGACCCGACGTCGCGAGGCTGTTCTCGAGACGAGCCGCGAACCGACGCTCCAGCCATCGAGCCGCAGCCACCAGGAGACGACGTGATCCCTTCCAGCAAGGCCCCCGAGCGGACGCATGCTCGGCCTACCGACTGCGACGTCGCCATCGTCGGCTACGGGCCGGTCGGCATGATCGCCGCCGGGTTGCTCGCCCAGCGAGGTCTGGACGTGGTCGTACTCGAGCGCTGGCCCGAGCGCTACTCGCTGTCTCGAGCGGGCCACCTCGACAGCGAGACGATGCGCACCTTCCAGAAGCTCGGCGTCGCGGAAGACGTCGAGCTGGTGGCTCGTCCGATGGTGGAGTGGAGCCTGACCTCGGCGGACATGGACGTCCTGGCGACCGTCATGCTGGGAAAGGGGGGCGCCGGCTGGAAGGAGAGCTACCTCTCCTACCAGCCGGAGATCGAGGCGATCTTCGACGCCCGGGTCCGCACGCTCGGCGTCGAGGTCCGCATGGGGACTGTGGCGACCGGACTCGTGCAGGACGGCGACGCGGTCACTCTCACCGTCGTCCCCAGCCACGGTCCCGAAGCCGAGCCACGGCCGGGCGCCGAGCCGGGTACTGTCCGCGCCAGCTACGTCATCGGCGCCGACGGAGCGCGCAGCTGGGTGCGCTCCTGCATCGGCAGCGGGCGGACGGACCTCGGATTCCCGGCCCTCGACCAGCTCGTCATCGACATCGAGCACACCGACCCGGACGTTCACCTGCCCCAGTTGCCCGAGGTGTACCAGGTGCTCGACATCAACCGGCCGCTGCTGGCCGGCCGCTGGTCAGGGCCGCGCCATTCGCGATTCGAGTTCGCGCTGAACGAGGGCGAAAACCGCGCGGAGCTGATGGACGAGCAGCGCTGCTGGGAGTTGCTGAAGCGCTGGGACATCACTCCCGACGTCGGCCGGATCGAACGGCGAGGCGTCTACACCTTCGAAAGTGCCCTGACGACTCCCTGGCGGCAGGGTCGGGTGCTGCTCGCCGGCGACGCCGCCCACACCATGCCGCCGTTCATGGGCCAGGGCATGTGCTCCGGGATCCGCGACGCGTTGAACCTGTCGTGGAAGCTCGACGCGGTCTTCCGCGGCGACGCGGACCCGACTCTGCTCGACACCTACGAGTCGGAGCGGGCGCCGCACGTGCGCCGGCTGACCGAGATTTCGATGGCCTTCGGCGAGCTCGTGCTCATGCGCGATCCCGAGGCCGCACGGCAGCGTGACGAGATGCTGCGCGCCGGGAACGTACCCACCCCGCCGAGCTTTCCCCGGCTGGGACCCGGCATCGTGGCCAGAGGTTCGGAGAACGAGCTCGGGAGCGCCGTCGGTCGGCTTTCCCCCCAGGCCCGGGTGGCGCTCGACCGCAGGGTCGACCGGTTCGACGAGTTCGGGTCCGGGTGGCGCATCGTCTCCCGCCACGCCGTTCCGCCCGAGTTGTTCGACCAGAAGCAGCGAGACCTCATCGCCCGGCTGGACGTGGACATCGCGCACGTGTCCCGGGGCCCCGGCCCCGGTTACTACCTCGACCTCGACGCGGAATACGACCAGTGGTTCCAGGCCAACGACGCGCAGGCTTTCGTGCAGCGCCCCGACGGTTACGTCTTCGGCACCGCGCGCTCGGTCACCGACCTGCCGGCCGTGCTCGACGAGCTCGCCGACGTCCTGGCCGATCACGGATGGCACGGGCGGACAACTGCCGACCACGGCGTCGAGCGAGCCGCGTCCAGCTGACCGAGGCCGTCGACGGTGGGAGCGCCACTCGTGACTACGAGTGCCCGAGCTCCTGCGACATCGCCCGGGCCGAGCCGAGCAGTCCAGCCGTTACGGAGGCGAGCTCGGCATCGGTGGCCTGCGGCGCGGGTAGTGCGACGGCCACCACCAACGGCAACGAATCCGCCGCGGAGAACACCGGTGCGGCGACCGAGACCACGCCGGGAACGACCCCACCGGAGGTGACCGCGACGCCAGTGCGCAGGACGTCAGCGGTGAACTCGTCGACCTCGTTCCGGCTAGGGGCGCCAGGCATCCTGAGCTGGCCGCGAAGCAGGGGCCCGGTGAGCGTCTTCGGCAGGTGGGCCAGGTACACCCGGCCGATGGACGACGTCAGCAACGACATCGTGGCGCCGACCCGGACGGTGATGGGGAGTGCGTACGACCCGTACTCCCAGCGGACGACGACCGGTCCGTTGTCACCCCAGACGGCGAGGTTGACCGCGTGGCCGGTCCGGTCGCGCAGGGCCGGCAGGTGCTCGGAGACCAAGGAAACTTCGTCCATCCGGCGCAGCGCCTCGATGCCCAGCCGCCGCAGGGCGGGGCCCAGGTCGTAACGTCCCGACCGGGACGACTGGGCCACGAGCCCGGCGCGCCCCAGGCTCACCAGGTAGCGGTGCGCCTTGCTCGGCTGCATCCGGCTCGCAACGGCGATCTGGCTGAGGGTCATGGGTCCGAGGCCCTGCTCCAGCGCCTGCAGCACCGTCATGGCGAGTTCGACGGACTGGATACCCTGTCGCGCGGGCGACGTTCCGGGCTCGTCACTCGGGTCGGGCGGCAGCTGGGGGGCGGTCACGTCCTCACTCTATTCACCGGCGGAAGTTGCACGGTCATCGACCGACCAGGTCTCTGGCGAAGGCGCGCTGCTGACCGGTGAGCAGTACGCCGACGGGAATGGGATGGACGGCGGAGCCGTGGCCGAACCGGTGCACAGTGAGCCGCGCTATCCGGGGACGAGCACGAGCTTTCGGCTCGCTCCGGTGGCCTGCCGCTCCCACGCGGCTCCGACTTCTCGCAACGGGACGGCCTCGACGTCGACCTGCACCTTGCCGGCCGCGACACTCCGGGTGAGCTCCAGGTAGGCGGCCCGGCGGTCCTCGAACGGGCAGTGGAAGAGCGCGTAGCTGCGCAGATCCAGCGCTCGGGCCCGCAGCTCGGCGGCCGGGAGATCGAGTGAGGGACCGGCGACCTGCCCCATCTGGATCAACCGGGCACCGTGCCGTGCCGCCTTGATCGCACCCAGTGCGGGCAGGCCCCACAGCGGATCGATGATCACGTCGACGGGACCGACGCGGGCGAGCACCATTCGCGCGAAGTCGTCGGGATCGTCGAGGAGGGAGACGGCGGACAGGCCGGGCTCAGCCTCGAGCCGATCGAAAGCCGGGCCCGGCAGGTCGGCCGCCACCACCGCACCGGCGCCCAGCGCCCTGGCTGCCTGGTGGGCGATGCGTCCCAACGCTCCGGTGGAACCCAGCACCAGCACCGTCTCACCCGGCTGGAGCCGCGCACGCCAGGTCAGGGCGGTCCAGGCCACCAGCCCCGTGTTGCCCAGGGCGGCGGCCGCGAGGTCGTCGATGCCGGGAGCCACCGGCATCAACCGGTGGCCCGGGACGAGGGTCTGTTCGGCCCAGGCGCCGTGGAGCCCCACGGTCTCGTCGAAGAAGAACCGGTCCCCGTCCTCGGTGAAGCCGACCCCGTCGGTGCCCACCACGTGCGGGACCGGGGGCACCTCGCCGTAGAAACGTCCGGAAGCGCGCAGGAGCACGAAGTGGTGGACGCCGGCGGCGGCGACCCGCAACACCGAGTTCCCGCCACCGCCCGTCGGCGGCGGGAACTCGTCGTACGCGGGCGCGGAACCCAGCTTGTGCAGTACGGCAGCCTTCATGTCCTTCTTCCTTGGCCGTTGTCAGGTGGTTTCGCGTGCGGGGCCGACTGGGTCACCGGGCGGAAGGCGCCTGGCGCAGCCAGCTGAAGGCGGCTGCGTAGAGCTCGTCGACCTGCTCCGGGCGATCGCTCCCGTAGAGATCGTCGCGAAGTGACTTGCCGATCTCGTGCAGGTGGTAGGCGAGGTACATGAACGGCCTGCGGAATCGGGCGAGGATCTCTGTGTCGATCTTCGGCGACGTTCCGAACACGACGGGGACGAGGGTGTCGCGGTCGTAGACGCAATCGAGGCTGGAGATCTTCCATCTATCTTCGATACGTTCCAGCCGGTACAACAGCCTGGTGTCGGAGATGACGTAGGCGTCGACGCCACCGAAGCTCTGGACGATCGAGATCTCGGTCGGTACCTCCGCCATCGCCCGGTCGCCCGCCGAGTGCACCACGGGCGGGTACAGCCGGTGGCTCGGCCGGAGACCCTCCGCGAAGCTCTCCCGGGACAGCTCGACGAACTCGGCCCCGGATCCGTCGAACCAGGTGATGCGGACCCGCGAGTGCGGGTGGAAGCAGGAGCCTTCCTGGTCGAACCAGCCGCGGTCGCGCCCTTGGCGCTCTTTGAGGATCACCTGGGTGATCTCGGTGGTGTCGTTCATGGCGGCTCCTTGCCGAGGGATGTCGAGGACCACTCAGACCCGCATCAGGCCGCCGTCGGCGACGATGGTCTGCCCCGTCACGAACGCCGAATCGTCGCTGGAGAGGAAGCAGACGGTGCCCACGATGTCGGCGGCCGTCCCGATCCGCTTGATCGCCTGCATGCCGGCGACCATCTCCAGCACCTCGTCGCCGATGTAGGTCTGCCCGCCCGGGGTGCTCGACGCGGTCGGGCACACGGCGTTGACGGTGATGCCGTGCGGAGCCAGGTCGGTGGCCAGGGCCCGGGTGAAGCCGATCACCCCACCCTTGGCAGCCATGTAGGGGACCATGTCGGGCACCGCAAGACCAAGCGAGTTCGAAGCGACGTTGACGATTCGCCCCCAGGAATTGTCGCGCATCGAGCCCATCACCGCTTTCGCCATGAGGAACTGGGAGTCCAGGTTGATGCCCTGGATGCGCTTCCACTCGGCGAAGTCCAGCTCCCAGATGTCCCGGAAGGGGAAGGCGCCGGCGTTGTTGACGAGGATGTCGACGTGCCCGGCGAATCCGAGCACGTCGGCGGTGATCGCTTCGACCTGCTGCGGGTCGGTGAGGTCCGCCTGCAGCGCGAGCGCCTTCCGGCCGGCCTCCTGCACGGCCGCGACCGTCTTGTCCGCGGGGTTCAGGTCGACCGCGATGATGTCGGCGCCCCGGCGGGCGAGCTCGACGGAGATGGCGGTACCGAACCCGCCTGCCGCGCCGGTGACGACGGCGACACGGCCGGCGTGGGTGGACGGGCTGCTCATGGGACTGCTCCTTTTTCCGGTGTTCCGGGTGCCCGGTGTTGCGGGCTCTGCGCGGCGTGCCGCCCGGTGGGTCAGTGCCGAACCGGCACGTAGTCCTGCACGATCTGCTTGTACTCGAGGAAGTCCTCCATGCTGGCCGTGCCGCCGAGCCGGCCGAGTCCGCTGGCCTTGTACCCGCCCTCTTCGAACTCGATGGTCAGATTGGCCCAGGAGTTGACCGAGATCAGGCCGGCGTCGAGCTGCCGGGCCAGGCGCACCGGCCGGTCGACATCGCGGCTGTAAACGGACGCGGACAACCCGTACTTGGTGCCGTTGGCCAGGGCGACCGCCTCGTCCTCGGTGTCGAAGACCTGGACGGTCTGCACCGGCCCGAAGGTTTCCTCCTGCACGATCGGCAGCGAGGCGTCCTCCACCGACAGCAGCGTCGGGTGGTAGAAGGCGCCACCCGCGAAGTCGGGGTTGGTGCTCGGGCCGCCGCGGACGATCGGCTTCGCGCCTGCCGCGATGGCCTCCTCGACGGCGGCGTCGACGCGGGCGACCGACGCGGTGTCGATCATCGGCCCGATCTGGCTGGCCGGATCCGACGCCGGGCCGGGCTTGACCGCCTCGAGCAGCTCGGCCAGCTGCCGGGTGAACTCGTCGGCGATCTCGCGCTGCACGAGCACCCGGCTCCCGGTCATGCAGAACTGCCCGGCGAACACGGTCGAGGAGGCCACCACGGTCGGCAGGACCAGGTCGAGATCGGCATCCGCGAAGACCAGGTGCGGCGTCTTGCCGCCCAGCTCCAGCCCCACCCGTTTGAAGTTCTCCGCGGCGTTCCGGGCGATGATCCGGCCGGTCGCGGTGCTGCCGGTGTAGCTGATCACCGGTACCTGGGGTGACTCCACCAGTAGTTCGGCGACCTCGGAGCCGGACTCGATGACGACGTTGACCACCCCGGCCGGCAGTTCCGGAACGCCGGCGAAGATCTCCGCCGCCAGGTGGCCGGACTGGGCGGCCTGGCCGGGCAGCTTGAGCACGGTGGTGCAGCCGGCCGCGAGGGCCGGGGCCAGAGCCCGGATCGAGAGGTACGCCGGCGAGTTCCACGGGGCGATCAGCCCCGCGACACCGACCGGCTGGCGGATCGTCATGGCCTGCCGGCCCGGCTGGGTGTCACTCACGCGGCCGAAAGTGTGCAGCGCGAGCCCCGAGGCGAAGCGCAGGGCCCGGACGATGAAGTGCGCCTCGAACCCGGCCTCGCCCGGCAGCTTGCCGTTCTCCCGGCAGAGCGTGGCGACCACGTCCTCCATCCGGTCGGCGTAAGCGTCGGCCAGGTGACTCAGCGCGGTGGCCCGGCGCATCGCGTCCAGCCGCCAATCGCTGCCGAGGAAGGCGCTGCGGGCGGCGTCGATCGCCGCTTGCCCGTCCGCCTTGTCCGCGTCGGCGTAGGTGCCGATGACCTCGCCGGTCGCCGGGTTGATGCTGTTCGAGGTCCGGGCGGAACCGACTCGTTCACCACCGATGAAGTGCTGCACCGCGATGTGCTCAGTCATCTTCTCGTCTCCTCCGATGAGGGCATGTCTGCGAGGACCACGCAGGGAGAGCGTTCGAGGTGCGGGGGCGGGGCAACGCCGTTCCCGCTGTCCACCAACGTCCAACTTTCACCTCTGTGCATTCGATTCACGAATGCTGAACCTCGTGGTCCACTTGTGTCAAGGCCGATCGGCGGCAGCAGGAGCCCTTGACAGGGCCTGACCTCTCCCTTAGCTTCGCTCTACCGCTGTATGTAACGACCGCCACAGAAGCAGACCACCCGGCCGATCCTGCCGCACCGGCCGCGCGTCGGCACCACTCGGCAAGCCGCCCAGTCGCCGGCGGTTCGAGCAGCGAAGGGCCCAGGCCCGCATCGCTGGCAGGAAAAACGACAACGTGTCACTGACGACAGGAGAGTCGAGTGCTGCTCGCGAAGATCGGTCACCCGAAGCGCGGCAGCGCCGCGCCCGCACGGTCCGGGACATCCGGGCCGGCGGGGCAGACCACGCCGTTCCCGCCGCCGCCCAAGAGTGCCGGTGGGCGCTGGACCCGCCGCACCGCGCCCAGGGTGGCAGCGGCGTGCGTGATGGCTGCCTCCGTCGCCGCCTGCGGGGCGAGCTCGACCTCGTCCGGGGCACCGGGACAGGGAGCGAACACGGCGGCGGCGCAGGCGGCTGTCGCGCCTTACACCGGTCACTCGGGTGCGTTCCCGGTGACGCAGCCGCTCAGCAGGCCGCTGCCGGCCGGGACGAAGTTCGCCTTCCTGCAGTGCGGGACCGCCGCCTGCGGGTTCACGGCCAAGCTGCTGACCCCCGCGATCAAGGAGGTCGGGGGCACGCTGACCGCGGTGAGCGCCGGCACCACCGCACAGTCCATGCAGGCTGCGGTGTCCAGCGTCCGCACCCTCAAGCCGGCCGTCGTGATCATCTCCGGCATCGATCCGAACGTCTTCGGCGGTGCGCTCAAGGAACTCTCCGCCGCCGGCATCAAAGTGGTCACGATCTCGGTCGCGAGGGACACCGCACCGTACGGCGTCACCTTCAACTACATCGGTCTGCAGACGACGCAGACAGCCGGCAAACTGATGGCCGACTGGGTCATCGTGAACAAGGGCGACCAGGCAGACGTCGTGTTCTACGGCGTGCCCGCGATCGACTTCTCCACCAAGCAGCAGCAGGCTTTCGAAGACGAAATGCGGAAGAACTGCGCGGGGTGCGCGGTCCGGGCAGTGCAGATCAACGTCGCCGCTTTGGGCACGACCTCCGCCCGCACGGTCGTCACCGACCTGCAGTCCCACCCCAAAACCAACGTGGCGGTGTTCGCGAGCGCCGAGGTGGCCGCCGGTCTGCCGACCGCGATGAAGGCGGCCGGTCTGTCGGTCACGACCCTCGGCTACGCGCCCCAGCCCGGAGGCCTGCAGGACATCAAGGACGGCGGCGTGACGGCCGGTTTGGCCGTCGACTTCCCGATCGCCGTGTGGACCGCTGTCGACGCCGCGGCGCGTCTGGTCGAAGGTGATCAGCCGACGGCGTCCGAGCAGGCCGGCGAAGTGCCGATCCAGCTGCTCGGACAGCGGGACATCACCTTCGACCCCTCACGGGGCTGGTCCGCCTACCCGGACTACCAGCAGCGGTTCGCCACGCTGTGGCACCCGGCGGGGTGAGCCGATGGCTACCGCATCCGTACCGCTGCTGCGCGTGAGCGGCATGTCGAAAACGTTCCCCGGGCTGAAGGCACTCGACGACGTGGCCCTGGAGGTCCGCTCCGGCGAGATCGTGGCGGTCCTCGGCCACAACGGGTCCGGGAAGTCGACGCTGGTGAAGATCCTCGCGGGGGTCCACTCCGCCGATCCCGGATCGGTCGTGGAGGTCCGCGACGCCGGAGGCCGGCTGGTGTCCGGGCTCCCGGCGAGGGAGGAGCTGCACTTCATCCACCAGGACCTCGGGCTGGCCGACATCCTGACCACCGTCGAGAACCTGGGTCTGCGCCGCACGACCCCCGGCCGAGGTCTGGCCCCGGTGCACGGGGCGGCGGAGCGTCGGCACGCACAAGAGCTGATCGCGCCGTTCGGTCCCGCGTTCGACGTGACCCTTCCCGTCGGCCGGCTGTCCCCGGCGCAACGGGCGATCGTCGCCATCGCCCGGGCGATGGACGGTTGGACCCGCCCGGACAACGTGCTGGTCCTGGACGAGCCGACGACGGCCCTGCACGGCGACGAGGTGCAGCTGCTCTTCGAGGCCGTCCGGCGGGTCGCGGCCTCCGGTGCGGGAGTGGTCTTCATCTCCCACCGGCTGGACGAGGTGCTCGAGCTGGCCGACCGCGTGGTCGTCCTGCGGAACGGCCAGGTGGTGGCGGAGGAGCCCACCGACCGGCTGGACCACGACGCTGTCGTCGCCCTGATCGCCGGCCGGGCCGTGGCCGACCCGTCAGTGAGCGGGCAGGCCGCTCCGGGGCCGCCGGTGCTGGAGATCGCCGGCATCAGCGGTGCGGAGATCCAGAACTTCTCGTTGACCCTGCGAGCCGGGGAGATCGTGGGGATCGGCGGCATCCTGGGATCGGGCCGGGAGCAGCTCGGGCCCATGCTGTTCGGTGCCGCGCACCGGTACGGGGGCCGGGTGGACGTCGCCGGGGAGGAGCTGGTCGCCGACGACCCGATGGCCGCGATCGAGGCCGGCATGGCCTACGTACCGGCCGACCGCCGGCGGGGTGGCGCGGTGCTGGGCATGAGTGTCCGGGAAAATCTGACGCTGCCGGCGATGCGACCGCTGCGGCGGGCGTTCGGCCGCCTCGATTTCAGGGCCGAGCGGGCCGAGGCCCGTGCCTGGATCGACACCGTCGGGCTGCGCCCGGCCGACCCCGAGCGGCGGTTGCAGCTGTTCTCCGGCGGTAACCAGCAGAAGGTCGTGCTGGCCAAGTGGCTGCGGGTCCGTCCCCGGGTGCTGCTGCTCGACGAGCCCACCCAGGGCGTCGACGTCGGCGCGAAGGCGGCCATCTACGAGCTGATCCTCGCGGCCCGCAGTGAAGGGGCCGCGGTGCTGCTGTGCTCGTCCGACACCAAGGAGCTGGTGACCTTGTGCGACCGGGCGCTGGTCCTCATGGAGGGCCGGGTGGTCAGCGAGGTTCCCCGGGCCGAACTGACGGAGGCTCGCCTCGTGCGGGACGAACTGGACCTGCGGGCAGCCGCCGGCGAGGACCGCGGAGGTGAGCGCGGTGCCTGACCGTGCGGTGTCCGGAAGTGAAGCAGCCGTCGGTGTGCGATCCCGCCAGTGCGCAGGACCTGACAGTGCAGCGAGCGAACGCAGCGAGGAGAACAGCGTCATGAACGTCGCGGCGCCCGGGAAAGCCCCGGGTGAAACGCTGCCGGTCCTGGCGGGTCGACGTTGGCGGGGAGCGTTGGCGTTCCGCAACGTGGCCGCGTTGTACCTGCTGGCGGTCATGGTCGTGGTGTTCTCGCTGTGGGTACCCGACTCCTTCCTGACCGCCGGCACCTGGAGGTCGTTGCTGTCGGACCAGGCGATCACCTGCCTGGTCGCGGTGGGCCTCGTGGTGCCGATCGCCGCCGGCGTCGTCGATCTCGCGATCGGGACCGAAGTCGGACTGGGCGCGATCGTGGTCGCCTGGCTGCTGCTCGGGCACCTGCCCGTCGCGGTGGCAGTGCTGTTGTCATTGATGGCGGGGGCAGGGGTCGGGGTGTTCTCCTGGCTGATGATCACCCGAGCCCGGATTCCGTCGTTCATCGCCACCTTGGGTGTGTCTTCGCTGCTGACCGCTGTGATCGGCTGGCTGTCGGGCAGTGAGCAGATCGTCGGTCTGCCGGAGGGTTTTTCCCGGATCGCCACCGGTCAGTTCCTCGGCTTGGCCTACCCGTTCTGGATCATGATCGCCGTGTCCATCCTGTTGTGGTACGTCCTGGAACGCACCCCGCTGGGTCGGCGGATCTACGCCACCGGCGGCAACGTCGACGCGATGGGCGGATCCAGTGAGGCGGCGGCGCTGGCCGGTATTCGGACGTCGCGGATCATCCTGGGTGCGTTGGTGACCGGCGGTGTGGTGGCGGCGGGAGCGGGGCTGCTGGAAACCGCTCAGTTGTCGGCCGGAGATCCGACCATCGGACCGGGCTTCCTGCTCCCGGTCATCGCCGCGGTGTTCCTCGGCTCCACCCAGTTCCGCGGAGGACGGTTCAACATCTGGGGCACCGTCGTAGCCGCCTACGTCCTCGCCGTCGGCGTCAAAGGCCTCCAACTCGCCGGCCTGCCGATCTGGACCCCCGACCTGTTCAACGGCGCCGCCCTCCTGCTCGCCGTCGGCCTCGCCGCCTGGCGGGGCAAGCCTGCCTCGCGCCGGGCCGCGATCCCGCGGTTCCGGGTTACCGCCCGCGCGGACGGAGCGTCGTGAACGGCGCTCGGGTGATGGGCACCGAACCTCTCCGTAAGCTGCGGCAATGAGTTCACCACCTGCCAAGAACCGGCGCCAGCAGCAGGGCGACCGCTCCCGAGAGGACATCCTCGATGCGGCCAGCGAACTGATGGCCGCCCGCGGCTACGACGGCACCAGCATCTCCGCGCTGGCCAGTGCCTCGGGACTGCCGGCCAGTTCCATCTACTGGCACTTCGGGTCGAAGGAAGGCGTCCTCAAGGCGGTGATGGAGCGGGGAGCGGCCCGTTTCGCGGCGGAGACGTCCCTCGACGACGTGCCTCGAGACGGGTCCCCGCGAGAGCGGGTGACCTGGGTGCTGCAGCGCGCGGCCCGGATCATCGAACAGTCACCCGGGTTCCTGCGCTTGCAAACCATCCTGCTCCTCAGCGCACCCACCGGTGAGGCGAACGCCGCCGTCGCCCGGCTGAGGCAGCAACAGCGCGAAGGGTTGCGCGACGCACTGGCCCTCTGCTTCGCGGAGCCCGGGGGGCCGGCGGCCGTCGAGATCGCGGACCGGCTGGTCGACATCGCCGGGGCCACGTTCGAGGGCGCCTTCCTGGCCGCGCAGGCCGGCTCGACGGCGCACTCGGAAACGATGGCGCAGCTCGCCGACGCGCTGATCCGGCTGGCCGAGCAACAGCAATCCCGCGCGGCGCCCTGACCGCGCGGTTCTGGACGCGTTATCACCGAAGGAGATCGTCATGGCCGTTGTCGAGCACGCGACGACCACCACCCCGCCGGTACCGGAGCGGATGCGGGGGCGCATCGACACCCACACCCACGTGGTGCCTCCCGCATATCTGGCCTGGCTCAAGGAGAACCCCGACTACCAGGGACCGCTGATCGACTGGAACGCGGAAACCACGCTGGCAACCATGGACGCGATCGACATCGGCACCGCGATCCTGTCGGTGCCCAACCCCAGCGTCCGCTGGGGCCCGAGCGACGACCCCGCACGAGTACGCCGGCTGGCGCGCACGGTCAACGAGTTCTGCGGAGAGCTGGTGCGCGAGGACCCCGGACACTTCGGCTTCTTCGCGACGCTGGCGCTACCCGACCTCGACGCCTCCCTGGACGAGGCCCGGTACGCGCTGGACGACCTGGGCGCCGACGGCGTCATCCTGTTCGGCAACGTCGATGGCACCTACGTCGGCTCGCCGCGCTGGGATCCGCTGATGCAGCTGCTCGACGAGCGGGAAACGGTGCTCTTCGTCCACCCCGCCGCCCTGCCGGGGCCGGGGGTCGAGGGGGTCACCTCGGGTGTGGTCGACTTCCTGGCCGACAGCACCCGCGCGGCGGTGAACCTCGTCAAGCACGACTGTCCGCACCGCTATCCCCGGCTGCGGGTCTTGCTCTCCCACGGCGGGGGCTACGTCCCCTACGCCGCCACCCGGATCGCCCACATGATTTCCCGCGAGACCGACGAAGCCGACACAGTGGCCCAGTTGAAGACCTTCTACTACGACACAGCGCTGACCGGGAGCCCGTACGCGCTCCCTTCGCTGCTGGCCTTCGCCGACCCCACGCACCTCACCTTCGGCTCCGACTGGCCTTACGAGTTCCGCCCGGACCAGTCCCGCCAATTCACCGAACGGCTTGACGCGTTCGAGCTGACCGATGAGCAGCGTCACGCCCTCAACCGCGGCAACGCCGAACGGCTGTTCCCGCGCCTCGCGCCGGCACGTGCCTCGTGAAAGATCAGCCGACGGACCCGCCGAGCAATTGGGGCCGCTGGGGCGAGCGTGACGAACGCGGAACGCTGAACTTCATCACCGACCGGTCACGGGCCCGGGGCGCGGCGTCGGTCCGCATCGGGCGCGCGGTGTCGCTCGCCCACCCCGTCGCCGCGGTGCCCCTCGCCGGAGGTGGCCCGGTGCCGCACGGGCTCACCCCGATGCCGGCGCCGGTACAGCAGTTGCTCTACTTCACCGGGTCGCCGGCGAGGGCGCTGTCCGATGTCCTCGTCGTGAACACCCACCACGTAGCACTGACGCACGTCGACGCACTGGCGCACTTCCCGGTGGACGGCCGGGTCTACCCCGGTGTCGCGGTCGACAACGCGGCGGGCCGGGGCACCTTGCAGCACGCATCGACGACACCCTTCGCCGCCGGGATCACCACCGCCGGATTATTCCTCGACCTGGCGCCGGGTGGCCGGCTCACGCCGGGCCACGAGGTGACCGCCGCGGATCTCGACGCTGCCGCGCAGCGGGCCGGTGTTCACGTCCAGTCCGGCGACGCCCTGGTGGTGCGCGGCGGCTGGGTCGTCCACCGGGACCTGGCCGAACCGTTGCCGGCGATGACGCTGGACGCGGTCCGGTGGATGGCCGAGCGTGAGATCAGCGTGCTGGCCAGTGACATCGGCGACCTCCCGCCGGGCGCCGGGGCACCGCCGGTGCTGCACGGGATCGGCCTCGCCCGGCTGGGTCTGCCCCTGGTCGACAACGCGGACGTATCCGCGTTGGCCGACGTCTGCGGCGAACTGGGCCGTCACGACTTCCTTTTCGCGCTGGGAGCGATGCCCGTCCACGGCGCGAGCGGAGTGCCGGTCAACCCTCACGCGATTTTCTGAAGGAGGGGGGCCGGCCCGCCCTCCGCTCAGGACCGGGGCGCGGTCGGCGCCGGCAGCCGTCACCCACACGCTTCCAGCTCAGGCCTCTTTCCACTCGATCTGCAGTCGGCGGCCCTGGTCGCGGCCAGCTTCGGCGGCCGGTCCGCGCGTGGCCGGGTCCAGTGCGTTCCCGCCGATCGCCAGGCGCACCGCGCCATCCGGCTCGACCACGGCGACCTCGGACCCACCGGCCCGCAGTTCCTCGATGATTTCCGTCAACCGTTTCTCGCTCGGCATCGGTGATGGCGGTCCCGTCGGCGCGACCACCAGGACACGTGCCACTCCGGCTGCGCAGTCGGCGTTCGTGTGGGAACGCACGCCGCCGTCGACGTACCGGCGCCCTCCGATCGTCACGGGGGGCCACACGCCGGGCACGGCGCAACTCGCCGCGACGGCGTCGACCAGGCTCACGCCGGACTCACCGTCGAATACGCGCGGCTCACCGCTCTCAGCGTCGACCGCGACGATCTTCACCGCCCGTGCCGGCCACTCGTGGGAGGGCAGGCGCGATTCGATCACCGTGCGCCGCTCGGCTTCCGATACGGTACCGGCCTCCAGCGCGAGCCGCCCCACGGCGCGCCGGACCTCCAGCGCCGACGAGGCATTCCGCACAGCGGCAGCCATCGCCGAAGCGAGGGTCGCCCGGTCCACCTCGACCACGATCTCGGCGGCCTGCAACTCGGGTTCGACCTGCCGGAGGTAGAGGTCGGCCAAGCTCAACCCACTCCCCAGCTGCGCCGCGACCGTCGCGCCTGCCGAGGTCCCGACGATCAGCTCGGCCCCGCTGACGTCCTGCCCCGCTTCGGCCAGCCCCGCCAGCAGGCCGGTCGTCCAGGCCACTCCGGCAACACCCCCGCCACCCAGCACCAGCGCGTCGTTCATGCCCGGTCCGGTCCGGCGCCACCGGCGTTCGCAATGGCGTCCAGGCTCGCGAGGATTGCGTCGTCCAGTTCCACCGCTCCGGCGTCGACGTTCGCCTGCAGGTGCCCCGCGTCCGCGGTACCGGGGATGAGCAGGGTGTGCGGGGCGTGCCGCAGGATCCAGGCCAGACCGATCTGTGCGGGGGTGCAGCCCGCCTCCTCCGCGGCGGCGATCACGGCGGGTTCGTCGGTGACCTTCGGCAGGCCGCGGACGGCGCCCCCCAACGGGAAGTACGGCACCCAGGCGATGCCCTCGGCGAGGCAGAGTTCCAGCAGCTCCTCGTCATCACGGGCCACCAGGCTGTAGGCGTTCTGCACGCAGACCGGACCGGCGGGCAAGGCGCGGCGCAGCACCTCCAGGCTGACACTGCTGAGCCCGATGGCGCCGATCTTGCCCTCGTCGCGCAGGGCGGTCATCACGGCGAGCTGGTCGTCGAGATCGACCACCTGGTCACCCTCGGGGCGCAGGCCCGGACCGGCGTCGGCGCGACGCAGGTTGACCACAGCGAGCTGGTCGACGCCGAGGCCGGCCAAGTTGGCCTCCACCTCCGCCCGCAGTTCCTCGGGACGCTGTGCGAGCCGCAGCGGCCGCGGACCGCCGGGGTTGGCCGTGGCCCCGACCTTGCTCACGACGGTGACACCGTCCCCAGGCCGTACCGCTTCGCGGATCAGCCCGTTGACGAAGCCGTCGCCGTAGAAGTTCGCGGTGTCGATGTGGTCCACGCCGAGTTCGACCGCGCGGCGGAGGACGGCCACGCCCGCGTCGCGGTCCGCACGCAGGCGGGAGAGCTGCATCGCGCCGTACCCGATGCGCGACACCGTGCGGCCGGCCAGCAGGCCGGCGCCCCCGGGGCGGGTGGACGCGGCTGAGGAGTGAGGTGCTGCCATGAAGACGTCCTGCCGTAAGTGGTGGTCGTGGGGGTGGCGAGGGAAGTAGAGAGCTCCGCCGGACCAAGGGCGCACCGCGACGCGCTCACCCCCGCAGGCGTCGAGGACATCCCTGGCGCTCTCAACCTATCTGTAACGTTCGTTTTATACGCTAAGCTTCCAGGCCGCCTACGTCAAGATCCGTCATCGAGCGTGCCGGGCGCGCATCGCACCTCCGAGCCCGCCGGCTACGGCGCCGGCGAGAGCCGTGATGACGATGAGGAGAACAGGAAGGTCGCCCAGGTCGATCGCGTCCGTCCAACCGGTCAGGGCGCGGACGGCGAGGAGCGCCGTTCCGTAGAGCACGCCGCCGGTGATGCCGCGGATCAATCCCGGTCGCCAGCCGTGGTGCTCGAAGCCTCCGAAGAAACCCCCGACGGCCGCGACGACCTGCACCACCCAATAAACCGGAGCCGACGCGCCGAGCAGGAGCCCGGAGACGCCTCCCAGCACAACGGGCGCAAGCACGGCGCCGACGACTTCGCCGAGCATCGACTGACCCGCGAAAGAGCGCTTTCCATGCTTCGAGCCAGTAGCCCCTTTTTTGGAAACCATGGTTGTACTTTTGCACGGTGGCGTACCCAAGGGAAGCGTCTGTGCCGAAGGGGTCCGTTATCCTGCGCCCGTGAGCACCCCGGGAAACAGCGAGGATCTACCGGTCACGTTGACCCTGATGCCCAACCGAGTCGACCTCCCCCGGGGACGCGCCGCCCTGTCCGGGTCCGAGGTCGCCGCGTCGCAGCAGGGCCGGATCCTGCAGGCGGTGACCGAAGAGGTGGCCGCGCGCGGCTACCCACTGACTTCCGTGCAACACGTGATCAGCAGGGCCCGGGTGTCGCGGTCCGCGTTCTACGCGTCGTTCACCGACAAACAGGACGCCTTCGCCCAGGCCCACCTCCAAGCCAGCCGGCAACTCCTCGACCTCATCCACACCCGAGTCGCCGAGGTGGCCGGCGCGCCGTGGCGAGAACGGCTTCGCGCGGGAGTGCGGGCCTACCTCGACGGTTTCGAGAACGCGCCGGCGTACGCGGTCAGCTTCATGGTCGAATTGCGCGCCGCCGGACCCCTTCTCCTGGACCAGCGCGATCAGGTCCTGGAACGGCACGCGCGGAACCTCGCGCGGCTTGCCGAGCACGCCGCCACCGAAGACCCGGCGGCCCACCGCCCGTCGGACCTGGAGCTCATCGGCGCGATCGGGGCCGCCGACGAACTCGCGACCCGCGTCATCCGGGACACACCCCCGGGACAGCCGCCCGAACTCGGCCCCCTCCTCGCGCCCATCGTCGCCATCCACGAGGCGGTACTCGCCGGCTCCTGAAAACCCGGCTTGCTTCAAAAGTACTGAGTGCGTACTTTTGACGCGACGGACCGGACCGGGAGGCCGCGCAGTGGGCGGTAGCGCACGAGTGATCATCATCGGCAGCGGATTCGCCGGGATCGGGTTGGCCCACCAGCTGAAGCGGGCGGGGATCCACGACCTGCTGATCCTCGAACGCAACGACGACGTGGGTGGCGTCTGGAAGTCCAACACCTATCCCGGCTGCACCTGCGACGTGCCGTCCCACCTCTACTCGTTCTCCTTCGCCCCCAATCCCGGGTGGACGAGCACCTACTCCCCGCAGGCCGAAATCCACGCCTACCTCAAGTCCTGCGCGGCGAAGTTCAAGCTGGACGATCACCTGCGGTTCGGCGTGGAAATGCGCGACGCGGCGTGGAACGAGGACAGCCAGCGGTGGCGGATCACCACCAGCGAGGGCGAGTACGACGCCCAAGTACTGGTTTCCGCGGTGGGACCACTGACCGAGCCGGTGCTCCCCGACGTCCCCGGCATCGACACGTTCGAGGGACAGTTGATGCACTCGGCCCGCTGGGACCACTCCTACGACCTGACCGGCAAGGTGGTCGCCTCCATCGGCAGCGGCGCCTCCGCGATCCAGTACGTTCCCGAAATCGCCGACCGCGTCAGTAGATTGTTCGTTCTGCAACGCACCGCTCCATGGATCGTGCCCCACCCGAAACGTGCCATCAGCGACCACGAGCGAGCGCTCTACCGGTGGGTGCCGCCGGCGCAGAAGGCGATCCGGGCCGGCGTCTACACCGCCAAGGAAGCCCTCGTTCTCGGCTTTGTCAAAAGGCCCGTGCTCATGGACCGGCTGGCTACAGTCGCCAAGGCCCACCTGGCCAAGCAGGTCCAGGATCACGAGCTGCGCGAACGGCTCACCCCCGGCTACACACTCGGCTGCAAGCGGCTGGTGCCGTCCAACAGTTGGTACCCGGCACTGCAGAAACCCCACGTCGAGCTGGTCAGCTCGGCACTGGCCGAGGTGCGACCGCACTCCGTCGTCGACCGCGACGGCGTCGAGCGGAAGGTCGACGCCATCATCTTCGGCACCGGTTACCACGTCACCGACATCCCCGTCGCCGCGCAGCTGCGCGGCCGCGGCGGCAGAACGCTCGCCGAGCACTGGGTGGGCTCGCCGCGCGCCTACCTCGGCACGTCCGTCCCCGGCTTTCCGAACCTGTTCTTGATGCTCGGCCCCAACACCGGCCTCGGGCACAGCTCGATGGTCTACATGATCGAGGCGCAAGCCACCCACATCCGCAACCAGCTCGCAGCGATGGATCGGACGGGCGCCACCACCATCGAAGTCGACCAGCGCGCCCACGACGCCTACAACCGCGAACTCGACCGGAAGATGTCCACCACCGTCTGGCAGCTCGGCGGCTGCCGCAGCTTCTACTTCGACGCCACCGGCCGCAACGCCACCCTGTGGCCGGATTGGACGTGGCGCTTCAGACGCATGGCCGCGCGCCGCACCTCGGCCGCGTACCGCCTCTCCACCGCGAGCGCCCCGTCACCTGCCGCCGGGGCCCCGCAATGAGGGCGGTCGTCTGCTACCACCACGAACTGGCCGTCACCGACGTGCCCGAACCGGTTCCCGGCCGGGGACAACTGGTCCTGGAAGTCCAGCGCTGCGGCATCTGCGGTTCCGATCTGCACTCGCGCCTCCACGCCGACGATCTCGCCGAGGTCCTGGCCGAGATCGGCTATCCCGACTACATGCGCGCCGACGATCCGGTCGTGCTCGGCCACGAGATCTACGGCGTGGTCGCCGAGCACGGACCGGGCACGCGCGGCAAGCTCGCCGTCGGGACGCCGGTGGTGGCACTTCCGCTTGTCCGCCACGGCGCGGAAGTTCACGCCGTGGGCCTGTCGGCCAAGGCACCGGGCGGATACGCCGAGCTCGTCGTGGCGCAGGAAGCTCTCACCTTGGCTGTACCCAACGGGCTCGCTCCCGACCTGGCCGCGCTCACCGAACCCATGGCGGTCGCCTGGCACGCGGTCGACCGGGGCCGGCCGCGGCGCGGCGACATCGCCGTCGTCCTCGGGTGCGGCCCGGTCGGGCTCGCGGTGATCAGCGTTCTCAAGGCCCGCGGGGTGCGGAAGATCATCGCCAGCGACCCGTCCCCGCTGCGCCGTCAGCTCGCCGTCGAGTGCGGCGCGGACCTGGTCGTCGATCCCCGGGAAGTCTCTCCGTTCGAGCACGGCGACCGGCGGCACTTCACCACCATGCAGGGCCCGATCACCGCCGCCATGGACGCGGTCGAGGGGCTCAGCCGGCTGCCGGTCCCCTGGTGGAACACCTGGCGCCTGCTCGGCAAAGCCGGCCTGACCGCACCCAAGGCCCCGGTCGTGTTCGAGTGCGTCGGCGTGCCGGGCATGCTGGAACGGGTGCTCGCCGACACGCCGTTGCACTCCACGGTCGTGGTCGTCGGTGTCTGCATGGGCACTGACAAATGGCGTCCCGCCATGGCGATCAACAAGGAGATCGACCTCCGCTTCGCGGTCGGCTATACACCCCTGGAGTTCCGCGACACCCTCCACGCTTTGGCCGAAGGCCGCGTCGACGCATCACCGCTGCTGACCGGACGCGTCGGGCTCGCCGGAGTGCCCGCGGCCTTCGCCGAACTCGCCGATCCCGAGGGACACGCCAAGGTCCTCGTCGACCCTCGCCTCCCTGGACAAGGTATCTCCGCTCCCACGTGAAGGCTTCGCGGAAGTTTCCGGTGCCCCCAGTCAACTGTCGAAGCGGAAGTACACCATGCGGAGGTAGCCGCCGATCGATGCGATCGCCAAGTGTCCCGTCGGTGCTTTCAGATCTCATATATGACACAACATACAACATCAACGTGGCCGCGAGCGGACGAAGCGCCGAACAAGTCTCGACGTCCGGACGCCCGCCCTCGACGCGACGAGGCTCTGAACCCCGCGACACTCGAGCACGCGAACAGTCCGACGTGGCCACTGCGCCATCACGAGCGGGCTCTCATGGTCGAACACCCGCAGCTGCAACGGATTCCGATCCTCCATCGCGCGGCCTGAAGACAATCACCGTGCTCCGGCGGTAAATTTGTCGGCGAACCGTTCGGCGAAGTCCTGGAGCTTGCCCCGCTGCCGATGGAAGTGCTCCACCGGTAGCCCGAAGGACGCATCGGCGGCCTCCGACGGCGGCCACGGGTTGTAGACTACAAAAGTACCGATGTTGTATCTTGTCGGACACTCAACCAATGTGTTAACACAGAGTGGCGCGCATGTAACAGTCGATCACTGCGCGGCACGAGGAGCCGCATCCATGCCGGCCTACTTGCAGCACCTGCGACGAGGGGACGGCTGACATCGCGAGCCGCCGACGTCTTCGCCGAAGCAACACAACTACTCCCTTCGCTGCAGCGCTCTCAGGTACGCTCAAGCTCAGAAGATCGTTCCGATGCCGCAATCCCAGGCCCGGGTTGCCGAAACGGCAACCCGCTGGCCCAAGTCTTGTCGCGTTGTGTGAAGTTGTCTCATACTGACGGGGTTGACAGTAAACCAAACACAACCGCACACTGGTCATCTTCCCGGCGGTGCATGGTCGCTCCTCTGGTCGAGCGGACCTTCTGCCGTCTCTTCACGGCGAAGGATGGCCCTATGCGTTGCCTGGCACGACTTGCCCTCCGTACTGGCGTTACTCGCCGCGTCGCTCGCCATCGGCGCCGGGCCGGCCGAAGCCGCGACCACATCCATCACCGTGAACGGCACCCAGAGCCGGCGCCCGTTCGACGGAATCGGCGCGATCAGCGGCTACGGCCCGAACCTGCAGCTGCCGAAGCTGGAGACCGGCGGCGACGCCAGCTCCACCAGCGGCTCCAAACCCTCCACCGAGCACGCCGGGGGCCAGGTCAACTGCAACGCCGGCTACGAGTTCTGGCTGGCGGAGCAAGCGAAGGACCGCAACCCCGGCATCGCGTTGTACGGCCTCGCCTGGCGGCGCCGGGCCGGATCGAACACGGCCATGACGTCCACTGGTACGTCCAGCTGCGCTCGGCAACGCCGCCTTCAACGACGCGGTGTCGATCGTCGGCGTGCACTACTCCCGCAACGGCGGTGACGCCCCCCTCCCACCAAGCAACCAGACCGATTGAGCCGCCCTGCCGGACGCCTGTGGCTGACCACGAGCAACACTGGCGACAAGGACCGCATCCCCGACAACAGCAACGAAAGGATCTTCCCCGTCGCCCTGGACTGAGAGTCCGCGACAGACCCTGCCGCCGCGTCCCGCACATCCACACCCAAATACGGAACGTACGCGTTCCCGACTCTTGCGTAGCCGGCGATAGTGGCCTCATACTGCTAGCCCGAGTTCATCGATGAGCGCGCTTCGGAGACGACATGGCCCGAGAACCGCCGAAAGACCACTCACAGACGCCGGGTTCAGAATCGCCGAACAATTTCCGCAGCAACCGTGCGCGATCGTCGACCGAATAGCCGACCGATGAATGACACCTCTTGTTGCATTGGTAAATCACGACAAGGACGAGACAGAACTTCAGCACGAACTTGACTTTGCGGCAACGCGGGACTGTCCTGTTAATCACGGACGATCGTCGTGACTGGTGATATTCGGCGGCGGGTCGGCCGTGCACCGCCGACGCAAAAGCCGAGTGTTTCCGATGGGCTCTTCACCACTGCCCATGGAACTCCAGGCTTCTTTCTTCGCGTCGTTGTCCGGATTTGCGGCCTTTCGATCTTGGAGACGCAATGGGAAGACACTGGAGTCGCCTGTTCGCCCTGTCCTCACTCCTGCTCGGCTCGCTGACCGCCGTCGCGGCCCCCACCGCCGCCGCGGCCGCGGTGGCCGACCCCGCGGCACTGGTCAACCCCTTCCTCGGCACTTCCCACGAGGGCAACACCTTCCCCGGCGCCGACGCGCCGTTCGGCATGGTGCAATGGAGCCCCGACACGCCCTCGCGGCCGCCCGGCGGGAACTACGCCTACGGCGACAGCACCATTACCGGGTTCAGCCTGACGCACCTGTCGGGCCCGGGCTGCAACGCGATGGCCGACATCCCGATCCTGCCGACCGTCGGCGCAGTCGACGGCTCGGCGACGTCGGGGTTTTCCCACAGCTCGGAATCGGCGAGCGCGGGCGCCTACACCGTCTCCCTCGGCAACGGCGTCAAAACGGAGCTCACCGCGACGACCCGGACCGGTATGGCGCGGTTCACCTTCCCCGCAACAGATCGGGCCAACCTGCTGTTCAAGCTCGGGGCCGCCGCGACTTCCACCACGAACATCGGTTTCGCCGCGGTCAGCCCGACCGAAGTCCGCGGATCGGTGACCTCCGGGCACTTCTGCGCCTCGAGCCCCACCTACACCCTCTACTTCACCATGCTCTTCGATCGTCCGTTCGCGACGAACGGCACGTTCACCAACGGTGGTTCGGTCACCTTCGACACCTCGGCGAACCGGGTCGTGCAGGCGAAGGTCGGCCTGTCCTACGTCTCCGCCGACGGCGCCCGGGCCAACCTCACCAAGGAAAACGGCGGCTGGGACTTCGCAGGCACCCGGCAGGCCACCAAGGATTCCTGGAACGCGCTGCTGCGCAAGATCCAGATCACCGGCGGGAGCACCGACCAGCAGACGGTGTTCTACACCGCGCTGTACCACTCCTTGCTGCACCCCAACGTGGTCAGCGACGTCGACGGCCGCTACCGGAGCTTCGACCACCAGGTGCACACCGTCTCCGGCGGTCAAGGCGCGCAGTACGGCAACTTCTCCGGCTGGGACATCTACCGCACACAGGCGCAGCTGATGGCCCTCGTGGCCCCGCGCCAAGCAGGCGACAGCGCCCAGTCCCTGGTCAACGACCACGCCCAGGGCGGCACGCTGCCCAAGTGGTCGCTCAACGAATACGACACCCAGGTGATGAACGGGGACTCCGCGCCCACCATCATCGCCGACTACCACGCCTTCGGCGGCCGCAACTTCGACACCACGGCCGCCAAGAAAGCCATGGTGGCCCAGGGGACCACTCCGAACGCGATCCGGACCGGGCTGGAGTACCTGTCCAACTACGGTTACCTGCCTTCAGACGCCCAGTACCCGTACGGGTTCTACGGTTCCGTCGCGACGACACTCGAGTACGCCACGACGGACTTCGCGATCGGCGCGTTCGCCGGAGCACTCGGCGACACCGCGACGAAGAGCCAGTTCACCAACCGGGCGCAGAACTGGCGCAACGTCCTGAACCCCGCCACCGGGTTCATGCAGCCGAAGCTGAAGAACGGTTCGTGGCGCGGCGGGTTCGACCCCGCCAGCGGTGACCAGTTCGTCGAAGGCACGTCCTGGCAGTACACCGGCATGGTCCCGTTCAACGTACGCGGCCTGGCCGACGCCGTGGGCGGCACCGCGAAACTGACCAGTTACCTCGACAGCGTCCTGTCGGACCTGCACGGCGCCGGTGGGACCCACGCCGACCTCGGCAACGAGCCCTCGATCGAGCTGCCGTGGGAGTACGCCTACCTCGGACAGCCGTGGAAGACGCAGCGGATCGTCCGGCAGGTGCAGAACCAGATGTGGCCGAACGCGCCGGCGAACTGGAGCGTCGGCAACGACGACCTCGGCACCATGAGCGCGTGGTACGTGTGGTCGGCGATGGGCCTGTTCCCGATGACCCCAGGCACCTCCGACCTGGTCATCGGCAGCCCGCTGTTCCCGTCGGTCGCCGTCACCCTCGCGAGTGGCGCCACGATGGCGATCAACGCGCCACAAGCCTCGGCCGACGCACCCTACGTGCAGAGCGCCACCCTCAACGGCGCGACGTGGAACAACGCCTACGTGCCGCCGGGGTTCGCGCTGGACGGCGGCACACTGAACCTCACGCTCGGCACCACCGCCAACACGACGTGGGCCAGCGGCGCGTTGTCGGCGCCACCGTCCTACGCAGGTGACGGCGGCGCCCAGCCGCCGGCCACAGTCATCGGCCCGACCGGCTCGCTCACCTCCGGGATCACCGGGAAATGCCTCGACGCCGCGGGCGGCAGCAGCGCCAGCGGCACCCATGCCCAGATCTACGACTGCAACAACACCGCCGCGCAGCACTGGACCGTGCCCGGCGACGGCACCGTGATGCTGTTCGGCAAGTGCCTCGACATCAACGGCGGTGGTACCGCGAACAACACCCTCGTCCAGCTCTGGGACTGCAATCTCAGCAACGGGCAGCAGTGGGTCGCGCAGCCCGGCACCGGAGCGCTGCGCAACCCGGCGTCCGGACGCTGCCTCGACGATCCCGGCGGCAGTACCGCCAACGGGACCCAGCTGGTGATCTGGGACTGCACCGGAGCCGCCAACCAGCGCTGGACCCTACCGAGAACCCGGACCGGAGCCGTTACCTCGGTCGGCGCGGGAAAGTGCCTGGACGACAACGCCACCGCCACGACCAATGGGAACCGGATCCAGATCTGGACCTGCAACGGCTCGTCGGCCCAGTCGGTCCACATCTCCGGTGACGGCACGTTGCGTCTGTACAACCGCTGCGTCGACGTCACCGGCGGCGGCACCGCCAACGGCACCGCGGTCGTGCTGTGGGACTGCACCGGCGGCGCCAACCAACAGTGGGTCCCCACGAACGGAACGCTGGTGAACCCAGCGTCCGGCAAGTGCCTCGACGATCCCGGTGCCAGCACGACCGACGGTACGCAGCTGGTCATCTGGGACTGCACCGGCGCCACCAACCAGCAGTGGACTTTGCCGTCATCCTGAGCATCCTTCCGTCCCCTCCCCCGATGAAGTTCCGAAGGAGATCTTCCATGCGTCCGCAACGCCGCGGCTCCACGTTCCGCCGGCTCCTCTTTCTGCTCCTGTCCACTCTGCTCGCCACCGCGACACTGGTGGTGACCGCCCCACCCGCCGGCGCGGCCACCACGATCGCCGTCAACGGCGGCAGCACCGGGCGCACCTTCGACGGCGTCGGCGCGATCAGCGGCGGTGGCGGCAACTCCCGCCTACTGATCGACTACCCACCCGCCCAACGCTCACAAATCCTCGACTACCTCTTCAAGCCGGGCTACGGCGCCGCCGTGCAGCTGCTGAAACTGGAGATCGGCGGCGACGCGAACTCCACCGACGGCTCGGAACCCAGCCACCAGCACGTACGCGGCGAGATCAACTGCAACGCCGGCTACGAATTCTGGCTCGGCGAACAAGCCGTCGCCCGCAACCCCGGAATCAAGCTGGTGGCGCTGCCCTGGGCCGCGCCGGGCTGGATCGGCGGCGGGAACTTCTGGTCCCAGGACATGATCGACTACGACATCTCCTGGCTAGACTGCGCGAAGCAACACGGCCTGACCATCTCGTACCTCGGCGGCTGGAACGAACGCGGCCACGACAAGACCTGGTACAAGAACCTGCGCGCGGCGCTGAACTCCCGCGGCTACGGCTCGGTGCAGATCGTCGGCGACGACAGCGGCTGGAACACCGCCGACGACATGCTCTCCGACAGCGGCTTCAACGCCGCGGTCGGCGTCGTCGGCTCCCACTACCCGTGCGGCTACCTCTCCGACGCGACCACCTGCTCCTCGACCGCGAATGCCGTCGCGACCGGAAAGCCGCTGTGGGCCAGCGAATTCGGCTCACAGGACTTCAACACCGGTTCGGCCGCCTACATCCGCACCATCACCCGCGGCTACCTCGACGGCCAGATGACCGGGTTCATGAACTGGCCACTCATCGCCGCCCTGTACTCGAACCTGCCCTACAACACCGTCGGGCTGGCGACCGCGAACACCCCGTGGTCGGGCACCTACGCGCTCGGCAAGAACCTCTGGGCCAACGCGCAGGTCGCCCAGTTCACCCAGCCCGGCTGGAAGTTCCTCACCGGTTCGGCCAGCGGCTACCTCGGCGGCAACCGGGCCAACGGCAGCTACATCTCCCTGAAGTCCACCAACAACACCGATTACTCGACGATCTACGAGACCACCAGTGCGACGGCCGCCCAGACCGTGAACGTCACCGCCTCGGGTGGGCTGAACACCGGCACCGTGCACGTCTGGTCCACCGATCTCGGCTCGTCGAACCCCGCCGACTACTTCGTCAAGCAGGCTGACATCACCCCGGCGTCGGGGACCTACTCCCTGACCTTGCAGCCGAACCGGATCTACACGGTCACCACGACCACCGGCCAGGGCAAGGGCACCGCGAGCAGTCCCCCGGCCGGGAACCTCGCCCTGCCCTACTCCGACAACTTCGACGGCTACCCCTCCCGCAGCGCCGCGAAGTACTTCTCCGACATGCAGGGATCGTTCGAGGTCCGCCCGTGCGCGGCCGGGCGTGGTGGACAATGCCTGCAGCAGGTCGCCCCGGTCCGGCCGATCAACTGGCAGGACGACAGCGACGCCTTCACCCTCGTCGGCGATCCACAGTGGAGCAACTACACCGTCAGCACCGACGTCGACATGCAACAGGCCGGCACCGTCACCCTGCTCGGCCGGGCCAACACCCAAAACCGGCCGCAAAGCCACCAGGCCGCCTACCAGCTGCGCGTCGCCGACACCGGCGCGTGGTCCATCGCGAAGAACAGCAGCGGCGGCGTCCTCACCACGCTCGCCTCCGGCTCCCACGCGGCACTGGGCCTCAACACCTGGCACAACATCAAGCTCGGCTTCAGCGGGAACCGGATCACCGCGACCCTCGACGGTGCCACGCTCGGTACCGTCACCGACACGGCGTTCACCACCGGGCTCGTCGGGGTCGGGGTCGTCGGCTACCAGACGAACCTCTTCGACAACTTCAGCGTCACCCCGAACGCCGACGGCAACTACGGCGGGATTCTCAAGGGCCAGGAGTCCGGGCTGTGCGCCGACGTGCCGGCCGGGAGCCAGACCGACGGCAGCGCCGTGGCGCTGTGGGACTGCACCGGCGGCGCCAACCAGAGCTGGACGGCGACCCCCGCAAAGCAGCTGACCGTCTACGGCACGAAGTGCCTCGACGTCCGCGGCGGCGGCACCGCCGATGGGACACCGGTGCAGATCTACAGCTGCAACAACACCGCTGCCCAGCAGTGGACAGTCAACGCCGACGGTTCGGTCGTCAACACCGGGTCGGGCAAATGCCTCGACGCGACCGGGCACGGCACCACCAACGGCACCGCGCTGGTCCTCTGGGGCTGCAACGGCGGGGCGAACCAGAAGTGGGCCCGCGGTGACACCGTCGGCATCCTCAAGGCCCAGGAATCGGGCAAGTGCGCCGACGTCCCCGCGGCGAACCAAGCCAACGGCACGATCCCGGCGCTGTGGGACTGCAACAACGGCAACAACCAGGCGTGGACGTCCACGACCACCAACCAGCTCAAGGTGTTCGACACCAAGTGCCTCGAGACCGCCGGGGGCGGCACCGCCGACGGGACCGCGATCCAGATCTACGACTGCAATGGAACAGCCACGCAGCAATGGCGCGTCCAGGCGAGCGGTGCGGTCGTGAACGTGGGATCCGGGAAGTGCCTCGACGTGACCGGCCACGGCACGGCCAACGGCACTCCGTTCGTCATCTGGACGTGCAACGGTGCGTCCAACCAGAAGTGGTCGCGTAGTTAGGTATCGGCGACCACGCCACGGCGGGAGCGGCTCAGCGCCGCCGCTCCCGCCGTGGCCACAATTGCGCCCCTGAACGGCTTTGACGAGCGATTCTCGCCGCAGCGGATTTGCGGTTCCTGGACACAATTTGTCGGGTCGAGACCAAATTCTCGTTGACGATTGACATCGTCGACAGGCGGAGTGAAACTGAACTGGAGAGCGCTCTCCTGCACTGCTGCTCCTAATTCACTTCGATGGCAGCCAACGGCCGGGCGCATTGACCGACAACGTTGTCGAAGTTGGAGTTCTCCATGCACACACATCGCCGTGATGCAGCTCGGCGCTGGCTCCGGACCGCGTGCTGCCTCGCCTTGACCGCATCGCTGACACCCGGCGTGGCTTCCGGCGCCCCACTCGACCGAACACCGCAGATCGCCCAACCGACGTCCGTCTCAGCCAGCCGGCCCACTCTGCGATTCACCGATCCGGGCACACAATCGACCCTGGGTGCCGCCTACACCAAGGCGCTGACGAACCTGCTCGACGTCAACACCATCCGCTACGACCCGGCCGTGTACAACCAGTCGGGTCTGCTCACCGACCCCCCGGGAACGTTTCTGCGCGCGGGCGCCGAGTACCCGCAGCCGTGGACCAGGGATGCATCGGTCAACTCGTGGAACGCGGCGAGCCTGCTCGATCCCGCCACCGCCGCAAACACCCTGTGGTCGGTGGTCCGCAGGCAGGCCGACGGCCAGTTGATACTCCAACAGGACGACCAGTGGTGGGACCAGGTCGTGTGGTTGACCGCCGCCTGGAACCACTACCTGGCCACCGGCGACCGATCCTTCCTGGCCAACGCGTACCAGACCGCCCTCAACACCCTGAACGCACGCAAGAGTGCGAACTTCAACTCCACGTACGGCCTCTTCGAGGGCCCGTCGTTCTTCAACGACGGCATCGCCGGATACCCGGCTCCGCCGGCTGACGACACCGAAAGCAAAGGTGGCTTCGTCGGCTCATACGCGACCAGCAAGCTCATGGCGTTGAGCACCAACACGCTGTACTACTCGGCGTTCCGCAGCGCTGCCCTGATGGCGTCCGCCCTCGGCCGACCCGCCGCCGAGGTCACGACCCAGAACGCGGCGGCGGACACCCTGAAGTCGCGGATCAACCAGTACTTCTGGATCCCCGCCAAGGGCACCTACGGCTACCTGATCCACAACGGTGACGGAGGCCCGTCCGGCGCGCTGGATTCGTCCGAGGAGGGCACCGGCCTCTCCTTCGCAATCCTCTTCGGCATCGCGAGCACCGACCAGGCCCGGTCGATCATGCACAACGCCCATATCCAGCCGCACGGCATCGTGGACGTCTACTCGCACTTCCCGCGCTACGCCGACAGCCGGCCCGGTCGCCACAACGTCAGCGTGTGGCCGATGATCCAAGGTTACTGGGCCGAGGCCGCCACCAAGACCGGCAACCAGGCCCGCTTCGCCACTGAAGCCACCACACTGGCTGCACTCGCCAACAGCAGCGGCGGGTTCTACGAGATCTACAACTTCCTTTCCGGCGCCCCGGACGGTGGCTGGCAAACCGGCGGCCACTGGGGACCGGTGCGGGACCAGACCTGGTCGGCGACGGCGTACCTGCGGATGGTGTACAACGGCCTGTTCGGGATGAACCTCACTCCGGACGGAATCACCTGGACGCCGACGCTGCCCTGGGGCTGGGGCTGGGGCGATGCCACACTTTCCGACCTGAGGTACCGAGCGGCGAACCTCAACGTCACCCTGCGCGGTGCCGGCAACGTCATCAGCTCTTTCAAGCTCGATGGGGTCGACCGAGCCGACCACTTCCTGCCCTCCACCCTCAGCGGATCGCATTCGGTCGAGATCACCATGACCGACACCCAGCCCAGCGCCATCAGCGGCTACGCGGGGCTGTGCCTGGACGTGCGCAATGCGAGCAACGCGAACGCCACGCCCATCCAGGTCTGGACCTGCAACGGCACTGCCGCCCAGCAGTGGACCGCCAACCGCGCCGGAAACACCCTGCAGGTCCTCGGCAAGTGCCTCGACGTCAACGGCGGCGGCACCGCCAACGGCACCCTGGTGAGTCTCTACGACTGCAACGGTACCGGTGCGCAGGTCTGGGTGCCCCGTCCGGACGGATCGCTGTACAACCCGCAGTCGGCCCGGTGCCTGGACGTACCGGGGTGGTCCACCGCCTGGGGAACCCAGGTGGAGATCTGGGACTGCACCGCGGCCGCCAACCAGAAATGGGGACTGTCCACATAGGAAGTTCACCCACTGCGAGCACGAGGATGGATGATGAACGGATTCAAAGCTGCCTGCGTCACGATCACCGCACTCGCGTGCACCGCCGCGCTGCCGGCGACAGCCGAAGCAGCAAGCACGCCTGCCGCCACCACGGCGGCAGCGTCCACGCTGCGGGTACTGCCGTTGGGTGACTCGATCACCTGGGGAATCGGCAGCAGCACGGGAAACAGCTACCGGGCGTTCCTCGCCGACCAGCTACGAGCCGAAGGGCACGCGGTCGACCTGGTCGGCAGCGGCCGCAACGGCGACATGGCCGACCCGGACAACGAAGGCCACTCCGGCTGGCGCATCGACCAGATCGCCGGTATCGCCGACTACACCCTGGCGCGGTACCGGCCCAACGTCGTCACCCTGGAGATCGGCACCAACGACCTCGGCCAGCAGTACCAGATCCCCACCGCACCCGACCGGCTGCACGCCCTGCTCGACCAGATCACCCGCGACGCCCCCGACGCGACCGTCCTGGTCGGCTCGGTGATCATCTCCACCAGCTCCACCGAGGAACCGCTGCGCGGGCCCTTCAACGCCGCCATCCCCGGCATCGTCCAGCAAGAACAGGCCGCGGGCCGGCACGTCCGCTACGTCGACATGAGCGCGCTCACCGCCGCGGACCTCTCCGATGCGTTGCACCCCAACGACAACGGTTACCGCAAGATGGCTGACGCGTTCAACGCGGGCATCCAGGCGGCCGACAGCGCCGGATGGCTCAAGCCGCCGGGCACGGCCGGCCGGCCGGTGCGTTCAGGCATCACCGGAAAGTGCCTGGACGTCAACGGCGGCAGCAACGCCAACGGCACCGTGGTACAGATCTGGGGCTGCAACGCCACCACCGCCCAGCTCTGGAGCACCTTCCCCGACGGCACCATGCAGGCCGTGGGCAAGTGCCTCGACGTCACCGGCTACGGCACCGCGAACGGAACCCCGGTGGCGCTCTGGGACTGCCACGGAGGCAGCAACCAGCAGTGGCAGCCCTACAACGGCGGATACCGCAACCCCGCATCGGGCCGGTGCCTGGACGACCCGGCGTCGTCCGCCGTCGACGGCACCCAGCTCGCCCTTTGGGACTGCAACGGTGGCCCGAACCAGAAGTGGACGGCCGACGCGGCCTGACCGCACGAGCAGATCGGTGGACTGATGGAAACCCATTGAGCCGCGGGTTGGGGTGCACGGTGACTGCGCCCCAGCCACGGTCCCGGCGACCGTGACCTCCATGCGGACCTGGTCCCCTCCGAACGCCTGATCTCCGTGAGTTGTGGAGCACTCCCATGAACAGCACACGATCACTGCTGACCGCGGTTCTCATGATCGCGACCACACTGTCCGTCGGCGCAGCCGCCCAGCCGGCGGGCGCCCCCACGACCTCAAGCGCGGACGCAGCTGCCGCGGGGATCTGTAACAAGTACTGCGAACCCCGCGATCCCTCCCTGACCCCCCACGACCGGATCGCGGTCACCGCCACCTCGTCCGGCCGTTCCCTGACGCTGCGCTTCGACGACGCCGACGCGATGGGGTGGGCGTCGATCGACAACGGCACGACCGGCGATGAAGTCTGGCTGGACCGGTCGATGGACGGCGGCCGGACCTGGAGTTCGGGCAGCAAGCTCGGCGACACCACGACCCCTTCCGGCGGCACGGGCTGGCGGACCTTGATGTTCAACGTCGACGACTGGAACGCCCAAGGGATCGGCGCGCTGCGCGCCTGCGGCCAGCCTGCCGGGAGCACGGCCATCGCCTGTACCGCGTGGGCGCGGACCACGTGGAACGCCGGCGACCGACGCACCGCGGCGGCGACCGCTCTGATGATGTCGTACGACCGCGGCACGAAACTGTTCGGCGGTAACGGCTGGTGGACCAGCGCCAACGCGCTGACCGCCGTCATCGACAACGCCCGCGTCACCGGCATGGGCAGCTACCAGTACGCGATCGCCGACACCTACGCCAAGAACCTCGGCGCGCAGGGCGGCAACTTCACCAACGAATACCTCGACGACACCGGCTGGTGGGGCCTGGCCTGGGTGGACGCCTACGACCTGACCGGCGACGCCCGCTACCTGACCACCGCCCGCGCCGACGCCGACCACATGTTCGCCAACTGGAACGGCACCTGCGGCGGCGGTGTCCGGTGGAGCACGAACGGCAACTACAAGAACGCCATCACCAACGAGTTGTTCCTGCAGCTCTCCGCGGCGTTGCACAACCGCATCCCCGGCGACACCACCTACCTCACCCGGGCGAAGAACGAGTGGAGCTGGTTCAAGGACAGCGGAATGATCAACGGCGACCACCTGATCAACGACGGTCTCACCGACTCCTGCTCCAACAACGGGCAGCCCACCTGGACCTACAACCAGGGTGTGGTGCTGGCGGGCCTGACCGAACTGTACCGGGCCACCGGCGACACCTCACTTCTGGACACCGCCCGCGGCCTGGCCGACGCCTCGAGCGTCAGGCTGCAGAGCGGCGGGGTGCTGCAGGAGCCGGGCGAAGGTGACGGTTGCACCGGCGATGGTCCCAGCTTCAAGGGCGCCTACGTGCGCGGCCTGGGCAAGCTCAGCTCCCAGCTGAGCGACCATCCCTACGCCGCGACGCTCCGCGGTTGGGCCGACTCCGCGTACGCCCGTGACCGCACTGCCCTCGACCAGTACGGACCGCACTGGGCAGGTGGCCCCGGCACGAGTGACTACGGGTGCCAGCAGAGCGCACTCGACCTGCTCAACGCCACCAGCTGAACTCGGATCTCCCGATCCACAAACGTGAGGAGGCCCTATGCGTTCGTCTCCACCCAGGATGTTCCGTGCGCTCATCTCCGCGTCCGCCGCAGTCCTGCTCGCCGTCAGCGGGATACCGCAAGCCCAGGCTGCCATCCAGCCATGGATGAACACCGCCCAGCCCCCTGAGCAGCGCGCCGCCGAACTCCTGGCGGCGATGACCCAGCCCGAAGAGCTCACGATGCTGCACGGCGGCGCGTCCTGCGGCTACGTCGGCTGCGTCGACGCCAACACCCGCCTCGGTATACCCGCTCTGCACCTGCAGGACGGGCCGGCCGGGGTCGGCGACGGCGTCACCGGCGTCACCCAGCTCGCCTCCCCCGTCGCCGCCGCGGCGAGCTGGGACACCGCCCTGATGCGCCAGTACGGGGAGACGATCGGCGCCGAGCAGTGGGGTAAAGGCACCAACGTCGAGCTCGGTCCCACCATCAACATCGTGCGGGACCCGCGGTGGGGGCGAGCATTCGAGTCGTTCGGCGAGGATCCCTACCTCACCGCGCAGCTGGGCGCCGCGGATATTCAGGGCATCCAGAGTCAAGGTCCGATGGCGCAGGTCAAGCATTACGCCGTCTACAACCAGGAGACCAATCGCAACAGCAGCGCGGACAACGCGATCGTCAGCGACCGCGCGGAGCGGGAAATCTACCTGCCCGCCTTCGAGACGTCGGTGAAGACCGGCGGCGCCGACTCCGTGATGTGCTCCTACTCCGCCATCAACGGCCCGTTCGCCTGCGAAAACGGCCCACTGCAGAACTCGGTCCTGAAGAACGAGTGGGGCTTCGGCGGATTCGTCACCGCGGACTGGGGCGCCACCCACTCCACCGTTGCCTCGGCCAACAACGGCCTGGACATGGAAATGCCTGACAGCCGCTACTACGGTGCCGCGCTCACCGCCGCCGTGAACGCCGGCCAGGTGTCCCAGGCCACGATCGACGACCACGTCCGGCGCATCCTCACCTCGATGTTCCGGCGCGGGCTCTTCGACCACGCCCAGACCGGCACCCTCACCACCCCGGTCACCTCCGCCGCGCACACCGCTCTGACCCGCCAGGTGGCCACGGCGGGCACCGTCCTGCTGAAGAACGCGAACGCGACGTTGCCGATCACCTCCGCCACCAAGTCGATCGCCGTGCTCGGCAGCGGCGGCGACGCCGCCCCGCTGTACCAGGGCGGCGGCAGCGCCGGGGTCAACCCCAGCGGCGCGGTCAGTCCCTTCCGAGGGATCCAGGCCCGCGCCGGCTCCGCCGCCACGGTCACCTACGCCTCCGGCAGCAGCTCCGGACCGATCTACGGCCTGGCGGGCAAGTGCGTCGACGTCGCCGCGGCGAACGACGCGAACGCACCCCCGTCCAGCTCTACGACTGCAACAGCAGCTCCGCCCAGATCTGGACCGCCGGCGCGGACGGCACCGTGCGCGCACTCGGTAAGTGCCTGGACGTCACCGGGGGCGCCACTGCCGACGGCACGAAGATCGAGCTGTACGAGTGCAACGGCACCGGAGCCCAGAAGTGGACTGTCTCCGGCGGTGCCCTGGTCAACCCGGCGTCCGGCAAGTGCCTGGACGTCCCCGCCGCCAACCCCGCCAACGGCGTCCAGCTGCAGCTCTACACCTGCAACACCAGCCCCGCGCAGACCTGGCGGGTGACCGGCAGTTCGACCGCGCACGACCAGGCTGTCGCCGCGGCCCGCGTCGCGAACCTGGCCGTCGTGGTCGTCGGCCGCTTCGAGGCCGAAGGCAGCGACCTGCCCGACCTCTCCCTGCCCGCCGAGCAGAACCAGCTCGTCGCCGACGTCGCGGCCGTCAACCCGAACACCGTCGTCGTGGTGAACAGCGGCTCGGCGGTGACGATGCCGTGGGCCGGCTCGGTGCGCGGCATCATCGAGAGCTGGTACCCCGGCCAGGAGTACGGCAACGCCCTCGCCTCGATCCTCTTCGGCGACGTCAACCCTTCCGGCAAACTGCCGGTCACGTTCCCCGCCTCGCTCGCCGACGTCCCGGCACACACCGCCGCCCAGTGGCCGGGACAGAACGGCACCGTGCAGTACTCCGAAGGCATCGACGTCGGGTACCGCTGGTACGACCGGCACAACATCGCACCGTTGTTCCCGTTCGGGTACGGCCTGTCCTACACCACCTTCCGGTACGCCAACCTGACCGTCAGCTCCCCCACCGCCAACGGCGTCACCGTGACCTTCGACCTCACCAACACCGGCACCCGCGCCGGGTCGGAAGTCCCCCAGATCTACGTCGGGCAGCCGGCGAGCACCGGCGAACCGGCGAAGAACCTGCGGGGCTTCGACAAGGTCACACTGGACCCAGGCCAGACCCAGCGGGTCACCACCACCCTCGACGCCCGCAGCTTCCAGGCATGGACCAGCGGCTACTGGACCCGGACCGCCGGCACCTACCAGATCCAGATCGGTGGATCATCGCGTGACATCCGGCTCGCCGGGAGCGTCACGCTCGGCGGGTCCGCGCCGATCGTCGGCTACCAGAACCTGTGCGCCGACGTCCGCGCCGCCGCCACGGCCAACGGCACCCCGGTCCAGATCTACACCTGCAACAGCAGCGGCGCGCAGAGCTGGACGGCCCAAGGCGGCACCCTTCAAGCGCTCGGCAAGTGCCTGGACGTCACGGCAGGCGGCACAACCGACGGCACCCCGGTTCAGCTGTACGACTGCAACGGCAGCGCCGCGCAGGCCTGGCAGCCCCGCGGCGACGGCTCGGTGCTCAACCCGCAGTCAGGTAAGTGCCTCGACGATCCCGGCTCATCCACCACTCCCGGCACCCAGCTGGTGATCTGGGCCTGCACCGGCGGCGCCAACCAGCACTGGAGGCTCCCCGCCTGAGCCCAGCCGGTCGGAACTCAGTGCCGACCCCACCGTGTCCCGTCGACTGTCAGCCATGCAGAGGAGCTTCCCTTGCCGTCGATCAGAGCGCCCCTTTTCCCAGCCGTACGGCCGCGGTTACGCCGGCTGGCTGCCCTGGCAAGCGTGGTCGTCACCGCCACGGCGGTGACCCTCACGACCGGGGCACCACCCAGCGTCGCGGCCCCCGTCAAACCCGCGCCGATGACTACGCCGTGGACGGTCGCGGCCACCGCGAACATCGCCAACCCGCTGCCGGAATACCCCCGGCCGCAGATGACCCGCGCGGATTGGCAGAGCCTCAACGGTGAATGGCAGTTCGGCACCGCCTCGGCCGGCCAGGCACCTCCGGTGAACCAGACGCTGCCGGAGCGGATCAACGTTCCCTACCCGGCGGAGTCGGCGCTGTCGGGCATCCAGCGTCATCTGGACCGGATGTGGTACCGCAGGTCCTTCACCGTACCGTCCGCCTGGAACGGACGTCGCACGCTGCTCAACTTCGGCGCGGTCGATCAGCAGGCTACGGTGTACGTCAACGGCAGCCAGGTCGGCTCACACACCGGTGGCTACGACGCGTTCCAGTTCGACATCACGCCTTACCTGCGCTCCGGCTCCAACGAAATCATCGTCGGTGTCTACGACCCCACCGATGCGGGCAGCGGCGCGGTCGGCAAGCAGCGCAACTCACCGGGCGGAATCTTCTACTCGGCCACATCGGGGATCTGGCAGACCGTGTGGCTCGAGCCGGTCGCTCCCGCCCACATCACGAGCCTGGAGATGGTCCCGGACGTTCCCGGCCGAGCTCTCGACATCGTCGTACGTGGCGCCGGTATCGGCAGCCAGGGCGTGCAGGTGGCCGTGTCACTGCCCGACGGCGGGGCGGTCGTGGCCACGGCCTCCGGCGGCATCGGCAGCCGGATCCGCGTGCCGATACCGAATCCACACTGGTGGAGCCCCGACGACCCGTTCCTCTACAACGCCTCGGTGATGCTGACCGGAGCCGGCGGCGGTGACGCGGTCGGCGGGTACTTCGGCATGCGTTCGATCGGCCTGAAGACAGTCGACGGCATACCCCGGATCGTCCTGAACGGGAACTTCGTATTCCAGACCGGCATGCTCGACCAGGGGTTCTGGCCCGACGGCATCTACACCGCCCCGACCGATGACGCGCTCAGGTCCGACATCCAGCAGCAGAAGAGCTGGGGGTTCAACCTGATCCGCAAGCACATCAAGGTGGAGCCGCAACGCTGGTACTACTGGGCGGACAAACTGGGGATGCTGGTGTGGCAGGACATGCCGGCGATGATCAACGCACCTGACGCGGCCGCGCAGAACCAGTGGCTGAGCGAGTTCCACAACGTCGTCAGCCAGCACGTCAGTTCTCCGTCGATCGTCATGTGGGTCGACCAGAACGAGGGCTGGGGCTCGTTCGACCCCGCCGGCGTCGCGAACACCGTCAAGACCTGGGATCCCAGCCGTCTCGTGGACAACATGAGCGGGGTGAACTGCTGTGGTTCCTCCGACAGCGGCAACGGTGACGTCTGGGACTACCACACCTACACCGGACCCGACTCGGCGCCACCGACAGGTGGCCGGGCCAACGTCCTCGGCGAGTACGGCGGGCTCGGCCTCATCGTCAACGGCCACGAATTCCAGGTGGGTCGCGGCTTCGGCTATGAAATGGAACCGGACGCCGCCACGCTGACCAACAGGTTCCTCGGCATGGCGAAGGCGCTGACCGGACTGATGGTCCACAAAGGTCTCAACGCCGCCGTGTACACCGAACCCTACGACGTCGAAACCGAGAGCAACGGCTTCGCCACCTACGACCGGCAGGTCGTCAAGATCGACCCGTCGGCCGTGCGGGCCGCGAACCAGAGCCTGATCGCGGCGTCAAGAGACCTCGCCGGGCAGCGCGTCTCCCTTCCGATCAACGAAAGCGTGTCGATTCAGGCCACCACCGCCGGTTCCACCGACCGGTTCGTCCGGCACCAGAACGGAGTGGCCGCTGCTTCCGTCATCACCAGCGGAAGTTCCGACCTGGACAAGCAGGACGCGACCTTCACCGTCCGTACCGGCCTGACCGGCGGTTCGTGCATCTCGTTCGAGTCCCACAACTACCCGGGAAGCTTCCTGCGACAGAGCAACTCGCAGGTCGTCAGGGCCGACTACGACGGCACGTCGACGTTCGCCGGCGACGCCACCTTCTGCCCCGTCCCTGGCAACTCCGGCAGTGGCACGTCCCTGCTCTCCTGGTCTCGACCGAGCAAGTTCTTGCGGTTCGCCAACGGAACCGTCTGGGTCGGGCAAGACGGCGCCGGGAAGTCACCGGCCGCACAGGACACCACCGCCCACTTCATGAGCGACACCAGCTGGAACATCACCGCCCCGTGGGCGCCCGGCGCCATCTCCCCAGCTGTCGTCGCGACCGGGGCGGTGCACTCCGCCGTCACCGGCAAGTGCCTGGACGTCCAGGCAGCAGGCACCGCCGACGGAACTCCGGTAACGCTCTACGACTGCAATTCGAGCGCGGCGCAGCAGTGGACCTCGTACACCGATGGCTCGCTGCGGGCCTTCGGAAAATGCCTCGACGCAACAGGTGCAGCAACAGCCAACGGCACCAAGGTCTTGCTCTGGAGCTGCACCGGAGCGGGAAACCAGCAGTGGCGGACCTACGACGGCTCGTACCGCAATCCCGCCTCCGGCCGATGCCTGGACGTTCCGGGCGACAACACCGCCAATGGCGTCCAGCTGCAGCTGTGGGACTGCAACGGCAGCCGCAACCAAGGGTGGTCGGCACCGGGGTTCGCGGCGACACCCGGCAGTTCCGGTGCAGTCAGGTCGGGGATCGCGGGCAAGTGCGCAGACGTTCAAGGGGGCAACGTCGCCAACGGCACACCGGTGATCATCTGGGATTGCGTCGGCGCAGCGCCGAACCAGCGCTGGACGGCGTACTCCGATCATTCACTGCGATCCCTCGGGAAGTGCCTGGAGAGCGCGGCAGGAGGGACCGCCGGAGGGACGAAATTGCAGCTGTCCGACTGCGCCGGGCTCAGGAATCAGCAGTGGACCCCGGTCGACGGCGGTTACCTCAACCCCACGTCCGGACGCTGTGTCGATGACCCCGGCGGGTCGGCCGCCAACGGCACCCAGCTCCAAATCTGGGACTGCAACGGCAGCCCAGGACAAAAATGGACCCAGCCGGGCAGTGCTGTCTGAGCGACAGTCATCACGCGACACCTTCAAGGGAGGGCAAGATGGTCGGTTCCGATCGTTCACGCAGCTCGGCCGCGCCGGCGGAAGTGCGGCCCAAGCGATGGCCGTGGATCGTCGCCGGGTTGCTGCTGGCGGCAGCCGCCACGGTCCGGCTCGTCGCGGAGCGACGCTACGGGTTGCCGATCGGTCTGGTTCTGCTGGCCGCGGTGATCGTGGTCAACCACCTCGTCGATCGACGCCAGGCCCGCCGCGATGCGTCCGCATGACGGCGGACGTGGCCGGAGGGCCGCCTCCGTTGCCGGGTGTTTCCTCACCTGGCGGCTCGCAGCGCGCTTCGCATTTTCTTCTGGTCGCGCGCGACGCATTTCGAAGCGACGAAAAGACCGACCGCGGCGATCAGCAGGCCTACCGGGATGACGATCGCCAAGCTCAGATGCAGGCCGTACGCGGCAGCTGATTCGCTTCCGAGGTCTCGCGCCGACGCGGCGAAGCGATCCGACAGGGCACCAGCCATCAACGGTCCCAGTGCGCCGCCGAGCAGGTACGAGGCAGCGAAGTACAGAGCCATGGCGGTGCCGCGGAGGCGGGGTTCGACGACATCGGCCACGGCCGGGTAGGCGGCGGTGAAGTAGAGGTACTGCAACAGCCAGCCCGCGGAAAAGACGACCACGAACACCAGGGGCATCGTGGCGTCGACGAAGAACGCCGCCGCCGTCAACGGGGCGGCCCCGAGCAGACCGTATGCGCCGGTGAGCACCCGTCCCGCAGGTGAGCGACGGCCGGCCCGGTCGGCGACGCGACCGCCGAGTGTCAACCCGACCAGGCCGGTGACGCCGATCGTGATCCCGGTGAAAGCGCCTCCGACGGCCAGACTGGTGCCGAAGTGCCGCTGGAACAGCGGGACGCTGAAGGTCGCCACCGCGTACGAGGCGATCTGGGAGCCGAGACCCGCGACCACCAGCCACCACAAGGTGGGCACCCGCACCAGGCTGCGGAACGGGGTTCCCACCTGGGCCGTGGCCACCGGTGCGGATTCCGACGCGCCTCGTGCCGGTTCGTGGATGAACGCCAGCGCGGCCGCTACCGCCAAACCGGGCACCGCGGCGACGAAGAAGGCAGCTCGCCAGCTGCCGAACGCTTCCGTCATCGAGCCGACGGTGAAGAACGCGAGGACCAGCCCGACCGGTAGACCCAGCTGCCACAGCCCCGTGGCGCGAGCTCTGCGATCCGGCGGGTAGAGGTCTGCCACCAGGGAGTTGGTCGCCGGGGCGAAGCTGGCTTCCCCCACACCGAGCAGCAGCCTGACGACGACCAAGGCCGCGAAGCCGCCGACGAGCCCGGTGACCGCGGTGAGCAGGCTCCACACCGCCAATCCGGCGGACAGGATGACCCGCCGCGATCGGCGGTCGGCCAGCCGTCCGAGCGGGATACCGACGACGGCGTACACGACCGTGAAGGCGGCGCTGATCAACCCGATCTCGGCGTCGGACAGACCGAACTCGGCCTTGATCGGCTCCACCACGATGGACGGGATGGTGCGGTCGTAGAAGTTGAGCAGGTTGGCCGCGAACAGCAACGCGAGCACCCACCCGGCCCGGCTCGTCGCTCTCGGCAGCGGGTCCAGTGCAGTCCGCCGTTGGTCCTCGGTGGCCATGCGGTCCTCCTGGCGGCGTGCTCTGCACTGAACTGAGCCAGCAGTATGGATCGCCGCACAGCGACGCACAAGACTCTGGAACGCACACGTTCCTGAAAAGTTGCGCCGTGCGAAAGACCTCGGGATAAGGTTGGGTGTGGTATCGGTGTGCTAGGACGGGATGCTGTGGAACAACGCGAGGACAGGGCTGAGCGCGGGGAGACCTACGCGGGACAGTCACGGCAGGAGCGCACCGCGGATCGGCGCAGCCGGATCACGGAGGCGGCGGTGGAACTGTTCGCCGCCCGCAGCTACGACGATGTGACGGTAGCCGATGTCTGCGCGACGGCGAAAGTGGCGAAACGCTACTTCTACGAGCACTTCGCCGACCGGGCCGACCTGCTCATCACCGTCCACCGCGAACTGAACGACTGGCTGCTGGCCGAAGTCTCCGCCGTGGCGCCGAAGCGGCCCGGAGACCTCGAACAGCTACTGCGACCGATGATGCAGGCGCTCGTCACCACGCTGTTCGAGCACCCGACACGCGCGCGCGTCATCTACATCAACGCACCACGCATGGAGCTACGGCGACGCGGCTTGCTGCGCGAAGACGCCGAACTCATCGGTCGCCTGGCTCGGCGCGTCGCCGGCCGCCAACGCGACCGGCTGCGGTTCGAGCGGGTCTTGCTGGCCCTCGTGGCAGGGGTGAGCGAGGTCGTCATCGATTGGCTCCAACGCGGCATGACCGACTCGCCCGAGGTCCTGGCCAACCACCTCAGCGAGCTCGCCTGCTCACTGCTGACCACCCTCATGTAGACGAAGCACGGACCAGGTCCACCCAGGCACCTCCCGGGTAACGGCCGAACCGCGGTAGCAGCGTGCTCGCCCGCCCACGAGCGAGTACGCTGCTACCCCGCATTCGTCCTGACCGGCACCCACCCGACCGGACGCCGAGCTACCGGAGCTCGACCAGGTACACCGAGGCCGTTCCGGTACCCTCCGGGCCGACGACGTGCACCAAGTGGCCGCCGGCGGTCAGCGACAGCGGACGCGTCCGGTGAACACCGGCCGAACCGCCCACGTAGCCGAGCTCGACCTCGTCGACATAAGTGTCGAAGAAAGCGGTTCCTTCGAGTTCGTACTCGAAGGCGTAGGTCCCCGCGGCCGGTGGGCTCACTTCGAAGTACGTGGAGCCGGTCACCTGGCCGACGAGCTGGCGCGTCGGCGAAGCCTCGACAACTGCGGATCGAACTGCGGCTACCGAGTGCCGCTCTGAGGCCAACGCTGCCGTTGGTGTCACGCAGGCCGCCAAGATCGCGACACCCAGTACCAGTACCGGTACACCCGCTTCAGCCAGTTTCCGCACGCTCACGAGCAAATCATCTCCTGTATCTCTCTGGTGACGGGCAAATCGAAGGCGCGGGCGCAGCCCGGTGTTCGCCTCAAGCGCCGGGCAGCGACCAGCGCTGTCCGGCGCTACCGTTGCAGTCCCACAGCGCCACGCGCGTTCCGTCGGCGCTGGACGAGCCGGGGTCGTCGAGACAACGTCCGGACAACGGGTTGCGGTAACCGCCGTTGTAAGGCTGCCACTGCTGGTTGTCGCCACCCGTGCAGTCCCAGAGCGTCACCGCGGTTCCGTTCGCGTTGCCGTAGCCTGCGACGTCGAGGCACTTGCCCAGGGCTCGAAGCGTCCCGTCGGAGTTCACTTTCCACGACTGCGCCGCCGTGCCGTTGCAGCCCCAGATCTGCACGCCGGTGCCGTTGGCGTTGCTGCCGGCGTTGACGTCGAGGCATTTCCCCCCGATGGCTGACCGCACCGGACCGGAGCCGTCGGTGGCGTTACCGCCTGTGGTTCGCGAGACCACGCGGAACTTCTGGCCGGCCGAATCGTTCGGCGCCCACTGCACGAACTGGGTTCCCGGGGCGGTACTGCCGGCGGGATCATCGAGGGCCAGCTTGCTGTTGCGGTTGTAGAACGACCAGGTGCCGTCCGGGTTGACCACGGGCTTCCAAAGATCGTTACCCGCCCCGCCGTTGCCGGCCGGCCACTGGACGATCGCGGCTCCCAATTTGCCGGACTCGGCCGCGACGTTGAGCAGCTGACCACTTCCGGCGTTCTTGATCCGGTAGTACCCGTTGCTGTGCAGCTCGAAGGTCCACGACGCGCCGGCGGACCCGTTGTCGGGATTTTGGACGATGGGGGCCGCGTTGGCCGTGGACCCTCCCTGCACTGCCAGCGACAGGCCGCTGGCGACATTCTCGAGTTCGTAGTTGCCGGTGAACGGCGAGGGGTCGGTCGTCGGCAAGTCCTGGAACAGCCCGACCATGCCGTTCATCTCGAACGCGTCCGGGTTGGGCTCGTTCGTCGGCCTGGTCCACTCGTTCCAGGTGAGGTTGGCACCGTTGCGCATGTTCCAGGCCTGAGTTGCGTTGGAACGCATGTAGGCGTCGTACCTGCCGCACGTGTTCGTGTCGGTGCAGAAGTCGCTGATTCCCTTGAAGAGCCAGTATTGGTACGACGAGCCGCGGCCGGCGTTGTTCGACACGATCGGGACCGTGTTCAGGAAGTGGTCGGCTGTCCGCTGGGCGTCGTCCCGGTATCCGGCGTTCCCGGTCGCGCGGTACAGGAAGTCGGCGGCTTCGATGAACGAACCCGCGTTGTACGCGTTGTCCGAGGCCTGCAGCTCGGTCGGCCCGTTGGGGCCGTTCGGGAACGCGATGCACTCGTTGACGACACCGGTGGCAGCGTTGACGAGCTTGCTCTTGACCCAGTCGTAGATCGTCCTCGCCTTGGTCAGGTAGGCGCCGTCACCGGTGACCTGGTACAGCGATACCGCGGTGCTGACCATCGGGTTGTTGCTCAGTGAGCACTTGCTGTACTTGGAATTCATTTCCTCCCAGATCCCGCCACCTCCCGCGCCGGTCCATCCCCGGTCGTACGTCTTGTTCCACTGATCGGCGGCCAGGTTCAGCAAGGACTGGTCTCCGGTGGCGAGGTAACCGCGGAGGACAGTGGTGATCATCCAGGCCAGATCGTCGTTCCAGGTGGCCCACGAGGTCCAGTTGGTGCCTTCGTACTTGAGGAAGGTCGCGATCAGATCCCGGACCCGCTGGCGGTCGGCCGCGGTGTGCGTACGTTCGTAAACGTCCTGCGCCACCTGGATGTTGAGAGCGGCGATCCACGAGCCGGAGCGCTCGGTGCCAATGCTCTTCAATTGGTTGGTGTAGTAGGTCTCGCCGTTGGCCTGGACCAGGAAGCTGTCGTTCCATGCCTGGAAGACGTAGTCGGGCGAGGGCAGTGCCGCCGCCTGCGCGGGGGGTGCGAGCGTCGTGATGCCGGCCGCGGCGAGCGCGACCGTCGCGCACCCGGCCACGAACTGCTTGATCTTGTTCATGTGGCTAAGCCGATCTTCCGGTGTGTGCAGTGACGGGTGGTACTGGTCCCGGAGGGACCGCCGGCCCGTGACGTGACGACCCCTCCGGAGTTCAGGAAGTGGCGGGTGCCCATCTCGACCGGCGCCGCCGCAGGTTGACTCGACCACGAAACCGCTGTCGGAAAGTTTCGGGCAACATCTATTCTATGGTGGCGCCGACCGCGGTGTCACTGTCACAACGAGACAGAAACCGATTTCAAGACAACCCGCTCACAGGCAGAATTTTGGCACGCCAATCCACCGATTCGACACCATTGCTTCACCGCGTCAGAACCGAAATGGCTTCGTCGATGAACTTCAGCGGGCCATTACTTACGACTCTCGCTTCCGGATTCTCGGTCCAGGTCGTTACCACCCGAGGACACCGGACCGGCGCCGTACGGCTCACTTCCCGTCCGTTCACCGGCAATCGGGGCGACAGGGAAATCGCCGGGAACCGGCGAACACCTCGGTACCAGCGCCGCGGTTACGCCGGTTCGCTTGCCCGTCGCGCTCGTCACGGGCACGGATAGCACATCCGGGCCGCCGCCCCGGCCTACGGCCATGTCAACCTCCGGTCGCGGTGTCGCTCGCCAGTGAGTTCGATCACGTACCTCCCCGCAGTATGCGGATCGACAAGCGATCACGCAAGAGTCGGGAACGTAGACGTTCTGGATTGACTGTCACTCACCAACACGGCCGCCGGCGGGTCGGGACCCGCGTCCGCGCGGGCAACACGATTGCACGAGAGGCCCCGCCACACGTCTAGACCATTGACCCGGTCAGCGGCGCGGGCCTACCGTCGGGTGCCGCTCCCCTGACGATCTCCGTCCGTGACACCACTTCGGTGCGCGCCGCGTTTCGGCGGTGTCCACGCCATGGTGACACCTCGTGCACCGGGCGGACCGGTGCCCCCGAACGGCGGGGTTCAACTCCTGGAGCACCCACCTCGGACAAAGGAGTCGCCGGTGCGAACTCGAAGAAAACTGACCGCGATCTTCGCCGGGCTCGCAGCGGCCGCGGCCACTGTCGTGTCGGGCGGCACCACCCCCGCCGCCGCTTCCGGTCCCGCGCTCCTGCCCTTGTCCATCACCAACAACACCGGCCGCGCCGACGCCGTCTACCTGTACGTGCTCGGGGTGAACCTGAGCACCGGCCGGCTCGGGTACGTCAACGCCGGCGGCACCTTCACCGCGTGGAGCGGCGGCGGCAACCCCCCGGTCCCGGCACCCGACGTCTCCATCGCCGGACCGGGCAACGGCGGCAGCACGACGATCCAGGTCCCGCGCAACATCTCCGGTCGCGTCTACTTCTCGTTCGGCCGGCGCCTCAACTTCTTCCTCACCCCCGACGGCCTGGTCCAGCCGGCCCCGTGGGCCACCGGTGACTCGAACCGCGACATCCTGTTCGACTGGAGCGAGTTCACCTACAACGACGCCGGTCTCTGGCTGAACAGCTCTCAGGTCGACATGTTCGCCATCCCGCACACGGTGAGCGTGACGACCGGTTCCGGCGCGGTGAACTCGACGGGCACGCTCGTCGCGAACGGCCGGGAAAACGTCATCAACGGCATCAAGGCACAGGCCGGCTGGGGCGGCTCGGTCTACACGCGCTCCGACGGCACGGTCCTGCGCGTGCTCGCCCCCGGCAAAGCCGCCGACTCCGGTCAGCTCAGCAGTACGTACCTCGATCCCTACATCAGTTCGGCGTGGAACGCCTACACCGGCAAGGTGCTGACCGTGGTGCCGTTCGCGGACCAGCCGAACACCAGGTACTTCGGCCGCACCAGCGGTAACGTCATGAACTTCACCAACAGCGCCGGGCAGCAGGTGGCGTCGTTCGCCAAGCCGTCCTCGGCGAACGTCTGGGGCTGCGACGGCGCGCTGGCGGCCCCGAACGACCAGGTCGTCGGCCCGATCTCCCGAACACTCTGCGCCGCCCTCAACCGCGGCACGCTCGGCACGATCGACACCCAGCCGAGCACCAACGCGGCCGACTTCTACAAGAACAATCCGACGAACCAGTACGCGCGCCTGGTGCACGCGAACATGGCTGACGGCAAAGCCTACGCGTTCGCGTTCGACGACGTCGGCAACTTCGAGTCGCTGGTGAACGACGGCAGTCCCCGGGCCGCGGGCATCACCTTGACCGGCTTCACCGGTGGCGGGACACCTCCGCCCCCGTCGGGAAGCCGGATCATCAGCGACTGGAACGGCAAGTGCATCGACGTGCCGGCCCAGAACTTCAGCGACGGCGTCCACCTGCAGACGTACGGCTGCAACAACACCGTCGCCCAGAGCTGGACCTACACGGGCGGGACGCTGCGGACGCAGAACAACATGTGCATGGACGTCGCCTGGGGCTCGACCGACAACGGGGCGGTCATCCAGATCGCCACCTGCAGCGGCAACGTCGCCCAGCAGTTCGTCCTGAGCGCGGCCGGCGACCTCGTCAACCCGCAAGCCAACAAGTGCGTCGACATCCAGGGCTGGAACGGCAACGACGGAGCAGCTTTGGCTCTGTGGGACTGCACCGGCGGCGCGAACCAGAAGTGGCACCGCGGATAGCGCGCGGCCGTCATGGCGACGACCAGGGCCCGGCACCGGTTGCCGCCTGGCTCTGGTCGTCGGCCAGGCGGTCACTGAGGTCCACCGCACGGGGTGGGCTCAGTGGGCCGCAGCCGGGCCGGGCTCGACGTGCCCGCCGCAGCTGTGCTGGCACTCCCGTCGGCCGGGTGCACTGCGCCGGCGAGGTCGGCGCGGGCGAGCGCGGGTCCTCGGCGGCGGCTGAAAATCACCAGGCCACCGGTACGGCGTCAGGTGAGGCGACGCACCGATTACCCCTGGTTCGACGGCGCACGGGTGCCGAGGGGTCCGGCGATGCAGCAGGTCGTAGCCACGCACGGCGAGCTGGAGCCACTGCTGGTTGTCCACCTCCGCCGGGTCGAGCCCGAGGATTTCCCGCAATCGGTCGAGCCGGTGGTACAAGGTCGGCGCTGAACGAACAGCGCGTCGGCGGTACGTGCCTTGTTGCCGCCGCAAGTGAGGAAGGTTCGCAACGTGGGCAGCAGCGGACTGCTCGTGTGAGCGTCGTGCTCCAGCAGCGCCCCAGTTCGTCCTCCACGTAACGGGTGAGTTCGGGCCTTCGGACAGGACGACCAGCAGGCGCAGCGCGCCGAGGTCGTCGAAGCGCATGAGCTCACACTCCGGCGCCGACGCGGCGACCGCGGCGGAACTGCGGCCCTGACGGATCGCCTGGGGCAACGCCGCCGGCGGGACCACGCGGCTGGCCCGCCAGCGTGTCCAGCAGCGTGGCTCCCCCGCGTCAAGGCCGACCACCGCGAGGTCGAAGTCGCCGATGTCGCCGACCGCCACCACACGCCGCACGTCACGAAAGCGGATCCGGTACACCCGACCTCGTCATGGCCGAACGGCAACCGCCCACGCGAGCGGCAACCCATGCCACCACGAAAGTCGCGAAGCCTTCGACAGACCCGGTGACCACCGTGGGCAGGCTGCGAACGGCAGCGTAAACGCCTGGTCGCCTTCGCCGTGACAGAAACATAAGGGCCTGCTGAAGGTTTTCAGGACCATGACGTCTCCGGGCAGGCTCGTCAACAATTTCGAGGTGAAGCATGGGGCAGCTCCCGCCACAGCGCAAGAGTCTGGAACACGCACGTTCCACATGTTGAGATCAGCCGGCGAGCCGATGGGACCCACGCCGGGCATTTGCGGCTGGTCGCGACGATCGCCGATGTCTGCGCGAAGGCGAAGGTGGCGCAACACCAGTTCGCCGCCGCATGAACCCGATGTCCACGGTGGACAGAACGAGCTGTCGCACACCCGTGTCAAGCAGCACGTGGCAGTGATTTACACCATCTACTACGACGATTACTACTTTCCAGTATCCGCCGTTCGGGCTATCGAGCTTCACCCATTCGCTGTTACCTTGACGCCGCCGTGACCTGAACGTGCGTTCGGTACGACCGTGAGGACAGACGATGCGTGATGATGTGATCGAGGCGAGTGCCGTGGTCGGGCACCCGCCGGAAGTGGTGTGGCAGATCGTCGGATCGCCGGAGTGGTACCCCTGCTTCGTCCCGGAGATCAGCTGGTGCGAGATCGAGGAACGGGCCACCCGTGGCCGGGGTCCCAAGGGCGTGATCCGGCTCGTCCCCGAAGGCCTGCCCGTACGGGACAAGCAGATCCAGGCCGTCGTGTACCGGCCGGGCGAGCACATCGTGTGGTGCAGTGTCCCCGAAGACGGCACCTGGGTCTCCGTGGAGCTGAGACCCCTGGTCGGCGGCAAAACCGAACTCCTCGTCCGGATGATGCTGCCGCCGTCATACCAGGACCTGTTGGCGTCAGCGAAAAAAGACCTGAAGGCCATCGCCGGGCGCCTTGAGCTACGCCTGTCCGGACAGGCCGACCCCTGCTCCACCCAAGAGGGCGTCAAAGCGACCAAGCTGCGCACCGCCGGCATCCTCGTGCGCGCCGGCGTGCTGAGCCCGGCGCGGCCGGACAAGCTGGCCCGCCAGCTCCAGTCCCTCGCGCAGTGGGGCGCCACTGTCGCGGGCGGCTACCAGGCCGCCGCGGGCCGCGTCCCGGACGAGCAGGCGCTGCACGACGAGCGCAACCTCCGCACGTTCCGCCAGGTCCAGGAGCGCAGCAACCGGCTCGCCAACGCACTGAGCGAACTCGGTGTCAGCGAACGCGACCGGATCGCGCTGATGTGCCGCAACCACTCCGCGATGGTCGAGTCGTTCGTCGCGGCCAGCAAGCTCGGCACCGACGTCGTCCTGCTGAACACCGGCCTGTCCGCGGCTTCGGTCAAGGACGTGCTCGCCGAGCACAAGCCGTCCGCCGTGCTCGCCGACGACGAGTTCGCGCAGACCATCGCGAACGTCCCCGGCGACTTCGCCCGGATCAGCACCTGGCCGGACGCCGACGCCGGCTACCCGACCGTCGACGAGCTGATCCACGCCGCGCCCGCCGATCCGCCGAAGCCGGTCGAGCGGCCGGGCCGGCTGGTCGTGCTCACCTCCGGCACCACCGGGACGCCGAAGGGCGCGCGCCGCCCCACACCCAAGGGGCTCGGCTCGGCCGCCGCGATCCTCGACCGCATCCCGCTGCGCGCGGGTGACCGCATCCTCGTCGCCGCACCGCTGTTCCACAGCTGGGGCCTCGCCGCGATGCAGATCGGCATGGCGCTGCGGGCCTCGCTGGCGCTGATCCGCAAGTTCGACGCCGAAGAGACGTTGCGGACCATCGCCGAGCAGAAGTGCGACGCGCTGTTCGTCGTGCCGATCATGCTGCAGCGGATCATGGACCTGCCCGAACGCGTCCGCGCACGCTACGACCTGTCGTCGCTGCGGATCGTGGCGAGCAGCGGCTCGGCGATGTCCGGCGCTTTCGTGACGTCGTTCATGGACACCTTCGGCGACGTCCTCTACAACTTCTACGGCTCGACCGAAGTGTCGTGGGCGAGCATCGCCGACCCCGCCGACCTGCGCGCGGCGCCGACCACGGCCGGGCGCTGCCTGCTCGGCACCCGCCTGGCCATCCTCGACGAGGACCGCAAGCCGGTGCCGCCGGGCGGCGAGGGCCAGATCTTCGTCGGCAACGACATGCTCTTCGACGGCTACACCAACGGCACCGACCCGGCGCGCGCGGCGGACCTGATGGCCACCGGCGACGTCGGCTACCTCGACGCCGCGGGACGGCTGTTCGTCACCGGCCGGGCCGACGAGATGATCGTTTCCGGTGGCGAGAACGTCTTCCCGCGCCCGGTCGAGGAAGCACTGGTCGCGCTGCCCGGCGTCCACGACGCCGCGGTGGTCGGGGTGGCGGACGCGGAGTGGGGCCAGCGGCTGGCCGCGTACGTCGTGCCCCGGCGCGGCGCTTCGCTGCACGCCGAGGACATCCGCGCGTACGTCCACCAGCGGCTGGCGCGGTTCGCCGTGCCGCGGGACGTCTACTTCGTCCCGGACCTGCCCCGCAACGCGACGGGCAAGATCCTCAAGCGCCTCCTGGACGACGACACTTGGCAAGCGCCTGCGGACTTCTGATGCCTGAGTGCACGCCCGAGCAGGACCGGCTCGCCCGAGGCGGCCCGGCACACATGCTCACCCGACCCTCGCGGCTGGCGCATACCCGGCGGCCACCGGCTCGGGCGCTTCTTCCGCGGCCGCGACCTGAAGCGTGTGCTGCCCCGCTGAGTCAACCGGCCGCGACCACGTCCAGCGAGCAGCCGGAGGTCTCGTTCGCAACGGTGGCTCAGCCGGAGGTGGCCGGCGAGCTGGGAAGGCAGTTTTCAGCCAGCCGGCGTCCGAGTGCGAGAACCACTGCCTTGAGGGCCTGCGGCTGTTGGATGATGAAGGGCCGGTCGAGCATGGCCAGTGTGCCGGCAACCCACTCGAGGTGTTCGGCACGCAGGAACACTTGCAGCCACCTGCCGTCCGCGGAGTCGGGGGTGGGTGCCGGCTGCACTGATGCGAGTGTTTCCGGTATCCAGCGCCGCACGTGGCCCGGATCAGCGCGGATGAGCACTAGGACATCGTGTCGCGACGGTGCCGCCGAGAGGGGCCCGAACACCTGCGCTGCCGGGTCGGAGCTCACGGGCGCGGCGAACGTGCCCGGTAACGACCGCAGATCAGCCATCCGGTCCAGGCGGTAGGTGCGCTGCGCCTTTCGCTCAGCGTCGAAGCCGCTGAGGTAGAGCAGGTTGCGGTGCGCCACGATGCCGTGGGGCTGCACGTGCCGGATTGCCGCAGGGCCCTGGCGAGGCCGGTACTCGAACGCGACCGGCCGTCGATCTCGCGCCGCCTCGGCCAACCCGATCAGTGTGCGAAAACTTTGGTCATCAACGTGGTGAGGGTCGGTGTTGTCCTCGTCCGCGTCCGGGCCTCGCTTCCCGGTGAAGTCCACCACTTGCAGCACTGCGTCGATCCGGCGGGCGAGCGTGGCGGGCAGCACTCGGCGGACCTTCGCTCTGGCGCTCTCCATCGCCAGGGCGCTTACCGGATCTCCACCCCGCGCGTGCTGGCTGACCATCAACGCCCACACGACGGCCAGGCCCTCCTCGTCGGTCAGCATCAGTGGTGGCATGCGGTAGTGGGGGGCGAGGCGGTAGCCGCCGTAACGGCCACGAACGCCGTCCACCGGGATGTCCATTTCGCGTAGCTGGTCCACATAACGCCGCACGGTGCGTTGATCGACACCGAGCCGCTCGGCGAGGTCGGCGACGGTGCGGATCCCTCCGGCCTGCAACAACTCCAGCAGGCCCAAGACTCGTGTGGTCGGTCGTGCCATGACACCATGATCCAGCATTTCCGGGCGAAAAGTGACCGGTATTGTGTTTAGCGTTCCGATATGACCCACGCATCCACGGTTCAACTCGCCTCCATTCGCGTTATCACCGAGAACGTCCCGCGGCTCGTCCGCTTCTACGAGGTGCTCACGGGCGCGACCCCGCAGCACCTGACCGAGGATTTCGTCGAACTGGTGACCCCTTCCGCCACCCTTGCGGTCAGCAGCTCCGCCCGCGTCGCCTTCATCACCCCCGGCACGCCCCGCGGAGGTGCCAACAACAGTGCGATCGCCGAGTTCCTCGTCGACGACACCACGGCCGTGTACGAGCGGCTCGCCGCCGAGTTCGGCGACGAACTCGACGTCGTTCAACCGCCGACGATGATGCCGTGGGGCAACCTGTCGGCTCTGATCCGTGATCCCGACGGCTCTCTCGTCAACCTCTACACGCCGGTCACGCCTGAGGCACAACTACTTCAGCACAACCGGACACCGAAACCACTGCGCGCCTCACCGCCGATCCGCAGTGCTGACCACGTTTCCCCGACGGCTTCCGGGATCGAAACTTCCACAAGGCCGCTCACTCGGTAGCGCGCGGCGGGCTGAGCACTCACACCAGGCCGATCCGGAGACGGCGATCGCGGACAAGGCGAATTCGCATCCCTTGACCCGCCATGCGTTGCGGGACCGACGATCAGGCTTCGATGCCCCACGGACAGCAGCTGAGCGCTCTGGCGGTCCTCCACCGGCTGTGGTGGAACTAAGCATTGCCGAAGATGTGCCGGCTATCCGGTACCCAGCCAGGGTGGCCGGTCTCGGCGAATCGAACCCAGGCTCCGTGGGTCTCCTCCGCCAAAGCGGTGTCCGGTTCTCCGGGTCCGAGCAGACCGCGTGGTCCACGCAACGACGGCAACGCGAGTTGGTCGAACACGAAAGGAAGTTCGATGCAATGACACGCTCCCAGCCGACCATCGCAGGCGCCCGAGGCCCACCGGAACTCGTAGGAGAACGTGCGGCCCCGGGAGCGCACGACGTGTGCTGCGGCCAACCGGCGGCTGCCTGCGGTGAACGCGCCGGTGATGACCCTTGACAGCAGCCGGCCGGGAGACTCGTCCGGGAACAGGTCGCGATAGGCAGCCAGGCGGGCTTCCGGATCGGGGAAGCGACGTCGCGCCGCGGCAAGCAGATCGGGCTCGCCGGCCGTCTCGGCCAGGCCGTTGGGGATGGTGTAGAGGTTGCCCTCGTCAGCCGTGTTGCCGATCAGCAGGTCGGTGGCGAGTCCGGGACGAAGGGTGTCGGCCGGCTGACCGGTCAGCAGCACACCGTCCAGCACCGGTTTGAACGGGCTGGCACCGACCGCGGTGTCGAGGAAACCGTGTGCGGCGTGGTCGAGCGGCGGCAGCGCGGCGGACAGTCCGGCGAGCTGAACATCGGTCAGGTCCCCCAATGACGAGGCGGTGGCTTCGCGGCCGAGCAGCGACGAGATTCCTCGCGTCGCCAAGGCCGCTTGGCCGGGTTCGAACGCGCAGTCCCCGGTTCCACTCTGGCTGATCGCCCGCTGGAACAGCCCCTCGGCCGCGGGGCAGGCCAGGAGCGCGGCGACGATCATCGCGCCAGCGGACTGACCGGCGACGGTCACCCGGTTCGGATCCCCGCCGAAGAACCCGATGTTTTCGGCGACCCAGCGCAGACAGGCGAGCACGTCGAGCAGTCCCCGGTTGGCGGGAGCGTCGGGAACGTCGAGCCAGCCACTCGCGCCGAGCCGGTAGTTCAGCGTGACCAGCACGACCCCGTCCCGGGCGAAGGACGTTCCACCGTACACGTCGACGGATCCACTCCCGGCGGTCAAACCGCCGCCGTGCACGAACACCAGCACCGGCAGGCCACCGGCATGAGGATCGGGTGTGCTGACCGTCGCGGTGAGGTAGTCGTCGCCGGTTCGCCGGCCGGTGCCGAGGACCGGGGCGAGGTCCAAGCGGCCGAAGTTCCGGGGCACCGCCGGGGCGCTCGGGCCCGGCGACGAGGCGTCTCGAACCCCCGTCCAGGACGGGGCGGCCGCGGGTGGCGCGAATCGCCGTGCGCCGGTGGGCGTCGCCGCGTAGGGAATCGAGTGGAAGACGGCACCGGCCGGGGTGGCGGCTCCTCGCACCAGTCCGCCGGTGACTCGTGTGATCAGGGAGATACGGGTGCTCACGACAGACTCCATTGTAGATCCGATGCGGCACACCGCCGGCCGGGCGAGGTCGGTTCCGGCCCGCCCGGCCCGCGGGTGTGGGTCAGCTGACGCGAACCTGGCGCAGGGTGAAACCGACGTTGGGTTCGTGCTGGAGCAGGTCCGCGAGCCCGCCGCTGACGGTGTAGGTGGAACCGTGCGGTCCGGCGGTGATGCCGCTGGTGATCGGGTCGGGCACCGTGTCGGTCACGGTGACCTTCGCGTTGTGCCAGGAGTTGTCCGGAAGAACGCGGTGCACCACCGCCGGCTTCTGGGAGAGCAGACCGCTGCTGAGCGCGGCGATCGAACCGTCCGGCAGGGCCCGCAGCGACGCCGCGAGCGGAACCAGGCCGGTGTCGAGCTTGACGGCGGATGCCTGGTCGGGGTGGTGGATCGGCACCCGGACCAAGGTGCCATCGCCCTTGGCCACGATGAGCAGGCAGCCGGGCACGAGAGCGATCGAGCTGGCGGCGATGTCGGGCAGGACGCCCGGGACGCCGAGGCCGGGAGTGCCGGCGAGCAGCGGGCTCGTCAGCAGGACCGATGGCCGGCTGGTGCGCGTGATGCGGAACAGGGTCGGGCTCTGGGTGTCGACGACGTAGGCGGTGCCGTCGGAGTCGACCACCACGTCGGCAGCCAGGTGCGAAGTGTTCCCGGGCGCGACGGCGGCCAAGTCGGCGTACCACTGCCGCCGGCCGGTGCGCAGGTCGTAGCTGCCCAGGCCGGCGATCTTCAGCGGTCCGGCGGTGCTGGTGGTGTCGGCCGTTCCAAGGTCGACGTCGGTGACCAGCACCCGGTTGCGCGCGCGGTCGATGCGGATCCCTTGTACGGACACCAGTGCGGGGTCGTCGACGAGGGTACGAGTGCTTCCGCCGCGGTCGACGACGGTTACCGTGCCTTTCTTCACCGACCCCACCAAGAAGGTTCCGGTCCGGGGGTCGAAGTCTGCGGAGTGGGGGAACAGCTCGGGTGTGGCGACGGTGGTCGTCGTGAGCGCACACCGCGTGGCCTGGTGGCTCCCCGAGCACGGTTCGGCAGCCCCGGCGTAGGCGGCGGGTCCCAGCAACAACGGTGCGGCGAGCAGTGCGGCGGCGAAGACGCCCCTCATGGCGGCGAGACGCGGATTCATCGGTGACCTCTCGTCCGGTATCAAGCAATCGATGTCGTTCGGTTCAGGACAGCGTGGCGCGCTGAGCCGATTCTGCGTCACCCGGCGGCGGACAGCCTGCCCCTGACGGGATCACCTTTCCCATGAGCAGCCCTACACTCGCAGGGTCAGGCAGCCGGCGCGGCACCCGTCCACACTCGACTCCACGGACACCTCTGCTGATCAGCAGCCAGAGATCCGCCCATGGTGAAACGAAGGAGACAAACATGTCCGCGCTCTACAGCACCCAAGCGATCTCGACCGGCGACGGCCGCAACGGCGAGGTCCGCACCGCTGACGGCGTGCTCGACGAGGCCCTCGCGATCCCGAAGGAAATGGGCGGTCCCGGCGGTGACAAGACCAACCCCGAACAGCTGTTCGCGGCCGGGTACGCCGCGTGCTTCCACAATGGATTGCAGGTGATCGCCAGGGAAGAAAAGGTCGCCGTCGCCGGGTCGACCGTGACGTCCACGGTGAGCCTGCTCGCCCTGGACACCGGCGGCTTCACGCTCGCGGTCGGGCTGGCCGTGCACCTGCCCGGACTGGACCAGGTCACGGCCGACAAGCTCGTGGCCGCCACCCACCAGGTGTGCCCGTACTCCAACGCCACCCGAGGCAACATCGACGTGGCCCTCACCACGACGGTGTGAGCCCGGGCGTCGCCTGCGGCCATGTGGACAAGCACATCTGATGACCTCCGCGGCAACCACACCCTGGGAGCCGGGCGTACCTTGTCCGGCTCCCTCGGCACGGCCCGATACTACTGAGCGTGACCAGAATTTCACCAGGGGGTCAACCGCATGAAACAGACCTTGACACTGGGCTCCGTCGACATCACCCGGGTCCTGGAGTACACCGGCGCCACCCGATCACCGCAGGCGATGTTCCCAGAACTCGACCGCGCCACCTGGCGAGCGCATCAGGACTGGTTGACTCCGGCTTTCTGGAACCCGCCCACCGATCTGCTGCAGACCTGCGTGCAGACCTGGGTCCTGCGCACCGCCGACGAGACGATCCTCGTCGACACCGGCGTCGGCAACCACAAGCCGCGCCCGGGAACCCCGGCGTTCGACCGGCTCGACACCGACTTCCTCACCCGGCTGCTGGCCGCCGGCGTCGTCCCGGAAGACGTGACCACCGTCGTCCTCACGCACTTGCACGCCGATCACGTCGGCTGGAACACCCGGCTCGTCGATGGCGACTGGGTACCGACCTTCCCCAACGCCACCTATCTGCTGACCCGGGCCGACTTCGAGTACTGGAATCCAGCCGGCCTCGGCCGGCCACGGCTCGCTGCGGCCAACGAAGGCGTCTTCGACGACAGTATCCGGCCGGTCGAGCGGGCCGGGCAGCTCCGGTTGTGGGAGGACCACTTCGAGCTGAGCCGAGGACTGCGCCTCGAAGCGGCGCCCGGGCACACACCGGGCTCTGCGGTCCTGTCCCTCGAATCCGGCGGGGACCACGCCGTGTTCGTCGGTGACGTGCTGCACAACCCGATCCAGATCGTGGCACCGGATCTGAGCAGCTGCTTCTGCGAAGATCCTCCGGCCGCTACCGCGACCCGCCGTCGTCTGCTCGCCCGGGCTGCCGATCAACACGCGCTGGTGTTCCCCGCGCACCTGGGCGGCGGTCTCGCGGTGGAGGTCGCCGAGGCCGGGCCGGGCTTCGCCGTGCGACGCTGGGGCTTCGAGAGGTGATGAAGAGAACGGACCGAAGGCGGCTCGGAGCCGCAGCTGGGACCGCGACCGGGTCACCCGAGGGACGTCCGGCCTGGCCGATCGGGCACTTCCCTACACCCGCAGGGTCAGGTAGCCACCGCCGTGCCGATCCATACTTGACCCATGACCAGCAAGCCCGAGCTCGGACGGTTCCTGCAGACACGCCGCGCGCAGTTGCAGCCCGTTGACGTCGCACTGCCGATGTACAACGAGCGGCGGCGAGTGCCGGGACTTCGCCGCGACGAGCTGGCCCAGCTGGCCGGAGTGAGCGAGTCGTACTACACCCGGCTCGAACAGGGCCAGTCGCTCAACGCTTCACCCGAGGTGCTCGACGCGCTCGCCCGTGCGCTGAGGCTGGACGAGACCGAGCGACGATATCTGCACGACCTCGCCGGCACCGCACGGAAGGGCGCCACCGGCGGGTCGCGCCGGCCGGCACCGGAACGAGTGAACGCGGCCACCCAGCAGCTGCTCAGTTCACTCGGCGACGCCCCTGCCGTCGTCCTCGGCCGCTACAGCGACGTACTCGCCTGGAACCGCACCGGACACGCCTTGTTCGCCGGTCATCTCGACCCGCACAGTCCCGACCAGCCGGGCCGGCGTCCCAACACCGCGCACCTGGTGTTCCTCGACGCTCACGTTCGCGACCTTTACGACGACTGGCTGAAAAAGGCCCGCGACGTGGTGGGGAAGCTGCGCTTCGCCGTCGGCCAGTACCCGGACGACCCGGGACTGGCCTCCCTGATCGGCGAACTGGTCATGCAGAGCAAGGAGTTCACCGCGTTGTGGTCTGAGCACCGGGTCCGGGACTGGGACATCGCGACGCACCGGATGCGCCATCCACTGGTCGGGCCGCTGGACGTCGTCCACCAAGCGATGCCGCTCCCACACGGTCGGGGGCAGCGAATCGTCATCGTCACCACCGAACCGAACTCCGCCTCGCATGCGGCGCTCATCCTCCTGGCTCAGCTCACCGCCTCGAGCACAGAGGGCGGGGCACCGTTTCAGGAGCTGATCCACGACGAGCGGTAGGCGGTGGTCCCGCTCATCCTCCGACGGCCCGAAGTTCCTCGATCGCGTGGGTCTCATCCGCGACGTGCCGGCCGTGCGCTGGGCCCGGCCCGACCGGCTGATCGTCGCCGGTGCTCGCCGCTGCTCCACGGTGGGGGCGACGCAACTCACCCGACTCACGCCCGCCGGGCGGCTCCACCATGACGCCCGGCCCGGAGCTGCGAACTACCATGATCGGATGTGACGACCCCGGTAGACGAGACAAGGTGGCAGACGTTCACCCCGGCGCGACGGGTACTCGCCGTCGCCCACAACGTGACCGCGGCCACACGCCTCTTCGACGTCGTCCGGTTGATCGCGGAGGACATCCGGCTCGAAGTGGTGTTCACCGATCCCGGGTCATCCGCTTTCCCGGCGGGTACCGATGACTTCCTCAAGGCACGGGGCGTTCGCCGCCTCGCCTGGGCCGATGCCGCCGAGCAGCGGTTCGACCTGGCCATCGCGGCCAGCCACGGCCCTACGCTCCACGAACTCGACTGCCCCCTCGTGATCATTCCCCACGGAATGGGATACAATAAATACTTGGAAACCGGAAACCGGAAACCGGAAACCGGAAACCGGAAACCGGAAACCGGAAACCGGAAACCGGAAACCGGAAACCGGAAACCGGAAACCGGAAACCGGTCTTCGGTTTGTCGGCCGACTGGCTTCTCCACGACGGCCAGGTGATCGCGGATGTCCTCGCGCTGTCCCACCACGAGCAGCTTCACCGCCTCGAACGGGACTGCCCGGCAGCAGTCAGCCGAGCCAGAGTCGTCGGCGACCTCGCGTTCGACCAGCTCGCCGCATCACGCGTCAAACGAGCCGCATACAGGCGCGCGCTCGGCGTTTCCGACATCGAGAATCTCGTAGTGCTCTCTTCGACCTGGGGCCGGGAATCCCTGCTGGGCCACCTCGCCGGCCTGCCGGAGCTGCTCGCGAACCAGCTGCCGGCCGACGATTTCCGCCTCGCCGTTGCCGTGCACCCGAACGTGTGGTGGGGGCATTCACCGTGGCAGGTCCGACAGTGGCTGGCCGGGTGCGTCCGGGCCGGGGTGACCGTGTTCGACGACGTCGACGACTGGCGGGCGAGCCTGGTGGCCGCCGACGTCGTGGTGGGTGACCACGGTTCGGTGACCTTCTACGCCGCTGCCCTCGGCGTCCCGGTCGTACTGGCAACGGCCCCCGAGCAGGCCGTGGCGCCCGACTCGCCCATCGGCCTGTTCCTCGGCCGGGCGTCGCGGCTGACCGGGCTCGACGACCTGGCCGGTCAATTGCGCGAGGCCATCGAAGGACACGACCCGGCCCACCTCGCGGACGTCACTTCGCTCACGACATCCCGCCCCGGCAGCTCGGCGTCGCTCCTGCGGGCCGTGCTGTACGAGCACCTCGACCTCCCCGAACCGTCCTCGGCCGTGGACGCACCGCTGCTGCCAGTTCCCGCCCGCGAGCTCGACCGGTGTCACTCACACCTGGTCCAGGTCACCAACAGCGGGCCTGCATCGGCGCAAGTGACCCGGTTCCCCGCCGAAGCCCTCCGGCACCACCCGGACACCGGCTCCCACGTCCTCGTCGTGGGCCCGCACGAAACGTCCCGCCGGTGGCACGAGCTGGCGGACGTCGTCGTCGGCGGATCGGGTGACGGCACGCCCCAGTGGCTCTCGACCGCGCTCGAACACGCACCGGGCGCCGTGCTGGCCACCGCGCCGGGCATCGACGGGCATTGGCTTCTCCGCGACCGCCGGGGAGCGCGATACCAGCTCAGCGCGTCCGGCGATCTGTTCGCCGCCGTCGCTCTCCGCGAGCTCGCTGCGGGCCGAGAGCCGACCGGCACTTGGCAGCTCGCCGTCGGTGGGCGCATCGTGGACGTGGTAGTCAACCGACTGGACGAGGGGGCTGACGAGTGAGCCGCCTTCGCACTTCGCCGGCCCGGACGCGGAACCCGAGGTCCTCGTAACAGCTCAAGGCCTCGCTCCAGCACTCCCGCGCGCCGGCCACGTCGCCGACCGCTTCCCGGGCCTCGCCGAGCGCGACAAGGGCTTCGGCCTGGTCGAATCGCCGTCCCCGGGTGGCCATCCGCTCGACGGCGTCTTCGAGAGTCCGGCCGGCCTCACGAATCCGACCGGCTCCCACCAGGTGCTTGCCCTGCCAGATCGCCGCCTTGGCCTGGTTGACCTGGTCGGCGGCGGTGTCGAAGTAGCCCTTCGCAGCAGCCAGCAGGCGAAGCCCGGCTTCGGGCTCCTCCGCCTTCGCGAGGTGAAGCCGCGCCAGCGCGATCCGCCGGGCATCACCGATCCGGCCGGCCAAGTCCAGGTTCCGCCGCAGCGTCCCCAGCGCCTCGGGCGCACGCTGCTCGAGCTGCGCCAGCCCCAGCCCCTCCAGCGCGGTGGCCTCGAGTTCCGGGCTCCCGGCCGAGCGACCTCGCTCGGCCGCAGCGGCGAACAGGGTCACCGCGGTATCCGCCTCTCCCAGCCAGTGGTGCCCGAACGCCTTCTGGGTGCGCAGCAAGCTCTCGAGGTCGGCCCGACCCATCGCCTTGGCCGCGTCGATTCCCCATTCGTGCGTGGCGAAGAGGTCTCCGAGGTGCTTGCCGGACTCATGGAACGGCCACAGCAGCACGCACCAGGAGGTGACCCGATCGAGCTCACCGAGCGTGAACGCGTGACCGACGAGCCTGGTCAGCGTCGTCCGCTCCTGCTCCAGCCACACCGAGGCGGCCGCCGCGTCGGCGAACGCCCCGCGCGATCGCAGTTCCGGGAACAGCGCGCTTCGCCACGGCCGGTCCGGCGCACGCACGACATCGGCGTCGTAGCTGCGCTGGTGGTAGAACTCGAGCAAGCGCTCGGTCTCGGCAGAGCGCTCATCCGGCGTCCGATCATCCATGTAGGACGCATGCAGGGCAACGAGGTCGTTGACCGCGTAGCGGTCCGGGCCGGTCTCTTCGATGAAGCTGTGCTCGAACAGTTCGAACAGGCTCTCGGCGATTTCGTACGCCGGCTCGCTCAGCGCGTGTGCCAACGCCTCGGCGTTCACCGCGCCGGTGCGAGGTTCGAGCCCCAAGGCGCGGTAGCACCGCTGGGCGGGGTCACCGAGCTGGCGGTACGCCGTGGTGAACGCGCTGTCGAGGGACAAGTCCGTCGGCGGTGACAGCGCCGCGAGGCGGCGCCGTTCGTCCCGCAGCCGTTCGACCGTGCCGGCGACGGTGCGGTTGCGCGGCCGGCTCAAGATGCTCGCGACCACGCAGAGGGCGAGCGGCAGGTTGCCGCACAACGTGATCAGCTCGCTCGCCGCGCCACGCTCGGCAGCGACCCGGTCCGGCCCGAGGAGCCGTCCGAGCAGCTCGCTCGCCGCGCCACGCTCGGCAGCGACCCGGTCCGGCCCGAGGAGCCGTCCGAGCAGCTCGATCGCCGCGGAGTCCGCCAGCGGTGAGAGCTCGAAGACCCTGGCGCGGGTGTCGACGGCCAGATCGGACAGCGACTGCCCGGCGGTCACCAGTACGAGCGAACGGCCGTCGCCCGGCATCAGGGTGCGCACCTGGCTCGACCGCGCGGCACCGTCGACGAGCAGAAGCACCCGTCGGTCCGCTGTCCGCGCCTGGAAGCGCGCCCGCAAGGCGTCCAGCCGGTCGGGCAGGTCGGCCGTCTCCGCACCCAGGTCGGCGAGGAAGACCCGCAGGATTTCCGCTTCGGTGCCCTGGCGGTCGAGCGCACCGCGCAGGTCCGCGAACAGCACTCCGTCGGGGAACCGGTGTTTCACGCGGAAGGCGAGTTCGCGCGCGGTCGCGGTCTTGCCGCTACCCGGTGCTCCCGAGAAGACGATCACCAGGTTGTCTTCCGCGCGTTCGATCTCGGAAACGGCCTCGGCGAGCTCCAGGTCGTGGTTCACGTAGTGCGGATTCCGGCCCTGGACGTGGTCCGGGACGAGCGACGTCGGCACCAGGTCTTCCCCCTCCGGTCGACGCCACCCTACCCACCCAGGGCACCCTCCGTCACCGCGTCGTCCGCTGCCGTAGTCCAATGACGGGATGAATCGTGCCGTCTTCCGGACGCTCCTCGCGCTCGCGGCTCTGGTCGTCACCGCCGGTGCTCTCTGGTTCCTGTTCGGTCCCGTGGTCGGCTGGCTCGGCGGCGCCGACCTCGACCGCCTGGACGCGAAGGACCGCATAGCTGCCGTCGGCACGATCCGGGGCCAGGTCGCGACCGTGCTGAGCGCCGCATTCGTCGCCGGTGGCCTCTACTACACCGGCCGGAAGTTCGTGCTCGACCGGGACAAGCAGTACACCGACCGGTTCACCAACGCCGTGGAGCAGCTCGGCTCTACGGACGTCACGGTCCGCGCCGGCGGCCTGCGCGCGCTCGACCGCATCCTCCACGACTCACCGCGCGACCGCGACCGGGTGCTGCGGACCATCACCGGCTACCTGCGCACGCATCCGGTCGGTGACGCCGTCCCGGACGACGTGGTCGCGGCACTGGCGGCGCTGAACAGCCGCGGCAAGTCCCGTCACGACGTGCTCGACCTGCGGGGTGCCGTCCTGCCGCACACGGACCTCGCCGGGCTCGACCTCGGCGGCGCCGACCTGACCGGAGCCGACCTCAGCGGTGCGTGCTTGCGCGAGCTCGACCTTCGCGGCGCCCGGTTGGACCGCGCTGTCCTGCGCGACTCCGATCTGACCGCGGCGCGGCTGAGCGGGGCTCGAGCTGTCCGGACCGTCCTCGCCGGCTCGAGAATCCGCGAAGCGGACCTCAACGCGTGCGACTTCACCGACGCGAGCCTCTCCGAGTGCGACCTCGGCGGCACCCGGCTCGACGGCACGATCCTGGTCAACGCCGACTTGAGCGGGGCCGATCTCCGGACCGCCGTCGGCGTCACCGAAGACCAGCTTCGCCGGGTGCGCCGCAGTCCGGCGACGTCGTTGCCGCCAGACCTTCGTTGACCCCGGTACGGTTCTCGAAGATCACCGGCCTGCGGGAGTGCGGACGTGTCAGTCAGTCAATGGGTCAAGGTCCCGGTCGGGCCGCAGAGCCGGCGCTGGAACACGGCGCCGGTCGAGCGGACGGTTCTCGTGGTTGCCCACACCGTCACCGCGCTCAACCGCTTGGACGACGTGCTGACCGTGTTCGACTCAGACCGGCGGGTACAGCTCGTCCACACCATTCCCGGCGCTTCGGCCGCTGAGTCCGGTGTCGAGCACGAACTGAACCTCCGCGGCGCCGTTGTACTGCCGTGGCAGCAAGCGCTCACGCTTGAATTCGACCTCGCCATTTCAGTACACAATAGTGGGAACCTGCACGAAATCGCCGCGCCGCTCGCGGTGTTGTCCCACGGAATTGGCTACACTAAATACTTCAACCGGACGCCGGACGCCGGACGCCGGACGCCGGACGCCGGACGCCGGACGCCGGACGTGTACGGCCTTTCCGCGCAATCGCTGCTCCAGGGTGGCGCGGTGGTTCCGACCGCCATCATCCTGACCCACGACAAGGAAATCGAGCGGCTCGCCGCTGCGGTGCCGGCCGCCGTACCCGCCGCGGTCGTCGGCGGGGATCCCTGTTTCGACCGGCTGCTCGCCAGCTCTGCCGCGCGCAACGCCTGCCGCGAAAGACTGGATGCCGGTCCGAATCAAACCGTCGTCTTCGTGTCCTCGACGTGGGGACCCCGTTCGCTGTTCGGCCGGTTCCCGGAACTGCTGTCCCGGGTGCTGGCCGACCTCGACCTCGACAGCTACGTCGTTTCCACCGCCCTGCACCCCAACGTCTGGTACGCCCACGGCCCCGCGCAGATCGAACTTTGGCTCGGCGACTGCCTGCGCGCCGGCCTCCGCCTCGTGCCACCCACCCGTGGCTGGCAGCAGGCGCTCCTCGCAGCGGACGTCGTCATCGGTGACCACGGCGCCGTCACCGGCTACGCCGCAGCGCTCGGCAAGCCCGTGTTGCTGGCGACCTTCCCCGAGAACGACGTGGTCGCCGATTCGGCGATCGGTGCCCTCGGCCGCCACTACCCGCGGCTGGACCAGCACACTCCGCTGGTCCCCCAGCTGCTCCAAGCCGTGGCACCACCGGTCGGTCACCGAGAAATCCGCAGTCTCGCGACGTCCGCACCAGGGGACTCCGCCGACCGCCTCCGGAGCGTCTTCTACAACTTGATGACCCTGCCGGAGCCCACGGCTGCCGCGCTCGTCCCAGCGTACGAACCGGAAGACCTCGTACCCGCTCGGCGGGCTGTCAGGGCCTGGTGGGCGGTCACCGACACCGTCGGCGACCGCACGGTTCGCCTGGACCGCTGGCCCGCCGATGTCACGTCACCGCACGGCGGCCCACCGGCGGAGCTGGACGGCTACCTGGTGGTCGCTTCCGACCACCCTCGCCGCGACCTCCACGCCCTCGCCGCGGTCGTGCTCACGGCCGGGAACGGGCCCGAGCCGGCCGCGGTGTTCGGCGCGCAGCCGGTCTGCCGTCTCGTGGTGCAAAGCATCGATCAGGCACACTGCCGGATCACGAAACGCTCGGGTGAAACGACGGTCGTCCAGGCCTTCCCCGAGGCAGCCGCCGCCCTACTCCCCTGGTTCGAGGCGGGCCGCTCTCTCGGCGGCCCGATCACCGTCCACATCGGACGGACTGCCGTCGAGATCACCGCAGTCGGTCAAGATCGGCTTTGACGTCGTCCTCCCGGCGATCGCCCAGTTCCGCGTAGAGCCGACGTGCTCGCTCGAGAACGGCCGGATCGGCGTCGCGCTGCCCGACACGGTGCCACGCTTCGGCAGCCGGCCTGCGGAGGCCGTCCGCCTCGAACAGCTCGGCAGCCTCGCGATGCGCGGCCGAGTCTTCGGCCAGCTCTCCCAGTACCAGCAGGCACTTGGCCTGGTTCTCTCGCTCACCGGTCGCGGCGAACCAGCTCAGCGCACGGGTCGCCGCACCCCTCGCGGCCGGTGCGTCATCCGACTGCTGGTGGGCACGAGCCCGCTGCAGGTTCAGCAATGCCCGCATGCGAGCGGACTGGTCCGCGGAAATAGCCGAGCCCGCCGTTTCGATCACCCGCTCGGATTCGTCGTACCTGGCGAACGCCTCTTCGAAGTCACCCCGCCGGGCCGCGACCTTGCCGAGCCACTCCAGATTGGACTGCTTGCCCAGCACGTGCCCGGCGGACTCGGCGGCTGCCAGCGAAGCCGAGAAATCGGCCTTCGCGGCGTCGTAGTCACCGATAGCGACCCACGCCGCGCCGCGCTGGTTGGTCACCTGCATGATCGCCGGGAGGTCACCGGTTCGTTCGGCTGCGGCGAGACCCAGACGGTGGCTTTCCAGCCAGGCCGCGGTGTGCCCGTGCATGTGCAGGAACTTGAACAACGCGACGCACAGCTGCCAGGCGGCCTCGTGGCGTTCGACGTGCTCGGCGGCGGAGACGCAGGCCACGAGGTTCTGCCACTCCGCCTCGAACCACCTGATCGCGTCATCCCTCGATGGCAACGGCTGCCGCACAGCGACGAAGACGTCACCGACCCGCCAACGACCCGACAACGCCGCGTCACGAGGCACCGCCTCCAGGAGGTACCACTCGACGATGTCGGCGACGATCGCGTCGCGAACGTCGCTGTCTTCGTCGTCGAAGGCTCGTAGCCGGGCGTGCTCACGAACGACGGCGTGGAACGCGTAGCGGTCGGTGACTTCGTCGAATGCCAGCAGGCACGCGTCGACCAGCTCGTCGAGCAGCTCGGCCGCGCTCAGCACGTCGGTGTGGCAGGCGATCGCTGCCGCGGCCGCCGTGAAGCCCGGCCCTGGAATGAGCGACACGCGCCGGTACGCCCGGCGATGGACGTCCGACAATCCGTCGTAAGCGAGCTTGAGCGCTGACGCGACCGGCTGCGCCACGTCCAGCTCCAGCAGCGCGGCCCGGGACCGCCGCACCCGCGCGACCAGCGGTTCCGCTGCCCGGGCCCGGCCCAGGAGGTGCGCGGCCACCAGCCGGATGAGCAGAGGGTGCCCGTCGCACAGGTCGCACAGCTCGTCCACCAGAGCGGCTTCCAGCTGCGCGGCCGTCTGCCCCAGGCTGGTGAGCATCAGCTCGCGCGCCTGCTCCGTCGGCAACCCGTCCAGCGGGACGGCGAGGAAGCCGTGCGGGTAGAGCCGCCGCAGAGCCCGGCGGCTGGTCACCAGCACCACCGCGTCGGGCGCGGCGTGCGGGATCAGCGGCTCGACCTGCTCGGCAGCGACGACGTCCTTGACCAGCAGAACGAAGCGCCGCCCCGCGGACTTCCGCTGATAGGCGTGCGCCCGCTCGGTGTCCGACGCCGGCAGGTCCGGCTCCGCCAGCCCGAGACCGCGCAGTGCCTGCCCCAGCAGCACGCCCGGAGGCACGGCTTGCCCGTCCACCGTGGTCGCCTGCACTTCGACGTAAGCGCCGTCGTGCGCCAGATGGTCTTCGCACACCTCGGCGGCGAGGCTGTAGCTCCCGAGCCCGGCCCGGGCGTGCACGCACACCAGCCCCGGCCGCTCCCGGTCCCGCCGAGTCGCGAGGAACTCGTGGATCAGTTGCCGCGGCGGCACCCGATCCAGGAACGGCACCGCCCGACGCGGCCTGTGCCCACCAGCCAAAACCAGCCCCCTCACCCTGCTTGGTCACACCGTATCGACCGGTGAGCCTGCTGTCATGGGCACACACCGCGTCCGATCGGTACCGTGAGGAGTCATGATCGTCGCACTGGTCATCACGGTGTTCGCGCTCGTGCTGACCGACCTGTGGCTGGTGATGTCGGTGGCCGTCACGGCCGTTCTGTCGCGGTCCGCCAACCGGCGGCTGCGGTGGACGACGGGCGATCACGTCGAAGACGTCCGCAATCGATCGAGCCTGTTCGCCCAGCTGTCCATGATGGGCATGGTCAACACCGTGGCCGGCGCGTTCGCCGGCCTCGGCGCATCGATGTACGTCGTGAACAGCAAGGTCCAGTTCACGTGGTCGATCGTGCCGGTGTTCCTGCTCGGCATCGCACTGGTCCTGGTCCAAGGCGGCGGCTTGGTCGTCGGCTACTGGGCTTCTCGCCCGCTCCGCGCATGGATCACCAGCCCGTTCGTACTCGAAGCGACCGTACGGAAGCAGCTGCAGGCCGGACCGGCGCCGGCCGAGGTCATCGACGACTACGATCAGATCCTCGCCGAACTCCGCCGCAGGCCACTGGTGCGCGGCTTGACAACCTCAGACGGACGAGTCCGGCCGGGCATGCGATCACCCGTCGCCGAGGAAGAATGGCCACCCGCGCGGGACCACGATCCGGTCGGCTGGACCGGACGCGTCCGGGACGACCTCGACCGGCGCGCCGCTTGGCGGTGGGTCTGGCACGGCCAGAGACGCGCCTTCGTCCTCCCGCTCGGGATCGGAGTGGTCCTGTCCGGAACGGCCATCGGCTTGAGCGCCGCGCAGCTGAATCCGGGCGCCCCCACCACAGTGGCACTGGCTGTCGCCTTCGGGTTGTGGCACGTGTTCCTCTGCTGGCTGGGCAGCAAAGCGGCTCGGGTCGAACTCGTTCTCATCAACCGCCAGCACGCGCTCGTCCTGGCGAAGCTGACCGTGTGTGCCGACCTGATCAAGGCATTGCGGGAACTGAACCGGCCTGTTCACCCAGTGGCGGCCGAGCCCGTTCTCCCCGTGCTGTCGGTCGGCCGCTGGCAGCTGTTCCGCCGACCTCACCGTTGATAATCTGAGGGGCCTTTCTCCGGCTCGTTCGACAACTGGTTGAGCGAGGCGCTGCTGCGCGACCACTTCGCCTCCGTCGTGCTCGACTGTGCGGGCACGGTCGAATACGCCAGGGAAGTCTTGAAGGCGAGCCGCCCATCCTGACCGCGCGGCATGGCGTCCACCCGGCTTTCGCCCGCTACGCCAGGCCCGCGATCAACTGAGGAGAAACACCCTCGCTGGCAGCTGAGGATACTTCGCCCCGCACGTCGATCTCGAAGTCCGAAGTCGACGTACCTGCCTAACGAGCCAATGGCCGAGGGCAGATCAGACGGGCCACGGACGCGGGTGGTGGGGAATGCAAGTGTCGGTGGAGGACGAACACCGCGATCAGGGTCGCGGCCACCGTGGTGCTCACGCGTCAAAGCGCGCCACTCGCGACGAGTGCGCCTCGACGGAGCGCCTGCGGCGCACGCTTCTCCAGATGGCCTGGCGGCCATCGGCGCCGGGGGAACATGTCGGCATTTCCCAGAGCTTCGGAACCGGTCGTCAAGCTGGGCAAACGTCATGCCGAACGCGAGTCGCGAACGCGCAGCCGACGCCAAAGCCGACGATCCGGTGGAGCACAGTGAGGTCGAACTGATTTCCTACCGGTAGTGCAGTTCGTACTGGCGTGCCCCCTTTGGCGAGCGCCGATGCTTCGACTGGCCGCTGCTCGTCGCTGCAGATCATGCGCAGTTGCCTGACCATCGGCATCCCCTCAGACAGCGGAAGGGTCTCGACCTCCTGGACGTCCTGGCACGCGCGGCCGCGGATCTTGGCCCGCGAGCGAGCCTGGTGCCGGCCGCGGTCTCGGCCGGACAGCAGCAGGAGGACAAGTCGACCGGCTGCTCGTGATGGAAGAAAACTCGGCGCCTCACGATCGCAGCTGCGCCGACGTCCAGCGCCAGCGCATCGGCGACATCAGCCGGCGGCACAAGCTCCTCGACCGCAACCAGCTCATAGCGGAACCGGCCGCCTCCAGTGCGTTGTAGACGGAGACGTCGATGGCGAACAGCTGCCGGTTCCAGAGCGTGCGTCGTCGACTCGAAGACTGAACCCCGGCAGGGCGTAGCCGAACCAGCGCCTCGGCGAGCTGCTCTTCGTCCCCATTGGCCGGTACGGCGCCGCAGGTCGCTTGGTTCGCCTTGCCTTACACGATCGGGTGAAGGGTGTGCACGAGTACGCTACGGTCCACGTCATGAGGGTGAAGGACGCGCGGTGGAGCGCGTCCCGTTCCCCGGAAGGAGGGTCACCCGGTGTCGTACCTGGTGACCGCGTTCGCTGCTGCCGGCACGTCACTGGCCAGCCGCTGGCTGTGGTCGACGTTCCTCAGCGCGGTGCGCGCGCTGGCGCGTCTCGTCAAGCACCGTCACGCTGTCCTGTTCTCGATCCGTGTACTCGCCGCAGGTGGCGAGATCGAGTGGCGCGTTCGCCGCCCCGGCCTCGACGTGCGAATCCTCAACCGTCCGTCCCGCCCGAGCGGGTCGCCGACGACGTGAGTGACGATGGTCCTCCGCCACCGGAGCACAGCGCGCAGACCGGTCAGGAACTCGCCGAATATCAGAAATTCTTTCGCGACTACCGCGGAACACTCCTTTGGCATCTCGCCCGGACCATTCCGCAAGAGGATTACGTGCTCGTCGCCGACGAGGCGCTCGTCCGCGTGTGGCTGACTTGGAGACGGCCGGTCAAGTCCCGGGAAGCATGGGCGTTGGCGATCGCGAAGAACCTCGCGCTGGACGTCTTGCGCCGTTCCCGCGAGTCGCCCGACGAACTCGGCGAGTACGCCGTCCCACTGTGGAGTTCCACAGTGGACACGGAGAAACACCTCGAATTGCGCGAGACATTGCAGTACGCGGCCGAGGAACTGCCCGCCCGCGAATTCGCCACCGTCCTGCTACAGGTCTTCGGCTACTCGACCACCGAAGTCAGCGACCGGCTCGGCGGCAGTCCGGACTCGATCCGCCGTAACCGGAGCAACGGACGCAAGAGGTTGACCGATTGGCGCGCCCGCGGCAACCGGAATCCACGCACGAGCGGCCCGGGTGACGACCCGGCACCGGGAGGAGCAGCCCGTTGAGCATGTCCGATCACTTACGCCACAACGCGGGACATCATCTGCAGCGTCGGCTGTTCGGCGACACGCGCGACGCGAACCCGGTGCCCGCGCCGACCGAGAACGACGTGCTCTACGCCGCCGCGGAACGCGATCTCGCCACCGGGCGGTACGCCCACTTCGATCCCGCAGGGCTTCCCCTCGTACTCCACACACACGGCTCCGCCGCGGCCGGGGCCACCATGGACGAGGTCGACATCGATTTTCTGGCCAAAGTCGACGCTGCCCGAGCCGCCCCGGGCGCGAAGCTCCTCGTAGTGATCCGCCTGCCGAACCGCACGTCCACCCGACTGCTGGCCGTTACCGAGCTCGACGCGCTGCGCGCCGCAATCACCGACCGGATCGAAGCCACGCTGGGACACTCCTGGCGCGCCGAGGTCGGCGGACGCGGGCACGACCTGATCGTCCTGGTCAACGAGCGGCACCACAGCGCCGGGTTCCGGCGCTGGTTGTCGCGCTTCGGCGACGCAATGGCCGAGCCTGTACCACTCGGCGAGCGGTATGCCTTGATCCGGCCGCACCTGGCACTTGCTTCGGTCGAACCCCAGCGCTCCGGTGGTGCGAACGCGGCGATTCGGACCGCTCGAGCCGGCCTTCCTGCTCCCCCCATGCTGACGTGGGAAACCCCCGGCATGATGGGCGAGGAGGAGCCGGGCAACATCGCCGACCGGGCCGCACTGCTGACACGCGCTCGCGCCGCCCTGGCTGCCGGCCGGTTCGTAATGCTCTACCGCGACATCCAAAGCCTCGACAAACCCGGTGTCGCAGGCGCGCACGCAGTGCCGGCCTGGATAGACACCGACGGCACTGAACACACCTTTGCCGAGCTCGACGACCTCGCCGGCGCCACCGGTCTCACCCATGAGGTCATCGACCACATGCTGCCCGCATTGTGCCGCGACCTCGCTCTGTGGCGGACAAGTCGGCGTCACACGACTCCACACGTGCTGCTCGATCTCCCCGAGCAGATCCTGCGCGACCGATACCTCGACGACCGGCTCGCCGCGACCTTGCATGCCGGGCCGGTACCACCGTCGCAGCTGGTTCTCGGTATTCCCGCCGCGGCCTTCGCCTCCGTCATCGGCATCGACGAACATCTGCACCGGCTCGGGGACATCGGCGTGCACCTCGCTCTCACCGCCTACGGCGACATCCACACGCCACTCGCCGTGCTCACGCGCCACCGATGGAAGTTCGCGGTGATCCCCGCCGACGTCCTGGCCAAACTCGACGACCGCGACCTCGACCGCGTCGACGCCGAGCGGGCCATCGTCAAGGCCCTCGTCAACACCGCGCGCGACCTCAAAGTCCACTTGATCGCCGACGACACCGCACTTCCCGTGGCGCGCCGACACCTCCTGCTCGGCTTGCACATTCCACCGCGACCCCCCATCACCGCATATGAGCTCGCCGAACACCACTGGATCGCCCTGCCCGACTTCCCACCGGATGAACCCGATCCGATCAACATCGCCGTACCCGGCGAGAGGACCAGCCGGATCCTGCCCATCCAACACGCACCTCGCTGAACGCCACCTCCAGTGGCCTTGTCCGCTGTTCCCGCAGACGCGAGCAACATCGGGTATGGGCCTCGTCGCCGTCACGGCGTAACGTGCCATTTGACGATGTCGCACATCCGGAAGGTGAGGCTCGTCGATTGTCCGGCAGGCCGGCCATCATCAGCGGCTCCCGGCGCCTCCTGCCTTTCGCCACGGGTTCTCGCCGCCGGGGTTACGACGCGTGCCCGCCCCGCCACGACCCGGCCTGGTCCGGCCGAGGTCGTTGATGGCCCCGATGACGGCAGGCCAGTACATGTCGACCGTGTCGGCATCGGGAACGTCCCCGATGACCGCGCGCTGCTCGTTGGCGTGAACGAGGTTCCGGAAGTACCGCAACGCCTCGACGATCTTGTACGCGTCGACGTCGATCCACGAAAGCCGGTACGCCACGTGGATCAGGGCGTGCAGCGTCCAGTCGCGGCTCGAGTCCGGCTTGCGAATGCGCTTCTGCCGGAAGGCCGGTTCCGCCCAGATCTCGTCCGGAACCGGCCGGGATTCGGCGGCGTCGAGGAGCAGCCCCTCCATGAGGCTGCCCATGAGGATCATCGCCGCGAGGTGGCAACCACTCGCGCGGCAGGTCTCGAACTCGTCGATCCGCTGCACGAGCAACGGCAACAGGCTCGCGTCGGTGACGATGTCCTCGAGCGAGTACAGCAGTTTTTTGCTGCGCAGCTCGTCGGCTACCGGTGCGGCATCCAACCCCTGGCACAGTCGAGGACGTCTGTCCTCTCCGTAAGCCACGTGCAGGTTCTCTGCGGCGAGCAGCCGGTTGAGGCGCCGACGGACCTCGTCGGCCGTGTCGTCATCGGCCGGGTACTCGCGGCGATCCGCCAACCGGAGGAGAACGCGCGCCACGCCTTCGGTGTCGCCCCGGTGATCCCGCAGCACACCCACGGTCCACAGCCGACGGCTGGCGCCGCCGAGATCGTCCGGGACAGCCCATCCCGCCCGCCGGAAAAATTCGACCAGATCCTTGGAGCGGCGGTAGTACTGGCTGTCGTCACCGCAGATCAACGCGGCCACGGCGGTCAGCGTTCGCTCGTCGAGCGGCTCCACTGGGCGTTCTCCTCTCCGTGCACCCCGGATTCGGCGAGCACTTTCCACAGTGGTTCGAGAGCCAGTTCCTCGTCCAGGAGGAATTGGCTGTGCGAAATCCGGCAGAAGGGCCAGCCCGCTCGCCGCATGTCACGGAGGGCTTCGTCGTCCGCGTGCCTCCGCTCCGCGGGCAGCCCCAGGTGTTCGTCGCACATCACCGCGACCGAGGTTCCGCTCCCGCGCACGACCACGTGGACCGTGCGTTCCCCGAACCGGGTCATCGGGTCGGCGTGGAACCCCCGCAGCCGGATCAAGCGGTAGACCTGCTGGACGAACAACGACTCGAAGGGATCGCACAAGGTCGTCGAGGAAAGGGACGCCACTTCCGGTGCCTCTGCACCGGGGTTCTCGAAGCCCATGTAGTGGCTGATCATCCGGTACCGCTGGTCTTCCGGAGTCAGATCGCCGTCGGACAGGGATGTCACCAGCCACATCTGGTCCATCGCACGGCTGACGGCCACGTTGAGCCGCTGCGCGAAGGGCAGGCTGTTCGGGTACTGCTTCGTCTTTCCCGCCACCACCGTGCAGACGAACATGACATGGCGTTCGTCGCCCTGGAAGTCGGAGGCGTCGCCGACCACGATCTCCCGCCGGTCCACCTCCTCCTCCGACAGCCGCTCGGCGATGAGGCGTTCGATCAGTTTCCGCTGCTTGCTGCCTTGCAGAGCGATGACCCCGAACGTCCGTGTGGTGTATGCCGGATCTCCCGCACAGGCGGTAACGAGATCGGCGACGCGCTCGGCTTCTGCGCGGTTGATCAGGTCGTCGCCTTGGCCGGTCGTAAAGGCGTCCGGAACGTAGTCGACTCGTATGGGGTCCAAGCGGTCGAAGCCGTGCGGCCGCAACGGAACCAGTGTTCCCTGGTAGTACTCCTTGGACGAAAACGAGATGATCTCGGGCATGCACCGGAAGTGCTCCTGCAACCGGACGGTCGCGGGGAACGCGCTGCCGAGGATGTTGTAGAGGTTCCCATTGGGCGCGAGGAAGTTCAGGACGTGCGCGGGAAGCTCGGGGAACTCGGTCCGCAACCGGTCGAGCATCTTCGCGTGGTCGTGCTGGTTGCCGGTCGGCGTGCACTGCTTGTCGTCGCCGACCGCGATGATCCTCGGGGCCAGCCAGAGCAGGAACAACGCCGTGGGCGCGGCTTGACTGGCCTCGTCGACGATCACGACGTCGAAGGTGTGCTGCCTGGCCGGGAACAGTTCGGCCACCTTTTCGATCGGCATCACCCACGCCGGGACCTCGGTCTTGGCCACTGCGATCGCCGACCGAGCCGCCGCCCGGTAGTGCACGGAGGTCGGACCTCGGCCGCCTCCCTGGCGCTTGGCGAAGAACTCGTAACTCTTGAGCGCGCGGCTCGCACCGTCGTTCATCGTCGCCAGGCAGCGGTGCCACGCCTGCTCGGTGGCAAGTTCCGCGGTGGTCGTGCGAAGCCGGTGTTTCGCGGCCTCGAGGTCGGCCTCCCGCTGGGTGTCCCGGGCCTCTTCGTGCCGGCCCCGGACGAACCGCTCCGCCGCCGCCCAGGCCCAGACTTGCTCGATGGATGCAAGCCTGAGCGGCCAGTCCGAACCGCCTGCTTCGGCGATCCGGTCGGCGAGTTCGGGATGGGCCTGCCGGAGCCATCCGTCGAGTGCACCCAGTTCGTCGTGCTCGGCGATGACCACCCGGGCCTTCGCCAGGCTCGTGCCGCCCAGTCCGTTGGCACCCCACATGGTCGACGGCAGGTACCTCGGCCGAGGGGACAAAACCAAACACTACCTCTCCGACCCGGAGGTCATGCGGCTGTTCTCCGCTCGCTCGACAAGGCAGCGAACCGCCGAGCAGGTCATCGAGGCCGAGATCGCCAGGGACCCGGCCCCCGAGGGAGCATCGGAAGGAGCACGCTGCTACGTCGTGGCCACTCCCCTCGCCGGCCCTCCGGAGCTACTGACTGCGCACCTGGCGACCGACGAGCTGACGCCGATCGTGCACAAGGCCTTCGCCGACGCGACCCCGGGCTGGAGAAGTGCCCTGTACGGAAACGAACCCCGGGCCACCGGCCGCGGCTGGCACTCCTACGAAATAACCGCCCGCCGGATCAATCCATCGCGTCGCAGCCACAACGGCGGGACGCGTCTCGATGTCGAGCTTTCCGACGACGGTTCGATGGCCTTGTTCGCCACCGGATTCGTCACTGTGCGGAACTTCGACTCCGGTCACCTCTTTTGGTGTGGGACAATGACGTAGTGGGGTTGGTCGAAGGCATGATATCCTTGGCCGGCACTGTTGGTTCCCGATTCGGCTACGGCGGACAGTGGCAATTCGTAGTGGGCGTGACCAACATGGCAGGCGTTGCCTCGGCCAAGGCGACACGTACGTCCTTTGTGGACATCGACGCCGTAACTCGATACAGCGGCACGGACCACGTCGCGGGAACAACCGCGGTCACCGGGGAACTGCGAGAGCGGCCCGGTGCCGTGACCAAACGCTTGATGTACCGGTTCGTGCGCGCCCTCGGGGTCGAAGGCGACTACGTCGAGAAGTTCGCAGGCTGATGAGCGAAATTCAGGTCAAAAGCCATCGTCAGACGGTCTCCTGTGTAACGACCGATCATGCTTCAGGAGCGAGGCGGGCGAACTGGACCTCCCCCGACCGTGCTCGCACTTGCGCGGCGGCATCAACCGCCAGCGTCACTCGTACCCGGGCGTTCGTGCCGGGCGCGAGAACGACGCGTCCCCCATCCGATCCAATCGAGCTAAACGAAGCGGCTTCGGCGTGCTGATGACGTAGCCGACGGTCCATTGACGGCCGGCCACCAGAACTGTCAATTCGCGGGTGACCCGGAACACGACCGGTAGGCGGAGGTCCGCCGTGGCGTCCTGAACAGTCAAAGGCAGCACCGTCCACAGCCGTTCGACTTCACCTCCCCCAAGCAGCGTCGCCGCGTCCAGTCACCGGCGGATGTCGATCGTCTCGGTGGTGGCCATGTCCGGGACTGTGATCGACGCCGGAATCCTGACCTGGAGGATCGTCAAGGCTTTGCAGATCGCCAGTCGAACAGCCAACGAGTCGTCGTCGGCGTACGGCGCGCTAGGCGCCACACGAACAGAGCCGGCCACGCTCCAGGTGCGAGACCGAGGTCAGGTGTACAACCTCAGCTGTCTCATCGCCTGGCTCGATCATCTGGAGCTTGCTCGTCGGTCTCACCATCGCCGATACGAGTCTCGGAGCCGGTCTCGACAGCCCGTACTCCAAGGCACGCTCAGCAGCGGCGCCGAGCCGATGTTCACCACCAGGGCGAAGCAGGTGCCGGCTCCGAACGCTAAGCCGCGCCGCCGACCTTCGCCCAGCAGCGACCTGCCACCGAGTCCGTAGGACCGCACCAGCACAGAATCGAAATACACTCGCGGCCACGGCGGCACGAGACGTACACCGAGCTGAGACGGCCAGCCCGGTCCACCAGCGCTGGAGAGACAGAGCAAGGCCTTGGGCAAGTCCCTGTCGGAGCCCCGCCACGGCTCGACCCCGGCACCTCCCGACTCAGCCACCTGCCCCAGCGGTAGCCACCGCCCCTTGACGAGCCGGTCACCACACGCTTGGACCGGCTGCCACGATCCGATATTTGCGAGCCCGAGGGGAGCCCGAGAGCGCACGGCCGCGACGGCCGACCCCGACACAGGCCGACACGTCCACGACCCGCCGACCGAGGAAACGACCTTGCCTGGCATCACTCGATACCGCCCGACACGTCAAGATCGCGACTCTTAACCAGCGGGTTCGGGGTTCGAGTCCCTGATGGCGCACAGTCGGAAAGCAAAGCCCACCAATGGTTTCCCGGTAAATTCGGGGTCGCCGTCGGTGGGCTTTGTTGTTCTGTGGGTCCGAGCTGGGGCCGCTGTGGGTCCGGCCCAGAGTCCTGCCAGCGCGGGCCGCGCTCGACCGCTCGACGTCGCCGTTGCCGGATAGATCTCGCACCTGACCTGCAGATCTTCCGTCTCCGGTCGTAGCCGGCGCGGCGAACCAAGCTCGCGGTTGTCTCCGCACAAGCCTGAGCCAGCGACGGGAGCACGCTGGTGTGACCGAGCAGTACCTGCACGGCCTTCAGGTCGTTGCCCGCGGCCAGGGACAGCGTCGCCGCGCCGTGGCGCAGGTCGTGGAACCGCACAGGTGGCAGATCAGCCTTGACGATCAGTCGTCGGAACGGGTGCGACACGTAACTCGGGCTCCAGTGCGGCCGCTGGCCGTGGACTTCGGTAAACAGATCACCGCCCGACCGTCCCGCTCCTAGATCTGATGAGTCACCGTCAGCGACGCTCCAACCATCCACCGCAGGCGCCACCAGCGGCGCAACCCAGACCGGCACGCCGCCGCGCTCGTGCGCGCCTACCGCCCCACGCTGAGCGCCGCCCAGGTCAAGCACCGGCTGCCTGCCACCGCGACGCATCCGGCCGCGCAACTGCCGGACCCGGCGCTGCCCTGGGGCACGGTGAACCCGCTGTCCGCGGTGACCGCCGTGCTCTCCGAGGAGGGCGGCAGCGGCAGGCCCGCCGCCGTCGTCCCGCCCGACGCCCGCGGCCCCGGCGTGACACCGCGCGACGAGCTCGGCCCGGTGCCGGCCGTGGCGGGGGTGATCGGCGCGGGCTGCCTCGCGCTGACGGTGCTGCTGCTGACCAGTCCGTACCGGTCCAGTGCGCCGGAGAACGGTCTCGGGGAACATCGGCACAGTGGTCGATGAACAGGCCGAGGCGTACTGGACGTTCGCCGAGGCGCCGACGAGGCCCGAGCTGGAGCAGTTCTTCTTGCACGTGGGCGGATCGACGCACTCTGCTTGGGTGGTCGAGATCGGTTCGCGAGCGCGCACCCTTCCGGCACCGCAGCCCGAGTCGGCGACCGGATGACTCCTCCGTTCGCGTGCAACGCTACCGCCGCGCAAGCCCAATACTTGTTGTGACTATGACGCGGCAATCAACTCCGGCAAGCGGTGGTGATCGGCCTGACCTGCGTCGCGGTGATCTCGAGGAGACTTTCCGGCGTCTGTTCGACGAGCACGCCGCGGTCCTGCACCGCTATCTGGTCGGGAGGATCGGTGTCGACGTTGCCGGTGACCTGCTCAGCGAGACGTTCCTGATCGCGTTGCAGCAGCGCGACCGCTACGACGCCGAGCGAGGAAGCGCCCGGTCCTGGCTGTTCGGTATCGCGACGAACCTACTGCGCACGGAGGTCCGCAACGAGGTCGCTGCCCAACGCAGGCAGTTGCACCTGGCCGCGCACGAGCACAGCAGGCGGGTTGTGCACGGGCATGCCGATCGGGTGGCCGAACGGATCGACGCGCAGACCCGGGTGCAGCACCTGGCCAGGGCGTTGGCGGAACTCTCGCCGAACGATCTGGACGTGCTGCTGCTGACCAGTTGGGCAGAACTGACGCCGACCGAGATCGGCGAGGCGCTCGGTGTTCCCGCCGGCACCGTGCGCTCCCGCTTGCACCGGACCCGGCGCTTGCTGAAGGCGTCCGCGGCATCCAGCTCCGCGCGCGATGAGGAAGGAGTACAGGCCGATGACTGAGGACAACGTCCACCGCTTGTGGACGGACGAAGAGCTGGACGAAGGGCTGATCTTGATGCGCCCCGGCGAACTCGCCAACCGGCAGCCCCTGGCCGAGGCACGAAACACACTGTTGAACGCAGTGCGCTCACTCGAAGGCAGGGACACCCTGGTGGCCGACACCGACCCGGTGACCGAGCCGACCCGAAAGCCAGGGCTCCCCGCCGGACGGCGCTGGTGGCTCAGCGCGGCGGCCGCCGCGGTAGTGGTCGTTGCCGTCGGCGGCACCGTGGCGAGCACCGGCGGAGACCACGGTGGCCCCTCGGCCCAGTCGACGTCGTCGGTGCCGGCGGTGAAATTCGCGTCGGTGCAGCAGGCGCTGGGCAAAGCGGCCGACATGATCCACGTCACGGGCGAGGCGCCCATTCCCGCAGGGAAATTCCGGTACACCGAGACCCGCGGCTGGTACCTGGTCGCCAGCAAAGAGCGCCAGTTCGCTTTCCTCGCCGAAGAGCTGAGGCAGACCTGGCAGCCGAGTGACTTCGACAGTGAATGGCTGCTCAAGATCGGGCAGACGGGGAACAAGCAGTGGCTGGTGGGCAACGAGCAAACCGCCACCACCACCGAGGGCCAGAACGTGAACGAAATCCGTCAGTCCGGTGAGTGGCGCGCGCGGGGTGGCCAGTTCCCCGAGAAAGCGTTGATCTTCGCCGGCCGGGGCGCCGACAAATGGGGCGCACCCACCGAACAGCAGCTGGCCGACTTGCCCCGTGACCCGCAACAGCTCTACGACCTCATGCTCAAAGATCCCTATCTGGTGAACAAGCCCCGCGGCGGAGGTGTGCTGAGACTCGCGTCCGATCTGCTGAAGACCGGTGTCGTACCCGCCGATCTCAAGGAAGCGGTGTACCGCGCGGTGGCCAAGATCCCCGGGCTGAAGATCACCGCGCAGGTGGCGAACCTGGACGGCCGCAAGGGCGTCGCCCTCGGTGTCACACCCCCGGACGGTGGCTATCTCTACGAGATCATCGTCGATTGCGACACCGGCGAGTTCATCGGGGAACGGACGACCCAGTTGACGCCGGGAGGCGACGCGGGGATCGAAGGCATCAAAGCCAACACCGTGTCCGCCTACAGTTCGGTCCGCACCGCCATCACCGACCAGGCGGGGACCGTTCCAGCGGGAAGCTGACCGGCCCACAAGGCCGACCGGAGTGGACCCGGCACTCGCTCCTGGGCGGGCGCCGGGCCCACCAAAGCCGCGCCGACCAGCCAAAAGGCCCACTTGACCAGCGGGTTTGGGTTTCGAGTCCCTGATGGCGCACGTGGTCGCACGGCGAGGAGCCGGCCGCTGGTCGGAGGGTGCCGATGAGGGGGATGCCCCGGTAGCCGGCGATCAGCAATTCCTCCGCGACCCGCATCGACTCGGTCGCCTTGGTGACGTCGGCTGAACGATCGTCCGTCCGAAGTGGCTGCCGAGGTGAAGCCGACCCCGTGCGGGCTGACAGACTCCTGTCGTGATCCTCGGATACGTCCTCGCCGTGCTGGCCGCTGTCGCGTCGGGCAGTGGGTCCATTCTGGAGTCCGCCGGTGTGCGGCGGGCCGGGGCCTTCGGTGGCTCGCCCCAGGACCTCGTCGCGCTGCGGCGGCAGCCGCTCTACTTCCTCGGGGTCGGAGTTGACCTGCTCGGGTTCGTCTTCGCCGCCGCCGCGCTGCATCGGCTGCCGCTCTTTCTCGTGCAGTCCGTGCTCGCGTTCAGCGTCGGGGTCACCGCCACGATCTCCGCCGTCCTCGGTGTTCGGCTGGCCGGGGCCGGGTGGGCCACTCTCGGTGTGGGGGCGACGGGGCTGGTGCTGCTCGGGCTGTCCGCCGATCCGAGTCCCGCGCAGCCGCTGCCGTCCACCTGGAAGCTGCTGCTCGTGGCGGGTGCGGGGGTGATCGCGGCCATCGCCTTCGTCGCGCAGCGCGCCGACGGGCGCTGGGCGCCGATCGTGCTGGGGTTCTGCGCCGGGCTGGGGTTCAGCGCCGTCGGGATCTCGGCGCGGACGCTCGACGCGTCGGGGCCGGCTTGGCGGCTCGTCCTGGAGCCGGCGATCTGGTCGATGATCGCCAACGGGCTCGCGGCGGCCGTCGCGTTCGCGATGGCCCTGCAACGCGGGCGCGCCACCGCGGTCACCGCCATCATGTTCACCACCAACACCGCGGTCTCTTCGCTGATCGGGGTGGTGCTGCTGGACGACCGCGTCCGCAGTGGCTTCACCGCCGCGGCCGCCGCGGGGTTCGTGCTCGCGGTCGCGGGGGCGATCGGGACCGCCCACTACGCGGCCGGGCACCGGACCACCGCCACCTGAAACTCCTAGTACTTTCGGCCGATGTCCGCACGGTGAAAACCCTCCGAAAGACGTGAGCCATTTCGGGGTTCTCTTCCTGGCGCCGGTTTCGCCGCCAACCACCGCCCTACTGTGGCGGTGCTTGGTGATCTTGAACCGGAGCAGAAGAGGGGAACCACCTTGCCGAACCGGACCAGATTCTTCAGCCGGACGTTGGCGGCAGCGGGCACCGCGGCGGCTTTGGCGCTCGCCACGGCCGTTCCCGCCGCGGCCGCGCCGGCCACCGTCGAGCAGGACGTCGCGCAGCTGTACCAGGACGTCGTCGACCTCTACAACGGCCTGCCCGCGAGCGCGCTGAGCGGCGTCGACCGGCTCATCGAGTCGCCCATCCCGCACGTCGGCCCCCAGCGCCAGGCCGCGCAGGGCCCGATCCCGGGCTGCACCGAGGGTTCGCTGCTGACCTACGCGAACAAGCTCGCCTCGCAGCTCACCCCGCTCGAGAGCCAGGCACTCGACGCACTGTCGGCGCTCAGCCAGCTCTACGTCCAGGGCGTCGCGTCCGACAAGACCCCGCAGGTCTTCGGCACCGACGGCCAGTACACCCCGCGCGCCACCGCCACGATCGACAAGCTGCGCGGCTTCTGGGACATCGAGAGCTGGAACATCCAGCTCGTCGCCTGGAAGGGCACCGATCTCGGCAGCCAGGCGAAGATGGCGCAGACCTTCAGCCTCGGTCTCGCGCCGGCGAAGGTGAAGGCCGCCGCCGCGCTCGCCACCAAGGTGCTCTACGAAGTGCCCGCGATGCAGGGCGGGCGCAACCCGCTGATCACCCTCAACGCGTTCTCCGCCCCGGCCGACAGCCTCGGCGGCAAGCGCGTGGCGCTCGGTGACGGCCTGCTCGACACCGTCGACTTCCTCGGGTTCGACGACGTCTCGGTCGAGTCCGTGGTCGGCCACGAGTACGGCCACCAGGTCGACTTCGCCCACGACAACCACCCGCGCAACGAGTCCTCCGAGATGGGCCCCGACGCCTACGGCGGCTACTTCGTCGCGCACGCCAAGGGCTTCGCGTGGGACGCCCGCACCCAGCAGGAGGTGACCTACCTGGACGCCTCCATCGGGGACTGCTTCCACAGCCACGGCACCCCCGACCAGCGCAAGGCCGCCGGCGCGTGGGGCGAGAAGCAGGCGACGAGCCAGGGCAACCCGAACCGGGTCGTCCCGACCGCCACGATGATCGAGAAGTTCCAGAAGGAATACCCGAAGCTGATGCCGCCGGCCGCCGCTCGCGGTTGATTTCGATGGGCCGTCTCCCCGGAACGCGGGAGGCGGCCCGCCTCAGGCCACCTTGATGACGACCTTCCCCGCGGCGTGACCGTTTTCGACGGTGGCGAGCGCGGCCGGGGTGTCGGAAAACGGGTGGACCGCGGTGATCACGGGTGCGAGGACCCCATCCAGGGCCAGCCGGGCGGACCGCTCCAGGCTTTCCCGGTCGAGGCGACGCTCGACGAAACGCCCGCCCAGCTCCGACACGGACATATCGCCCACCGAGATGACGGTGCGGGGCTCCCGGGCCAGCGGGGCGACCGTCCGCAGCGAGGTGCCTCCGGCCAGGTCGACGATCCCGTCGAAGCCGTCCGGAACCAGCTCGCGGGCCGCGGCGACGACGTCCCCGGCGGTGTAGTCGACGAACCGCACGCCGACGGCCTCGGCGTGCTCGCGCTTGGCGGTGCTCCCGGTGCCGATCACCCGCAGCTCACGCGCGACGGCCAGCCGGGCGACGGCGAGGCCGACCCCGCCCCCGACGCCGTTGACGAGGATGGTGGCGCCGGCCGGGAGGCCGAGCTGGTCGAGCGCGTCCACCGCGGTCGTCCCGGCCACCGGCAGCGTCGCGGCCACGGTCGCGGACAGCCCCGCCGGGATGCGCGCGGTGTTGGGCGCGGACAGCACCGTCGTCTCGGCGTAGGTGCCGCCGCCGGTGAGCGCGAAACCGAAGACCGCGTCACCCACCTCGAGCCCGTCGACGTCCTCGCCCAGCGCGAGAACGGTTCCCGCCGCCTCCATGCCCAGCACGCGGGGGAACGGACGCCCGCCGTCGAGCCCGGGGACCAGGCCCGAGCGCAGGAGGTGGTCCAGGGGGTTCACGCCGGCGACGTCGACCCGGATCAGCACCTCACCGCGGCCGGGGGCGGGATCGGGCCGGTCGAAGAACTCGTGCACCTCGGGCCCGCCGTAGCTGCCGAAACCCCACGCCTGCCCCATTTTCTGCCACCTCTCGCCCGACCGGCCCGGTGCTTCCGGGCGCTGTCGCCATCCTCACCGCTGACACCGGTGTGAGGGGCAACCGGCTGAGGCGCGGGTCACAGCGCCAGTTGTGCCCGGTGCCGGCTGTTGGCCTTGATCAGCACGTCGAGCGCTTTTCGGGTCTCGACCAGGTGCGCGATGTCGGCGTCGATCCGGTCGCGCTCGCGGATCATCGCCGCGAACGTCTCTTCGGCGACATCCAGATCGTCAGGGACGTCCACGCAGGGCAGCACGGTGGCGATGACGCGGCTGGACATGCCCGCGTCGAACAGCCGGCGGATGAGCGTGACGCGCTGGACCGCGGTGTCGGCGTAGTGGCGCTGTCCCGCTTCGGAGCGGGCGCTGGTCAGCAGGCCCTGGTCTTCGTAGTACCGCAGTGAGCGCGGGCTGACGCCCGTGCGCTGGGACAGTTCGCCGATCCGCACCCCGAAAGCCTACGCCCGCGTGTTCCGGTTCAACCCGACGGCGAGTGGCCTGCCCTGGCGATCGTGCGCGCGTGCCGAATTGAGGACGTTTGTGATGTGGACGCCGGCGACAGGGCTGGTGTGCATGTCTCGGGTGCAGGGCGACGGTGCTCGGCTGGTCCACGCGGCTGAGCTGACGGTGGCGGTCATTGCGAGGAGCCTTAGCCGAGGGAAAACAGACAGACACACGTACATCCGTCAGGTGACGGATGTACCTTCCTTGGCCTCGCGACAGCATGGCCTCTACGGAGTCCGGCTCTCCCGCACCGTTGCAGGTACGAAATCAGCGGTGGAACGGCGGGTTCGGGACTATTTGGCCGGAGCGGAGTCCTTGAAATGGGCACCCAGCTCCGCCGGCCACAAGCATTCGACGGTAACCGGGTTCACCATCGCGGCGGTTCTACTGGCCCTCGCGCTTTTCGGGACATGGCACCTGCCGTTCTTGAGCGCACTCGACGACCTCGATGGTCTTCGGGAAGACCTTTCGGGTTGCGGCTCGAAGGTCGGCGAGTGGATCGAGGAGTCCAAGCGCAGCAGGGCGAGGGCTTCGACCGTTGTGCCGATGGATGAGGCGCTCCCCGCGCGCATCGGCTCCGGGACTTCGGACGGCAACGATCCGCCTGAGCAGGATGGCACGGGTCTTGACCCGGCGGTGGATGCCAGGCAGCCGCGGCCGCATGAGGACCCGACGAAGCGGCTGAGTGGTTCGCCCGACGACTGATGGTTACCGGATCGTGTATGCGCCGGTCCACGCCGCAGCCCCTCCCGGCTCTCGACCCAGCGATCGGGTTTCCCCGGTTCCATATTGGCTTGCCGCTCCACGAGGGCGGTGTCTACGTTCCGCTCGTGCGTTCGCGACTGCTGGCGGTGACCTTCGAGGCGGACGACCCCGCTGTGCCGGCCCGGTTCTGGGCCGGCCTGCTCGGCCGGGAAGTCGTCGGCGATGCCGGCGGTGTGCTGCTGCCGGGCGGGGACACCCAGCTGGGCCTGCGGTTCGTGCCGGGCCGCGGTGGGCGGCTCGGGGCGAACCGGATGCACCTGCACCTGACCAGTGCCGACCTCGACCACCAGCGGCGCACCGTGGCCACCGCGGTCGGGCTCGGCGGCCGTCACGTCGATGTCGGGCAGCGGCCGGAGGAGGGGCACGTCGTCCTGGCCGATCCGGCGGGCTACGAATTCTGCGTGATCGAGCCCGATAACGGCTACCTCGCCGGGTGCGGGCCGCTGGGTGAGCTCACCTGTGCCGGCACTCGGCAGGCCGGCCTGTTCTGGGGCGCGGCGCTGGGCTGGCCCCTGGTGTGGGACCGGGGCGAGCAGACCGCGATCCAGTCACCGCGCGGTGGCACCAAAGTCGCTTGGGACGTGTGGGATGGCGCGCCCGTGACGTCGAAGGCGGAGCCGGGCCGGCAGCGTTTCGAACTGCTCGCCGCGGACGGTGATCAGCGGGCGGCGGTCGACGCGCTGGTCGCCCTCGGCGCCGCACGGCTCGGCGTCCGTGACGACGGCACCGTCGTGCTGGCGGATCCGGACGGCACCGAGTTCTGCGTGTGGCCGGCCGGCCACACGCAGAACGGGTCGCCACCCCGGACCGGATGACCACCAGCCACGAACGAAACGGGCCGGATACGCCAAAGCCGGGCTAGGCTGGAACCGGAAGTCAGCGCGGATCCGAGGGAGCCACCGAAGTGGTCGAGACGCACGACATCGTCCGCCCGCCCGCCGAGCTCAGTGCGGCGCTCGCGAAGATCGGCAGCGCGACCGCCAGTGGTGAGCTCAGCCGGATGGGGATTCGCAGCGCGTTCATCAGCGGGCCCGTTTCGGTGACGCCCGGTGTGCGCGTCGCGGGGCCGGCGCTCACGCTGCAGTTCTTGCCGAAGCGGGAAGACCTTTACCCCGTCGAGGAATACGAAGAGCCGGAGAAGCAGCTGCACCGGCACGTCATGTACCACGCCCAGCCCGGCGACATGATCGTCGTCGACGCGCGCGGGGACATGGGCAGCGGGGTGTTCGGCGAGATGATGCTGACCTACTTCAAGGGCCGCGGCGGTGCCGGCGTGGTCGTCGACGGGTGCCTGCGCGACACCGGTGAGGCCAAGCAGCTCGGACTCGGGCTGTGGATCCGGGGCGCCACCCCGAACTTCCACACCCAGACCGGCATCGTGCCGGTCGCCGTCAACGTGCCGGTGGCCTGCGGGGGCACGCTCGTCGAGCCGGGGGACATCGTGGTCGCCGACGACGACGGGGCTGTCGTGGTGCCGGTGAAGCTCGCCCCGGCTCTGGTGGCGCACGCCGAGGAGCACGCGGAATGGGAGGAGTTCTCCCGGATCCGGCTGGCCGAAGGCGGCGACCTGCGGCGGTACTACCCGCTGTCGGACGAGGCCCGGCCCGAGTACGAACGGTGGCGCGCCGAACAGGGCCGCGCCTAGCTCCACAGGCGGTCGTGGCTCGACTCCGCGTCCCAGTGCGTCGTTTCGGCGAAGAACACCGGGGCGCGCGGGTCGAGGTGGTGGCGCACCAGTTCCTCGTCGAGGTCGCCGAAGCCCAGTCCCGGTGTGTCCGGCACCGTGATGTGGCCGTCCCGGATCAGCGGGCCGGTGACGAGGTCGCTCCAGAACTCCACGTCGGCCGCGTGGTGTTCGAGCACGAGGAAGTTCTCCGTGGCGGCCGCCAGGTGCACGCACGCCATCGTCGCGATCGGTGACGCCGCCAGGTGCAGCGCCATCGCGATCCCGCGCTCCTGCGCGTAGTCGCCGAGCCGCTTGGTCTCCGCGATCCCGCCCGACGTCGCCGGATCGGGGTGCACGACGCGGATGGCGCCCGCGTCCAGCAGCGGCCGGAAACCCTCCAAGAGGTAGATGTCCTCCCCCGTGCACGTCGGGACGGCGACGGCCTCGGTGAGCCGGCGCCACTGGTCGGTCAGCTGCCACGGGATCAGGTCTTCGATCCACGCCAGCGTGAACGGCTCCAGCGCGCGGCCGATCCGGATGCACGAGTCGAGGGCGATGTGGCCGAAGTGGTCGGCGGCGAGCGCGACGTCGTAGCCGACGACGGACCGCACTGTGTCCACATAGGACGCCAGGTGATCGACACCCGTGGCCGTCACCTGGATGCCGGTGAACGGGTGCATCGTCGTGTCGTCCGCGCGGGCACCCGGCGGCGCGATCAGCGCCCCCGGCACGTCCCACAGCAGGTCGACGCCGACGTCCATCTTCAGCATCGTGAACCCGCGCCGCTTGCGCTCCAGCAGCCGGGCGCCCATCTCGTGCGGGTCCGGCAGCGACGGCGTGTCCGCGTAGCACCGGATCTCGTCCCGGAACCGGCCGCCGAGCAGCGCGTACGCCGGCACTCCGTACGCCTTGCCCGCCAGGTCCATCAACGCCATCTCGACGCCGGAGACCCCGCCGCCCTGGCGGCCGTGGTGCCCGAACTGCTTGATCTTGCGGAAGATCTTGTCGACGTTGCAGGGGTTCTCGCCGACGAGCCTGCTCTTGAGCACGAGCGCGTAGGTGGCGCTGGCCCCGTCGCGCACCTCGCCGTAGCCGACGAGGCCCTGGTTCGTGTCGATCCGGATGAGCGACGAGCGGAACGGCACGCCGGTCAGGTTCGCCACCCGCAGGTCGGTGATGCGCAGGTCGCTCGGGCGCGACGCCGTCGCGACGTGCTCCTCCGTGATCACCCCTTCACCGCCCCGGCGGTGAGGCCTTCGGTCAGGAACCGCTGCCCGAACCCGTACATGAGCACGACCGGGATGCTGATCAGCAGCGAGGCCGCGGCCAGCTGCCCCTGCGGCACGACGTCGCCGAAGATCATCGACTGCATGCCGACGGGCAGCGTCTTGTAGTCGTCCTTGGTGATGAACACGAAGGCGAAGAGGAACTCGTTCCACGCGTTGGTGAGCGTGAACAGCGCGACCGCGAGCAGGCCCGGTTTGGCCAGCGGCAGCACGATCCGGCGGAACGCCCCGAACCGCGTGCAGCCGTCGACCAGCGCGGCCTCCTCGAGGTCGGCCGGGATGGACTTGAAGTAGCCGACGAGCAGCCACGTCGCGAACGGCAGGGTGAACGTCGGGTAGGCGAGCACCAGCGACCACAACGAGTCGTTCAGCCCGATCCCGCTCATCAGCTGGTACAGCGGGATGAACAGCAGCGCGCCCGGCATCACGTAGGTGAGCAGGATCGTCACCGTGAAGCTCTCCGAACCCCGGAACTTCAGCCGTGCCAACGCGTACCCGGCCAGCGCCGCGCAGACCAGCGCGATCACGGTGGACGCCACCGACACCAGGATCGTGTTGAGGTACCAGGTGCCGAACGCGCGGCCGGTGAACAGGTTGGTGAACTGCTCGGTGCTCCACGGGGTCGGCCAGAGGTCGTCGGTGCGCGCGACGATCTGGTCGTCGGACTTGAAGGCCGTGACCGTCATCCAGTAGAGCGGCGCGAGCACGAAGCCGAGCAGACCCACGAGCGCGAGCCCCGACCCGGCGCCGCCGACCAGGCGGGCCGCCACCCGGTTGCCCCGGATGGCGAGCGCGGAGACGACCCGGCCGAGAGCCGCGGCCAGCACCACGAACACGCCGAGCACGAGCGCGGCCTTCCACACGATGTGCGGGGACGCCCAGGCCAGCAGGAGCAGCGCGACCACGACGACCGCCCACGGCAAAGCTTTGCGCTGCGCCGGAGTCAGCCGCGTGCGTCCCAGGTCGGCCGCGCCGGGCTGGTCGCTGCGGCGCATCATCCGCACGAGGAGCACCACGAGGATCGCGATGACCGGCAGCATCACCAGCGTGACCGCGGCGCCCGCGCCCAGCTGCAGCTGCTGGATCGCCTTGGAGTAGGCCACCATCACGTACGGGGCGGTCGCGTCCCCCGGCCCGCCCTGGGTCATCAGCCAGATCAGGTCGAAGTTGTTGAACGTCCAGATCGACGACAGCAGCACCGTGACGATCATGACCGGACGCAGCCCCGGCAGCGTGATGTGCAGGAAGCGCTGCCACTGCGACGCGCCGTCCACCATCGCCGCCTCGTGGAGACCGTGGTCGATGGCCTTGAGGCCGGCGAGGAACGTCACCGTGAAGAACGGGATGCCCTTCCAGACGTTGACCAGGATGACCGCCGGCATCGCGAGCGCGGGATCGGACAGCCACTCCGCGGGCCACTTGTCGACGAGCCCGATCGCGGCGAGGCCGGGGCCGATCCCGGAGTCGGTCAGCAGAACGTTGACGCTGCCGAAGATCGGGTCGAGCAGCGAGCGCCAGGTGAAGGCCGTGACGACCGTCGGGATCACCCACGGCAGCAGGATCACCGCGGCGACCAGTGCCTTGCCGCGGCGCATGTGGTGCAGCATCAACGCCGCGATGAGCCCGAAGGTCACCTTGAAGATCTCGGCGTAGGCGGTGAAGACGAACGAATTGAGCACGCCCTGGTGGAACAAGCCGTCGCCGACGAGGGCGGTGTAGTTGTCCAGCCCGACGAAGACCGTTTCCGCGCCGTGGCGTTCGGTGGTGCTGGTGAAGATCGAGCTGACGATCGGGACGAGGATCAGGCCGGCGACGAGCACCAGCGTCGGCCCGATGAACACCGCGGCGAGGCGCCAGTCGCGCCCGAGCCGCCGCTGCGTCGGCGTGAGCGAGGACGACGCGGCCGGCGCCGGGCGGGCCGGCGCCGGGCGCGGACGCAGGGTGGTCATTGCCGGTAGCCCTGTTGTTCGAAGATCTGGACGATCCGGGTGTGCGTCGCGGCGACCGCGTCGGCCGGCCGGGTGCCCTGGATGACCGACTGCATCATGTCGGTCAGCAGGTAGGCGGCGAGGGCGGCCTGCTCGCCGGGGCTCGGGGCCTGGGGGAACGCGTACCCGGTCTTGGTGGTCACCGGGAGCTGCGCGCGGGTCTGCTCCCGCAACGCGGGGTAGGCCGGGTCACCGCTCGTGTAGTACGGGTCGGAGTCCCACACTTTGCTCCACGACGGGTTCACCAGGCACGGTGCTTCCTTCGCGACCCCGAGCAGCGCGCTCCCGCCGGCCATGAACTTCGCGACCAGCTTGGCGAGGTCGGGGTTCTTCGCCCCCTTGAACACGACGAACGAGTTGGACTCGCCGAACGCCAGCGGCCGGTCGAGCGCCGGCCCGGTGGCCCCGTTGAACACGTGGGTGTTGGCGTAGACCGGGTTCTTCTTGGTCTTCGAATCGGCGTAGACGCTGAACTGGTTGAGCGTGAGCCCGAGGATCTGGGCCAGCCAGTTCTCGTTGTTGCTCGAATCGGTCCAGCTGCCGATCCCGGGCGGCAGCATCGGCCGGTACTTCGGGTTCGTGTAGATGTCGCCGATGAACGTGACGGCGGCGACGGTCTCCGGCGAGTTGAACACCACCTTCGTGCCGGTGTTGTCCGCGATCGCCCCGCCGTAGGTGTTGACGACGTTCTGGATGAAGCCGTTGGCGTCACCCGAGCGGTTCACCGTGAGTCCCCAGCCGAAGCGCCGCTTCGCCGGGTCCGAGACCGCCAACGCGTTGTCGCGCAGCTCTTCCCACGTGTAGTAGGGCTTGAGCGGAAGACCCTTTTCCTGGTACCAGTCCTTGCGCAGGTACATCCCGGACGCGATGAAGTGGTACGGGATCGCGAACCAGCGCCCGTCGAACACGCAGTAGTCGTTCGCCTCGGTCGCGGGCTCTCCGTAAAGCGCTTTCATCTCCTCGACCACGTCGGTGACGTCGGTGAGGGCGCCGAGGTTGTGGAGCTGGCCGACGAACCGGCGGTCGCTCAAGAAGGCCAGGTCGCGGTTGGTGCCCGCCTTCACCTCGGCGTCCATCTTCGCGACCATGTCACCGGCGTCGCCGGAGACCAGGTCGTTGCGGATCGTGGTGCCGGTGGCTTGCGCGAACACCTGCAGGGACTTGTCCAGCGCCTTGTTGGCGGCCTCCGAGTACAGCTTCTGCGACAACATCCCCACGGACCCGCCGCGGAGCCGCGCCGCCTGGTCGAGCAGTGCCTGCGGCACCTGGACGTCGACTTGCGGTGCGGGTGCGGGACCGCTCCCGCACCCGGCGAGACCGAGCACGCCCAGCGCGCTCACTCCGAGGAACGTGCGCCTCGACAGGTCAGTTTTCTCTTCCATGACAACTCCTCGTACCGACGGGCGACGTTGCAACCGGCGGGACAGCGCGGCGAGTACCGCGCTGCGGGTCGTTCACGCGGCGAAGGACGCCGTACTGCTGCTGCGTTGTCCTGGCAGCCCGTCGAACAGCCCGGTCGAGCCGCGGGGCCGCCACAGCGGCACCGCGCCCGCGCCGGGCACGGGGTCGAGCGTCAGGGCGGCCGCCTGTTCCGCGGAGTCGAGCGCCCGCTGGACGACCATCGCGTTGGCGACGCTCTGCGCGACGCTGCCGACCGGCCGCAGCCCGAACTGCACGGCGTCGGCGAAGTCGGCGAGTTCCGCGCGGTAGCCGTTGTCGATGCCGCGGAAGACGGTCGTGTGCGTGGTGGCGTCGGAGCTGCTGCGCGTCACGCGGCGTTCCGCGTCGGATCCGGCGAGCACGAGCACGCCCTCGGTGCCGTACAGCCGCATGTCGTTGGGTTCGGGCGGCACCGGGATTTCCGGGAAGGACGCGGTGTAGTTGCCGATGGCGCCTCCGGTGAAGACGAGGTTGAGCGTGAGGTCCGACGGTCCGTCGATCGTGCTGTTGGCCGTCTGCACGGCGCCGTGCACGCGGGCGACGTCGCCGCAGAGCAGCCGGATCTGGGCGATGTGGTGCACGCCGAAATCGAGGTGCACCCCACCGCGGTACTGCGGCCGCTGCCGCCACGGCGTGCTGGTGAACCCGCCCGGCCGGGGCACCGACTGCCCGGCGTGCCGCCACGCCATCAGGTGCGGGCGGCCGATCGCGCCGCTGTCGAGCAACGCGCGGGTGTAGCGCAGGTCGTCGCGGTAGAAGTAGTTCTCCCCCACCATGAAGGTGCGGTCCGGGTGCCCGGCCGCCAGCACCAGGAAGTCTTCCGCCTGCTCCGCGTCGACGCCGGTCGGCTTCTCGCAGAACACGTCCTTGCCCGCCGCGAGCGCGTCTCGCGCCACCTCGTACAGGTGCGGGATCGGCACCGAGATGAGCACGGCGTCGACGTCGTCGCGGGCCAGCAACGCGGCCCGGTCGGCGGTGGCGCGGGCCGGATCGGTTCCGCTGTAGGCGGCGAACCTCCTGCCCTGCTCGGCGGAGGAGTCCGTGAACGCGGTGAGCGCGAACCGGTCGGTGAGCGTGCGCAACGCCGGCCAGTGCAGCTTCTCGACCGCGAGCCCGGTGCCGATCAGCCCCAGCCGGATCGGCGGGATAGCCGGTGCCGCCATACCTGTCCGTCCTCGTCATCGGTTCCGGAACTCGGTCGTGCAGTCTGCTAACGCCGCTCGGCGGCCCGCTTGCTTCGCTGTTCCTTCTCCGCGACGAGCGTGGAGAAGTTGTTGTTCAGGTGCTCGCGCATCGCCGCGCGGGCCGATTCCGGGTCGCGCGCCACGAGCGCCTCGTAGATCTTCGTGTGCTGAGCGGTGGCGCGGCGCAGGCCGGCCGGTGCCTCGTTGGTCAGGCGCCGGCTGGCCGTGCCGAGCCAGCGGGCGGAGTACATGATCCGGTCGAGGATGCGGTTGTCGGCCGCCCGGCAGATCTCCATGTGGAATTCGTGGTCGACCTCGAGGTAGGCCTCGGGATCGGTCTCGAGCGCCGCCATGCGCTCGACCTCGTCCCCGAGCCGGGCCAGCGTCTCGTCGGTGATGCCGGCCGCGGCCATCGCGGCCAGCTCGGGTTCGAGCAGCGCGCGCATCTGGTGCAGTTCCTGCAGCAGCTCGTCGACGATCTCCGTGGGCAGCCACTCGATCAGCAACGGGCTCAGGTAGTCCCACTCCGCGCGGGGGCGCACGACGACCCGGCGGCCCTGCGCGACGTCGACGATGTCGAGCGAGGCGAGGATCTTGAGCGTTTCCCGCGCCACCACGCGAGAAACCCCGAACTCGCCGGCGATGTCGAGTTCGGACGGAGCCCGGCCGTCCTCGAACCCGCCGCTGACGATGCGGCGGGTCAGGTGGGCGGCCACCTGCACCGGGAGGGTCCGGACCTTGACAGCGTCCGGAGACTCTTGTCTCCTTTGCATGTCATCAGCTTATCGGACAAGTTGCACTTCACGTTAGCCCGTTCATCTGCATGACCCTGCGGCAGGAGAGCAATGCGGATCGTGAACATCACGACGGCGGTGGTCGCCTACCACGGCGAAGCCACGCTGGTGCGCATCGACACCGACGAGGGCCTCAGCGGGTTCGGCGAGGCCAATCCGGACGCCGGCGCGGGTGCCGTCGTCGGGATGATCGAGTCCCTGACACCCCTTCTGCTCGGCGAGGACCCGCGCAACGTCGAGCGGTGCTGGGAGAAACTGCGCCGCAGCAAGGTGTTCGCGGGCGCCCAGAGCGGGGTGTTCGTGATCGCCCTGTCCGGGATCGAGCTCGCGCTGTGGGACCTCGCGGGCAAGGCCGCGGGTCAGCCCGTGTACCGGCTGCTGGGCGGGAAGTTCCGCGACCGCGTCCGCCTCTACGCCGACTGCGGCGACGGCGACGACCCGGCGGGTTCGGTCGCCGGCTGCGTCGACCGGGCCCAGCGGATGGTCGCCGAAGGCTTCACCGCCCTCAAGTTCGACATCGACGACCTGCACCACCCGGCCAAGTTCGACGCTTTCAACCACACCGTCAACGCCGCCGAGCTGCGCTCGATGGTCGAGCGCGTGGCCGCCGTCCGGGAAGCGATCGGCCCGGACGTCGACCTGGCCATCGACCTGCACGCCCGCTACGACGTGCCGAGCGCGTGCCGGATCTCGTGGGAGCTCGAGCCGTTCCACCTGATGTGGCTCGAGGAGCCGCTGCCGGCGGAGAACGTAGACGCGCTGGTGCGGGTGCGCGAACAGACCCGCACGCCGATCTGCGCGGGCGAAAACCTCTACCTGCGCTGGGGATTCCGCGAACTGCTCGAACGCGGCGCCGTGGACTTCATCGAGCCGGACGTCCCGAAGTGCGGCGGCCTGGCCGAGGCGAAGAAGATCGCCAACCTCGCGGAGCTGCACTACGTCCCGTTCGCCCCGCACCTGGTGTCGACGCCGCTGGGCACGATGGCGACTTCGCACCAGTGCGCGGCGATCCCCAACTTCTTCGTCCAGGAGTGGCACGCTCTGGAGGAGCGCGCGGTGTGGGACAGCTACGTCCACGTCCCCGACGGGAGCGGCTCGATCGTCAAGGACGGCTACATCACGCTCCCCGACACGCCCGGCATCGGCGTGGAACTCGACATGGACGGCGTCCGCGCCCACGCGGTCGCGGGCTACGGGGTCTTCGAAACCCGGTGACAGGAGGTCCGGCTTGAGCCACTTGGTGCGATTCTCCGACGGAACCGGCGTCCGCGTCGGCCTGCTCGCCGACGCGGAACTGCGGCCGCTCGCGGTGGCGTCGATGGGTGACCTGCTGCGCCGCTCCGTGGCGGAGATCCGCGAGCTGACCGAGGCCGCCGGCGCACCCGTGGGCGGGGCGCGCCTGCTGCCGCCGCTGGACGGCCGGATGGAGGTGTGGGCCGCCGGGGTGACCTACCAGCGGTCCGAGGAAGCCCGCCGTGAGGAGAGCGCCGACGAGGACGTCTACGCGCGGGTGTACCGCGCGGAGCGGCCGGAGCTGTTCTTCAAGTCGGCCGCGTGGCGCGTCGTCACCGACGGCGAACCGATCGCCGTCCGCGCCGATTCCGCCAACAACGTGCCGGAGCCGGAACTCGGCCTGCTGCTGACCAGTACCGGGGAGGTCGCCGGGTACGTGGTCGTCGACGACGTCAGCTCCCGCAGCATCGAAGGCGAGAACCCGCTGTACCTCCCGCAGGCCAAGATCTACACGGGTTCGTGCGCGGTGTCGGCCCGGGTGCGCCCGGCCTGGGAGGTACCGGACCCGCTGTCGCTCGGGCTCCGCATGCGCATCCGCCGCGACGGCCACGAGGTGTTCGCCGGCGAAGCGAACACCTCGCAGCTCAACCGCGAACCGGCGGAGCTGGTCGAATACCTGTGGCGCGACAACGACTTCCCCGACGGCGCGGTGCTCTCCACGGGCACGTCCGTCGTGCCGGGGCTCGACCTCGGGCTGCGACCCGGCGACGTGGTCGAGATCGAGATCGACGAGGTCGGCTCCCTGCACTCCCACGTGGTGCTGGGCGCGGAGGAGGTGCGCCGGGCGCTCGCGGCTCGCTGAGTCCGGCCGGAGGTCAGGCCAGCAGGCGGGCCTTCAGCGCGTCGATGGTCGCGTCGTCGAGGCGAAGGCCTTGACGGGCGTAGGCGTCCATCGAGCCGTACAGGTGATCGACCTCGGCGAAAGCCGCGCGCAGCCAGCTCAGCTCGACAGCCTCGGGGTCGCCCAGCTTGTCGTTGCTGAGCAGGAAATCGGCCTCGACGGTCGCGCGCGGCACGCCCAGCAGGCTCAGCAGGATCGCCGTACCCCAGCCGGTGCGATCCTTGCCCGCCGAACAGTGGAAGACGGTGGCGCCGGAACCGTTCGCCGCGATGGCGCGCAGCAGGTCGCCGAACGCGTGGTCCGCGCCGACGAAGTCGACCATGAAGGGGTAGCCGATCGACTGGCCCAGGTTGTCCGATCCGTTGAGCAGCCCGGCCGCGATGGCCTTCACCAGCGTGACGGCGGCGTTGTCGTGGAACCGCAGGCCGTGCGCGAGCGAGACGACGTCGGCCACCTGGTAGCGGGCCCCCGCGGGTACGCGGTCCGGCTCGTCGTGGCGCTCCTGCACGTTGCGCAGGTCGACGTCCAGCGAGACGTCCGACGCGGTGAGCCGCTGGAGATCCGCGTCGGTGAGGTGGGAAAGTTTGTTGGATCGGTAGACGACGCCGGTGCGGACTGTGCGGCCGTCGGTCGTGGGGTAGCCGCCGATGTCGCGGAAGTTCTTGGCGCCCTCCAGGCTTACCGCGCTGACGACGGCCGATGCCGGGGCCGCTATCCCGCTGACGAGTGTGGTCACCGCCGCGCCGATCACGAGCAGCTTTCGCACGCGCATGTCGCTCCCTCCGCCGAGTGCCGGGACGAACGTGAATGGTTCCCGCGTTCGCCGGGGAGGACAACGGTAAAAGGTGAAGGGTTCGCGGGGAGTTCAGCGAGCGGCCACCGGTTCGAGGGCGATGGCCGCTCCACGGCTCACCCCGCCCTCCCCTTCGCCCACGCCGGCGCCCACCGCCGTCAAGCCTGCTCGGTGCCAACCGGCCCACCGCCCGTGATCAGACGAGCGGCCGCCCCGGGAGACGGCCTGGACAGGAGTCCGATTTATCTGATTGGATCTCACCAGGAGCGTTTTACAACGTTGTAAAAGTGAAGGGTCCCCGCCGATGAGAAGAGCCGCTTCTGTCCTCCTGGCCCTGCTGGTGGCGCTGGGCGTGGCGTCGGGAACGCCGCCCGCGAGTGCCGCTGAGGCCGTGCACGGCCTGAAGGCCGAGTACTTCACGATGTCGGCGCCGGGTGCGCACGACTTCGCGAACCTGGCCGGCACCGCGCTCGACGGGGAGGTCGACCACCCGGACCTGACCTCGGTCTTCGGGCTGGTCACCGGGCGCACCGAGAACACGACCGCCCGGTGGAGCGGGCAGCTCGCCGTGCCGCAGACCGGGGACTACACCTTCTACGCGATCGGTGACAACGGGTTCCGGCTGTTCATCGACGGCGCGCCGGTGATCGACCACTGGGTCGGCGACTGGGACAAGGAGCAGACCAGCGCTCCGGTCACGCTGGCCGCCGGCACGCAGCACGACTTCAAGCTGGAGATGTTCCAGGACACCGGCGGCGCGAACATGTTCCTGCGCTGGTCCAGCGCGGCCATCGCGAAGCAGATCGTGCCGCTCTCGGCGTTCACGCCGCCGGCCGGCTTCCGGGCCGTGCCGCGCACCGCGGACGTCTCCCAGGACGGCCGCACGCTCACGGCCGACTTCGACGGCCGCGTCTCGGGGACCGGCGACCTGGCGGACCACCTGCGGATCGAGGTCGACGCGACGCCGATGCCCGTCTCGTCCCTCACCGCGAGCCGCAGCCGGGTCACGATCCGGCTGGCCGAGGCGGTCCTGAAGGGCCAGCGGGTCACCCTCTACTACGACGGCGCGGGCGCGCTCGCGGTGGACGGCACGAAGATCGGCAAAGCCGCGCGCATCGTCGCGAACGCGTCGGCCGAACGGCTCAAGACGCCGTGGGGCGAGCACGTCGACACGCGCCACCCGTTGCCGGAGTACCCGCGGCCGCAGCTCGAACGCGACAAGTGGGTCAACCTCAACGGCCCGTGGGAGTTCTCGGCCGCCAAGGAGGGCCAGCAGCCGGCGTTCGGCAAGAAGCTGCCCGAGAAGGTGATCGTGCCCTTCCCGATCGAGTCGCAGCTCTCCGGGCTCGAACGGCACGAGGACCACATGTTCTACCGCCGCACGGTCAGCGTCCCGCGCGACTGGAAGATCGGCGGCGGGCAGCGCCTCAAGCTCAACTTCGGCGCGGTCGACTACCAGGCCAAGGTCTGGGTGAACGGCAAGGTCGTCGCCGAGCACACCGGCGGGTACACGGCGTTCAGCGCCGACATCACCGACGCGCTCAAGCGCGGTGACGAGCAGGAGATCGTCGTCGCCGTCACCGACACGACCGGCCCGTACCAGCCCAAGGGCAAGCAGTCCGCCAACCCCGGCGGCATCTTCTACACGCCGTCGTCGGGCATCTGGCAGACGGTGTGGCTGGAACCGGTGGCGGACAAGGGCATCGACGAGATCAAGACGACGCCCGACCTTACGACGAACTCGCTGGCGCTCACCGTCAAGTCCGCGGGCAACGCCACCGTCACGGCGGTCGCCAAGGACGCTCGTGGCCGGCAGGTCGGTACGGTCACCGGGCCGGCGAACGCGAACCTGAAGATTCCGGTGCCGAACCCGCACCTGTGGACGCCGGACGACCCGTACCTGTACCAGCTGGAGGTCAAGCTGGGCGGCGACAGGGTCAAGAGCTACTTCGGCATGCGGTCCACCGGCATCACGAACGTCAACGGCACGCCCAAGCTGACGCTCAACGGCAAGCCGATCTTCAACCTGATGCAGCTGGACCAGGGCTTCTACCCGGACGGCCTGAACACCGCGCCGAGCGACGAGGCCCTCGTCTTCGACCTGAAGGCGCAGAAGGACCTCGGTTTCAACGCCGTCCGCAAGCACATCAAGGTCGAGCCCGCCCGCTGGTACTACCACGCGGACCAGCTCGGACTGCTGGTGTGGCAGGACTTCGTGTCCGTCGAGGACGGCAACAACCCGGCGGCGCAGCAGGCGTGGCTCAGCCAGGGCCTGGAGGAGATGCACCAGCTGCAGAACTCCCCGTCGGTCTACGCCTGGATCGTGTTCAACGAGGGCTGGGGCGAGTGGGACAAGACCGCGACCGGCCGGATCACCGACCAGGTCAAGGCCACCGACCCGAGCCGGATCGTCAACGCCCACAGCGGGGTGAACTGCTGTGCCTCGAAGGGTGACTCGGGCGCGGGCGACGTCATCGACCACCACGACTACAACAACACCGACCCGGCGGCCTCGGACGGCAAGCGCGTCGCGATGGACGGTGAGCACGGCGGCTTCACGCTGCGCACGCCGGGTCACCAGTGGCCCGGTGCGCCGATCGCGATCTACAGCGGGGTGGCGGACAAGGCGGCGCTGACGGCGAAGTACGTCGACAACACCCGCACGTTCTACCTCGGGCAGGCTCGGGCCGAGCTGTCGGCGTCGGTGTACACGCAGGTCACCGACCTGGAAGGCGAGCTCAACGGGCTCTGGACCTACGACCGCAAACGCATCAAGGTCGACCCGGGTCCGGTCCGCGAGATCAACCGGCGGGTGATCGAAGCCGGTGCCGGCGCCGGCAAGCCCTACCCGTACGCGGGGAAGGGCTCGTGGAACCTCGACGAGCGCGGCGGAACGACCGCGAAGGACTCGAGCGGTGGCAAGAACCCGCTGACGCTCACCCCGACCGGGGCGGCCTTCAAGGACGGCGCGCTGCAGTTCAGCGGCGGCTCGGCCGACACCTACGGCCCGGTCGTCGACACGACCGGCGACTACACCGTGTCCGCGAAGGTGCGGCTCGACCAGCTGCCCGGCAACTACGCGACCGCGGTGAGCCAGGACGGCCGGGACCGGGAAAGCCCGTTCTACCTGCAGTACGGGCAGGGCGCGTTCGCGTTCAGCACGCCCGGCGGCAACCGGGCCCGGTACGAGGTCGTGCCGGAGACCGGCCGCTGGTACGAGCTGACGGGCGTCCGGGCCGGCACCGAGATCCGGCTCTACGTGGACGGCGTGAAGGTCGCGACCGCCCCGGCCGGACCGGCGTTGGTCAGCACCGGCGCGTTCACGGTCGGCCGCGCCAAGTACGACGGCCGCAACGTCGACTTCTGGCCCGGCGCGGTCGACGACGTCCGCGTGGTCGGCAAGGCGCTGACGGACACGGAGGTCGCCCAGGTCTCCTGACTTCACCCCCTGTGACGCGGGTGCCGCACCTCGGCACCCGCGTCGCCGCGTGGCCGAAACCCGGGTTCGGTAGCGCGCGGCCCGGTGGAGGCTGGGCCCCGCCGAACGGAGGTGGGCGTGGTGAACACGGTGGATCCGGCGCGGGCCCGGCGAGAGCGTCTTGAGCGGTGGCACGGGAACCCCTGGCTGCTCGCCGGGATCGCGGTGGCGTCGGTGGCCACGCCGGCCCTGGGTCTCCTGGCCGGGCTGGGCTTCGGCGGGATCCTCGAGCAGTTCCGGACGATGGCGATCGACAGCGTCTTCGACGACCGCGGGGACGGAGACCCGCCTTACGTCCTCATGTGGGGCACCTTCGGCCTGCTCGGCTGCCTCCTCGCGGCGACGCTGGCCGGTGCCGCCGCGCGGCGCTACCGGGCACGCCCGTCGGGGCCGGTGTTCCCGGCGGTCCTGGCACTGGCCGGAAGCACTGTGGGCGTTGCGGTTTCGGCCCGGGACTGGCTTCCGCCGCTCGCCGTCGGCACCGCGGTCGATCCGGTCTTCCACCACGACGAACCCTGGGGGTTCTGGGCGTGGGTGTGCTACTACGCCGACTGGTGGGCGCCCGCGCTGCTGCTCGGGCTGACGCTGCTCACGCTGGGATGGGCCGTGGCGGACGGCCGCCGGCAGACCCGGCTGGCCGCGACCCGCGACCGGTTGCTGGCCCACGGCTGCCGGGTGCCCGCGGCCGTGGTCGACGTCAAGCTCCGCCTCGCGGGCGACGAGTCGGGCACCCGGATCGTCGGCTCGACGGTGACGGTGTCCTACACCGACCCGGCCGGCGTCCGCCGCTGGGCGACCCGCCGCAGCCGCGAGACCGAATTGGCTGTCGGGCCCGGCGGCGCGGAGGTCCTCTTCGACCCGGCCCGCCCCGCGGACGAGAAGGCGGTCTTCGTCGCCCTCCGCCGCCACCCGGCCCTCGCCGACTGGCTGCCGGCTTGATCAGCCGGTTTCGCGGGCCCACAGCAGTTCGGTCAGCTGCGCGACCGCCTTGTCGCGGTGCCGCCGGTAGGTGTTGAACGACAGGTGCAGGGAGTTCGCCACGCGCTCCTGGACGCCGATCGGGCGCAGGAACGTGCGCTCGATCAGCACGCCGAGATCCGGCTTCAGCGTGGCCGCCGTTTCGTCGAGCAGGTCCCGCAGGATCTCGGCCGGGGTGCGGCCGGCTCGTTCGTGCTGCCGGACCAGCCGTGACCGCAGCAGCGGGTTCGAGCGCAGGAGTTCCGGCGTGTGCAGGGTGCGCAGGGCGGAGCGGACGGCGTCGGTGAACTCCGGCTCGGACAGCACCGGCTCGTCGAGGTCCTGCCCGGCGGGTCGCGCCGGCGCGCCCAGCTGGCGGGTGTGCAGCAGGTCCGTGTACGTCGTGATGCCGGTCCGGCGCCAGTCGTGCGCGAACACCGGGAACCGCGCGCCGCCGACTTCGTAACCGGCTTCGGTGGCCGCCCAGAAGTCGAGGGATTCCATCGCGGGTGCCCACAGTTCCCCGTCGCCGAACGCGCCGACGAAGCTCCACGCCGTGTCGGCGCCGACCAGGAGGATGTCCAGCATCTGCCACGCGACGAACAGCGTCAGCGACGGGGACGGGCGCTGTCCGTGGTCGCGGTCGAGGAAGAACCGCCAGGCGCGGACCCGTTCCCCGGCGCGCGGCGGCCCGAACTTCGCGGCGCAGCCCCACATCGCGTCGGTGCCCGGGTCGACGCCGAGGTCGGCCTCGGTCAGGTCCAGGCAGGCGCCGTAACCGCGCGGCTCGCCGGTCTCGGTGCGGAAGACCCGGAAGTCCCCGGGCCGGCGCCGCAGCCAGTGCGCCACCAGCTCGGCTTGCGCGCTCCCCTGCCACTCGGCGGTCATGGCGACGATCGGCGACCGGTCGCCGTCGCGCAGCCCGTCGGCGTGCGCCCCCATCGTCGGCGGCAGCGACGCCAGCGCGGCGAACGGGGAACGGGCACCGTTCAGCACGACGGTCAGCACGACCAGGTCCAGCCGCTCCCGCTCGTCCGCCGTCGCCCGGACCTGGTCGTGGAACACGGCGAGCTTCCGGCGGTACAGGTCGGCGTAGCGGCCGGGATCGCGCCAGCGCAGGTCCGCGGTGATGGCGTCGCGGACCACGTCGTGGGGGTAGAGCCCGTACGGGGACTCGTCGACGAACGCCTGTGTGCGCAGCCAGGCGAACAACTCGCCGGCGTCACCGCCGACCATCGAGCGCAGCAGGTCCTCGGTCGTGACGAGCAGCAGCGCGCACACTTCCAGCGCCGTGCGGTGCCGGGCGCTCGGCACCTCGTCGAGCATCTGCGCCAGCAGCGCGCCCACGACGTCGGGCAGGTCCGACAGCGTCCGCGGCGCGGCACCGCGGCGTACGGCGTCCACCATCAGCGACAGGGTGAGCGGGTGGCCGCGGCTGATCTTCAGCAACCGGTCGTGCGTCTCGCCGGGAACGTCCTGGGTGGTCAGGTACGCGCTTCCCTCCTCGGCCGAGAGGTTGCCGAGCGCGACGACCCTCATCAGGGCCCGCCAGGCCGGGTCCGCGCGCCACCGCGGCCCGGGACCACGCCGCCCGGCGATCACCACCAGGCAGGACGCCGGGAGGGACGGCAGGTACTGGTCGCGAACCCAGTCGTCGACCGGCTCCAGCAGTTCGTACGTGTCGATCAGCAGCACGTCGCCGGCCGGGGCGGGCAGGGCTGCCCGCCCGAGGGCCAGGTGCCGGGCGTCGACCCGGACCGGCTCGAAGCCCTTCTCGGCCGCCACGTCGGCGAAGACGTCGAGCAACGCGCTCTTGCCCACCCCGCCGACGCCGTGCACGAAGAGCACGCCGGGCGCGCCCAGCGCGTCGCGGAAGAGGGCGACCTCCTCGTCCCGCCCCGTGAAAGCCCGCCGCTGCAGCTCCCGCACGGTCCGGCCGAGTGATGTCATGCACCCGACTGTATCCATCGCCGCCGACCGGAGTGGGCACCGAACGGGCAGTGGCTGGGCTGGTGGCCGCGGGCCCGCTCGGTGACGATCTTGGCGTTGTCCCCGAGCGAAGGAAGCAGCCATGGTTCAGAACCCCGAAGAGTTCCCCAGCAACTGGGGACGCTGGGGTGCCACCGATCAGCTCGGCACCGTCAACCTGATCACCGCCGAGGCCCGCGCGCGTGGCGTTGCCCAGGCGCGCAAGGGATTGACGGTGTCACTGGCGCGCAAGACCCCGACCGCACCGCTGATGGGCGGGCCGATGGCCGCGCTGCGGGCGGACACCACCGGCGTGCAGACCATCATGTCGTTCACCGGCTCGCCGCCGCTGGCGATGGCCGAGCTGATGCTGGTCACGACGCACCACCCCGAGGTGACGCACCTGGATGCGTTGTCGCACATGGTCGTGGACGGGCAGGTCTACCCCGGGATCGCGCAGGCGGAGAGCTCCGGGCCCGCGGGCGTGACCCACGGCGCGGCGGACGTGTTCGCCGACGGGATCGTGACCCGCGGCGTGCTGCTCGACCTGGCCCCGGACGGCAAGCTGCCCGACGGCCACGCGGTCACGGCCGACGACCTGGACGCGGCGGCGGCGCGGGCGGACGTCGTGGTGGAGCCGGGTGACGCGCTCGTCGTGCGCGCGGGCTGGGACCGGGTCCCCGACCACGGCCGGGCGCTGCCGGGAATGACTTCCGGGGCCGTCCGGTGGATGCACGACCACGGGATCGCCGTCTACGCCGGGGACATCGGCGACGCGTCGCCGCCGGTGCAGGACGACTTCCCCGGCGCCCTGCACCGGCTGGGCCTCGCCCGCCTCGGGTTGGTGCTGATCGACGGCGCCCGCGGCGAGGAACTCGCGGCGGTCTGCCGGGAGCAGGGCCGTTGCACATTCCTTTTCGTGGCCGCGGTTCCGCGCATCCTCGGCACCACCGGGCTGCCGGTGAACCCGCTGGCCATCTTCTGAGCGAAAGGATCGACCACGACGAACGCCTTCCTCCGCGGCCTCGGCGAGCTCACCCGCCTTTCAGAAGTGCCGGGGCGTGACCGTCGACGAAACCGCGCCGGTGATCAGCCGGGCGAGCGTGCTCATCAAGGCGCCGCCGGCGGAAATCCGGCACCTGCACACGGATATCGACCGCCGGCAGCGCTGGATCCCGGAAATCACCCCCGCCCACAAGGGAAACCGGGACCGCTGCGGCCGGGCTCGGTGTTTTCCTGGTCGCTGCAGAACATGCACGTCGAGTCGACGGTCACGGCCGTGAAGCCGGCCCGCTGCACCGCGTGGGGCGCTCCCGTGAACGGCATCACCGGCGTGCACCTCTGGACGTTCCGACAGACCCGCGGCGGCGTCCTGGCGACCACCGAGGAGCCCTGGGCGGGCCCGCACCGGTTGCGGTACACCGCGGAGAAGCGGGGAGCACGGACTCGCTGACGCGCCGGGGCGGTACCATCCGACCACGGCAAGGGGTCTTCGACGGGAGCTGACGCGGGTGGCACGTCTGCACGTCGGCTGCGCGATGTGGACGCACAAGGCGTGGCCGGGGCGGTTCCTGGCGCCGTCGCTGCCGGCCAAGGAGCGCCTGCGGGCCTACGCCGGCTGGTGCACCGCGGTCGAAGGCAACACGACGTTCTACGCGACGCCGGCCCGCGGCACCGCCGAGACGTGGGCGGAGCAGACCGGCCCCGGCTTCCGGTTCGTGGTCAAGGTGCCCAAGGTCGTCACGCACGAGCGCCGGTTCACCGGGGTCGAGACCGAGATGCGGGCGTTCCTGGACGCGATCGAACCCCTGGGTCAGCGGGCGGTCCTGTGGACCCAGCTGCCCGGCTCGTTCGGCCCCGCGGACGTCGACGCCCTCGCCCGTTTCCTGCGCCGCCTCCCCGCCGATCTCCGGCGCGCGGTGGAGGTGCGCCACCCCGAGTTCTTCACCGACCCACGCTCGACGTCGCTGCTGGAGGGGACGCTCGCCGGCGCGGAGGCCGAGTGGGTGCCGTTCGACACCACCGTCTTCTTCGCGAGCCCGCCGATCAGCGAGGCCGAGCAGGAGGCGTGGGGCAAGAAACCGCGGCTACCGCGGCGAACGCGGGCCCTGACCGACCAGCCGGTCGTCCGCTACCTGGGCCGGGACTCGGTGGAGGAGACGGTCGCGGGCTGGCAGCCGTGGACCGAGGTGGTCGCCGGCTGGCTGCGCGAGGGCCGGACACCGACGGTCTTCGTGCACACCCCGGACAACGACGAGGCCCCGGCACTGGCCCGCCGCTTCCACGACGACGTACGAGCGCTGGTGCCCGATCTCGAGGCGCTTCCGGAGCCGGAACCGATCGAGCCGGCGACGTTGTTCTGAGCTACCCGCCCAGCACCTCCGCTGTGAAGCCGGCTGCGGTAGAGGAAGTCGTCAGCTTCTCCGCGTCGGTCGCCGGCAGGAGGACGAGCGGGTAGCAGTCCGACTCGATGTCCAGGACCGCGAGCGCCGTTCCCGTCTCGCGCAGCCGGTTCCCCGCCGTCTCGAGGAAGTCGTACGTCGGGAGTTCGCTCGCCGCCAGAGACGTCCACAGCTCATCGGCCGGTGGGGCCGAGCGCAGGGCACGCAGCTGGGCGGTGATCTCGTCGGCGGCTTCCTTCCAGTCGACCTCGGCGAGCAGGCCGTGGTCGGCGAGGGCGTCGACCAGGGCGATCCACGGGAGGCCGTCGAAGGGCTCGTCGATGCCGCGGTCGTCGAGGCGGTCGGCGTGCTCCCGCACGTACGCGGCGGGGTCGTCGAGGGCGGCCGCCGCCCGGGCGGGGACCTCGGGGGTGTCCGGGGCCAGAAGCGTGGCCACGGCCACCAGTGCGTCGCGAGCCGGCGTGGTCATCGGGGTCCTCCGTGGGGGCGAGGGGCGGGCGTGACCATGATCTCAGCTCACCGGTTCAGACCAATCTGGTGCCACCTTGATCGAGCAAGCTCTACCGGACGCGGCCGGTCGCGGGTGATCCTTCAGTTCCCCCGTCTGGATCGACCGAGGGATGTGGTCGTCGTGTTCCGCCGCCTCGTTCTCGTTTTCGCCCTCCTCGCCGCAGTGACCACCGGGACCGCGGAGGCCGGGCAGACCGCTCTGCGCGCGGCCGATCCCAGCGTGCTGCGGGTCGGGTCGACCTACGTCGCCGTCCAGTCGTCCGGTGGCGGGATCGTGGTGCGGCAGGCCGCGTCCACCGACGGGCTGGCGAGCGCGCCCGCGCGGCGGATCTGGTCGGACAGCCGCGGGCTCGGCGAGGTGTGGGCCCCGGAGATCGTCACCGACGGCGGCCGGTTCTACGTCTACTTCACGGCCGGAACCGGGGCGGCGCACCGGATGTACGTGATCAGCTCGGCCGTCGCCGACAGCGGTTACACGGCGGAAACGCAGCTCGCGCTCCCCGACGGCAAGTGGGCGATCGACGGCACGATGTTCACCTTCGGCGGCCAGCGGTGGTTCGTCTGGTCGGGCTGGGCCGGCGACACGAACGTCGAGCAGAACCTGTACATCGCCCGCATGAGCACCCCGACGACGCCGTCCGGCGCGCGGTACGTGATCTCGCAGCCGCGGGAGAGCTGGGAGCGGGTCGTCGGCAACCCGTACATCAACGAGGCCCCCGAGGCGATCAAGGACCCGAACGGGCAGCTGCACATCGTCTATTCGGCCAACGGGAGCTGGAGCGACCAGTACTGCATCGCGGAGCTGCGCCTGCGCGCCGGCGGCGACCCGACGTACGTGTGGGACTGGTACAAGTCCAACGGCTGCCTGTTCGGCTCGAACCGGGCCACGATGATGGCGGGCTGGGACCCGACGTTGTACGTCAACGGGCCGGGGCACAACAGCTTCGTCCTGCTGAACGGCGATATTGCGACGAGCCCGCCTGCCGGGCCCAAGTTCCCGTTGATGTACCACGCGGTCGCCAAGGGGACGCCGTATTCGTGGGCGAACCGGTACTGGTACACGGGAACGTTCTGCTGGTGGGGGTCGACGACCTACCGGCGGGCGAGCGTCCCGGGCGCGAACACCGACACGGGGTGGAGCCTGAAGTTCTTCGAATGAGCCGGGCCCGTTCGGCACTGCCCGCCGTCGGCCCCCACGCCGGACGAGGGCGGGGGCCGTGGCTCGAGGCATTCGCACAGCTCACGACAGGGGATGGGCTTTGCTGCCCCAAAAGCCGGCTGGCCGAAGCCCGCTGACTCACTCCCCCGCCGGGAGGATGCGGCCGCGCACCTCGCCGAACGCGAGGCGCGTGCCGTCCGCTCCCGGGGCCGTTGCCGTGATCACCACTTCGTCGCCGTCCTGCAGGAACGACCGCTGCTCGCCCTTCACCGTCAACGGTTCCGCGCCGCCCCAGCTCAGCTCCAGGAACGCCCCTCGCTGGTGCTTCTCCGGGCCGGAAATCGTGCCCGAGCCGTACAGGTCACCCGTGCGGGACGACGCGCCGTTCACCGTCAGGTGGGCCAGCATCTGGGCCGGTGACCAGTACATCTCGCGGTACGGCGGGCGGCTGACCTCCTCGCCGTTCCACTCCACCACCAGCTCGACGTCCAAGCCCCACGGCGAGCTCTCCCGCAGGTACGGCAGCGGCTCCGGGTCCTGGCCCGGCAAGGGCACGCGCGCGGCTTCCAAAGCCAGCAGCGGGACCACCCACGCCGAGATCGAAGTCGCGAAGCTCTTGCCGAGGTTCGGGCCCAGCGGGACGTACTCCCACGCCTGGATGTCCCGCGCGGACCAGTCGTTGAGCAGCACCGCGCCGAACACGTGGCGGGGGAAGTCGTCCGGGGAGATCGGGGTGTTCAACGGCGTTCCCGTGCCCACCACGAAACCCAGTTCCGCCTCGATGTCCAGGCGGGTGCTCGGCCCGAAGACCGGCGCCGGGTCGGCTTTGCGCTGGCCGCTGGGGCGGACGATGTCCGTGCCCGAGACCAGGACCGTGCCCGCGCGGCCGTGGTAGCCGACCGGGAGGTGCTTCCAGTTGGGCAGCAACGGTTCCGCGTCCGGGCGGAACAGGCGGCCGACGTTCGACGCGTGGTGCTCCGACGCGTAGAAGTCGACGTAGTCCGCGACCTCGATCGGCAGGTGCATCGTGACGTCGGCGAGCGCGTGCACGGCGTCGTCCGGGACCTCGCCGGTCACCAGCGACGTCAGCTGCGCGCGGACCGCCACCCAGCGGTCGTGGCCCTGCGCCATGAACGGGTTCAGCGTCGGCGCGTCGAACACGTCGTCGCCCAGTGCGCGGGCCAGGTCGAGCACCGAGTCGCCGACGCGGACGCCGACGCGCGGGGTGCCGCCGGCGGGCGAGAACACGCCGTACGGGAGGTTGCCGGTCCCGAAGGGGGAATCCGCCGGGATCGCGATCGTGGTCATGCCTCTCCTCGGGGCAGCAGGCCGAGCTCGGCCAGTTCGGTCAGGGGGTCGGTGATGCTGCACGTGCCGAACGAAGTGAACCGCGCGCGGACGCCGGCGGGCAGGTCGCGCACCAGCGCGGCGACCGCCCGGCCGTCGCGCTCGGCGAGGCGGGCCTCGGCGTGGTCCGGGTCGGCGGCCGCGAGCAGCAGGTTGAGGAAGCCGTGCTGCTCGAAGCCGGTTTCCGGGTCCGTGTTGCGCAGCGCGTGGTGCAGGCCGGCCGTCGCCTTGAACGGGACGCCCGCGTCGACGGCGGCCCGGATCGCCGCCGCCAGTTCGGCGTCGCCGGGGTAGAGCTCGGCGCGGACGCCGCCGGTCCGGAACTTCGCCCGGTGGCCCGTGCCCGCGAGCGCCCGCAGCAGCGGCACGCGCCGGTCGTCGCGCGGGATCTCGACGTACACCGGTGCGGTCGCGGCGGACACCGCGTCGAGCACCTCGGCCGGGCCCATGCCGTCCGGCACCGCGATCTCGAGCGCCTGGAGGTCGACGGGCAGCGCGGGGACGGCGGCCAGCACGCCGGGCAGCTGCGCGGGGCCGCCGGGCAGCGTCACCGCGAGCGGCAACGGCGTCTCGCGGGCGCCGAGGACGCCGGCCAGCTCGCCGAGCGCCGGGGCGGCGACCACCAGCGGGCCGACCAGGTCGGCGTACCAGGCCGTCGAGTACCCGTCGTGTGCAACTACGGCGTCCGGCAGCGGCGCCAGGCCGGGCGGGAACACCGCGGCGTCGTCGCACAAGCCGGTGAACAGTGCGGGGATCACGGTGGGCGCCTCCTCAGCCAACTTGGTTCACACCTTTACTAACTACGGCTGCGCGCGTCGAAGCCGGCGCGGCTGGTGATCAGCTTCCCGAGCAGCATCACGAGGATGCGCTGCTCGGTCTCGGTGAGCGCGTCCGTCCAGCCGAACTCGCGCTCGTTGTGCTCCTGGAACACCGAAACCATCTCGTCGTGGCCCGCGTCGGTCAGCGAGAGCCGGACCGAGCGGCCGTCGTGCTCGTCCGGGGTGCGGTCGAGCAGCCCGTCCGCGACCAGCACCTTGGCGAGGTTCGACACGGCCGCGCGGCTCATCCCGGTCAGCCGGGCGGCGCTCTTCGGCTCCAGCGGGCCGGCCAGCCAGACCACGAAGAGCAGCCGGAAGGCCGACCACGACCGCCCGCGCGGCCGGTGCACGGCGGCTTCGAGGTCGTAGGTGACCAGGTCGGAGGCGCGGTTGAGGGTCAGCAGCACCTCGGTGGCGAGCTGGTGCCGGAAGCCGTACTCCTCGGCCAGCCGCCGGTTGGCCAGCGCCACGAAGGACCAGAAGTCCAGCTCGGCGGCGGTCACGTCCTGCACGGGGCGCAGCCTAACGCGGCCACGACAGGTAGTCAAAGTTAAAACTATATTTGCAGTACGGACTCCGGCTGCCACGCAGCGTTACGCCGAACGCATCTTTACTGTCGACATGACAGTAAATTACGGTCGATCGCATGACTGACGAAGATTGGACCCCTCCGCCCGTGCTGCTCGCCGTCGACCTGGTGATCTTCACGCTGCGCGAGTCGGCCCTCCACGTGCTCCTGATCGAACGCGGAGTCAGTCCTTTCCGCGGCTCGCTCGCCCTTCCGGGCGGCTTTCTCGAACACGACCGGGAAGACGTGCTCGCCGCCGCCCACCGAGAGCTTCGCGAGGAGGCCGACCTCGACGCGTCGCGGCTGCACCTGGAGCAGCTGGGCGCCTACGGCGCCCCGGACCGCGACCCCAGGGGGCGAGTCGTCTCCGTCGCCTACCTCGCCATCGCTCCGGGCCTTCCGGAACCGCTCGCGGGGACCGACGCCGCACGCGCTTCCTGGACACCGGTGGCCGAGATCCTCGCCGGACGGTCCGAGCTCGCGTTCGACCACCGGGACATCCTCGACGACGGGCTGGAACGAGCACGCTCGAAACTCGAGTCGTCCGCTCTCGCCACCGCGTTCTGCGCCAGCACTTTCACCATCAACGAGCTGCAGCAGGTCTACGAAGCGGTGTGGGGCGTGGATCTCGATCTGCGCAACTTCTACCGGAAAGTCCAGGCGGTGAACGACTTCATCGTGCCCGTCGGCGCCGAGCGCCGGATCGGCCGGGGCCGACCGGCCCGCCTGTTCAAGGCCGGTGACCGGACCACGCTCCACCCGCCACTCGTCCGGCCTGTAGCGGCAACCACGACGAAGGGGAACACATGACCGACGACCTGGTGGTGATGCTCACCGCCTTGAACCAAGAGTACAAAGCAGTCCGCGAGCGGCTGACCGGCACGGAAGTGCTCAAGCACAGCCGGGGCACCCGGTTCGAAGTCGGGACGATCCGGGGCACCTCCTGCCGGGTCGCGCTCGGCCTCACCGGCAAGGGAACTCAGCCCGCCGCGGTCCTCGCCGAACGCGCGATACAGCACTTCTCCCCGGTGGCGCTCGTCTTCGTCGGTCTCGCCGGGGCGTTGTGGGACACGCCGCTGGGCGACGTCGTGGTCGCGACCCACGTCTACGCCTACCACGGCGCCACCAGCGAAGACGACGGGCTCAAAGCCCGGCCGCGGGTCTGGGAGACCGCGCACGGGGTGAGCCAGGTCGCGCAGCACGTGGCGCGGACGGGCCACTGGGCCCGGGACGTTCCGCCCGGCACCGAGGTCCACTTCGGTGCCATCGCGGCCGGCGAGGTCGTCCACAATTCACGCTCGTCCGCGGAACGGCGCTGGATCCGCGAGCACTTCAACGACGCTCTGGCGGTCGAGATGGAAGCCGCGGGCGTAGCACAGGCCGGCCACCTGAACGGCGCGCCCATCGCGATCGTGCGCGGTATCAGCGATCCGGCCGATGGCAGCAAGACCACCGAGGCAGACCGGAAGTGGCAACCCACGGCGGCGGCGAACGCGGCCGCGTTCGCCGTTCGGCTCGCCGTCGAACTGATCAAGGAACAGGAGCTCATCGCGATGGACGACAACACCACTTCGGACGACCGCGGCACGGTCCGGAACGTCACGACCGGTCCGGTCGGGATCCAGGCCCACACCGTCACCGGCAGCACCGTTCACCAGAACATCACCCGGCGCGGGGATGGCCCGACCGACTTCGGCACCGAATTGGCCGCACTACGAGCCGATGTCACACGGGAGCACTCCAGCGGCCGGCTCGACGACGCCACTTACCAGGCAGCCCGCAGCGAGCTCGACATCGCCGACGAAGCACTCGGGGCCACCACTCGCGAGGGTAAGCAGAAGTTCGTGCTGGCGCTCAAGCGGCTCGGCGGGCTTCTCGGGGACCTCGCCGGACCCGCCGCGAAGATCGCGGCCCTCATAGTGGCGGCGAAAGGATTGTCGTGACCGATGAAAAACCGAAGACGGAGAACACCGCTACCGGTTCGCAGGTCGGCATCCAGGCCAACGAAGTCCACAACTCGACTGTCTACCAGCTGCACCAGGACGCTTCGCCGGAAGAGAAGTACCGAGTAGGCCTTGCCTACCTCCGGGACGGCGTACCGTCCGAGGCACGCCGGCTGATCCAGGAAGCGAAGGCACGCGGCTACGACAGCGCCGAAGTCGAGTTCCACTGGGTGCTCGCCATGCTCAGCAAACGCTCCTACCGCGACTTGACCCCCGACGAGCGCAAGCAGCTGGCCACCATGCCGATCACCTGCGCGAACTTGCCGGTCGACGACTGGACGCAGTCACTGAACGCCGTGTGCGAGTTCCTCGAGTACTTCAGCAAGACCGGCAGCGACCCCGGTCATGCCCTCAAAGAACTGGAGAAGCTGCCCGCCGACCACCGCGAGATGATCGTGCGCCACCTCGACCTCGTCCTGACCGGCAGCCTCAGGGACACCTTCTGGGCCGATACCAGGCAGAACGCGGAGAGGATGCGGTTCGCCGACAAGCGACAGAAATCCGTCTGGGCCTACTTCCAGCCCGACCCCATCCCGCCGCGAGCTCGCGGTCCGGCTCCGAGCACCACCACGCTGGCGGACCGCGCCCGTGCCGCCATCGGCACACTGGCGAGCGGACCCGCCATCGGGTACTTGGTCAAAACGACGATCCTGGCTTCCCGGCCCCTGCCGATCTTCGCCTGCTTGCTCGCCACCGCCGCGGCCTACGTCGTGGCCAAGCACGGCGTTGATTGGGGATACCGGCGAGAACGGCTCTCGGCCGAAGAACGCCGGCATCGCAGCAGGCGGGGCTCCGACCCGGGACTGGACTCGATCTTCGCCCACGACGTCGACGAATCGTTCGACCGCTACTTCGTCAAGTACCGGCCCGAAGACGTGAAACTGAAGAAGTGGCTGAACGATACCAAAGGCTTCCGCGCCGCACTGCGCGATGAGGTCGTCGAACTCTACCGCGAGAAGCTGTTCACCGCCGGCCGCGTCAACTGGCTCATCCGCTACCTGACCAGGGACACGGTCGCCCGCTGGGCCGCGGGAACACTGCACCGATACCGTGACCGGTACCGGGTCACCGCGGCGATGAAAGCCCGCTGCGTGGTGTCCGGAATCGCTTTCGTGGGTCTTTCCGCTTACGTCGTTTCGGCGGCCCTGCGGGTGGCGATCCTGCCCAACGCGGCGGCGACCTTCGTGGCCGTGGTCGGCGTCTGGGTCGCCGGCGCGGGCTGGTCGCACATCCTCCAAGAACGCCGTCGGATCAAAGAGGGCGAGCTGGACCACGACAAGACGATGAGCGACCGGCAGGCCGAATACGACCGCTGGGTGCGGAAACTGAAATCGACCCGACCTAACGAGACCCAGATGGAGAAGTGGCTCACGGCGGACAAGATCATGGTGCTCGACGAAACGCTGAAGCACTACCGGCTCGCCTGGCGGGACGTCCTCACCCACGCGTTCCTGCAAGCCCCCGGCCGCGACTACAAGCGAGCGCGTGACCCGTTCGGTCCTTGGCGGTACTCGAAGTACGACATCCGGATCTTCCTGATCACCCAGGAAGGCGTGCGCGAAGTCAGCGTCGAAATGGACTTCGAGCACGCCAAACGCAACGGCCAAGAGCGCAACAACTACCGCTTCGACGCGGTTTCCTCCGTCCACGTCGCCACCCCTGACGACCTCAGCTCCACACTCGAATTGACCCTCATGAACGGCCCGTCGCGGAACATCCGGGTCACCGACCCGGCCGCGGCAGCGGACAAGGCAGCGCCGGGGCAGAACGATCCCCGATCGCTGGCGAGGATGGGCCGGGACGCCGCCGGATTCTCCCACACGTTGCACATCTTGGAAGGCATCGCGGCGGAAGGGAAGAAATGGATCGAGCGCGACCCGTTCATCAACGACCAGCCGAGTGGCGGACTCCCTACCGACCCGGAGCCGGACACGGACCCAGACACGGACACGGACACGGACACGGACACGGACAAGTGAGCCGGGCTAGAGCGCCGCGCTCTCCCGGATGTACGCCGGCAGCCCGGTCCACCACGTCGCCGCCGTGCGGATGCGGGCCGGGAGTTCCGGGCGGGTGACCACTTCGCCGAGCAGGGCGCGGCGGTCGGTGATCCCCATGCAGTACACCAGCCGGTCCAGCACCGACGTCGAGTGCGCGCTCTCCTCGTGGCGCGCGTGCAACGCGAACGCCCGGCGGTAGAAGTCGTCGGGGCTCGCGCCGCCCACGTGGCCCAGTGCGTACGCGGCGGAATCGCGCACCGCGGGTCCGAGGTGTTCGGACAGCACCATCGCTTCGATCAGCCGTCGTTCCTCCGCGCCGCCGAGGATGCGCAGTGCGTCGAGGAGCCGCTGGACCCAGTCGGGGCGGCCGCGCCGCCGGAGGGTGGTGACCAGTTCGCCGGCCAGCGCGTGCGCCAACGGCGCGCGATACGGCGTCGCGTAGAGCAGGAACATCGTGCAGAGCCGGACGTCGAACACCGGGTCGTGCAGCATTTCGTCGACGAACACGGCCAGCAGCGGGTCGGCGGGCGGCTCCTCGATCGCTTCCAGGGTCTCGGCGGACAGCCGTTCCGCGACCGGGGCCGCCGCCGGCCACAGCGCCGCCGTCGCCGCGGCCCACACCCGGCTCGGGACCTTCGCCTGCAGCTCGCGGGGCAACAGCTGCAGCAACCGGGCCGCCAGGGACGTCCGCTCGCCGCCGCCCGCCGCCACGAGCGCGCACAGGATCGGCAGCAGGGCCGCCGTCTGGCGGTCGTCGAAGTGCCCGAACCGCAGTTTCTTGACGCTGGTCAGCAGGGCTCCGTAGAACGTCCGGTCGGTCAGCGGGTCGGTGAGGTGCCGGACGACCGACGAGCTCGCGTCGGGGTGGGCGCTCGCGCTGAAGACGCCGAGGGTGCCGATCAGGCTCTGCGCGGAGGTGTCGGCCGCCGCGGCGGCGGCCGTGGTCATCGCCGCCCGCTGGCCGACCGGGTGCACGATGAGCCGGTGGAACGCCTCGGCCCGGCGCATCCACGAAACGCCGTCCGCGATGCACATCTCGGTGAGCAGCCGCTCCGAGAGCCGGTCCCACGTCGACGCGGGGCTCAGGATCAGCTGCGGCCGGCAGGCGAGGAGCTCGGTCAGGCGGTCCCATTCCTCGCTGCCGAGGACGGCATCGGTGACGGCCAGGTCGACCAGCTCGTCGAGCGGCGCGCCCGGGTTCGGCCGCCGGTGCCGGGCCCACGGCGGGACGGCCTGGGTCGGTGGCGTGAGGTACCGCGCGACCGTGTCGTTGACCGCGGCGAGCAGGCCGGGACGCAGGTCGAGCAGCTGTTCGTAGCGCCGCACCGCCGCGCCCGGCACGGTCGTGACGCGGTTCTCCCAGCGGGACAGGGTGCTGATGGACACCGAGGGCGTCACGCCGTCGGCGTCGAAATCCGCGGCGAAGGCCGCGAGGCGGCGGTAGCGTGGCCGGGCGCCGAGCACGCGGTTCGTCCGCAGCAGCCAGCCGATCCGCCGTCCCGCGTTCACCTTCCGCATCGCACGCCCTCCCGCTCCAGCGAACACCCGGGAGCCCGCGCGGGGCCAGTGGCGTTGCAGAATTGCCGCGAACGGGCCCGCCGCATCCGCTGAACGCGCCGGGCCCGTTCGGCCGCACCCCGTTGTCAAGGGTTGTTGCCGGCCGGTTTTTCACTGCGACGGCCGGCTTCCACCCCCACTCCCCTTCCTACCGTCGGAAGCACGACGGGGAAGGAGGACGCGATGGAAACGCACCGCTGAGCGCTTCACTTGCGTGGCAGGCCCTGCGGGTTGACCTCCGACGTCGGCAGGGCCTCCGACGTCAGGTTCCACCGCTTCAGCACCTCCGCGTACTTCCCGTTCCGGATCACGGAGTCCAGCGCCTGCCGCAGCGGTTTCACCAGCCCGTTGTCCTTTTTGGTCATCGCCGCGATGTCGGCCGGGATCGTGCCGCCGCCCGAGACGGTGCCGACGATCTTCGTCTTGCCCTCCACCGCCACGTGGTAGGCCGACGTCGGGTTGGGGCCCGCGTACACGTCGATGCGGCCCGACTGCAGCGCCAGGTAGTAGTCCGAAGTCGCCTGGTAGTACTGGAACTTCACCGCCGGCAGCCCGGCCGCCTTGTTCTGCTGGTCCCAGCGCAGCAGGATCTGCTCCTGGTTCGTGCCCGCGCTCACCCCGACCGTCAACCCCGCGATGTCCTTCGGTTCCCGGACTTCGAAGGTCTTCTCACCGCGGACTTCGAAGGCGATCGTGTCCTTGCGGTAGGTGGCGAAGTCGTACTTGTCCTTGCGCTCCTCGGTCACCGTGATGTTAGAGAACCCCGCGTCGAACTGGCGGTTGTCCACCGACAGGAACAGGTTTTCCCACGACGACGCCCGCAGGTCGAGCTTCAGCCCGAGCACGTCGGCGACCAGCTGGGCCAGGTCCGGTTCGACGCCGATGACCGTCTTGTCGTCGTCGGCGCGGAAGGACAGCGGCGGGGTGCCGTTGCCGGTCGTGCCGACGACCAGGGTGCCGCGGTTCCGGACCTCCGGCGGCACGAGCGCGGCGATCGCGGCGACCTGCTCCGCGCGGACGCGGTGCTGGTCGGCGGTGATGTTGACCCCACCCGAGGGCGCGGCGGTGGTGGCCGCTTCGGGGGTGCCGCACGCGGCGAGCAGCAGCACCGAAGCCAGCACGAGCTTTCTCATGACTCTCCTCAAAGGACTTTGTCGACGAAGGCCCGGGTCCGGGCGTGGCGGGGGTGGTCGAGGACTTCGGCGGGCGGGCCCTGTTCGACCACCCGGCCTTGGTCGAGGAAGACGACGGTGTCGGCGACTTCGCGCGCGAAACCCAGCTCGTGCGTGACGACGACCATCGTGGTGCCCGCCTTCGCCAGGTCCCGGATGACCGCGAGCACTTCGCCGACCAGTTCGGGGTCGAGAGCGGACGTCGGTTCGTCGAAGAGCAGCACGTCCGGTTCGAGGGCCAGCGCCCGCGCGATCGCGACGCGCTGCTGCTGCCCGCCGGACAGCCGGCGCGGGTATTCGGCCGCCTTCTCCGCGAGACCGACCCGGGCGAGCAGCTCCCGCGCTCTGGCCTCGGCGTCGGCACGCGGGCGGCGTTGCGCGGAAACCGGGGCCTCGACGACGTTTTCGAGCACGGTCAGGTGCCCGAACAGGTTGAAGTTCTGGAACACGAAGCCGATCTTCGTGCGCTGCTTGAGGATTTCGCGTTCCTTGAGCTCGTGCAGCCGGTCGCCGGCGCGCCGGTACCCCATCAGCTCGCCGCCGACGCTGATGAAGCCGCGGTCGGCGCGTTCGAGGTGGTTGATCAGCCGCAGCAGCGTCGACTTCCCGGACCCGGACGGCCCGAGCAGCACGGTCACTTCCCCGTGGCGCACCCGGAGGTCGACGCCCTCGAGCACGCTCAGCGCGCCGAAGCTCTTGTGCACGCCCCGGACGTCCACCATGAATTCCCCGGTCACGCCCCACGCCCCAGCCGTCGTTCGACGTAGTACTGCCCGACCGACAGCACGGTGGTCAGCGCGAGGTACCAGGCGGTCGCGACGAGCAGCAGCGGGATCACCCGGCCGCTGCGCGTGTAGATCACCTGGACCTGGTAGAACAGCTCGGGCAACGCCATCACGTAGACCTGCGAAGTCGCCTTCAGCAGACCGATGATCTCGTTCGCCGCGGTGGGCACGATCGTACGCAACGCCTGGGGAAGCACGATCCGGCGGAACTGCCGGCCCGCCGGGATGCCCAGCGCCGCCGCGGCTTCGCGCTGTCCCGCGTCCACCGAAAGGAACCCGGCGCGGACGATTTCCGCGGCGTACGCGCCTTGGTGCAGGGCGAGGCCAAGTCCCGCGGCGAGGAACGGCGGGATCAGGCTCATCGTGCCGACCGAGAAGAACGACGGCCCGAACGGGACGCCGAACGAGATCTCGTTGTACAGGATCGCGAGGTTGTACCAGAACAGCAGCTGCAGGATCAGCGGCACGGACCGGAAGATCCACGTGTAGGTCCAGCTCACCCCGCGCAGCAACGGGTTCCGGGAAATGCGCATCAACGCGAGCACGGTGCCGAGCAGGAATCCCGCCACCACACCGAACAACGTCAGCTCCAGCGTCAGCGCGACGGCTTCCAGGATCGATTTCTGGAAGACGAACCGGGCGAACGTCGGCCAGTCGAACGCCCGGTTGGTGACCAGCGCGTGGCCCGCCATCGCGACGAGCACCGCCACGACGACGGCCGCCACCCACGTCGCCGGGTGCCGCGCGGGCACGATCTTCAGCGATTCTTCCGGTGCCGCCGAGGGTGCGGGCCGGGTCCCGACGTCGCTGGTCATCCCGCGGCCACCGGCGCGGGAAGCGCTTTCGAGAACGGCAACCGGGTGGTCGGCACGACGTCGACGTCGAAGTGCGGCGTGTACCCGGTGGCCAGGTAGAGCCCGCGTGCCTCGGGCTGGTTCGGGCCGGTGGTCAGGTGGATCCGCGAGTACCCGCGGCGCCCGGCTTCGGCCTCCAGCTCGGCGACCACGCGCCGGGCGTGCCCGCGGCCGCGGTGCGCCCGGTGCGTCCAGATCCGCTTGAGCTCGGCGGTTTCGCCTTCGTAGTGCTGGAAAGCGCCGCCGGCGACGGCGTGCCCGTCCGCCACCAGCAACAGCAATCCGCCGTCCGGGGCGGCGAAGCGCTCGGCCGGGTATTCGCGGAGTTCGAAGTGGACGTCGGTGAGCACGCGGTGGTAACGGGCGGAGTATTCGCGGGCCAGATCGGCGAGCAGTGGCCGGACCCGCGGATCGGACTGGGCCACCCAGACGGATTCGGGCATGGGGGTACCTGTTTCCCGGAAAGTGGAAGGAAAATCAGTGGACGCTCAGACTTTAAGAAGCTCGGCCGAGCCCGGTCAACGAACCGGCCGCGGGTTCCACATCCTGAACGCGCATGCGCCCGGGCGGCACGGCGGATACTGGTGGTGGCATGACTTCTCGCAGCCTGCACGTCGCGGTGGAGCTCGACACCGCGCCGGATCCGCCGGCACCGCAAGCGTGGGCCGAAGCCGTCTCGCGCGCCGAGACCGCCGGGTTCACCTTCGTGACGTTCCCCGACTCGCCGGTGCCACCCCGCGACGGGTTCCGGCTCGAAGCGACCACGCGCGCGGCGTACGTCTCGACGCTGACCGACCGGCTCGGGCTCGCGGCGACGGCGAACGTGACGACGGCCGAACCGTTCCACCTCGCCGCGCAGCTGGCGAGCCTGGACCACGCCTCGCACGGCCGCGCCGCCTGGGTGGTCGCCGCCGACGGATCCGCCGAAGCACTCGCCACGATCGGCGGCACCCGGCTGGATCCCGCCGCGCTGCACCGGGAAGTGACCGACGTCGTCGAAGTCGTGCGCCGCCTGTGGGACTCCTGGGACGACGACGCCGTCGTGAAGGACACCGCCACCGGCCGGTACCTCGACCCGGCCAAGGTGCACCACGTCGACTTCACCGGCGAACGGTTCTCCGTCAAGGGCCCGCTCATCACCCCGCGGCCACCGCAGGGCCGTCCGGTCGTCGTCGCGGCCGACGACCTCGCCGAAGCCGCGCGCCCGGACGTCGTCCTCGTCGGCGGCGCCGGGCTCGGCGACGTGCGCACCCGAGCCGTGCGGGCCCGCGCCGCCGGGGCTCCCCTCGTCTTCGCCGAGCTGGAAGTCCTCCTCGGCCCGGATGCGCCCGACGGTCCGTGGCCGCGCGGCGATCGCTTGCGCTACACCGGATCCGCGGCCGGGCTGGCCGAACTGCTCGGCTGGCTCGCCACCAGCGTCGACGGCGTGCACCTGCGCCCCGGCGTGCCCGCCACCGACTTGCCGGTGCTGATCGGCGAAGTCCTGCCCGCCCTGCGCGGCGAAGGACTGCTGATCCCGCCCGAACCCGGGACGACGCTGCGGTCGTCGCTCGGGCTCCGCCGCCCGGAAAGCCTGTTCGCGTGAGCGCGCGGCTGCACCTCAGCGTGTTCTACCCCGGTGTCGGCCCGCAGTTCCTCTGGGACGACCCGTCGAACGCGCCGCACACCGAGATCGACACCGCCGTGGCGGTCGCCCGGACGCTCGAACGCGGGCTGTTCGACGCCTTCTTCCTCGGCGAAGGCCTGCGGGTGCGGGAAAACCGCGGCCGCGTCCACGCCCTCGACATCGCCGGCCGCCCGGACGCGATCACCCAGCTGAGCGCGCTCGCCGCGGCGACGAGCCGGATCGGGCTGGTCGCCACGCAGAACACGACGTACAACTTCCCCGCCGACCTCGCCCGGCGGCTGGCTTCCCTGGACTTCCTGTCCGGCGGCCGGGCCGGCTGGAACATCGTCACCACCGACAACGCCTGGACCGGCGCCAATTTCCGCCGCGGCGGCTGGCTCCCGCACGAACGCCGCTACGAGCGTGCGGAGCAGTTCGTCGAGGCGGCGCTCGCGCTCTGGTCCGGGACCGGGCCGGTCGCGCGCCACACCGACCTCATCGGCGTGCGAACCACCCCGGCCGTGCCGCGCAGCCCCCAGGGCCGGCCGGTGCTGTTCCAGGCCGGGGATTCCGGCGGCGGCCGGGAACTGGCGGCGAAGTACGCCGACGTCGTCTTCTCCGCCAACACCGAGTTCGGCAAGGCGCTCGCCTACGCCGAGGACCTGCGCGCCCGGCTCGCCCGGCACGGCCGCCCCGCCGACGCCGTCCGGATCCTGCCCGGCGCGACCGTCGTGCTCGGCGACACCCCGGCCGACGCGGCCGAACGCGCCGAGGACGTCCGGCGACGGCAGATCACGCCCCAGCGCGCGCTCGCGTTCCTCGAGCAGTACTGGGGCCGGGACCTGTCGGACCACGACCCGCACGGCCCGCTCCCGGCCGTCGAACCGGTCGACGGCGAGCTTGACCCCTCCCGCGGCACCGTTTCGATCGAGGACCGGACCGGCAAGCTCGACCGGATCCGGCGCTGGCGCGAGCTGGCCGAGGCGAAGCAGCTGTCGATCCACCAGCTGGTCCTCGGGGTGCAGCCGCGGCAGCACGGGTTCGTGGGCACCCCGGGACAGGTGGCCGACGAGTGGGCGCACTACGTCCGCGCCCGCGCGGTCGACGGCTTCACCATCAGCCCGCACCTGCTCCCGGCCACCCTCGACGAGATCGTCGGCCGGCTGGTGCCCGAGCTGCAGGACCGCGGCGTCTACCGCACCGAATACGAGGGCACGACGCTGCGGGAGCACCTCGGGCTGCCCTAAGAGCTGTCCTGTAAGTCATCGGAGCCGGAGGACGATGGCGGCGATGGTGAGTTCGGCCTGGTAGTAGGCGGCACGTTCGGCATAGCGGGTGGCCAGGTCACGGAACTGCCGTCTTTGGTCCACAACCGCAGCCGCTCATCCGCGGTTTCCAGGGCCCACGCCTTCTCCGTCAGTTCACCGCGACCAACCACGCCCTGGTCAGGCCACCGTCACCGGGTGCCGGACGACCGCGCCGAACAGGTACCCCTGCGTGTTGTACGGCGAGACGTCCGGCTGCCGGGTGCCGGTGACGTCCGTGGCGCGCGCCCGCAGGGTGTACGACCCGGCCGTGCGGGGCCGCCACGGGAACTCCCACTGCAGCCAGCCGCGGTCGAGTGCCGGGCTGATCGGCTTGGCGGGCGCCCACGTGACGCCGTCCGTGCTCACCTCGACCCGCCGGATCCGGCCGTGGCCCGACCAGGACCGGCCGCGCAGCACCTGCCGCTGCCCGGCCGCGAGCGTCGCGTCCCACGGGAGCTCGAACGCGCTCTTCACCACCTGTTCGGTGACGAGCGTGCCCTCGGGCGGGTAGTCCGGGCCCAGCAGCCGGTAGAACTGCGTGTTCCACGGCGACACCAGCGGCGTCGCCGAGACCTCGATCCGGCCGAGCCACTTGATCGACGCGATCCCGGCCCACGACGGCACCACGAGCCGCACCGGGAAACCGTGATCGGGCGGCAGCGGCCGGCCGTTCATCTCGTAGGCCAGCAGGGTGTCCTGCAGTGCCTTGCCCACCGGCAGCGGCCGCCGCACCTTGCCGAGGTTCACCCCCGCCGCGGTGTAGTCGGGGTCGAGCCCTTCCGGCAGGACGTCGACGGCGTCGCGGGTCAGCCCGGCCCGCGCGAGCACCGTCGCGAGCCGGACGCCGCGCCAGCGCGCCACGCCGACCGCGCCCAGCTTCCACGCCGTCCCGCTGACCGTCTGCCCCTGCTGGCTGGTGAAGAACCCGCGGCCGTTGCCGGTGCACTCGACGAACGCGGTGATCGTCTCCGACGGCAGCGCGCGCAGGTCGCGGTACGACAGCTCGATCGGCGCCCCGGCCGTCGGCGCGCCACGCAGGCCCGAGCCGAACAGCTTCAGCCGCCAGCCGGCGGCGTCCAGCAGGGGCGTGGAGGTGTGGTCGCGGACGAAGAACCGGTCGACCGGCGTCAGGTAGCCCTGGCCGCGCATCGACTCCCAGCGCATCTCGGCGTTGGTTCCGTGGACGTCGAACAGCTCGGGCGGCAGCGGTTTCACGATCGGTCCCGGTTCCGCGGCGGCCACCCCCGGCGTGGCCGTGCCCGCGGCCAGCGCGAGACCACCGGCCGCGGTCAGCCACAGCAGGTCGCGCCGGCTCAGCCCCGGCAGGCGTGCCTCCCCGTCCCGCCACTGGGCCAGGCGGGTCCGGTCGTACGCCGTTTCTTCGCTCGTCATGCGGGGCATTGTCGGCGGCGGCGCGACCGCCCGGCCAGGACGTCCACGGAGCGGAACCGGAATCCACAGTGGACAGTCCAGGTGGTGGGCACGGTTGCGCACGGGTGCACGCGACGCGTCCACTCGGCCCACCACACCCACGCGGAAGGGACCACCATGTCGGTCACCGACGAGCTGCTCGCCAACAACGCCGAATACGCCGCGCGCTTCGCCGGGCCGCTGCCGCTGCCGCCCGCCAAGCACGTCGCCGTGCTCGCCTGCATGGACGCCCGGATCAACGTCTACGGCGTGCTCGGGCTGCAGGAAGGCGAGGCGCACGTGATCCGCAACGCCGGCGGCGTCGTCACCGAGGACGAGATCCGCTCGCTCGCCATCAGCCAGCGGCTGCTCGGCACGGAGGAGATCATCCTCATCCACCACACCGACTGCGGCATGCTCACCTTCACCGACGACGACTTCAAGAAGTCCATCCAGCAGGACGTCGGCGTCAAGCCCGCGTGGGCCGCGGAAGCGTTCTCCGACCTCGACGAAGACGTCCGCCAGTCGATCGCGCGGATCAAGGGCAGCCCGTTCGTCCCCAAGAAGGACTCGGTGCGCGGGTTCGTCTTCGACGTCGCCACCGGGAAGCTGAACGAAGTCGGCTGACCCGCGGTTTATTCCGGCGCACCCGGCTCGTCCCAGCCACTGGCCACTCCGGCCCGTCCCGCGGCAACCGGCGCACACTGCGGGGACGGGCCGAGAGAAGGGACGCGGGGATGACAGGACCACGGATCGCCGTCGCGCTGGATGGGGCCGGGTGGCACCCCGCCGCCTGGCGGGAAGCCGGCGCGCGGCCCGGTGAGCTGCTCACCGCGGGCTACTGGACCGACGTCGTCCGCGAAGCCGAGGCCGGCCTGCTGGACTTCGTCACCCTCGAAGACTCGCTGGCCCTGCAGACCGTGCACCCGCTCGACCGGCCGGGCGAGCGGGACGGCATCGTCCAGGGACGGCTCGACGCGGTGCTGATCGCCGCCCGCGTCGCGCCGCTGACCTCGCACATCGGGCTGGTGCCGACCGCCGTCGTCACCCACACCGAGCCGTTCCACCTGTCCAAGGCGATCGCCACGCTCGACTACGTCAGCACCGGCCGCGCGGGCGTCCGCGTGCAGGTCGCCGGGCGCGCCGAGGACAACCGGCACTTCGGGCGCCGCGAGTTCGGCGAGTTCCGGCTCGAGGACTCCGCGGAGCCGGGCAAGCCGAGCCCGCTGCGCGACCTGTTCGACGAGGCCGCGGACTACGTCGAGGTGCTGCGCCGGCTGTGGGACAGCTGGGAGGACGACGCCGAGATCCGCGACGTCGCCACCGGCCGGTTCGTCGACCGCGGGAAGCTGCACTACATCGACTTCGAGGGCCGCTGGTTCTCGGTCAAGGGCCCGTCGATCACGCCTCGGCCGCCGCAGGGCCAGCCGCCGGTCACCGCGCTGGCCCACGCCGCCGTTCCCTACCGGCTCGCCGCCCGCTCCGCCGACGTCGTCTACGTGACGCCGTCCGACCGCGCGCGGGCCGCGTCGATCGTCGCCGAGGTGCGGGACGAGCAGGAGCTCGCCGGGCGCGGTGCCGAAACGCTGCACGTCTTCGGCGACGTCGTCGTGTTCCTCGGCGAGACCGAGCAGGCGGCCGCGGACCGCAAGGCGCGGCTCGACGAGCTGTCCGGCGCCCGGTACACCTCCGACGCGCACGTCTTCACCGGGACCCCGGCCGGGCTCGCCGACCTCCTGCTCGACTGGCAGGCGGCCGGGCTGTCCGGCTTCCGGCTGCGGCCGGGCGCGGTGCCGCACGACCTGACCGCCATCACCCGGGGACTGGTACCCGAGCTGCGGGGCCGCGGGGCCTTCCGCACCGGGTACGAGGCGAGCACCCTGCGCGGGCTGCTCGGCCTCGCCCGCCCGGCCAACCGCTACGCCGCCGTCTGAGGAGGACCGAGATGACCCGCAAGCAGATCCACCTCGCGGCGCACTTCCCCGGCGTCAACAACACGACCGTGTGGAGCGACCCCGCGGCCGGCAGCCACATCGAGTTCAGCTCGTTCGTCAAGCTCGCGCAGACCGCCGAGCGCGCGAAGTTCGACTTCTTCTTCCTGGCCGAGGGCCTGCGGCTGCGCGAGCAGAACGGGGAGATCTACGACCTCGACGTCGTCGGCCGCCCGGACACGTTCACCGTGCTGTCGGCGCTGGCGGCGGTCACCGAGCGGCTGGGGCTGGCCGGGACGATCAACTCGACGTTCAACGAGCCGTTCGAGGTGGCCCGGCAGTTCGCGTCGCTGGACCACCTCTCGGCCGGGCGCGCGGCCTGGAACGTCGTCACGTCGTGGGACGCCTTCACCGGCGAGAACTTCCGCCGCGGCGGCTTCCTGCCGCAGGACCAGCGCTACGAGCGCGCGGAGACGTTCCTGCGCACGGCGTGGGAGCTGTTCGACTCCTGGCGCGGTGACGAGGTCGCCGCCGACGCCGGAACCGGGGTGTTCCTGCTTGACCCGTCGGCGGGCGCGTTCGCCCACCACGACGCGCACTTCGACATCGAGGGCCGGTTCCCGGTGCCGCGCAGCCCCCAGGGCCGTCCGGTGATCATCCAGGCCGGCGATTCCGAGGAGGGCCGCGAGTTCGCCGCGGCGACCGCCGACGCGATCTTCAGCCGCTACGGCACGCTCGAAGCGGGGCAGGCGTTCTACTCCGACGTCAAGGGCAGGCTGGCGAAGTACGGCCGGACGCCAGAGCAGCTGGTGATCCTGCCGGCGGCGACGTTCGTCCTCGGCGACACCGACGCGGACGCCCACGAGCGCGCCCACGTCGTCCGGCGGCAGCAGGTCAGCGGGCAGACCGCGATCAAGTTCCTCGAGCAGCTGTGGAACACCGACCTCAGCTCGTACGACCCGGACGGCCCGCTGCCGGAGTCCGACCCGGTCCTCGGCGACCACACGATCGCCCGCGGCCGCGCGAGCGTCCGGATGTACCGCGACCCGCTGGCGACGGCACGGGAGTGGCGGCAGCTGGCGGAGGCGAAGAACCTGTCGATCCGCGAGCTGATCATCGAAGTCACGGCCCGCCAGACGTTCATCGGCTCGCCGTCGACGGTCGCCGACGCGATCGATGAGCTGGTGCAGGCCGACGCGAGCGACGGGTTCATCCTCGTACCGCACGTCACCCCGGGCGGCCTGGACGAATTCGCCGACACAGTCGTCCCACTGCTACAAGAGCGCGGCTCGTTCCGCACCGAGTACACGGGCACGACCCTGCGCGATCACCTCGGACTCGACTGACCCCGGCTCGGCTCGGCCGCCTCAGCCCACCCATTCCCCCGTGCAAGCCGACGCGAGCGACGGGTTCATCCTCGTCCCGCACGTCACCCCGGGCGGCCTGGACGAATTCGCCGACACAGTCGTCCCACTGCTACAAGAGCGCGGCTCGTTCCGCACCGACTACACCGGCACAACCCTGCGCGATCACCTCGGACTCGACTGACCCCGGCTCGGCTCGGCCGCCTCGGCGACGACGGGCCACCGCTTTCCCGGTGCGGCGGGCGGATCGTGGCGGCACCCGGCGAGCACGACGACGGCCATCAGCACGAGCGCGGCGGCGCGGATCGTCGAGGTCACGCCCGGACTCTAACCAGTCCGGCGGACTGCACCCACATGCTGGGAATCAGCCCGGCCCGCGGCGGTAGCCGTAGTGGATGAGCCCTTCGTGCAGCCGGCCGACCCGGTCGTAGAGCGCGCGGGCCGGGGCGTCTTCGAGGGTGTTCCAGTAGAGACCCGGGTAGCCCTGCTCCTCGGCGTCGCGCGCCACCCAGCCGAGCACCGCGGTCGCGACGCCCTGGCGCCGGACCGCGGGATCCACGAACAAGTCGGCCAGGTAGCACTTGCCGGAGTACCAGACGCTGGCGTGGAAGAGGTAGTGCGCGATGCCGACGACCCGGCCGTCGAGGCGGGCGGCGATGCCGCGGATCCGGTCGTCGTCGAGCAGGCGCCGCCAGGTCCGGTCGTAGTCGGCGGCCGCGCGGTCGACGGCGAAGTAGGTGTCCTTCCCGCGGGCCAGCACTTCCCAGGCGGCGCGGTCGGACTCGGTCAGGAAGCTGATCTCCACCACGGTGGCCATCCTGCCCCGCGGCCGGCCCGGCGGGAAGCAAGTCGTTTCACCAGCCGGGCGCACTACCCTTCCCCCGGTCGGACCTCGACAATCTGTCCGCATGAAGATCCTGCCGGAACGGCGAGCCGACGCCGAGGTTCTGCACGTGGGGATTCGGATCGACCTCGTCGGCCGGGCCGTCGACGCCGCCACCGTCGCCGCTCGGCTGGCCAGTGCGCTCGACGGCGTCGCGAGTGTCGACGTCGTCAGCTCGCGGCGGCACCTGCGGGCCGTTCCCGATCCGCTCCTGCGGATCGAAGCCGGCTCGAGGCGGGCGATCCTGCTGGGTCGCCCGCTCGAGCTGACCCGCCTCGAATTCGATCTGCTGCACTACCTGCGCGCCCACCCCGACCGCGTCTTCACCCGCACCGCGCTCAAGAGCGCGTTGTGGCCGCGGCAGGACGGGAACGACCGGACCGTCGACGTGCACGTCCGCAAGCTGCGGGCGAAGCTCGAGCCGCACCTCGATCCGATCACCACCGTACGCGGGGTCGGTTACCGCTTCGAAAGCTCGGCGCCCGTCACGCTGGATTGACGCTCGGGTGCGGCGGCTGGTTGTACGCGGTGTTCTGCCACGCCACGGCTTCCCGGTACTGCCGGTCCTGCATCAGCGACACGTGCGAGATGCTCGTCGGGTCGGTCGTCGAATAGATCCGCAGGGCCCGGTTGTCCGACGTCGCCCAGACGACCTCCTCGCGCCAGTCCCCGAACAGGTCCGCCTGCACCGCGGGCGTGTTCTTCGTGCCGTTGTTGGCGTGCACGCCCGACGCCGTCAGCAGGCGCGTGTCCGCGCCGGTGCCGTACTTGTCGATGTGCGTGCCGTCCAGCAGTTCGCGCTGGGCGTCGCCGTCCCACCAGACGACGAAGTTGGCCGACGACGGCTTGCGCCCGATGTTCTGGCCGCTCGTGTTCAGCAGCCCCGCCACCCCGGACGACCAGGACTCCGCACCCGGGCTGCCCGCCCAGATGTCGTCCGACACCCCGCGGCCGTTGTCGCAGCCGCACGGCAACTGCCACAGGATCTGCCCGGTCTTCGCGTCGGCCATCCAGGCGCCCGGCTTCGACGTGTCTTCGTCCACTTTGAACTCTTCCAGCCCCGGCCGGCCCGGGATCAGGTCGCCGACGTGCATCGCGTCGCCGTGGCCGAGCCGGGTGTTCCACAGTGGACTGCCGTTGTCGTTGATCGCCATGGCGCCGAAGACGATCTCGTCACGGCCGTCCGCGTCGACGTCGGCGATCGCCAGCTGGTGGTTGCCCTGGCCGGTGTACTGCGAGCCGGCCGTGTTCGAGTCGAACTTCCAGCGCTCGGTCAGCGCGCCACCGCGGAAGTCCCAGGCCGCGATCACCGTGCGCGTGTAGTAGCCGCGGCTCATGATCAGGCTCGGGCGCGAGCCGTCGAGGTACGCCGTGCCGGCCAGGAAGCGGTCGACGCGGTTGCCGTAGCTGTCGCCCCACGACGACACCGTGCCGCGCGGCGGGTCGTAGTTCACCGTGGCCGCCGCCGCGCCCGTCTGGCCGTTGAAGACGGTCAGGAACTCCGGGCCGGACAGCACGTACCCGCTGGAGTTGCGGTAGTCCGCGCTCGCGTTGCCGATGACCTGGCCGGTGCCCGAGCGCGTGCCGTCCGCGGTCTTCATCGCGACTTCGGCCTTGCCGTCGCCGTCGTAGTCGAAGACCTGGAACTGCGTGTAGTGCGCGCCCGCGCGGATGTTGCGGCCGAGGTCGATCCGCCACAGGCGCGTGCCGTCCAGCCGGTAGGCGTCGACGTAGACGTTGCCGGTGTAGCCGGACTGCGAGTTGTCCTTGGCGTTGCCGGGATCCCACTTGACGACGAACTCGTACTGCCCGTCGCCGTCCAGATCGCCGACGCTGGCGTCGTTCGCGCTGTAGGTGTAGCTCTCGCCCGACGGCGTCGTGCCGCCGGCCGGGACCTGGATCGGCACGTCACGGGTGCTCGCCGCGGCCGTGCTGTCGAGCGTCAGCGACTCCTCCGCGGCGAACGCCGACATCCGCTCCACGCCGTCGACCACCGCGTGCACGGTGTACTTCGCCCCCGCGGGCGCCCCGGCGTCCAGGTAGCCGGTCGGACCACCGGCCGGGGTCGTGGTCACCCGGGTGCCGTCGCGGTAGACGGCGAACGACACACCGGCCGGGTCGCCGGCGAGCAGCCGCCAGCCGACCCGGTTGCCCGCCGCGCCGTGGACGCTGATCACCCCGCGGTTCAGCTCGTCGATCTGCGGTGCGGCGGCCGCCACCGCCGGGGCCGGGGCGAGCCCGGCCGCCAGCAGGCCCACGGCCAGCAGCCGGCCGAAGGCGGATGTGCGCAAGGACATGACCTTCTCCGTCCGAAGTAGACTCGATCAGCCGATCGTGCAAGTGCTCCCGTTCAGGGCGAAGGACACCGGCGCGGGGTTGGTGCCGCTGGAGGTGCCGTTGAAACCGATGCCGGTCGAGGCGTTCGGCGCGAGGGTGCCGTTCCAGTCCAGGTTCGTCGCGGTCACCGCGCCGGCGGCGGACTGGGTGAACGTCGCGCCCCAGCCGGGCAGCGTCACCCGCTGACCCGAGGTGTAGGTGAAGGCCAGTGTCCAGCCGGTCACCGGGCTCGTGCCCGTGTTGGTGATGGTCACCGAGGCGGTGAACCCGTTGCCGCCACCCCAGCCGGGCGCGGCGTAGGCGACCTTGCACGCCCCGCTCCCGCCGCCCGCGCCGGTCGTCGCCGACGCCGCACCGGACGCGGCCGAGGTGTTCCCCGCGGCGTCCTTGGCCCGCACCTGGTAGCGGTACGTGCTGGAGGCGGTCAGGCCCGAGTCGGTGAACGTCGTCGACGCGGCCGAGCCGACCACGGCGAACGTGCCGCCGGACGCGCCGGGCGCGCGCAGGACGTCGTAGCCGGTGACGCCGACGTTGTCCGTCGAGGCCGTCCAGCTCAGCGTGACGCCGGAGGAGGTCACGCCCGAGACGGCCGGGGTGCCCGGCGTCGTCGGCGCCTGCGTGTCGACGGTGCCCCCGCCGTAGATCGTCGCTTCCTTCGACGTCTGGCGGACGCCGTTGGTGCCGTTGAGGAACCGCTCGCCCCACGCGGTCAGGCTGGTGGGGTCGAAGCCGTTGGTCATGTCGAGGTAGGCGACGTCGCTGCCGTTGCCGCTCCACGACCAGCCGAGGTAGCCGAGGCCGCGGGCCTGCGCCTGGGCCATGATCGTGTCCTCGTCGGGGTTGCCGTCGCTGTGCATGTTGCCGAACTCGCCGACGACCAGCGGCAACCCGGCGGTGCGGAACGCGTCGAAGTAGGCGGTGATCTCCGCCGCGGTGTCGTAGACGCCGTACATGTGGATCGAGAACACCGTGTTGTGCTGCGGATCGGCGTTGAGCACCGAGGCCGCGTTGTCGCGCATGATGTTCTGCCAGTCCTGACCCCACATCGGCGCGTCGGCCATGATCAGGTGCTGCAGCCCGGCACCGCGCAGCCGCGTGATGGCGCTCGACGTCGCGCTCGCCCAGGTCGCGCTCACCTGCGCGTTGTTGCCGAACGGCTCGTTGCCGAGGTTGACGACGACGTGGTTCTCCTGGCCCTTCAACGCGCTCGCGATGCTGATCCAGTAGTCGGCGGCCTGGTCGAGGCTCGCCGCCGCGCTTTCTTCGCCGTAGCCGGTGGTGTCGTGCACTTCCAGGACGCAGATCAGCCGGGACTGCTTGCACAGCGAGATGATGTTCGTGACTTCGGCCGCCGACGTGGGTCCCCACCGCTTGCCGCTGCCGAGCACGACCCGGACGGTGTTGGCGCCGAAGGACTTGATGTTCGCGAAGGCGCTGTTCTGGCCGGTGTACCAGGCGTACGGGTGGTTGACCCCGCGCATCACGAACGCGGCGCCGTTCGCCTCGAGCACGCGGGTGCCGTCGACGTGCAGCCCGGTGGCGGCCGGCGTGGCCGGGCTCAGCGCCGCGACCAGGGCCGGGTACCACCTGCTCTCCATCTTCGCGATCCCGGTGGTGCCGTTGGGGTGCACGCCGTCGGTGGTGTCGGCCGCGGTGTCGAACCCGGTCCACTGGTCGACGACGGTGATCGGGGACGCCGCCGTGCTGTGCGCCGCGGCCCACGCGGGGATGCCGGCGTTCAGGTCGACCACCCGCTGGGCGCAGGCCGCGCAGTTCGACGGGTTCATCGGGATGATCTTCGCGACGATCAGCTTGGCCGCCGGGTTGCTCGCGCGCATCTGCCCCAGCAGCGTGGTGTAGGCGTCCAGGATCGTGCTCGCGGCGATGCCGTTCCAGACGTCGTTGGTGCCCAGGTGCATCAGGACGACGTCCGGGTGCGTCGAGGACAGCCAGCCGGGCAGCTGGTTGTCCCGCACGATCCCGGTCGCGAGGAAGCCGCCGTGGCCTTCGTTCTCGCCGTCGTAGGTGAACCCGCAGCCCTGGAGCGGCAGCGTGCCGACGAAGTCGACGTCGGTGTGCCCGGTCTGCTGGAGGTGCTGCCACAGCAGGGCCCGCCAGCACCCGGGCGACCCCGTGATGGAGTCACCCAGCGCCATGACGCGCGTGGGCGTGGCCGCGCCGGCCGGCGTGGGGGTCACGACAGCGCAGGCGGCCAGCAGCAGGCCGGCCACGGCCGCGCGGGGAAAACGCCACTTCATACCGACCTCCTGGAGTACCGCTCGACAGGACAGTTCGATCTGGGAGCGCTCCCACGCTAGCACGCGGGTGCGGGTTTGAGGACCGCCGGTTTCCGGAGAAAGCGCTTACTGGGGTATTGGACTGATCGGGTCCCCGAGGTTGACAAGCCCGGACGCCGCTGGCTTGAATCGGCTCGACCACAGCGGTCGCGAGCTGACCGGAGGCCGGCGATGTCCCCGCAGTTCCCGCTCACCCGGCGCGTCTTCCTCGGTGGCGTGTCCGCGCTGGCCGCCACGGCCGTCGCGCGCCCGGCCGCCACGCGAGCGGCCGATCCCGAGGTCCGGCTGCACTGGCTCGACGGCGGCCCGGCGGCCGCGGCGGACTGCACCTTCGGCGTCCCTTGGCCGCGGGGAACGTTGTCCCGGAACGTCCCGCTGGCCCTGCACACCGCCGACGGCGTCCCGGTTCCCCTGCAGGTCCGGCTGACCGGTCCGGTGCCGCGCCCGGCGTGGCTCGCCGTGACACCCCGGCCGCGCGCCCCGCGGATCTTCGTCCTCAGCGACTCCACCGCCGCCGACTGGGCGAACCCGCCGAAGAACGGCTGGGCCCAGGCGCTGCCCGCGTTCTTCCGCGCCGGGCCGAGCGTGCGGAACTACGCCCAGTCCGGCGCCGGCACGGCCGGCTATCTCACCGATCCCCGCTACTTCCCGCGCGTCCGCCCGATGATCCGGCCCGGCGACACCGCGCTGATCCAGCTGGCGCACAACGACAAGCAGACGACCGAGGCCGGCTACCGGGCGAACCTCGCGCTCCTCGTCGACGGCGTCCGGCAGCAGGGCGGGGCCGCGGTGCTGGTCACGCCGCCGGTCCGGCACCGGTTCGGCGCGGACGGGAAGCTCACCCCGCTCGGCCTCGTCGTCAACAACCTGGGCGTCGACCTGCCCGCGGTCATGCGGGACGTCGCCCGGGGCGAGGGGATCCCGCTGCTCGACCTGACCGCGCGCAGCCAGGCTCTCGTCGAAGGCCTCGGCGAAGCCGCTTCGTGGCCGCTCTACCTGACCCTCGCGCACGACGGCGTCGACGACGCGACCCACCTCAGCCGGTACGGCGCCGAGCGGTACGCCGCGCTCGTCGCCGATGCCGTCGCCGAGGCCCGCTTGCCGCTCGCGCGGTTCCTGCGTCCCGGAAGGCTTCGACGATGAGGCGTCTGCTCGCCCTGTTCCTCGTTCTCGTCACCGCGGCCGGGCTGAGCACCGCGCCCACCGCCGCCGCGGCCGTCACCACCGCGAAGCACCGGATCACGTTCGACAAGTATTCGATGCTGCTCGACGGACGGCGGGAGTTCGTCTGGTCCGGCGAGTTCCACCCGTTCCGGCTGCCCAGCCCGGACCTCTGGCGCGATGTGCTGCAGAAGATGAAGGCGACCGGCTACACCGCCGTGTCGATCTACTTCGACTGGAACTACCACTCGCCCGCGCCCGGCGTGTACGACTTCACCGGGGTCCGCGACATGGACAAGGTGCTCGACCTCGCCCGCGAGGCCGGCCTGTACGTGATCGCGCGGCCCGGCCCGTACATCAACGCCGAGGTCACCGGCGGCGGCTTCCCCGGCTGGCTGACCACCCAGGCGGGCACGGCCCGCAGCGACGCCCCCGACTACCTGGCCGCGGCCGACGAGTGGCTGACCGCGATCGACCGCGTCATCGCGCGGCACCAGTACGTCGACGGCCGCGGTCCGGTGATCCTGTACCAGATCGAGAACGAACTGGCCGCGACCGGCGAAAGCCAGCGCGACTACATCGCCCACCTCTACGACAAGGTCCGCGCGGACGGCATCGGCGTGCCGATCTTCCACAACGACAAGGGCCGCAACGGGATCTGGGTGCCGCCGGACTCCGGCGTGCCGGGGACCGTGCCCGGCAAGGTCGACCTCTACGCGTGGGACACCTACCCCGGCGGCACCTGCCGCCCCGACGCCACGCCCGGTACCCCGAACACCGCACCGGACTGGGGTCTGTACGGCCCGGGCGGAGCGAAAGGCGGCGCGAGCGCGTCGCCGGACACCCCCGGCTTCACCGCCGAGTTCGGCGGCGGCTGGTTCGACTACTGGGGCAGCAACGGCACCTACCCGTGCACGGCCGTCCGCCAGGGACCCGGGTACGAGCGCGTCTTCTACGGCACCAACATCGCGAACGGGCTCACCGTCCAGAACTTCTACATGACCTTCGGCGGCACGTCGTGGGGCTGGCTGCCGGCACCGGTCGTCTTCAGCTCCTACGACTACGGCGCGGCCATCGACGAGGCCCGGCAGCTGCGGCCCAAGGCGTTCACGATGAAGGAACTGGGCTACTTCCTGCAGGCGGTACCACCGATCACCAAGCAGGACAAGGCGGAGCCCGTCACGCCGTCGTCGGCCGCGGTGAAGGTGTACCACAACGTCAACCCGGACACGCTGACGCACTTCTACGTGCCGATGCACAACCCTTCGAAGGACACCACGGACGACGTCTTCACCTTCCCGCTGTCCACACCGGACGGTTCCTACACCGTGCCGCAGGCGGGCACGCTGCGGGTGCGCGGCCAGGACGCCAAGCAGCTGGTGGCGAACTTCGAGCTGGCGGGCCAGCACCTGGTGTACTCGACGTCGGAGATCATGACCGTGGTCCGGGGAACCGCCCTGCTGCACGGACGGCCGGGCGAGGACGGTGAGACGGTCCTGCGCTACGCCCGGGAGCCGAAGGTCGAGGTGCTGGCGGGCGACGTCACGTCCACTTGGGACGCGGCGCGCGGCGACCTGCGGCTGAACTACGTCCACGGTGGACTGATTCGGGTCCGGGTGTCCGGCGCCGGCCGGCCACCGGTCACCCTGCTGCTCGCCGACGACGCCACCGCGGACACGTTCTGGCGGCAGGGGCCCGCCCTCGTCCGCGGACCCGCCTTGCTGCGGACGGCCCGCCTCGACGGCAACGTGCTCGCGCTGACCGGCGACACCGCCCAAGCGAGCGACCTCGAGGTGTGGGGCCCGGGAACGCGGGTCACGTGGAACGGGCGGGGAGTCCCGGCCCGGCGGACGTCGTCGTCGAGCCTGCTGGCGGCGGCCCGGCTCCCCGGCCCGGACGCGGTGCCCCTGCCCGCGCTGACCGGCTGGAAGCAGGCCCCGGGCTCGCCCGAGGCGGCGGCCGCCTACGACGACTCGGCGTGGCTGCCCGCGGACAAACCCGCGCTCACCGCGGACGACTACGGCTTCCACACCGGCGACGTCTGGTACCGCGGGCACTTCGGCGGCCCGGTTCCCGAGTCGTTGAGCTTCGGTTACGGCGGGGGCGGCGCCGGGATGCTGCAGGCGTGGCTGGACGGGCGCTACCTCGGCCAGCACGTGCTGCCGAGCGCGCTCGCTTCGCCGCCCACGACCGGCACCGCGAGCTTCACCGTGCCGGCCGACCTGCGCGGCGACGGCGGCCACGTGCTGTCGGTGATGGTGCGGAACAACGGCCACAACGAGGACGGCGGCGTCAACGACGCCCACAAGGAGGGGCGCGGGCTGATCTCGGCGTCGCTCGACGGCGTCGCGTGGAAGATCCGCGGCGGCGTCGCGGATCCCGTGCGGGGCCCGCTGAACAACGGCGGCCTCGACGGCGAACGGGCCGGCTGGACCCTGCCCCGCCACTCCGACGCGGGGTGGGCGGCGGGGCAGGTGCCCGCCGCCACCGCGGCACCCGGGACGACCTGGTACCGCACGGACTTCACCCTCGCCGTGCCGAAGGGGCACGACGCCTCACTGGGCCTGACCATCGGCGACCCGGCGGTCCCGCGATCGGGTGGCCGCTACCGGGCGCTGATCTTCGTCAACGGGTGGAACCTCGGGCAGTACGTCGCGGACGTCGGCCCGCAGCACACGTTCGTGCTGCCGACCGGCGTCCTCGACCCGCACGGGCGCAACACGCTCGCGCTGGCGGTGACCAGCGACGGCGGTCCGGGCAACGGCCTGGAGAACGTCGCGCTGACCAACCTGGGCACGGTCCGGGGCGGCGTCCCCGTCCGGCTTCAGGCGCCGGGACCGGAGTAGATCTCCGACGCCGGGGGCGCCTCGACGGGGGCGGGCTTGTTCCAGTCGCTGAACTCGATGGCGCCGCTCTTGGGGTCCTGCATGCGCAGCAGGTAGTGCGGCGCGTCGGCGGCGACCGTGGCGGTGCCGTCCGGGCTGGTGAAGTTCAGCGCCGGGACGCCGCCGAGCGTGGTGGGCTCGCCGCCGGTGAAGCTCGCGGAAGCCAGCTCGCCGACGGTGTTCTCGGTGAACGACTTGTAGTCGAGGAACACCTTGAAGGCGTCGCCGATGCCGGCGCCGATCTTGGCGGTGGACGGGACCCACTTGCCGGTGAGCTTCTTGCCGATCGAGGCCGGGATGCCGGCCTCCTTCACCAGCGAGTCGGTGAAGCGGAAGAAGTACTTGTCGCCGACGCGCAGGACGGGGATCTCGATGCCGTCCTTGACCACGGTGCCGCTCGCGCTGTCCTGGTTGAGCTGCAGGTCCAGGTTGATGTTGCCCTCGCTCGCCATGGTGCCCTTCACGCGCACCGAGGACGCCTGCTTGGCGGCGTCGGCCACGGCGGACCCGACCTTGGCGGCCTCGAGCGCCTGCGGCGCGGTCGAACTGGGCGCGGCGGCGGCCGCGGAGGAGGTGGCCCCGGCGGGTTCCACCGTGCCGGAGGTGCCGGAGCAGGCGGCGAGGGCGAGGGTGCCGGCCGCGAGGGCGGCGGCGAGGGACAGGCGTCGCATCGGATAGTCCGTTCATGAGGGCCGGGCCACGCCCGGACACGATCGGGCTATCGGCCGACCGGGTGATCCGTTACACCCCGCCGGCACCGCGAGACGGACATCTCCCCTGGCCCGGGCGCCGGAGGTGGTGAGGTTTGGCCGTCACCCGGTCTGGGTAAGCCACCATTCGGTGGAGACCAGGCAGAGGAGGAGCACCACGTGAGCACGGACGGCAATCGGCTCCGGCCCCAGGACCTGGTGCGCGTGACGCCCGAACGCGTCGGCGGCGCGGTCGTCCTGGACGTGGCCGGCGAAGTCGACCTGCTCAGCGCGTCGGTGCTGAGCGAAGGCATCACCGCGGCGCTCGCCGACCCGCCGGAACTGCTCGTGATCGACCTGACCGGGGTCTCGTTCCTGGCCTCCATCGGCATCACGGCCCTGCTCGAAGCCCGCCGCGGCGCCGGCACCGCCACCCGGGTGCGGGTCGTCGCGCCCGAGCGCAGCGTCGTCGCCCGGACCCTGCAGCTGACCGGCCTGCGCGAGGCACTGGCCGTCACGGCCACCCGCGACGAAGCTCTCGCCCGCTGAACCACGCGATCCGGGCCGCCGGGTGGGAGCATGTACCGGTGAGCATGCGCCACCGGAACAACGTCGTCGTCGCCGGTAACGAGGACGGCCCCACTCTGCTGCTCGCGCACGGCTTCGGCTGTGACCAGAACCTCTGGCGCCTCGTCGTCCCGCCGCTCGCCGAGCGCTACCGGCTGGTGCTGTTCGACCACACCGGGGCCGGTCAGTCGGACAGCTCGGCGTGGACCGCCGGGCGCTACAGCGGTCTCGACGGCTACGCCGACGACGTCCTGGCGATCTGCCACGAGCTCGACCTGCGGGACGTCGTCCTGGTCGGGCACTCGGTCAGCGCGATGATCGCGGTGCTGGCCGCCAACCGGGAGCCGGACCGGTTCGCGAAGCTGGTGCTGCTGACGCCGTCGCCGTGCTACCTCGACGACGGAGACTACCGGGGCGGGTTCAGCCGCGAGGACATCGACGAGCTGCTCGAAGCGCTCGACTCCAACTACCTGGGCTGGTCGGCAGCGATGGCGCCGGTGATCATGGGCAACCCGGAGCGCCCGGAGCTCGGCGAGGAGCTGACGAACAGCTTCTGCCGCACCGATCCCACGATCGCGCGGGTGTTCGCCCGGGCGACGTTCCTCTCCGACAACCGCGCCGACCTGGCGAAGGTTTCCGTGCCGACGCTGGTCGTCCAGTGCGCGCAGGACGCCATCGCGCCGCAGGAGGTCGGGCAGTTCACGCACGAGCGGATCGAGGGCAGCGTGCTCGTCACGCTGGACGCGACCGGGCACTGCCCGCAGCTCAGCGCGCCGGAGGCCACCGCCGCCGCGATCACCGCGTTCGTGGACCGGCCATGATGTGCGACGCCGGTGACCAGGCCGGCCCGGCGTTCTCGGCGCTGCTCGAAGACAGCGCCGAAGACCTCTACGAGCACGCGCCCTGCGGGTACCTCTCGACGTTGCTCGACGGCACGATCGCGAAGATCAACGCCACGCTGCTCGGCTGGCTGGGCTGGGAGCGCGAGGACGTCGTCGGGCGGCGCCGGTTCGCCGACCTGCTGACCGTCGGCGGCCGGATCTACCACGAGACGCACTTCGCGCCGCTGCTGCGCATGCAGGGCCAGCTCGGCGGGGTCGCGTTCGAGCTGAAGACCGCCACCGGCACGCGGCTGCCGGTGCTCGTGACGTCGACGGTCAAAGTCGGCACCGACGGGCAGCCGCAGCTCATCCGCACCACCGTCTTCGACGCGCGGGACCGGCGCGCCTACGAGCAGGAGCTGCTGCGGGCACGCGAAGCCGCCGAACGCGAACGCGACCGGGCGCAACGGCTGGCGCGGACGCTGCAGCAGACCCTGCTGCCGCCGGCGCTGGCCGAGGTGCCGGGCGTGCGGGTCGCGGCGTACTACCACCCCGCGTCGGCCGACGAGGTCGGCGGCGACTTCTACGACCTGTTCGCGCTGACCGGCGACGCGTGGGGGTTCTTCCTCGGCGACGTCTCCGGCAAGGGCGCCGGCGCCGCGGTGGTGACGTCGCTGGCGCGGTACACGCTGCGCGCGGCCGCGGCGTACGACCCGGCGCCGGCCACCGTGCTGGCGCACCTCAACACCGTGCTGCACCAGGAATACCGCGGTGCGGACCCGCGCTACTGCACGGTCGTGCAAGGCGTCGTCCGCCCGGACGACGAGGGCGCGGCGGTCACCCTCGGCTCCGGCGGTCACCCGCCGGCCCTGCTGCTGCGCGCCGACGGCACGTCGGCGTTCCTCGACATCCCGGGCGGGCAGCTGGTCGGCGCGTTCCCGCAGGCGCGCTTCGCCACCGTGGACGTCCGGCTGGCGCCGGGCGACACCCTGCTCCTCTACAGCGACGGGCTGACCGAAGCCCGCGTCCACGGCCGCACCCGCTACAGCGGGGAGCAGCTGCAGGCGTACCTGACCGGCCGCGCGCCCACCACCGCACCGGCGGTCGTCGCGGCCGTGACCGAGCTGCTCGCCGGCTTCGGCGACGGCGTCGACGACGACACCGCGCTGCTCGCGCTGAGCATCCCGTTCCCCGGAGGCGATCCATCGTGACCCAGTTTTCGACCACCACCCGGACCACCGCATCCGGCCCGGTGGTCACGGTCGAAGGCGAGCTCGACGTGGCGACGGCACCCCGCCTCCGCGCCGCGATCGCCTCCGCGCCCCTGGACCGCCGGCAGCTGCTGGTGATCGACCTGGCCGGCGTGACGTTCTGCGACTCCAGCGGCATTTCCGCCCTGATCGCGGCCCGCAACGTCGCCGAGGCGGCGGGTGCCGGCGTGGCGCTGGCGGCCGTCCCCGCCCGGCTCAGCCGGACGTTCGGCCTGATCGGGCTGGCGGACTTCTTCCCGACGTACCCGAGCGCCGAAGCGGCCATCACCGCGCACGGTTAGGGCGTGGGGGACAAAGCTCCCGCACCGTCACCCGGGGTCAGGTCCGCTTGCGGCCGGCGATCCGATCGGAGAGCTGCTGCACGTGGGCGGGGTCCGCGTCCCGGGCAAGGGCGACGTAGTGGTCCATGACGGCCGGCCGGTAGCGCACGGGCCACGTCTGCCCCGGGGCGAGCCGGGTGAGCTCGGTGAGCGTGAGGTCTTCGTCCGCGATACCGCGGAACGAGAGGCCGTCGGCGGTCTCCACGTCGAACATCAGGACCACGCGGGGATTGCTGTTGACCTCCCGCCAGTCGACGAGAACGCCGAGCGCGAGCACCCCCGCACGCAGTTCCGCGGTGCGATTCCGCGCACCACCGCTCAGGAGCGGGTTCGGGGCGACGCCCGGGAAATCGGGGCCGACGCCGAGCGATTCCCGGCTCAGGTCGGGCCTGAGCTGCGCCATCAGATCGTTCAGATCGTCGAGCCTCTTCTTCCGACCGAACACCCTGCCCCCTCCCGCCGGTGCCGGAATCGTACGTCAGGAGCACAAGGCCTCCGCGAACCCGGCGGCCGACCTCCGCCCCCCGGCTAGCGCGGGCTGTGGTCGGCGAACTCGACGGTGAAGCCGTCCGGGTCCCGCAGCTGGAGCTGCCGTTCGAACCCGCGGTCCCGGGGCGGCCCGGAAACGGGCACCCCGCGGGCGAGGAAGTCGGCGTACAGCTCGTCGAGGTCGTCGGCGAGCAGCTCGACCTGGACGAACGCCCGCAGCCGGCCACTGTCCCGCTCGACGGCGTCGCCGAGCTCGAGGAGCCCGAGGGTGCCGGCCCCGAGCCGCAGCAGCGCGAACCGGCCGTTGCGGACTTCGGTGGTGAACCCGAGGGATTCGTAGAAGGGAAGCGAGCGATCGAGACTGGCGACCGGCAGGCTCATCCCGGCGAACGTGGGCAAGGCGCACTCCTCCGCTTGATGCGCCAAGGGAAGTCGCCGAACGGGCGTTCCGACGCCGCACCCGTTCGCCGGCGAGCTTAGCCCGCTTCCGCGCCGCCGTGCCAGGCGTCGGTCACCGGACCGGCCCCTTGCCGGGCGGGACGGCCACGGCGACAGTGGGAAGGTGGACGAACCCGGCCGGACCTCAGTGACGCCGCAGTGGCGGGAACAGGCCGGCCGGGAACGCACTTCGGCACTGCTGGCCGCCGCCCGCGACGGCGACGAAGCCGCTTGGTCGGACCTCCTGGCCATGGTCGAACCGTTCTTGACGACGCTGGTTCGAGGCGCGGGGATCGATCCCCCGACCGGCGAATCGATCGCGGCGGACGTACCCGCCCGCTTGCGCCGGGAGGTGCACCGCATCGACGACGAGGACTCGCTGATCGCTTGGGTGCTGCGGGCGGTGCGGGAGTACCCGGCAGGCCGGTATTCCGAAGTCGACCGGACCTTGAGCAGCTTGTCGGTGACCGAGCGGCACCTGCTCCTGATCATCTTGCGCGGCGGCTCCGGTTACGCCGATGTCGCGCGGTACACCGAGATCCCCGCCGGCGCGATCGGCCCGACCAGAGCGCGGCTGTTCAAGAAGATCTGGCGGCTGTCGACTTCCGGCGTGCCCGGGCCCCGCCGTGGCCGGCGCACCGCACGCGACGACCTCGAGGCCGCCCTCCTGCTCCGCAAGGCAGCCCGGGAAGAAGCCGCACCGGAACCCCGGCGCGGCTGGGTACGTACCCTCGCCCGCGCCTTCGGCCTGGTGCCACCACCGCGGCACCACCCGGCGACCGGTGTCGTGGCCGCCTGCCGGGACGTCACCGGTGCCACCCGGGACGTCCTCGGCGAGTTCGCCCTGGTCGTTTCGGAGCACGCCGCCCTCACGCCGGAAGCAGGGGACCGACGATGACCGAACAGACCACGTCGGGCTCTTCGCTGGTCGACGAGTGGCTGGGCATGCGGGTGCTCGAACACGTGCGTGACCTCTACAAGGAACAACCCGACAGCGCCGATCGGGTCCTGAAGCTGGTCGAGCTGCGGCTCGGGCAACGGCACGACGCGGAGGTCGTCGAAGCCCGGCACCGGAGACGGCTGGAGTGGGCCTGGTTCGGCTTCCGGGCGGCTTCGGCGTTGCTCGGGTTCGGCGCGCTCGTCGTCTTCGCCCTGATCGCCGCTCAGTTCATCGGGCACGGCGCACCGACGCAGGCCAGCGTCGCGCTCGGCGCGGGTGCGGTTTCGGTGGTCGCGATCTTCGTGACGGGGCGCGCGGCGGGCCCGCTCTTCAGCCGGCGTGCTCCGGACGAGAAGGCCGAGTAGCCACCTCCGCTAGCACCGCCCGGATCGCCGGGCTCGTGTCCGCGCTGCGCCGCCAAGCCGCGTGGACCTCCCGCTTCGGCGGGCGCCGCAACGGCCGTGATACCAGCTCCTCCCCCAACGGCGGCCGGGCCAGCCTCGGGATCAGCGCGATCACCTCGCCCGCCGCCACCAACGACAGCTGCGTCGCGAAGTCGTCGACCAGGTGGCGGACCTCCGGCGCCGTCTCGAACAGGCGCCGGAACCACTGGTGGCACACGGTTCCCGGCGGGCTCGTCACCCACGCGTGGCCCGCGAGCTCCGCACCGAGCGGCCGGTCGACCGCCGCCAGGGGGTGGTGGCGGCTCAGCACCACGTCGCCGACGTCGGTGTGCACGTGCCGCTGCGTCAACGACGGCGGGAGCACGGCCGGCAGGCCGTCGGCGTCGTGGATCAGGGCGAGGTCGGCCGTCCCCGCGTCGACGCTGCGCAGGGCCTGGTCCGGGTCCTGCTCGGTGATGTCGAGGCGCAACTCCGGGCACCGCGCGGACAACCGGCCGAGTGCCGGGGCGAGCAGGCCGCGGATGCCGGTCGAGAAGGCGGCCACGCGCAGCGTGCCGCGGGGCGCGCCCTCCGACACCGATCGGGCTGCCTCGGCGCAGCGCTCCAGTGCCTGGAAAACCTCCGGCGCCGAGTCGGCGATCGCCTGGCCGGCCGGGGTCAGCACGACGCCGCGGCCCGCCGGGGCGAGGACCGGCACGCCCACCTGCCGTTCCAGGCGCTTGAGCTGCTGCGACACCGCCGACGCCGTGAACCCCAGCTCGTCGGCCGCTTTCGCCAGCGTGCCGAGCGCCGCCACCGCACGCAGCGCCCGCAGTGCACCGACCTCGATCATGAAGCCAGGCTACGCAGTACCGGCAAAAAAGCATCGCTGGACCGCAGCATTCACCACGGGCAGGGTCGACGCCATGACGGACTTCGGCGCCAACCTCGTCGCGATGGTCACCCCGATGGGGCCCGGCGGGACGCTCAGCGAACCCGGCCTCACCCGGCTCGTCGACCACCTGCTCGCCGGCGGGGCCGACGGCCTGGTCGTCGGCGGGACCACCGGCGAAGCCCCGACCTTGAGCGCGACCGAGTCGGCCGGGCTCGTCCGGAGCGTGGTGGCCCGGACCCGCGGCCAAGCGACCGTGATCGCCGGGGTCGGCACCTACGACACCGCCGAGAGCGTCCGCCGAGCCCGCGACGCCGAGGCGGCCGGCGCCGACGGGCTGCTGCTCGTCTGCCCCTACTACTCGCGGCCGACGCAGGCGGGCGTGCTCGCCCACTGCTTCGCGGTCGCCGACGCCACCGAGCTGCCGGTGATGCTCTACGACGTCCCCGCGCGGGCCGGCATCGCCATGGCGCCGGAGACCCTGGTCGAGCTCGCCGGCCACCCCCGCGTCCGCGCGGTGAAGGACGCCAAGGGCGACCTCTTCGAAGCGATGACCGTGCTGGCCCGCACGTCGCTGGCGTACTACTGCGGCATCGACGAGCTGAACCTGCCGTACCTCGCGTGCGGCGCGGCGGGCCTGGTCAGCGTGGTGGGCAACGTCGTGCCGGACCGCACCGCGGACCTCATCCGCGCGGTGCGCGCCGGCGACCTGGCGTCGGCGCGCCGGATCCAGCACGCGCTCAACCCGGTGATCGACGCCGTCATGCACGCCGGCCCGGGCACCGCGATGGCCAAGGCCGCCCTGGTGGAGCTGGGGATCCTCCCGCACGCGACCGTGCGTCTCCCCTTGATCGAAGCGAACTTGCCCGATTTCGGGCAAGAATTTGGGTTTCGTCATCCACGCAGTGCATGATGGCCGACGTGCCGGACACCGAGATCGTCGATCGCGTCGCCGCGTCCACCGGGCTCCCGCCCGGGGTCGCCGCGCGGGTCGTCGACGACGTCCTCGCCTTCTACCGGACGCCCACCGAGGCCTACGTCCGGCGACGGCACACCGAGCTGCAGGCCGAAGGGCGGAAGAACCCCGAGATCTTCCCGCTCATCGCCGCCGAGCTCCGCGGGCGCCTCGTCGCCGCGCCCGCGTTGTCCGAGCGGCAGCTGCGCCGCATCGTCTACGGCTAGAAGAGGTTCGCCATGTGCGGAATCGTCGGCTACATCGGCGGCCAGAACGCCGCCCCCATCCTGCTCGAAGGCCTGACGCGGCTGGAGTACCGCGGCTACGACTCGGCCGGGATCGCCGTGCTCGGCGCCAAGGGCACCGCCCAGGTGCACCGGGTCGTCGGGCGGGTCCGCAACCTCGCCGCGGCGCTGCCCAAGCGCCTGACCGGGAAGGTCGGCATCGGGCACACGCGGTGGGCCACCCACGGGCCCGCGTCCGAGGCGAACGCCCACCCCCACACCTCCGAGAACGGCCGCATCTGCGTCGTCCACAACGGGATCATCGACAACGCCGACGCCCTGCGCGCCCAGCTCGCCGACGCCGGGGTCACCCTCACGTCCGAGACCGACAGCGAGGTCCTGGCCCACCTGATCGCCCGCTCCGGCGCCGGCACCCTCGAAGACGCCGTCGTCGAAGCCGTCTCCCGGATCACCGGCACGTACGCGATCGCCGTCACCGACAGCGAATACCCGGACCGGCTGGTCATCGCGCGCAACGGTTCGCCGCTGATCATCGGCGTCGGCGAGCGCGAGATGTTCATCGCCAGCGACCTCGCCGCGCTCGTCCGGCACACCTCGCAGGTCGCGCACCTCGACGACGGCGAGTTCGCGACCGTCTTCGCCACCGGCTACCGGACCTTCACCGTCGACGAGAGCGACACCACCAAGCCGGCCACCGAGATCGACATCGCCGCCGAAGACCTCGACCTGGGCGGCTACCCGCACTACATGGCCAAGGAAATCCAGGAGCAGCCGGAATCCGTGGAGCGGATCATCCGCGGCCGGCTCGACGACCGGTTCGGCGTCGCGCGCCTCGACGGGCTCAACCTGACGCCCCGGGAGCTGCGCGGCTTCAGCCGCGTGAAGATCCTCGGCTGCGGTTCCGCCTACTACGCCGGCCAGGTCGGCGCGACGATGATCGAGGAGCTGGCACGGATCCCCGCCGACGCCGAAGCCGCGTCGGAGTTCCGCTACCGCAACCCGATCGTCGAAGCCGACACGCTCTACATCGCGGTCAGCCAGTCCGGCGAGACGATCGACACCGCTTTCGCCGTCGAGGAGATCAAGCGCAAGGGCGGCCGCGTGGTCGGCCTGGTCAACGTCGTCGGCTCGACCATCGCCCGCGCCTGCGACGGCGGCGTGTACCTGCACGCCGGTCCCGAAATCGCGGTCGCGTCGACCAAGGCGCTGACCAACATGGCGATCGGCTTCGCCCTGATCGCGCTCGCGCTCGGCCGGGTCCGCGACCTGTCCAATGCGGACGGTCAGCGGATCATCGACGCGCTGCGCGCGATGCCCGGCCAGATCAAGTCCATTTTGGACGAGGAACCGCGCATCGCCGAGCACGCGAAAGAGGTCGCCACCGCGAACAGCCTGTTCTTCGTCGGCCGCGTCCGGGGGTACCCGGTGGCGCGCGAGGGCGCGCAGAAGTTCAAGGAGATCTCCTACCGCCACGCCGAGGCGTACCAGACGTCCGAGCTCAAGCACGGCCCGCTCGCCCTGATCGACGCGGCGCTCCCGACCGTCGCCATCGTGCCCTCGGACGAGCTGACCGGGCGCAACCTGGCCGCCGTGCAGCAGATCAAGGCCCGCGGCGGCGCGGTGCTGGCCGTGACGCACGAGGACGTCGACTTCGGCGAGCTCGACGTGCCGCGGATCGTCGTGCCGAAGACCGAGCCGGAGCTCGACCCGATCCTGCTGACGATCCCGTTGCAGCTGCTCGCCTACCACGCCGCGCTCAGCCTGGGCTACGACATCGACAAGCCGCGCAACCTGGCCAAGTCCGTCACCGTCGAGTGAGCGTCAGCCCAGCCGGAAGTCGGCCACCCGGATCGGCGAGGGCGTCGTCCCGGCCGACACCTGCTGGTACATCACGGAAATCACGCCGTCGGCGGCCAGCCGCGAGTCGTCGACGTCGACTTCGCCGAAGGCGCGCAGGTCCGGGGTGTACACCGTCTTCCAGTCGGTCCACCCGCTCGCCTTGGTCGCCGCGACGATCCGGCCGTAGGGCATGACGAGGTAGGCGTTGTCGGCGCGGTCGAACACGAGCTTCGTGCGCTGGGTCGATTCCGGCGCCACCGGCACTTCGCGTTTGGTCCAGCCGCCGTCGGCCGCCCGGCTCAAGAAGAACGTGCGCCCGTACTGCTTGCGCTGCGCGGAGTAGTTCGTGACGCACTGGGTGAAGCGGCCGGGCACGTAGCTGATCACGACGTGCGGCTGCCCGGCGGCGTCGACGGCCTGGCTCTCCTGGTTCATCAGGCCGTGGTCGACGCCGAGCGGGTCGACGACCGTGCCTGGCATGCTCACCGACTCCGGGGTCGCGACGGCAGCGCCGGAGCTGGTCCGCCAGCTCCGGCCGCGGTCGTCGCTGTAGACGTACCCGGTGTCGTGGTTGGCGAGGCCGCCGGCGTTGCACAGCACGCCGGTGTTGCCCTCGCGCCAGGTGAACGCCGCGTGCAACCGCCCGCCGGGCCCGTAGGTGAGGCCGTGCAGGTACATGTTGCGGGTCGTGCTGGTCACGCCGTTGCCGGCCGTCCACGAGCCGGTCGCCGACGTCCACGGCCCGAGCTTGCGCCAGCTGCCGCCGCTGTACTCGGCGAGTTCGTCGACGCCGTTGCCGGAACCGCCGGTCCGGTAGCTGAGCTGCAGCTTCCGTTCGGGCGTGACGACGAACTGCGGGTAGGTGATCGCGCCGAGGTCGACACCGTCCAGGGTGCGCTGCACCGGGCCGAACGCCGACGCCGTCCAGGCGTGCGAGGCCGGCGACGAGAGCAGGCCCACCGCGGATCCGGTGTAGTAGACCTGGTTGCCGTGGGTGTCCATGGCCACGTGCAGGCGGCCGTCGTCGGGCGAAACCCCCATCGAGATCACGTTGTGCGAGTCGTCGGCGGTGAGCTTGTGCGGCAGCACGAGGGTCTGCCACGCACCGGTGAACCCGGCGCGCCGGGCGAGCACGGCACTGCGGTCGGCGGTGTACCAGGCCGCGTACTGGTAGCCCGCGTAGCTGAAGATGCCGCTCTGCTGGAAGGAGTCGTTGTTCACCAGCCCGTCGTAGGAGACGAAGTACAGCGCCGCCGGGTCGAGCTGCGTGTCCCCGATCTTCACCGCGGCCACCGCGGCCTCGGCCGGCGTGGCGGGCAGCAGCGGCAGGGCCGCGGCCACCAGCACGCCGAGGATGCGGGAAAGCGCTCTCTTCCTCATGTCCGTTCCCTCCCACGCGGTGTTAACGCGAACAAGGATCGGCCGTCCCCCGCGGCGCCGTCAACCGACGGATGGCGGGTTTCCCCGGTTCAGGACCGCCCGGCGAAGACCGCGCCGTCGATCTCCTGCCGCCGCAGCCGGGCCTGCTTGGGCATGTTCCAGCCGAGCACACCGACGACGGCGCCGCCCCGGTGGTAGCGCACGACGAACCGGCCCCCCGCCGGATTTCCTTCCACAATGGACACCTCGGCGTCCGCGGCCGGCGTGCCGTGCACGTGGATCCGGGCGTCGAACTGGTTGGTCCAGAAGTACGGCACCGGCGTGTACGGGCGGTCCTCGCCGAGGACGTTGCCGGCGACGGCGATCGCCTGTTCGGTGGCGTTGGTCCGGTTTTCCAGCCGCAGCAGGACATCGAGCCGTTCGTGGTGCCAGCGGGCGACGTCGCCCGCCGCGTAGATCCCCTCGGCCGCGCGGCACCGGGAGTCGCACACCACGCCGTTGTCGCACAGCACGCCGCTGCCCGCCAGCCATTCCGTCGCCGGCGCGGCACCGAAGGCCACCACGACGACGTCGGCGGGCAGCACCTCGCCGGACTCGAGCCGCACCCCGGCGACCCGCCCGTCCGCCTCGGTGAGCCCGGTGACCGGGGCCCCGAGCCGGAGCCGGACACCCCCGCGGGCGTGCAGCGCGGCGAGCGCCCCGGCGACGAGCGGGCCGAACTGGTACGCCAGCGGCGCTTCCTGCGGCCCGGCCAGCGTGACCTCGACGTCGAGCCCGCACAGGGTGGCCGCGATCTCCGCGCCCAGCACCCCGTCCCCGACGACCACCACCCGCTTGCCCGGCGCGAGGTCCGCGCGCAGGGCGAGCGCGTCGTCGAGGGTGCGCAGCACGTGGACGCCCACCAGGCCGTGCTGGCCGGGCAGGGTGCGCGGCCGCAGACCGGTGGCCAGCACGATCGCGTCCGCGGTCAGTTCCCGCCCGCCCAGCGTGTGGACGGTCCGCGCGGCGGCGTCGAGCCGGACCGCCGGGTCGCCCAGCACGAAGTCGGCCGCGAGGCCGGCCAAGGCCTCCGGCGGGCGCAACCGGGCCCGCTCGGGTTCCCAGGCCCCGGCGAGAACCTGTTTGGACAGTGGCGGCCGGTCGTAGGGCAGGTGTGCCTCCGCCCCCAGCACCGTCACGCTGCCCTCGTACCCCTTGCGGCGCAGTGCTTCCACCGTGGCGAGTCCCGCGGCGGACGCCCCGACGACGAGGACGTTCACGCGTCCTCGCTGACCGAGATCGCGACGCCGGGGCAGACGCTGGCCGCCTCCCGGACGATCTTGTGGTGCTCCTCGCCGGGGCGCTCCTCGAGCAGGACGACGATCCCGTCGTCTTCGCGCTGGTCGAACACGTCCGGCGCGAGCAGCACGCAAGTTCCGGCGCCGCAGCACTTTTCCTCATCGACGGTGACCTTCACGGCCGTTCCTTTCCCTCGGGTGGTTCGTGACGGGCGCGAGCCACAGGCCGACCAGTGCGTCGGTCAGGCCGGTGGCGACCTCGCGCCAGGTGGACCTCGGGGTGTCGCCGCCTTCGGCCAGCGCGCGTTCGCGCTCGGCCATCGTGTGGATCAGCAGCTGCCGGGTCATGGCGTTGCGTTCGGCGCGGACCTCGGGCGGCAGCTCGGGCAGGCACCGGGCCAGGCCCTCGACGGTCCGCGCCAGCGACGGCGAAGACAGCGTCTCCGCCGCGACGACCGCCCGCAGCGACGGCTCGGTCATCACCTGCGCGGTGAACCGGGCGAACCAGCTGGGCGGGCCCGCCGTCGCGAGGTACTCGGTCGACGGGTGCACCAGGCAGCGGACCCAGTCCCGCAGGCCGGCGCGGCCGCCGAGCTCCGCCAGCATGTCCTGGCGGAGCTCCTCGACCCGGGCGGAGTGCCGTCGCGCGATGGCGCGCACCAGATCGGCGCGGGTGCCGAAGTGGTAGCCGACCGCGGTGTTGTTGCCCTGCCCGGCGACCTCGCTGATCTGCCGGTTGGACACGGCGAGCACGCCGTGCTCGGCGTAGAGCCGTTCCGCCACGGTCAGGATCAGCTCCCGCGTCGCCTGCGCCCGGTCCGTCACCAGCGGACGGGCAGTTCCCGCAGGCCGCCGACCGCGAGCCCTTCGACCCGGCGCAGTTCGTCCGCCGGGACGGCGAGCTCGAGCGAGGGCAGCTTGCGCAGCAGCACTTCCAGGACGACCTGCAGCTCGGTGCGGGCCAGCGGCTGCCCGAGGCACGCGTGCGCGCCGGCCCCGAAGGCGAGGTGCGGGTTCGGGCTGCGGCCCAGGTCCATCTCGGCGGCGTCGCCGAACGCTCGCTCGTCGCGGTTGGCCGCGGCCATGCTGCACATCGCGGTGGTGCCGCGCGGCAACACGGTGCCGCCGACTTCGAAGTCTTCGCCGAGGTAGCGCATCATGCCGACGCCGGCGTTGGCGTCCAGCCTCAGCGATTCTTCGACGGCGGTGCGCACGAGCGACGGGTCGGCGAGCAGCGCCTCCCACCGGCTCCGGTCGGCCAGCAGCATCGCGACCATCTTGGCGATCATGTTCGCGGTCGTCTCGTGCCCGGCGATGAGCAGGCCGATCCCGGTGGCGACGAGCATCGGGTCCGGCCACCCTTCGGGCAGCAGCGCGCTCAGGATGTCTTCCCCGGGTTCGGCCCGCTTCCCGGCGATGAGCCCGCCCATGTACTGCCCGAACTCCCGCTGGGCGGCGTCGAATTCGGCCTGCGTGTAGCGGGTCATGCTGAGCATGACGTCGGACCAGTGCGCGAACCGGTCCCGGTCGGCGTCGGGCACGCCGAGCATGTCGCAGATGACCCAGACGGGCAGCGGGAAGGCGACGCCCGCCTTGAGGTCCCCGGGCGCACCCTTGGCGACCAGGTCGTCGATGAGCTGCTCGGCCATCGCGGCCATCCCGGGCCGCAGCGCGTTCATCCGCTTGGCGGTGAACCACTTCCCGAGCGTGCGCCGCCAGGTGATGTGGGCTTCGCCGTGCTGCGGCAGCACGGTGGCCATCTCGGAGTTGAAGACCCCACCGGACTCGGTGTCGGCCACCCGCGCGGCGTTGTCGGCGGGGGTCGGACGGGTGAAGCGGGGATCGGAGAGGACGGTCTTGACGTCGTCGTAGCGGGTGATCAGGGTCGCCTGGTCACCGCTGGCGAGGGCGACGTGGGCGACGGGGCACTTTTCGCGGAACTCGGCCCATTCGGCCGGCGGTTCGAGAGCGGACGCGGTTTCGAACGGGAAGCGCGGCAGCGGATCGGTGTGGGTCGGCGTCATCACGGGCTCCTCGTTGGTGAATGTCCCCTGTTCTCGAGGATGGCCAAGATCGACCATTAAGTCAAGCAGTTGACTTAAGACCCGGTGAGGCGGCCTGCAGCGCAGCCCCATCGCCGCAGGCCGGCACCGAGCCGGGCAGCCGGGGCCGAGCGGCGGCGGCGTCAACACCCCCGAGCAAGCCGCGCACCCCGCCACCCGAACGTCATGAACGACTCGTTCATGACATCCGGCGAGCGGTCCAGCTCACTCGCGCTCGACCTTGCGAAGCCCTCCGGCCGGCGTCCACCACTCCACCACCAGCAACGTCGCCGCCGCGTTCAAGTGCGTGTGGACCACCTCGGCGATGTCGACCCGGAAACCCCCGCCGTCCGCCGGCACCGCCCGGCCCGAGATCTTCGCCTCCCCCGGCCACGCCGCCTCGGCGCCCTCCACCGGGTCGACCGTCGCGCTGTGCAGCGCCAACCGCGGGTCCCGGGCCAGATCCGCGCCCTTGCGCGCGTTCGGCATCGAGCCGAACGTCAGCTCGCCGTCCGCGACGACCGTCTCGATCCCCGAAATCCGCGGCGAGCCGTCGGCTCGCAGGGTGGCGATCGTCTTGTGCTTGTGCGCGTCGAACAACGTCCGCACGCGCCCGGCGAACTCCGGTTCCGCCGCTTCGAACTCCCGCCACGCCGTCATGCGGTCATGATGGCACCCAGCGCACGGGCACGGCCGCGGGTTTGCGGAACACCAGCCCGGCCGGCGGGACATCTTCCGCCAACGCGATGCCGGGCAGCCGGTCCAGCACGGTCTCGGCGGCGATCCGCGCCTCCAGGCGGGCGAGGTCGGCGCCGAGGCAGAAGTGCGGGCCGTGCGCGAACGCCAGCTGTTTGCGCAGGTCCGGGCGGTGCGGGTCGAAGACGTCCGGGTTTTCGAACACCGCCGGGTCGCGGTTGGCGGCCGTGAGCGAGACCGTCACGAGGTCGCCGCGGGCGATCGACGCGCCCGCGAGCGAGACGTCGCGGGTCGCGTAACGGTCGACGACCGCCGCCGCGGGTTCCAGGCGCAGCGACTCCTCGATGGCCGCCGGGAGGAGGGCGCGGTCCGGGAGCGACGGCTCGCGCAGCAGGTGCCGCAGGAGGTTCGCGATCATGCCCTCGGTCGTCTCGATGCCGCCGAACATCAGCACCGCCGCGTTCGACACCACCTCCGGCAACGCCAACGCCGAAGCCGCCTCGGTCAGCAGTGAGCGCCGGCCGACCGAGCCCTCGATGTGGGCACGCAGTTCGCCGAACGCCTTCGCGCCACCGGAACCCGGCGCGCCACCCGCCGAAATTGAGTCCACTGTGGACACGATGGCGTCGTACCAGGCCAGCACCTTCGCCGTGTCCGTGTCGTCGAGGCCGAGCGCGTCGGCGACCACCGCGACGGAGAGGGGGCCGGCCAGCTCCCGCCGCAGTTCCGCGTGACCGGCCGCAGCGAACCCGTCGACCAGCCGGGTGCATTCGGCGCGGACGAACCCGGTGAAGCGGTCCGCGATCTCGCGGGGGCGGAAGTGCCGGGCGAACGGTGCCCGGTGCCGGGTGTGCTCGGCCGCCTCCAGCGAAAGCATCGACGGGCCGACGACCCGGGCCGTCGAGAAGCGGGGGTCGTCCACGGTGAAGGTGGCCGCGTCGCGCATCACCTCCAGCGCCAGGTCGTGCCGCGTGACCAGCCAGCCGTTCAGCTCCGGCAGCCAGGACACCGGCTCGGTCGCGCGCAGCCGGGACAGCAGCGGGTACGGGTCGGCCGTGAGCTGGTCGATCACGCCCGCAGCCCCGCGATCAGGAGGCCGACCAGGCGCCGTGCGTCGTAGTCCGGGTTGTCCTCCGCGCCGATGCACAGGTTGCCCACGCCGCGCATCAGCTCCAGCGGCCGCACCCGCGCGGTCAGGTCGGCGGCTTCGAGCAGCCGGGCGCACACCGGCACCAGCCGGTCCAGGAAGTACGCGTGCAGCGTGTCGAAGCCGTCGCCCTGCAAGACGCCCGCCAGCCCGTGCTTGGTCACCAGGAAGTCGACGAACAGGTCGATCCACTCCGCCAGCGCCGCGTGCGGCGAGCCGGCGGCTTCCAGCAGCGCGGGCCCGGCTTCGGCGCACGCCTCCACCTGGTGCCGGTAGACGGCGATGATCAGGTCCGCCCGGGTCGGGAAGTGGCGGTAGATCGTGCCCATCCCGACGCCCGCCTTCGCCGCGATGTCCCGCACCGGCGCGTCCACGCCGGAGGCGACGAAGACGGCGGCCGCCGCGTCCAGCAGCGTCTTCTCGTTGCGCCGGGCGTCGGCGCGCTTGGGCTTGCTCGGGCTCACCACACCTCCAGGGTTGCTAACCGGAACATTGTTCCGTATCGTTAGCGGAGCAATGTTCCGCTTGCCATCCTGCCACGGAGGCCATCGAAATGCAGTACCGCACTCTGGGCCGCACCGGCGTCCAGGTCAGCGCCCTCGCACTCGGCGCGATGAACTTCGGCGCCATCGGGCGCACCACCCAGGACGACGCCACCGCCATCGTCGACGCCGCCATCGAGGGCGGCATCAACCTGATCGACACCGCCGACATGTACGGCCAAGGCGAGTCGGAGGTCATGGTCGGCCGGGCCATCAAGAACCGCCGCGACGACCTCGTGCTCGCCACGAAGGCGGCCATGCCGATGGGCGAGGAGCGCAACCACCGCGGCAGCTCCCGCCGCTGGCTGGTCAAGGCGCTGGACGACAGCCTGCGCCGCCTCGACGTCGACCACGTCGACCTCTACCAGGTCCACCGCTGGGACCCGGCCACGAGCGACGAGGAAACGCTTTCCGCGCTGACCGACCTGCAGCGCGCCGGCAAGATCCGCGCCTTCGGCTCGTCGACGTTCCCCGCGTACCGGATCGTGCAGGCCCAGTGGGCGGCGCGCGAGCACCACCTGAGCCGGTACGCCACCGAGCAGCCCAGCTACTCGATCCTGCAGCGCGGCATCGAAGCCCACGTCCTGCCGGTGACGCAGGAGTACGGCCTCGGCGTGCTCGCGTGGAGCCCGCTCGCGTCGGGCTGGCTCTCCGGGGCCGTCCGCGCCGGGCAGGAGATCACGACCAGCCGCTCGCAGGCGCTCCCCCAGCGCTTCGACCTCACCGACCCGGCCAACCAGGCCCGCCTCGACGCCGTCGAGAAGCTCGCCAAGCTGGCCGACCAGGCGGCACTTTCGCTGATTCAGCTCGCGCTCGGGTTCGTCACCGCGCACCCGGCCGTGACCAGCGCGCTCATCGGCCCGCGCACGCCCGGCCACCTCGAGTCGCAGCTCGCCGCCGCCGACACCGTGCTGCCCGCCGACGTCCTCGACGAGATCGACGCGATCGTCGCCCCCGGCGTCGACCTGGCCGCGCACGAGAAGTTCGACACCCCGCCCGCCCTGCTCGACCCGTCCCTCCGGAGGCGTTGATGACCAGCTTCGGCATCATGACCCCGCCCATGAACGTGGGCTACGACGAGATCCAGCGCGTCTGGCGCGAGGCCGACGCGATCCCCGAGATCGAGCACGCCTGGCTGTTCGACCACCTCATGCCGATCGGCGGCGACCCGGACGGCCCGATCTTCGAAGGCTGGACGCTGCTCTCGGCGATGGCCGCGCAGACCGAGCGGATCCGGCTCGGCCTGATGGTGACCAGCAACCGCTTCCGGCCGCCCGCGGTGCTGGCGAAGATCGCGGCCACGGTGGACGTCGTGTCCGGCGGGCGCCTCGACTTCGGCATCGGCGCCGGCTCCCGGCCGAGCCACCCCCTGGCCCGGCGCGAATACGACGGGCACGGCCTGCCGTACCACTCCCGGGACGACGCCGTCGCCGCGCTCGCCGAGGCGTGCACGGTCATCCGTCGCTTGTGGACGGAACCGGAACCGTTCGACTTCGACGGCGAGTACGTGCAGCTGAGGGGCGCCTTCGGGAATCCGAAACCGGTCCAGGCACACCTGCCGATCATGATCGGCGGCCGGGCGAGCGCGACGCTGCGGGTGGTCGCCGAGCACGCCGACCAGTGGAACATCCCCGGCGGCGGCGACATCGAAGACCTCGCCGGCCGCAGTCGGCTGCTCGACCGCTACTGCACGGAGATCGGCCGCGACCCGGCGGAGATCACCCGCTCGATCTTCCTGCCGGTCGACTACGACAAGCCCGCCGCCACCCGGGAAAAGATCGAGGAAGCGGTCGGCGCCGGCTTCGGGCACGTCGTACTGGGCCTGGCGAACCCGTACCCGGACGGCGTCGTGCGGTGGGTCACCGACGAGCTGATCCGCTGAGCTACCTGTCGGCTCCTTCGCAGGTGCCATGGGTGAACCCCACGAGCCCGGTCGGGGCGCTGCGGGTGCGGGGACTTCCCTGGCGGCGGCACGCCGGACGTCGCGGCGGACGCCACCGGCGAGGTCACCGAGCTGCGGCCGCCGCCCGGGTTCCGCCGGGTGCCCTAGCGTTCGACGCGCTCTCTGACGGTCCGCAGCTCGTCGTCGACGACCGCCATCTGCGCGTCGACCGCGGCGGGGTCGGTGCCCTCGGGGAAGAACAGGCTGAAGATCAGCTCGGCGCCGGTCAGGTTGGGGACGACGCGGGTGAAGAGGCCGAGGTTCGGCGCCGCCGCGCTGACGAAGTCGACGACGCCGTGCTCCGGCGCGGTTTTGACCGCGACGAGCCGCGGGCCGGCGTCGTCCGGGATGCGCCAGACGTCGTCGTGGTCGTGCTCGACGGCGGGCGCGAACCCCGGTGCCCAGTCGGGCAGGTTGCGCGCGTCGGCCAGGTAGCCGAGGACTCGTTCGGGCGAAGCGGCGATGGACGTCGTGCGCGTCTCGGCGCGCCCCGGACGGAATGCTGTCATGGGGTTAACCGTACGCAGCTGCGTATCATTTGTCCACGCGTAAAATCCGGCGGGTGGACGAGGATCTCGGAGCACTCTGCGCGTGGGCGGGCCGCCGCCTGGCCGAAGCCGAGCAGCCCGTGCTGACCGAGCACGGGCTCTCGATGTGGCAGTACGTGGTGCTGTCGGCACTGGCCCGCGGCTCGGCGCCGAGCCAGCTGGTCCTGGCGCAGCAGATCCGCTACGACAAGACCCGCCTGATCGCGCTGCTGGACGGCCTGGTGACGGAGGGCCTGGTCAGCCGCGACCCCGACCCGGCGGACCGCCGCGCCCGCGTGGTCCGCCTGACCCCTCTCGGAACCCGCCGCCACGCGGCGGTGCGCGACGCGATCCGGGTGGTGGAGAACGAGCTGCTCGAGGGGTTGGACGCGGAAACGCGGCGGGTGCTGCGGTCAGCCCTCGCCCACCTGGCGAACGCGGACTGACCGCAGCCGGCTCACGCCACCGAGCAGAGGGTTCCGTTGAGCGTGAACGCCGCCGGCAGGATGTTCGGCCCGCCGTAGTCCGCCACGAATCCCACGTCGGCGCCCGACGCCACGGACGCCGTCGACGTCACCGTCACCGTGCTTCCCGTCTGCGTCCACGTTCCGTTCCAGCCGCTCGTCACCCGCTGGCGCGCGGTCGGCCACGAGAACGTCAGCGTCCAATCCCCCGTCACCGCGGGCGAAACGACGTGGATGCCGCCCACGAAGCCGCTCGCCCAGTCCGTCACGTCCGTCAGCCGGACCGTGCAGCTGCTCGCGGCAGGGGCGCCGGTCGTCAGCGTCAACGGCGGCGACGCCCACGACACGTTCCCCGCCGTGTCACGAGCCAGCACGTTCACCGCGTACCGGCTGCCCGGCACCAGGTTCCGGGCCGTGAACGTCGTCCCGGCCGTCTCGCCCCACAGCTGACCGTCCGCGTACACCTCGTACTTCGCGATCGGGTGCCCGGCCGGCGCCGCCGCGGGCCACGCGACCGTCGCCGTGCGGTCGGTCGTCGTGCCGGTCGGCTGCCCGGGCGCGCCCGGGCCGGCCGAGGGGGAAACCGGGTGCAGGACCACGGTCGTCAGCGAGTACGGCGGCAGCGTCTGCGCGCCGGCCGAACCCGAAGCGCCGGTGGTGATCGACGTCGCGCCGTTGGCGAAGGTCGACACCTGGGGCGTGGCCGCGGCCGGGGTGTAACCCGTGTAGTCGAGCGTCACCGCGCGCGACGCGTCCGGGTCCTTGTTGATCAGCAGCACCGCCAGGTCACCGTTCGGGCGGCGGACGGCGTGCGCGCTGACGAGCGGGTCGTCCGCACCCGCCCGGACGAACTGGTCGCCGGGACGTGCGAACCCGCTCAGCAGCTTCAACCCGTAGTAGGGCGCGAACGGGGTGTTGAAGGCCGGCTCGCAGCCGTCCGCGAGACAGGTCGCACTCGACAGCAGGCCGAAGTCGGCGTAGTCCGGATAACCGGCCACAGTGGACACCTTCGTCGCGCCGTTGTGCGTGTTCCACCAGTCCACTGTGAACACGCCGTTGGCGAGCAGTGCGCTGTAGGCGTCGGCGGCGAACAGCGCGCCGGGCTGGGTGTTCATGCCCACCGGCGTGTTCGTCTCGGTCATCGCGATGCCCAGCGGGCGGCCCGCGTACCGCGCGATCTGCTCGCGGGCCAGGTAGATCATGTCGCCCACCTGCTCGGTCTTCGTGAGCGCCTCGGCGGCCGTCGAGCCGCCGGGGTACCAGTGCAGGATGACGTAGTCGACGTGCGGGCCGGCGATCGACAGCACCGTCTGGTTCCACGTCGCCGTGTCGCCCTCGCCGACGATGCCGTCCGGCCAGTTCGCCGGGGTGGTCAGCACCGCGCCGATCTTCACCGCCGGGTCGGCGGCCTTCATCGCGTCGGCGTACGCCACGACTTCGTTGGCGTACGCGGCCGGGCTCTTGTCGGCGTGGTCGTCGGCTTCCCAGTCGGCCCCGTAGTGGCCGTTGCCGTAGTTCTCGTTGCCGATTTCCCAGTACTTGACGCCGTAGCCCTTCTCGACGTTGGCGTACCGCACCCAGTCCGCCGCCTCCTGCGGCGAGCCGGTGCCGTAGTTCGCGATGACGATCGGCTGGGCCCCGGTCCGCCGGACACCGCCCATGAACGTGTCGAAATCGGTGTCGGGAGCGACGTAGCCGCCCGGCGCGGTGTTGTCCTTCCAGTGGTAGATGTCGCCGTAGGACCCGCCGGGGTACCGCAGCATCCGCACGCCGGCGCCGCCGAGCAGGTCCGCCACGGCGTCGGTCCCCAGCTGGCTGTCCCACACCGCGTGGTTGACGCCGATCCCGGTGTCCGGCACGGTGGCCAGCCCCGCGCGGACGTCGACGGTGACCGTCGCTCCGGGCGGTTCGGCGGCTTCGGCGGCGGGCACCGCCGCGGCGAGCACGGCGATCACCGGCCACGCTGCCCAGCGCAGACGTCGTGCTGTCATGGGAAGTCCATCCTCTCGTCGGGCACGAACGGATGGCTGAGAGCGCTCTCAGAGAGAGAGAGAACCACCGCGCGGCCCGCAAGTCAACGAAAGTCCCGGGACGGCCCCGCGCGCATCGAAAGATCGATGCGTTCGAGCCGGTCGGCGACGAGGGTGACCACCCCTTCGGCCGCCTGGGCCCGGCCGCGGACCAGCAGCGCGGCGCTGGTGCGGGCGACCAGCCGCTGCCGTCGCCACAGGCCGGGCGAGACGAGGACGTTGGCCATGCCGGTCTCGTCTTCGAGGTTGAGGAACGTGATCCCGCCCGCGGTCGCCGGGCGCTGCCGGTGGGTGACCGCGCCGCCGACCCACACGCGCGTGCCGTCCCGCACGCGCGTGAGCTCGGCGGTGGTGATCGCCCCGCGCGCGTCGAGCAGTTCGCGCAGGTACTCCACCGGGTGGCTGTCCGGGGAAACGCCGGTGGCCCAGAGGTCGGCGGCGGTGATCTCGAGCCGCGTCATGCCCGGCAGCGCGGGCGCGTCGAGCCCCGGCGCGAGGCCGGGCAGGTGACCCGGCCGGGCGGCCGCCGCCGCGCCGGCCGCCCACAGGTCCTGCCGCCGGTCGCCGCCGAACGCGCCCGCGGTCGCGAGGGCTTCGACGGCGTTCTTCTTCAGCCGGACGCGGCGGGTGAGGTCGCCGACGCCGCCGTACGGCCCGTTGGCCTCGCGTTCGGCGACGATCTGCTCTGCGACGTCGCCGCCGAGGTGGCGGACGCCGGCGAGGCCGAGGCGCAGCGCGACGCCGCCGGTGCTGCCGGGATCGGGTTCGAGGGTGGCGTGGGCGAGACTGGCGTTGACGTCCGGTTCGCGGACGTGGACGCCGTGCCGCCGGGCGTCGGCGACCAGCGACTGTGGGGAGTAGAACCCCATCGGCTGGGCGCGCAGCAGCCCGGCGCAGAACGCGGCCGGGTAGTAACGCTTGACCCACGCGCTCGCGTACACCAGCAGCGCGAACGACATCGAGTGCGCTTCGGGGAAGCCGTACCCGGAAAAGGCGTGGATCTGCTCGAAGATCCGGGTGGCGAGCTCGCGGCCGATCCCGTTGGCTTCGCAGCCGGCGAAGAACCGCGCCATCAGCGCCTTCATCTTCGCGCTCGACCGCTTGGCGCCCATGGCGCGGCGCAGCTGGTCGGCTTCGGCGGGGGTGAAGCTCGCGACGTCGACGGCCATCTGCATCACCTGTTCCTGGAACAGGGGAACGCCGAGCGTGCGGTCCAAACTGGACGCCAGCAACGGGTGCGCGTGCTGCCACTGCTCCTCGCCGCGACGGCGCCGGATGTAGGGATGCACCGAACCACCCTGGATCGGGCCGGGCCGGATCAGCGCGACTTCGACGACGAGGTCGTAGAACTCCCGCGGCCGCAACCGCGGCAGGGTGGCCAGCTGGGCGCGGGATTCGACCTGGAAGACGCCGATCGCGTCGGCCTCGCAGAGCATGTCGTAGACGGCCGGGTCGGCCAGGTCGAGCCGGCCGAGGTCCACAGTGGACTCGTGGTGTTCGGCGATGAGGTCGATCGCGTAGTGCAGCGCGGAAAGCATGCCGAGGCCGAGCAGGTCGAACTTGACCAGCCCGACGGCGGCGCAGTCGTCCTTGTCCCACTGCAGGACGCTGCGATCGGCCATCGTCGCCCACTCGACCGGGACCACTTCGGACACCGGCTGCTTGGAGATCACCATGCCGCCGGAGTGGATGCCGAGGTGGCGCGGGAAGTCCTCGATCCGGGCAGCGAGGTCGAGCACATCATCGGGGATCTCGCCGGAGGACTGCTGTTTCGTGGCCGTGACGCCGCCCCAGCGGTCAACGAGCTTGCCGAAGGCGTCCTGCTGCCCGGGACTGTGCCCGAGCGCCTTGGCGGCGTCGCGGATCGCCGAAGGCGCCCGGTAGGTGATGACGTTGGCGACCTGCGCGGCGTGGAAGCGGCCGTGCTTGGCGTAGACGTACTGGATGGCTTCCTCGCGCCGGTCGGACTCGATGTCGATGTCGATGTCCGGCGGCCCGTCCCGCTCCGGGGCCAGGAACCGCTCGAACAGCAGGTTCCACTTCACCGGGTCCGCGTGGCAGATCCCGAGGGCGTAGCAGACCGCGGAGTTCGCGGCCGAGCCGCGGCCCTGGCACAGGATGTTCGCCTCCTTGCAGAAGCGGACGATGTCCCAGACGACGAGGAAGTAGCCGGGGAAGCCGAGGGCTTCGATGACGGCGAGTTCGTGGTCGAGCTGGGCGTAGGCCTGGGGGTTCGCCTCGCGCGGGCCGTAGCGGTCCGCCGCGCCCGCCCGGGTCAGCTCGCGCAGGTACGACATCTCGTCGTGCCCGGGCGGCACCGGGAACGGCGGCAGGTCCGGGGCGACCAGCCGCAGGTCGAACGCCACTTCGACGCCGAGCACGGCGGCGCGGCCGACGGCGCCGGGGTAGCGGCGCTCGAACCGGCGCCGCTGCTCCATGCCCGACCGCAGGAACGCCTGCCCCGACGGCGGCCGCCACCCCTCGAGGTCCTCGGCCGACCGGCGCGCCCGGACCGCGGCGACCATGTCCGCCACGACGGCGTCCTCCGGCCGGGCGTAGTGCGCGTTGTTCGAGACGACGGTCGGCAGCCGCAGGTCGCGGGCCATTTCGGCGAGCAGGTCGTTGGCCGCGTCGTCGAGCGGCAGCCGGTGGTCGATCAGCTCGACGGCGACGTGCTGCCGCCCGAACCGGTCGACGAGCCGCGCGAGCTCGGCGTGCGCGGCGGCGGGCCCGGTGCGGGCGAGCGCTTGGCGGACCGCGCCCTTCCGGCACCCGGTCAGCACGACGACGTGCCCGGCCAGCTCGTCGACCAGCTCCTCGACGTCGTACACCGGCCGCCCCTTCGCCCCGCCGGCGAGCTGGGCGCGCGAGATGACGCGGCACAGCCGGTGGTACCCGTCCTGCTGCCGGGCGATCACCAGCAGGTGCGACCCCTTCGGATCCGGTTCACCGGCCTGCGGCGCGGGCAGGTCGAGCGAGAGCTCGGCCCCGAACCCGACGCGCACCCCGAGCTCCCGGGCGGCGTCGCTGAACCGGACGGCGCCGTACACACCGTCGTGATCGGTGAGCACGAGCGCGTCGAGCTCCAGCCGCGCGGCTTCTTCGACGAGGGTCTCGGGATGACTGGCGCCGTCGAGAAAGCTGAAGTTGGAGTGGACGTGCAGCTCGGCGTAGGGCGCCCGGATCCGGTCCCCACCGTCGTCCCGCCGCCTCCGCGCCCGCAGATCGTCGGGCGCCCCGCCATACCCTTCGCGCTTGCGCGACCACGCCGGGGCATCACTGCCGTCCCCGGGCACGGGCGCCCGCCCGGAGGCGACCCGCTCCACTTCGGACCACGGCACGCTCGGGTTGTTGAACGCCAAAGCCAGCTCCCGCAGGGAAAGTTCACTGAGGGGAAGCCAGCGAATACCGATCGAACACACGTACGACTGCTGGCTTCGATCCTGAGCCGGGGAGCGGGCGGTGTCAACTGTGGACCGTGGCGGAGTCGTGGTCGTCACAGGACCGCCACCGCGAGCACTAGTCGTAGCAGCCTTCGACCGTCCATTGTGGATCATCACCGATCGTGGCCTTGAGCAGGAGTGCGACGTCGCCTTCGTCGGTGTCCAGGACCACCTGGACGCGGGCGAGCCGGTCGCCGCGGTGGTGGACGATCCAGGGGCCCGCCGAGCCGAGGACGGGCCGGGGCGGGGCGTCCTCGGTGGTGACCGTCGCGGGTGGGCGGCTCAGCTCGCCGCGGGGGGTGCAGCGGACCTCGTTGCCCGCCGCGTCCAGGACCGTGGCCGGGATGCGGCGGGCGGCCACCACCGTCGGGGAGGGGGCCGGGAGGCGGCCCGGCCAGGGCTGGTCGGCCGTGGCCGGGGTGCGGGGCTCGCCCCACGGGACGAGCCGGACGCGCTCGGCCGGGCCGCGGCCGCCGTCGAGGAGCGGGGTGACGACCGCGTCCGGGCCCAGCAGGCCCTGGATGCGGACCAGGGCGCGGGCGGCGCGCTCGGCGGCGTCGGCGTCGCGGCCCAGCGACCCGAACTGCAACTGCAGCGCTTGGCCGCCGACCACTTCTTCGGGGTCGAGGCGCAGCCGGACGATGCCGGCGGTGGGCCGGTCGCGGGCGTTGAGCCAGCCCTCGCACTGCCAGCGGACGCGGTCGGCCGTCGCGCGGGCGGTCAGCGGTTCGGCGCAGCGCCAGACGCGGACGCGTTCCTCGCCGGCTTCGGTGACCGCGACGACGGCCAGCCGGGTGCAGGCGAGGCCGTGGCGGGCGAGGCCGGCGAAGAAGCGTTCGCCGAGCGTCTTCGCGACGAACGCGGCTTCGTCGATCCGGGCCAGCGGGTGCTCGAAGGTTTCGGTGACCGACAGGTCCGGCGGCAGGGCACGGCGCAGCGGCGGGCGTTCGGAAAGGCCGCGCGCGAGGCGGTGGGCGGTGATGGCGTCCTTCGGGAACCGGCCGGCGACGTCCCGCTCGGCGAGCGCGGCGAACGCGCCCAGGGTGCGCAGCCCGAGCCGCTGCAGCAACGCGACCAGCTCACCGCGGTCGTCACCCGGCTGGTCCAGTTCGGTGATCGCCAGCGGCGCGAGGAACCCGGCGGCGCGCCCGGACGGCACGAGCGCGGACCGCCGGGCGGCGAGGGTCGCGGCGAAGAGCCCGTCGGCGATCCCGACCTGGCACTCGACCCCGGCCCGGGCGGCGACTTCGTCGATGAGCAGCTCGGCGAGCGCGGCCTCCCCACCGAAGTACCCGGCGGCCCCGGTGACCGGCACGGCCACCAGCCCGGGCCGGACGACCTCGACCCCGACCGCCTGGCTTTCGACGGCGGCGGCGACGGATTCGAAGAGCCGCGCGTCGCGGTCCGGGTCGTGCTGGTGGACGACCAGGCCGGGACAGCGGGACTGGGCATCCCGCCGGCGCATCCCGCGCCCGACCCCGCCGGCCCGCGCGGAGGCGGAGCAGGCGACGACGCGGTTGGCGGAGAAAACGGCGGCGGGAGCGGTGGGCGGCGTGCCGGCGGCGGCCCCCGCGGCGACGACCGGCCAGTCCGGGCACCACAGCACCAGCAGCCGCGGCGCATCGCTCACCGGACGCCTTCGGCGAGGTGCTCGGACTTCGACGGCCGCGCGGTGACCGAGTGGCTCGCAAGCCGCCGGGACCGGCCCGGCCTGGCGCGATCACAGCCGGCGACCCGCGCCAGGCTGCCCCGCCGACCACTATTCGACAGACCACGGCCCACGCCATGGACACAGCCGGCAACCTGCACCAAGCCGACCAGCCGATCACCCTTCGACCGACCACGGCCCACGCCATGAGCGCCTCCGGCAGCCCGCGCCAGGCCACCCGGCCGACCGCCCCTCGACCGACCACAGCCCACGCCACGAACACCTCCCGCAGCCCACGCCAAGCCGACCAGCCGACCACCCCTCGACCGACCACAGCCCACGCCACGAACACCTCCCGCAGCCCACGCCAAGCCGACCAGCCGACCACCCCTCGGCCGGTCTGCCCCGCGGTCTCGGCCGACCAGATCACCCAGCCACCCGGCCGGTCGCCGAGCCGACACCGGGCCAGGGCACCACGCCCGCCATCGCACGTGCTCTCACCCCACGCGCGCAGGGAAAACCGGGGCCTCCGCGCGCGTCGCCGTCGCCAACGCGCCCGCCGGGCCCGGCAGCTGCAGCGGCAACGACCGGGGCCGGCCCGCCGATCCCCGGCCCCGGCTGGTCGCCACCAGCGAACGAGACCTCAAGTGCCCGTGGCCGTCCGCGCTCAAGCCGTGCCACCGGCGGTCCGAAACCGTCAGCTCCAGATCCGCGCCCGGCCAGGACCCCGCCGCCAGCAGCACCGAGCCCCGGTTGCGGACCCGGCCGGCCAGGCGACGCGCCAGCTGAGGCGGGACGCTCCCGGCCAGCGACCGGCCGAGCACCACCAGGTCGAACCCGTCCACCAGCGCCGACACCACCGCCGCCGGCTCGGCCCCGGGGTGCGGCACCAAGGCGATGCGGTCCAGGTCGACGCCGAGTTCCGCGGCCGCGGCCAGGCCCAGCTCCGGCAGGCCCGTGACCGCCGCCCAGGAGCCGTCGCGGGTGGCCGCCGCCACCAAAGCGAGCACCAGGGACGTCGCGCCGCGGACCGACACCGTCGTGCCGCGCCGCAGGGCGCCTCCGGGGAGGAGCCCGGCCAGTGCGGGCAAGACCGTCAGCCGGCCCGCCGGGTCCGGCTCGCCCAGTTGCGCCGCCGTGCGGACCCCCGGGATCCCCGCCAGCGCCTCCGGCACCGCCATCGCCACGCACCTCCAGCACCACGTACTCGCACCGGAGACACCCGCGAACGGAAGCCGCGAGCGAACCCAGGGGAATCATCGAACACTTGTTCGCATAGTGCGAGACGACGGGGCCCCGTGTCAAGCCGGGCTCAACCGATCGGGACCGGCGGACGTGTAAGCGGTGCCCTCGACCACGGAAGGAACCCTCATGACCGAGAACGCACTGCCGGAGGACCCCGTCGGCCCGCTCGTGCTCCCCCGCTCGTCGAACGTCGCCGACCGCAGCCAGGCGCTGACCGGCCGCCGCGGCCGGCGGGACGTGCTCGGGACGACCACGCCGTCCACCTGGCCCACCATCGGCCTGCAGACACCGGAGGACTGACGCGGGGCTCGTGAACCCCGCCCCGCACCACCCACCTGGGTGACTTCCAGGTGCGGCCGCGCGCACTCGTGGTGGCCGGTGCTGACCGCGCCGGTCGCCGGGGCGCGTCCGAGAAGGTCCGCGGGCACGGCGCGTTCGTGGCAGCGGGCCGCACCGTCGCCGGCGCGGCCCGCCCGCCTCAGCCCGCGAACGGGCTCGCGTCGACGGCGCAGGTCTTGCCCGCGGCCGGGAACGCGCCCGAGATCAGGTAGTCCCGCTTGACCTGCTCGGTGCACGTGCTCGGCACGTACATCGACGAGTGCCCGTACCCCTCGGTCACGAACACCCGGGCGCGCGCCAGTTCCGCGGCGCCGTCCCGGGCCCCGGCCAGCGGCGTCGAGGGGTCGTACCGGTTGTTGAGCACCAGGATCTCCGCCGACGTCGGGCGGTTCCACGGGCCGGTGAACCGGTCGGTGTCCTTCGCCTGCCAGAACGCGCAGCTCATCATGTCCAGCACGGCGATCCGGCCGAAGTACGGGACGCGCCGGTCTTCGGATTCGGCGTACCGGCTGTAGATCGCCGGGTCGGTGGGGACATCGCTGTCACTGCACTGGATGGCGTTGAACGCTTCGGTGCGGTTGGACGTGTACGGCTCGCCCGCCTTGAACGCCTGCGAAGCCTGCTGGGCCTGCGGGGCCTCGTAAAGCCGCTGCAGCAGCGCCGCGATGTCCGGCCAGCCGCGCGAGTCCGACAGGTCGGCGGCCGCGTTGACGATCCCGGAATACGTCCAGGTCTCGCCGTCGACGGTGATCGGCGCCTGCTTCGCGCGGGCGGTCAGCGCCGTCCACTTCGCCTTCGGGTCACCCGAGGAGAACGCGCACTTCGGGCCGGCTTCGGTGCACAGGCGCAGGAACTGTTCGAACGTCCGGGAAATCCCGGTGGCGACGTCCTGGCGGGTGTCCAGCGGGACGGTCTTGCCGGCCCCGTCGTGGCCGGTCGCGTTGCCGGCGAAGTCCATCGTGCCGTCGAACACCATCGCGCGGATCCGGTTCGGGAACAGGTTCGCGTAGGTGGCGCCGAGCTGGGTCCCGTAGGAAATGCCGTGGTAGGTCAGCTTCGGGTCGCCGACCGCGCGGCGCAGCATTTCCAGGTCCCGCGCGGTGTTCGCCGTCGAGACGTGCTCCAGGACCGGGCCGGCCTTGGCCGCACAGCGGTCCGCCAGTTCCTCGGACTTGGCGTAGAAGGCCGAATTGCCGCTCGGGTCGCCGGGCATCTCCGGGAAGGAACCGAAGAAGGACTCCTGCTCGGCGAGGGTGTCGAAGCAGCGCACCGCGGTGCTGGCGCCGATCCCGCGCGGGTCCCACGAGACGACGTCGAACCGCGCGCGCAGCTCGGCGGAGAACAGCCACGGCCACTTGCCGCGCTCCCGCAGCCGCTGCAGGCCGGACGCGCCCGGGCCGCCGAAGTTGACGAACAGCGTGCCGATCTTGCGCGCGGGATCGGTAGCGGGTTCCTTGATGAGCGCGAGGTCGATCTTCGTACCGGCCGGGCGGTCGTAGTCCAGCGGCACCTTCGCCGTGGCGCATCGGAAGCCGTCCTGGCAATCGGTCCAGCTCAGCTGCGGCGTGGGAACGCTGTCGACGGAGGCGGAGGCCACCGCGGGCACCGCCAGTGCGACCCCGAGCGCGACGACCAAGCCGCGCACGAAGCCTCCCCCAGTGAGACGACGCAAAGGAAGTCCTTTCGAAGAACGGAAACGATCACCTCCCCAGACGGGTGAGGGGGCGGTGAGGTTGGCCGGGCCCCCGGAAAAGATCAGTGGCGCGGACTTGTGCTGCATGTCTATAGTACTAGGCAACTAGATAAATGGAGTAACCGATGATCGAGTTCCACCTGGACGCGAGGTCCGGCCTGTCGCCGTACCAGCAGCTGGTCCAGCAGGTGCGGCACGCGCTGCGCCTCGGCCTGCTGGACGAGGGGGATCAGCTCCCGAAGGTCAAGGACGTGGTCGCTTCCCTCGCGATCAACCCGAACACCGTGCTGAAGGCCTACCGGGAGCTGGAGCACGACGGGCTCGTCTCCGCCCGGCCCGGCGTCGGCACCTTCGTCACCGCCACGCTGAACGGCGGTGCGTCGTTCGCTGTGCTCGGGCCACTGCGGCAGGACCTGCGCCGCTGGCTGGGCAAGGCGCGCAAGGCCGGTCTCGACGAAGAGAGCATCGAGGCCCTGTTGATGTCCACGTTTCGCGACTCCGCCAGAGAGGACATAGCGTGAGCGTCCTGCGTGCCCGGGGACTGGGCAAGAAGTACAAGCGCACCTGGGCGTTGTCCGGCTGCACCCTGGAAATCGAGCCCGGCCACGTGACCGGGCTGGTCGGGCCGAACGGGGCCGGCAAGTCGACCCTGCTGAACATCGCGTCCGGCATGCTCGAGCCGACCACCGGCACGATCGAGGTGTGCGGCGGGGTGCCCGGCAGCGGACCGGACCAGCTGGCGAAAGTCGGTTACGTCGCCCAGAACACGCCGGTCTACGTCGGGCTGAGCATCGAAGAGCACCTGCGGCTCGGCGCGCACCTCAACCCGCGCTGGGACACCTCGCTCGCCGAAAAGCGCATCGAACGCCTGGGGCTCGACCCGAAGCAGCACGCCGGGAAGCTGTCCGGCGGCCAGCGCGCCCAGCTTGCGCTGACGATCGGCATCGCCAAGCGGCCCGAGCTGCTGCTGCTCGACGAACCGGTCGCCGCGCTGGATCCGCTGGCGCGGCGGGAGTTCCTGCAGGACCTGATGGAAGCCGTCGCCGAGCACGAGCTGTCCGTGGTGATGTCCTCGCACCTGGTCAACGACCTGGAACGGGTCTGCGACCACCTCATCGTGCTCGTCGATTCGCAGGTGCGGGTGATCGGCGAAGTCGAGCACCTGCTGGCCACGCACCACCGGCTCTCCGGGCCGCGGCGGGACGTCGAAACGCTGCCCGCGGACCAGCACGTCATCTCCGCGAAGCACACCGACCGGCAGACCACCGTGCTCGTCCGCACCGAGGCGCCGATCCTCGATCCCGTGTGGACGGTCGCGCGGATCGGCCTCGAAGACCTCGTCCTCGAGTACATGAGCAACCCCGCCGCCGCCCGACCCGCCCTGGAGGTCCTGCGATGACCTGGCTGACCTGGCGCCAGTTCCGCGCCCCCGCGCTGTCCGTGTTCGCCGTGCTGCTCGTGATCGGCATCGTGCTCGCGATCACCGGCCCGGAGCTGGTCGGGCGCACGAACTTCTCCGACCAGGACGCCCTCTTCGGAGGGACGATCCTGGTGCTCTACCTGCTGCCGGCGGCGATCGGCGTGTTCTGGGGCGTCCCGCTGATCACGCGCGAGCTGGAAAGCGGTACGCACAACCTCGTGTGGAACCAGACCGTCACGCGCAAGCGGTGGCTCACCACCAAACTCGGCTTCGGCCTGCTCGTCGCGATGGTCGCGGCCGGCCTGCTCGGCTGGGCGGTGTCGTGGTGGGCCAGCCCGATCGACGCGCTCGCGGCCGCGCAGACCGACCGCGGGATGCTCTCGCGCATCGCGCCGGTCGTGTTCGGCGCGCGCGGCATCGCCCCGATCGGTTACGCGGCTTTCGCGCTCGCGCTCGGTGTCGCGGTCGGGATGCTGCTGAAGCGGACGGTGGCCGCGATGGCCGTCACGCTCGCCGTGCTCGCCGCCGTGCTGCTCCTGGTGCCGAACTTCGTGCGGCCGTACCTGATCCCGCCGCAGACGATGACGGTCGCGATCGTCGGCGAGGACATCACGAACATCACCGGCGACGACACCCAGGGGATCCTGGAGATCGGCGTGCGCAACCCGGCCGGAGCGTGGGTACTGGCGAACGAAACCGTGGACCCGGCGGGCACCATCGCCTCCCCGCTGCCGTCGTTCGTGCAGAACTGCGCCCCGCGGCCCGGCCAGGGCCCGCCGGAGCGCGGCAGCATGGAAGCGTGCATGTCCCAGCTGGGGCAGCACGGCTACCAGCAGCGCCTCACCTACCAGCCCGGCTCGCGGTTCTGGCCGCTGCAGTGGCTCGAACTCGCGCTCTACCTCGCGATAACCGCGCTGCTCACCTGGTTCTGCTTCCGTCGTCTCCGCCACCTCTCCTGATCCGGTTCCTGGGGGAATCATGCGCACACTCGCGGTGGCCACCGCCTTGACCCTGACGCTGTCCGCGGCACCCGCCGAGGCGAGCACCACGCCCCACCTGCCCCGTCCGACGGGTCACGAGCCCGTCGGTGTCACTTCACTGTCCCTTAAGGACATTTCGCGGTCTGATCCGTGGGTACCGTCGGTGCCCTACCGGGAACTGATGGTCTCCCTGTTCTACCCGGCGACCTCGGCGAACGGGCCCACGAAGCAGTACATGACGCCGCTGGAATCCGAACGCAACCTCGAACGGGAGAACATCCCCGGGCTGCCGCTGGACGTCCTGAGCACCGTCCGGACGAACGCCGTCGTCGACGCGCGGCCGGCCGGGCGGTGGCACGGCCTGCCGCTGGTCGTGCTGTCGCCGGGGTGGACCCAGCCCCGCGCCACGCTCACCGCGCTGGCCGAGGAACTCGCCGGCCGCGGGTACGCCGTGGCGGCGATCGACCACACCTACGAAAACCGCGCGACCACCTTCCCGGACGGGCACGTCACCGGCTGCGCCGCGTGCGAAGCCGACGACCAGCCCGGCTTCTGGGAGAAGTTCACGCGGGTCCGGTCGAAGGACACGTCGTTCGTGCTCGACGAGCTGCTGCGCTCGAAGAAGTGGGGCGCGCTCATCGACCCGGCGCGGATCGGCATGACCGGGCACTCGGCGGGCGGCGCGGTCACGACGCAGGCGATGCTGGCCGACCCGCGGATCCGCGCCGGCGCCGACATCGACGGCAGCGTCCACGTGCCGCTGCCGTCGTCCGGACTGGCGAGGCCGTTCCTGTTCCTCGGCAGCATGGACGGCTACACGCCGGGGCAGCAGGGACCGTACGACGACTGGGAAACCGACTGGACCCACCTCACCGGGTGGAAGCGCTGGCTCATGGTGTCCGGCACGGTGCACCAGTCGTTCACCGACCTCGGGGTGCTCGCCGCGCAACTCGGCGTCGACCTCGGCGCGTCGATCGACGCCGAGCGCGCGCTGGCCGTCACGCGGACCTACGTAAGCGCTTTCTTCGACCAGCACCTGCGCTGCCGCCCGCGGCCCCTGCTGGCCGCGCCGTCGCCCGCCTACCCGGAAGTGACGTTCATCGGATGAAGAGCCTCATGGTGATCACCGCGCTCGCCCTCACGCTGTCCGCACCCGCCGCGTCGGCGGCTCCGGCGCCCGCACTGGCGAAACCGACCGGCGACCGGCCGGTGGGCACGGCTGCCCTGGCGCGGGGCGACCTGTTCTACCCGGCGGTTTCCGCATCGGGCAAGCGGAAGCAGTTCATGACCGGAGCGGAGGCGAAAGCCGCCCTCGCGGAAGCCGGGATCACCACGATCCCGCCGTCGGCGCTCACCGCGGTCCGCACCGACGCGTTCGTCGACGCGCGTCCGGCCGGGCGGCACCTGCCGCTGGTCGTCCTCTCCTCCGGCGCCGAACTGACCTCGCTCGCCGAGGACCTGGCGAGCCACGGCACCGTCGTCGCGGTGACCGGCCGGACCGCGGACGTTCCGGCCGTGCTGGATTCGCTGCTGCGCTCGAAGTGGGCACCGCTGATCGACCCGTCCCGGATCGGGCTGGCCGGGCGCGCGAACACCATCGACGCGGTGGCGGCCGATCCGCGGGTCGGGACCGGGCTCGACCTCGACGGCACCACGGACGGCCCGCCGCCCGCGCTCGACCGGCCGTTCCTCTTCCTGGGCACGGAAGCGCGGCAACCGGACTGGAACCGGCTGACGGGCTGGAAGCGCTCTCTCGTCGTGGCGGGGACGGTCTCCGCGTCGTTCACCGACCTCGGCTTGATCGGCGAACAGCTCGGCGTCGGCTTCGGCGCGACGACACCGGCCGCGCGCGTCCAGGCCGTCACCGCCGCGTACGTCCGGGCGTTCTTCGACGAGCACCTGAGCGGCGAACCCCAGCCCTTGCTGGCCCAGCCGTCCGCGCGGTACCCGGAAGTGGGCTTCGCGCGGACGTCGACGCCGTACCTGCCCGCGCCGACCGGGGACCGGCCGGTGGGCAGCACTTCGGTGTACCTCAAGGACACTTCGCGGCCTGACCCGTGGGTGCCGTCGGTGCCCTACCGCGAGCTGATGGTCACGCTGTTCTACCCGGCGGCGGCCTCGACCGGCCCGAAGACGCAGTACCTCACGCCGGCGGAATCCGCGGCCCTGCTCGAGGGCAGCGGCCTGGACGTGCCGCCGGACCTGCTCACGACGATGGTGACGAACTCCGTGGCCGACGCCCGGCCGGGCGGGCGGCACCTGCCGCTGGTCGTCCTGTCCCCCGGCTACACCAAGCCGCGCGCCACGCTCTCCGCGCTCGCCGAGGACCTGGCGAGCCACGGCTACGCGGTCGCGGTCATCGGCCACACCTACGAAAACAGTGGCCAGAGCATGCCCGGCGGGCGGTTCGCCGGGTGCGCGTCGTGCGAAGTGCCGCACGACAGCGCTTTCTGGCGGAAACTGGTGCTCGGCCGGGCCGCCGACGTGTCGTTCGTGCTGGACTCGCTGACGCGCTCGAAGTGGGGGTCACTGATCGACGCGTCCCGGATCGGCATGGCCGGGCACTCCGTCGGCGGAGCCAGCTCGTTGCCCACGATGGTCGCCGACGCCCGGGTGCGGGCCGGGATGGACATCGACGGCACCACCGAGGTCCCGCTCACCGCGCCCGGCCTGGACCGGCCGTTCATGTTCGTGAGCCACCAGCTCGCGGCCACGGCGTGCGCGCCGGGCAACGAGCCGTGGGAACGGGACTGGGCGCAGCTGACCGGCTGGAAGCGCTGGGCGGAGGTGGCGGGCACGCAGCACGCGTCCTTCACCGACGTCGGTCTGCTGGCGGACGAGTTCGGCATCGACATGGGCGCCACGACGGGTGGCGTGCGCACGCAGGCCATCACCCGGGCCTACGTCAACGCCTTCTTCGACCAGCACCTGCGCGGCGAGCCGCGGCCACTACTCGACCGGCCGGGGTTCCCGGAAGTTTCCTTCTGCCACTGAAGGAAAAGGCGGAAGCGGCATCGCCCGGGGGGATGCCGCTTCCGCCGGGTCCTCGGTGGACGGACGGATCGCCGAACGCGACGAGGGGCAGCTGCCCGGCCAGCCGGCGGCGCGCGGCCTCGCTGCCGTCGTAGGACCAGCCGAGCAGCTTGCTCAGCACCGCCGCAGGATCGGGCGCGCCCAGCGGTTGCGGTGCTCGTAGGCGGCGATGACCTCCGCCGCTTCGGCCTCGCCGAGCACCCGGTGCCGCGGCGCGAACCGCCGGGTGCCGACGACGACCTCGACCGGCGGCCGGGCCTCGATGTTGCGGTACCAGTCCGACGCGGGACCCAGCCCGGCGACGCACGACCCGCCCCCGGCGCCACCCGTGCTCACGCCGTCAGAGCTTGCCGCCCGCCACCGGGGGCATGTCCGGGGCGTCCTCGGCCTCGGTCGCCGCCTCGCGGTAGAGGTGGTTCTCGACCTCGAACAGGTTGTCGCCGGCCCGCTCGACGACCGCCAGCAGTGTCGTCATCTGGGCGACCTCCTCGACCTGCTCCTTGAGGAACCAGCCCATGAACTGCTCGCCGAGGTAGTCCTCCTCGGCGCGCGCGGCCTTCGCCATCGCCTCGATGTCCGTGGTGACCGCGCGCTCCTGCTGCAGGGCCAGCTCGATCACCTCGTGCACGCTCGAGAAGTCGTTCCGGACGTCGCCGGTGCCCGGGATCGCCACCGGGTGGTCGCGGTCGAGCAGGTAGCGCACCATCGCCAGCGCGTGGTTCCGCTCCTCGATCGCCTGCCGGTAGAAGCGTTTGGCCAGCCGCGGCAGGTCACGCGCGTCCAGCCAGACGGCGAGCGCGATGTACTGCTGGGCGGCGGTGAACTCGTGGCGGATCTGGGTCCGCAGCAGCTCGGCGAACTTCTGGGTCTTGGCCATGCCCACAAGGTACGACGGACCGGGGCGCGGATCTACGATCGAGGCGATGAGCAGCGCACTCGATCTCTCCGGCACGATCACCTGCGTCACCGGCGCGTCCGGGGGCATCGGGCGCGGCATCGCGCTCCGGTTCGCCGAGGCGGGCAGCGCGGTGGCCGTGCACCACCGGCGTCCCGGCGCCGCGGACGACGTCGTCGAGGCGATCGAAGCCGCCGGTGGGCGGGCCCGCGCGTTCGCCGCCGAGCTCACCGACGACACCGCCTGCCACGCCCTGCTCGACGCCGTCGCGGAGTGGGGCGGGCGGCTCGACGCGCTGGTCAACAACGCCGGCGTCCAGCCGGTCGAACCCCTTGCCGACATCACGGCCGAGCGCTGGCGGGCGATGCTGGACGCGACCCTGACCAGCGCGTTCTCCTGCACCCGGGCGGCGGCCCGGCTGCTGGGCGAGGGCGGGAGCGTCACGCACGTGGCGTCGATCGAGGCCCGGCAGCCCGCACCGGGGCACGTCCACTACAGCGCGGCGAAGGCGGCGCTGGTCGTGCACGCGCGCGGCGCGGCGCTGGAGTACGGGCCGCGCGGGATCCGCGTCAACACGGTGTCGCCGGGGCTGATCGACCGGCCGGGACTCGCGCGGGACTGGCCCGAGGGCGTCGAGCGCTGGCAGCGCTCGGCCCCGCTGGGCCGCCTGGGCACCCCGGCCGACGTCGGCAACGCGTGCGTCTTCCTGGCCTCCCCGCTGGCGTCCTTCGTGACCGGCCACGACCTCGTCGTCGACGGCGGCGTCACCGCCCGCCCGACCTGGTAACCTGAAACACGTTCTAGTTTCAGGGGGTGCGATGACCTTCCCGGTGATCGACGGCGTTCCGCCCGGGCGTGCCCTGCTCGGCACCCGGATCCGCGAGCTGATCGAAGCCTCGGTGCGCGTGCGCGACGACGAAGCCGACCTGGCCGCGGCGGCGCGCCGGGTCGAAGCGGTGACCACGGCCCTGCGCGCGGCCGGGGAGGCGCCGCCGTTGCTGCTGGCCGCCCTCGAAGGCGGCGGGCACCTGAGCGTCAACAACCCCCTGGAAGGGCCCGGGAACCCGCTGGCCCCGCCGCTGGCCTGGGTCGCCGTCGGCCCGGAGTCGGTGCGGGCCGAGGTGCTGCTCGGCGCCGCGCACGAAGGGCCGCCCGGCCGGGTCCACGGCGGCTGGGTGGCGGCGGTCCTCGACCACGTCCTCGGCCGCGCCACGGCGGCCGCGGGCTACCCGGGGATGACGGCCTCGCTGACGGTCGACTACCACCGCGGCACGCCGTACGCGGTCCCGCTCGTCGCCGAGGGCCGGCTCGTCCGCCGTGACGGGCGGAAGCTGCACGCGTCGGGCACGCTGCGTGCGGGGGACGAGGTCTGCGCGACGGCGACGGCGATCCTGGTGCACTTCAGCGCGGACCGCTTCCCGGTGCCCACGGACTGATTCAAGGCCGCTCAGGACCCGACCGTCGTGTGCCGTGGTGCCTCCGAACTCGACGTCGCCATCAGCACCGCGCAGATCGGGACCGCCATCGCCAGCGCCGCCAGCACGAACACCGGGAACAGGAACGAGAACACCTCCGTGCCCGACGGGTCCGGCGCCGCCGGGTCCAGGTTCAGGCGGACCGCCGCCATGCCCGTGTAGTGCATGCCCGTCACCGCCGCGCCCATCACCAGGCCCGCGGCCAGGCGGGGCAGGAGCTTGTCCAGGCCGACCGTGAACCACAGGGCCGCCGTCGCCGCGACCACCGCGATGAGGACCGACAGCACCACCAGCGTCGGGTCGTAGCCGATCGTGCCCTTGACCTGGACCGCCCACATGCCCGTGTAGTGCATCACCGCCACCGCGAGGCCGGTGAGCAGGCCGCCCAGGAGCAGGCGGCGCCAGGCGAAGCGGTTGCGGACGCCGAACACCAGCAGGCCGCAGAACACCGCCACCACCGAGAGGAGCGCCGACACCGCCGTGCGGAGGATGTCGTAGCGCACCGGCATCCCCGGGGTCGAAAAGCCGAGCATCGCGATGAAGTGCATGACCCAGATGCCGACGCCGCCGATGGACAGCGCCGCGAGGCCCAGCCACGTCAGCCGGACGCGCGGGTTGTCGGTCGAACGCGCCTGCAGCGTGCAGGCGAGCCCGAGGGCGCACCCCACCACCGATGTCAGGTAGGCGAGCACCACGAGCCAGTGCCCCATCGCGAAATCGTCGTGGTTCATGGGCATTCCGGGCTCCTGTCAGGCTTTCCGCGATCGTGGTGAGTGGTGCTCGGCGAGCGCGTGCTCGGCCGCGGCGATGAGGATCCGCTTCGTGGACTCCGGGGAGCGCGCGTCGCAGGTGACGACCTCCACCGCCGCCGGGACCTTGAGGGCTTCGCGCACCTGCGCGGGCGGGTGCTGGCGGGTGTCCTCGAACTGGTTGATGGCCACCAGGAACGGCAGGCCGCGGGATTCGAAGAAGTCGATCGACGCGAACGAGTCCGCCAGCCGGCGCGTGTCGACCAGGACGATCGCGGCCACCGCGCCGCAGACCAGGTCGTCCCACATGAACCAGAACCGGTGCTGGCCCGGCGTGCCGAAGACGTAGAGGATCAGGTCCTCGGCGAGGGTGAGCCTGCCGAAGTCCATCGCGACCGTCGTCGCGACCTTCCCGGGCACCGCTTCGACCCGGTCGACGCCGACCGCCGCCGACGTCATCAGCGCTTCGGTGCGCAGCGGGTCGATTTCCGAGACGGCGCCGACGAACGTCGTCTTCCCGGCCCCGAAGCCGCCCGCGACGACGATCTTGGCCGACGTGATCAGTTTGTCAGAGTGCACGTAGTCCACTGAGGACCCTTTCGAGCAGGTCGTTGCGTTCGTCCCAGGAGGCGTCCGCGGTGAGCGTGTCGCGGATGGACACCTGGCCGGCGCTGAGCAGGTCGCCGATGAGCACCCTGGCCACCCCGAGCGGCACGCCGAGGTGGGCCGCGACCTCGGCCACCGAACGCTTGTGCAGGCACAGCTCCATCACCGCGGCCAGGGGGTTGGTCGGGCTGAAGGACGCGGTGCGGCCTTCCGCCGTCGTCTCGACGAGGGCTTCCACCGCCAGGTCGACCTTCGGCCGCGTGCGACCGGCGGTCCAGGCGTAGGGGCGGGCCAGCGACGCCGCGTGCCGCCCGCCCTCGCGTCGCCGGCCGTCGGTCACCGGGCCGCTCCCGGCGAGGCCGCCGGCCGCGCCGGGGTCTCGACCACCTTCCCGACCCGGTCCACCAGCAACGTCATCTCGTAGCCGACCAGCCCGATGTCGCAGCCCGGGTTGGCCAGCACGACCAGGTTCGAGCCGTCCCCGACGTTCATCAGCAGCAGAAATCCTTGCTCCATCTCGATCACCGACTGCACGACGCGGCCGGCGGTGAACAGGTCGGCCGTGCCGAGCGCGAGGCTGGCGAGCCCGGACGCGATCGCCGAGAGCTGGTCGCCGCGGTCGCGCGGCAGGGTGTCGTTCGCCGCCACGAGCAGCCCGTCCGCCGAGACGAGCGCCGCGTGCGCCACCCCGGGCACCTCCTGGGTGAACGCCGACACCAGCCAGTTCCGGGACCCGTCGGTCACTTCCATTCCTTCCTGCCGGGTACTCATCGCTGCTCCGCGTCCGGCTCGGCCGAGACCCGGTGGCGGGCCGCGCGCATACCGCTGTAGTGCCGGGAAAGGTTGCTCCGCACCGCCGCCGGGTCGCGGAAGGACGGGTCGCCCTGCTGCGGGTGGCGCGGGGCGGCCGAGCCCGGGGCCAGCTGCGCGCCGGGCTGCCGGGTCGGCAGGCCCGAGTCGGTGAACTCGGGCTCGCCGACGGTCCCGACCGCGGCTTCGGCGGCCTGCCGCACCTGGTCGGCGGGGCTCGCCCAGCCCGCCGGGCGCGCCGCTTCCGGCGGGGTTTCGGCGAACCAGTGCGACAGCATCTGGTCGAAGATCGGGGTCAGCGGGTCCGCCGGTGGCGCGGGGCCGGGTTCTTCGGCGGGCCACCGGGGTTCGAGCTCGGGCCGCGCGGTGCCGTTGACGGCCGGGAGCAGCGCGAGCGGGCCGGGCCGGGCCGGCAGGTCGACCAGGACCAGCACACCGGGCACGTGCACGCTGGCGGTGATGCCGGCGCTCGCGGTCCGCGTGGTCGTCGGCCGCAGCCGGACGGTGATCCCGTGCGAGGCGGCCAGCCTGCTCACCACGAACAGGCCCATCCGGCGGGTGGTCTCCGGGCTCACCGACGCGCCGGCGGCCAGCCGGGCGTTGGCCGCTTCGAGGTCTTCGCGGGTCATGCCGAGACCGACGTCGACGACCTCGACGAGCACGCCGCCGTCGAAGCCGCGGTCGGCGGTGAGCACGACCTGCTCCCCCGGCGGCGACGACCGGATGGCGTTCTCCAGCAGCTCCGCGAGGATGTGCACGATGTCGGCCGCGGCTTCGGCCTGCACCGAGCCGCGCGGGGCGTTGCCGAGGGTGATGCGCTGGTAGTCCTTGACCTCCGACGTCGCCGCCCGCAGCAGCTCGACCGTCGCCACCGGGCCGGTTTCCCGCCGCACCGGCCGGCCACCGGCGAGGACCTGCAGGTTTTCGCCGTTGCGCCGCAGCCGCGTGGCGATGTGGTCGATCTGGAACAGCTCGGCCAGCCGCTGCGGGTCCTGCTCGTCGGCTTCGAGGTCCTCGATCACCGAAAGCTGCAGCTCCACCAGCGACTGGCTGCGCCGCGACAGCGTCATGAACATCTCGCTGACCTGGATCCGCATCTCGGCCTGCTCGCCGACGGCGAGCCGGACCGCCTGCCGGTGCATGTCGTCGAAGGCGCGGGCGAGCTGGCCGACCTCCTCCTCCGAGTCGACCGGCAGCGGCGGGGTCGCCCGCCAGTCGACGTCCTCGCCGCCCCGGATGCGTTCGATGGTGCCGGGCAGCCGTCGGCGCGCGGTGTCCAGCGCGGCCGCGTGCAGCCGCCGGATCGGGGCCACGACCGACCGGGCGACGGCGAGCGCGATGGCGAGGGCGCAGAGCAGGGCCGCGAGCACCAGCGCGGCGTCGCGCAGCGCGTCCGAGCGGGCGAGGTTGGTCTGCACGCCGACCGCGTCCGAAAGCGTTTTCACCTGTTCGGCCAGCACGGTGCCGAGCACCGCGCGCTTCGCGGCGGGGCCGCCGGCACCCGGGCTGGTCGCCGCGGCGAACCGGGCCGCCGCCGCGCCCGCCGGCGTCACGCGGCGGATCTGACCGGTGAGCACGGCCTCTTCGGACGCGGCGCGCTCGGCCACCGCGGCGCCACCGGGGTCGCCCGCCACGGCTTCCTGGACGGCGAGCACGGTCCTCAGCTGCACCAACGCCGCGCTGAGGCTCGCCGACGCGCCGAGATCGGCATTCCCGGCTTGGCCGACAACGCCGGGGATCACTTCGCCGAGCACGACCGTGAAGTCGTGGTAAGCGGCGGTTTTGGCGGCCGCGGAACCGGTCTGCTGGCGCAGCTCGGCCAATTTACCGAGCTGATCTTCCAATGCGCCGGCGAGTTGCGGGGTGAGCTGCGAAAATGCGGCGTCCCGGCGCACCGACGCGGCTTTCCCGTCGACGGCGGCGGTCTGCGCGGCGGCACCGTCGTGGATCATCTCGTCGTCGACGAGCCCGGCGAGTTCGGAAATCCCTTGTACGACGGGCATTTGGTCGCGCACGGCGCTGAGCCCGCCGGCCCGGGCGAGTTCGCCCTGCACCCGGGCCCCGGCCAGCAGCAAGGCGACCAGGACGGGCAGCAGCAGCACGACGGAGATCTTGGTGCGCAGCCCCCAGTCACCCGGATTCCAGGAGGGGGCGGAACGACGTGGGTCTTCTTTCATCGGTGGCGTGGCTCGATTCGTACCGGTGGCCCGAGAACGATTTCCGGTTCCTTTTCCGCGGAATTCAGGCGGTGACATAACTCCGGCGGGACCGGTGCTGTCAAGGAACGCGAGCCGTTTCCCCCGTACGCATCAGCTACACAGGGTGAACTTCCACCGCGCGGCTTTTTACCCTTGCGGAGGGTGAGAACGATTCGAAGGATGCACGGGGTCCCCTGCGAGGTAGGTGAATTTCCGCCTTGGCGGGACGAGGGGCCCCGCCAAGGCGAAAGTGGACTCGGCCGGCGCACACCGCCGACCGGCCACGGACCGTGGTCACCTCACCCGGGCGCCGGCAAGCGCCCGGGCGGGGGACTCAGCTCGCGCGGACCTTGGTGACGCCGGTCAGCCGGTTGTCCACCGGGTGGGCGTCGCCGTCGTAACGGCCCTCGAGCGTGGCCGTCACCTCGAACTCCGCCTGTCCCGCCGCCGCGTCGGCCGGCGTGTACGAATACGCGAACGGGAACTCCACCCGGCCGCCCGCCGGCACGAACTGGGTCAGCGTGCCGACCTCCTCGAAGTACCCGCTCTCGCCCTTCTTGCGCAGCGAGACGACGACCTTCTCGTCGTAGCGGTTGTTCACCACGGACACCTTGACCGGCTTCGTCTGCCCCGCACGCGCCTGCGCGGGCAGGGACAGCCCGGTCAGCGCGACGTCGTGCGTCTCGACGTGCACCACCTGGCTGCCGGTCCCCGAGCGCCCGTCGTCGGTCGTCGCGCTGATCTCCAGGCGGTAGTCGCCGTCCGCGGCGTAGCGGTGCGTCAGCGCGGCGTTCGACGTGAGCGCCACCGACGTGCCGTCGCCGAACTTCAGCTCACCGCTGACCAGCGGGCGGCCGAGGTGGTCGCCCGCGTTCGGGAACATCTGGATGTCGTCGAACACCGAATTCACCCCGGAGTACAGGTACACGTTGGGCGTCAACGCCGGCGCGGTCGTCAGGCGGATGTCGTACGGGGACGCGCCGTCGGCGTCGGTGGCCACCCGGAGCCAGTACTGCCGGCCGGCCTCCGCCGTGAAGACCACGCGCTTGGTGCCGTCCAGCTCCCCCGCGCAGTCCACTTCGGACAGTTCCGGGCCGCGGTACACCGCGACCGACGGCGTCCGGCCGCCCCGCCGCTCCACGCTGATCGGCCGGGTGCGGTCCGGTGTGTACCGGTACCACACCGAGTGGTCGGCCTCGGGATCGCAGCTCGCCGTCACCTCGCCCGGCTCGCTCGTGGACCGCGAAAGGTCACCCGAGAACGTCCCCGGCAGCGTCGCCACCGCGGCCGCCGCGAAGTCGTCGTTCGCCTCCCGCGGGACGTTGGAAAGGTCCAGCGTGGCCACCTGGCCGGCGCCGGCGTACGGCTTGAACACCATGATGTGGTACGTCTGCCCGGCGGTGACCGGGAACGTCACCGACGGCCCGGAGTTCCACTCCGCACAGGCGCCGGGCACCTGCGACAACGCCCCGCGCGAGCCGGTGTAGACCGCGATGAACGGCAACTGGCCGGCGCCCGTGGGCAGGGCCCGGACGAACCCGTCGGCGGACGCGGTGTAGTCGTACCACGCGCTCGTCGCGATCCAGGCGTAGCACGAGGTCGGGTCGTCGGCGGCCTTCGTCCCTTCGCCGAAGTCCTGGGTGGCCCGGAAGGGCAGGGCGGTGACGGTGGTGGCGGTGTCGAAATCGTCGTTGGCCGGAGTGTCGGCCTGCGCGGTGGCCGGTGCCACCAGTGCGGCCGCGACGGCCAGGCCGGCGACCAGCAGGCGCCGGAAAGCGGTGGTCCTCATTCTGTTCCCCCCAGTGTTCAGACGGCGGTGATGCGCGTGGCGGCCGGCTTGACGGTCGTGGCGATGGCGATCACTTCGTTGTCCGCCGGCCGGGCGTCGCGGATCGGGTAGTCCAGCGAGACGCTCGCTCGGAAGGTGACCTTGCCGTCCGCCAGGTCCTCCGGGGTGAAGGTGTAGGCGAACGGGAACCGCACGGTCTTGGTGGGCCGCGCGGGCACGGTCAGGGTGAGCGTGGCGACCTGCCGCCAGGAGGTCCCGTCGTTGCGGGACAGCACGACCGTCGCCGTTTCGGCGTAGCGGGTGTTGCTGACGTCGACCGAAATGGGCTTGCTGACGCCCACGCGGGCCGCGGTGGGCACGGTGAACTTGGCGATCCCGACGTCGTGCGTGGTCACCGTGACGAGCGTCGTCTTGGTGGCCGTGCGGCCGTCCGGCGACGTCGCGTGCATGGTGACGGTGTACGTGCCGTCGGTGGCGTAGTGGTGGGAGACGGGCGCGGTGCCGGCCGGGGCCGTGGCGCCGTCGCCGAAGTCCCAGTCGGCGGTCATCGGCCGGTCGATCTCGTTCCAGGAGCCCGCGGAGAACGAAACGGTGTCGTAGACCGTCGGGTACGACGGCGACTGGGAGATCGACGGGTCCAGCGCCGGCGCGTCGGCCAGGGACAGCGTGACGGGCTCGTACGAACCGGCCGTCCCGGTCACGCGGACGTAGTAGGTCGTGCCGGTGGCGGCGCGGAACGCGGTCGGCTGCCCGTACGAGTCGTTCTTGCAGGCCACCTGCTTCAGCTCCGGCAGGCTGCTCCCGGTGTAGACCGAGAGGGCCGAGCCGTACCCGGTGGTCCGCGCGGTGACCGACTTCGCCTCGCCGGTGTTGGTGTAGGCGTACCAGACCGACGGGGCGAGGTTGGCCTCGGACTGGCAGGTCGACTCCGGGTCGTCGGCTTCGTAGGAGGCGACCGAGAAGTCCGGCTGCGCGGAGAACGGCAGCGACGGCACGGGCTGCGCGTTCGCGAAGTCGTCGTTGGCCGCGGCCGGGACGGAGTCCAGCCTCAGCGACAGCGCGCCGCCCGGGACGTCGTAGCCGGAGATCATGATGGAGTACGTGGTGCCGGCCTTCGCCAGGAACGTCGCGTCCGCGCCGATGCCGCAGCCGTTGTCGACGCCGCGGAGCGCGCCCCGGGTCCCGGTGTGGACCGCGAGGATCATCTCCGGGTCGCTGCCCTTGGTCGAGGCGCGCAGGTACCCGTCCGCGGTGGCCGTGTACCGGAACCAGACGGACGCCCGGACGTCGGACGACTGGCACCAGGACGGGTCGTCGACCGCCCGGGTGGCCTCGCTCGTGTCCTGCTGCGCGGTGAACGGCAGCGCGGTGATCACCGTCGCCTGGTCGAAGTCGTCGTCGGACGGTGGCGCCGCGTGCGCGACCCCCGGTACGAGCAGCGCGAACGCCGCGGTGAGCGCGGTGGCCAAGGCGATCCGGCCGCGCGATCGCAAGGAAAGCAGCACGAGTCATCCCCCCAGATGTGTCCCGTCCCCACACTCGCGGTGGGGATCCCCGCGGGGCACATCGACGAAAGGGGGCCCGGTGTGACCGATCCGGCCGGAAATAGCCCGGACGTCGCAACCGCGCTACTCCGAGTAGACCGCGGGGTGCTGACCACCCGCACCCCGCGGTCCGCTCTCAGGCGGGGACCCGGCCCAGCCGGTCGGCCATCGTCCGCAGCACGGCGTCCTGGTGGCGGGTCAGGAAGAAGTGGCCACCCGGCAGCGGCACCAGCTCGAAGCCGCCGGTGGTGTGCTCCGCCCAGGCGGAGACCTCGTCCACCGACGCCACCGGGTCCTCGGTGCCGGTGAACGCCACCACCGGCGTCGCCAGCCGGACGCCCGGCGGGTGCCGGTAGGTCTCCACCGCGCGGTAGTCGTTGCGCAGCACCGGCAGGATCATCCGGACCACCTCGTCGTCGCCGAGGAGGTCCGCCTCCGTGCCGCTCAGGCGGCGCACCTCGGCCAGCACCCCCTCGTCGGAGCGGGTGTGGACGCGGTCGTCGCGGTACCGGTCGGGCGCGCGGCGGCCGGAGACGAACAGCACCACCGGCTCCGGGCCGCCGGCCTCCAGCCGCCGCGTGACCTCGTACGCGACCATCGCGCCCATGCTGTGCCCGAACAGCGCCAGCGGCCGCTCGTCGAGCCCCCGCAGCAGGGTGGCGATCTCGTCGGCGAGCCCTTCGACGGTGGGCACGAACGGTTCCTTCCGCCGGTCCTGCCGCCCCGGGTACTGCACGGACAGGACTTCGACGTCCGGGGCGAGCGCCCGCGACACCGGGAAGTAGAACGACGCCGAACCGCCCGCGTGCGGCAGGCACACCAGCCGCGCCTTGGCCGCCGGCGCCTCGTGGAACCGGCGGAACCAGCGGTCCGCGGTCACCACGTGACCGGGAGCTCGGCGACGCGGTGGACGCCCAGCCCGCCCGGCGGCACCTCCTCCGACGGGACCGCCAGCCGCAGGCCGGGGAGGCGGGTGAACAGCGTCGAGAAGACGACCTCGAGCGCGGCCGTCGCGAAGTTCATCGCGACGCACTGGTGCGGGCCGTGGCCGAAGGTCAGGTGCGTCTTGTGGTCGCGGCGCAGGTCGAGCTCGTGCGGCGCCGGGAACGCTTCGGGGTCGCGGTTGACCGCCGGCGTGGCCAGGATGACGCCCTCGCCCGCGCGGACGGTCCGGCCGCCGATCTCGATGTCCTCGGTGGCCAGGCGCGAAATGATGTCGCCCGCCGAGATGTAGCGCAGCAGCTCCTCCACCGCGCGCGGGGCCGCGCCCGCCGGGTCGGCACGCAGGACGTCCGCCTGCGCCGGGTTGTCCAGCACCGCGAACGCGCCCAGCGAGATCATCGTCATCGTGGACTCGTTGCCCGACACCGTGACCAGCATCGCCGAGTTGAGCAGCTGCTGGAAGCCGATCTCCTCGGGCCGCTCGTCGAAGCTGGTGACCATGTGCGTGGCCAGGTCGTCGGCCGGCTCGGCGCGCTTGCGCTCGAAGAGCTTCGTGTAGAAGTCGGACAGCGTGTAGATCGCCGGCACCATCATGTCCGGCCGGGTCGCCAGGTACTGGACGTGCTCGGTGTAGACCGCGCGGTCCTCCTCCGGCACGCCGAACAGCTCCGCCATCATCATCGACGGGAACGGCACCGCGAACGCCGAGACGAGGTCCGCACCGGGGCCGTCGGCCAGCATGCCGTCGATCAGCTCGTCGACGATCTTCTGGATCTTCGGGCGCATCGCCTTGGCCTGGCGCAGCGTGAAGCTCGGGATCACCAGCTTGCGCTGGGCGTTGTGCTCCGGGTCGTCGAGCTGCGCGAACGTCAGCGCGTCGCCCTCGGGCACCGGCTGCGGCATGCCGGTGCCGGGCATGATCTTGGCGTTGTTCGGGAAGTCCGGGTGCGAACGGGCGGCCGAGAGCCGCGGGTCCGACAGCAGCGCGCGGGCTTCCGCGTAGCCGGTGACGACCCAGGCCCGCTTGCCGTCGACGAGCTCCACTTCGGACAGCGGTGCCTTCTCGTGCAGCTCCGCGTACGCGGCGGGCGGGTGGTACGGGCACTTGCCGCGCGGCAGCGGGAACGACGGCACCCCGGTCGCGGTGTCGAGGGTTTCGGTCACGGGAGATCTCTCCGATCGATGGGGGTGGTGCTGACGACCAGCGGAACCCGCTTCGGTCCGAACAGCAGGTGGGATTCCTGGTACTCGACGACGCCGTCGACCGTCCACAGCGGAACGTGGTCGAACAGCGCGTTCAGCGCACCGGTCAGCTCGACGCGCGCGAGCATCGCGCCGAGGCAGAAGTGGATGCCGTGCCCGAACGTCAGGTGGCGGTTCGGGCTGCGGCGGATGTCGAACACGTCCGGGGCGTCGAACACGGCGTCGTCGTGGTTGGCCGAGAGCATCCACGGCACGACGACCGCGCCCGCCGGGATCCCGTGCCCGGCGACCTCGGTGTCCACCGTGGTGTAGCGCTGCAGCCGCGTGGACGGCGGCCGGCAGCGCAGCACTTCTTCGACCGCGCCCGGGATCAGCGCGCGGTCGGCCCGCAGCGCGGCCTGCGCTTCCGGGTGCTCGGCCAGCAGCACGAGGGCGTGGCCGAGCACGGCGGCGGTGGTGAGGTGCCCGGCCTGCAGGATCTGCACGGCCAGGCTCGCCACCTCCGGATCGGCCAGCCGCTCGCCGTCCAGCCGCGCGCGCACCAGGTCCGAGATCAACCCCGGCCCCGGTTCGGCGCGCCGGCGCGCGCACAGCTGCAGCAGGTAGCCCATCAGCTCGAGGAACGGGCCGCCCAGCGCGCTGTCCGCCGCCGCCCGCACCGCGGCTTCGTCGGTGAGGTCCGGCGGCTCGATCGCCATGATCTGCTCGACCAGCGACCGGAACGCGCCCGCGTCGGCGGCCGGGATGCCGAACAGCTCGGCGATCATCGTCGCGGGCAGCTCGACCGTGAAGTGCTCGACCGCGTCGAAGCCGCCTTCCGGCGCGCGGGCGAGCAGGCCCTCGGCGATCTCGGTGACCCGCGGGCCGAGGTCGCGCATCTTGCGCGGGGTGAACGCCTGCGCCGCCAGCCGCCGCAGCTTGCCGTGCTGCGGCGGGTCGGCGACGAGCATCATCCCCTCGGTCATGTTCGGCACGTCCTCGGGCAGCACCCGCGCCGGGTTGCTGGAGAACGTGGCCGGGTCCTTGGTGACGCGCTCGACGTCGGCGTGGGAGAAGACGTGGTGCGCCCCGGACGCGTCGACGTGCACCCCGCCGTCCTCGCGCTTGCGCCGCAGCCAGGCGAGCTGCTCGCCCAGGCCGAACCGCGCCGACGGGACGTCCTCGGTGGACAGTGCGCTGGTCACGCCCGCCGCACCCGCACCCGGACGCTCTTCGGCGTGAACAGCTCGCTTTCGTAGAACTCGACCGGCTCGCCGGTCAGGACCTCGATCGAGGAGTACCGGCGCAGCAGGGCTTCGATGCCGAACTTCGCCTCGGTCTTGGCCAGCGCCGCGCCGAAGCAGTAGTGGATGCCGTGGCCGAAGGTGAGGTTGCGGGCGGCACCGCGGTCGATGTCGAAGGCGTCCGGGTTCGCGAACACCTTTTCGTCGTGGTTGGCCGACAGCAGCGACAGGAAGACCATGCTCTTCGCCGGGATGGCGACGCCGCCGAGCTCGGTGTCGGTGGTGGTGAACCGCTGCAGGCGCGGCACCGGCGGGGTGAACCGCAGTGCCTCGTCGACGGCAGCCGGGATCAGCGCCGGGTCGGCGCGCAGGCGCGCCTCGACGCCCGGGTGCTCGCCCAGCCGCAGCACGAAGTTCGCCAGCACCGACGCCGACGTGATGTGCCCGGCCTGCAGCAGCTGGATGGCGAGGTTGACGGCTTCGTGATCGGCGAGCCGCTCACCGTCCACTTCGGCCTGGAGCAGGTCGCTGATGAAGCCGTCACGCGGGTTCGCACGCAGCTCCGCGCACAAGCCGGCCATGTACTGCTGCATCTGGACGAGCGGGCCGAACATGGCCGCCTGCATGGCGGCGTCCATCTCGGCGGCGTCGTTCGGGTTCGGCACGGTGACCTGGAGCAGCGCCTCGGTCCAGGCGATGAACTGCGGCAGGTCGGTCTTCGGGATGCCGAGCAGCTCCGACACCACGACCAGCGGCAGGTACTGCGAGAACGCCGTGACGAAGTCGAACTCGTCGCCGGGCGCGGCGTCGAGCAGCTCCTCGGCGATCTGCGCGATGCGGTCGTTGAGGTCCTTGACGCGCTTCGGGGTGAACGCGGCGCTGGCGATCCGGCGGACCTTGGTGTGCGCGGGCGGGTCCATCACCGCGAGCATGCCGGCGGACAGCTCGGCGGCGGCCTGCGGCATCACGTGCGACGGGTCGCTGGAGAACGTGCCGGGGTCGGCCAGCGCCTGCTGCACCTCGGCGTGGGTGAACACGTGGTGCATGCCGAACGGGTCGCGCAGCACCGGGTTGGCCGCACGCATCCGGCCCAGCCACGGCAGCGTGTCCGACAGTCCATAACGGACGGACGGCGGCAGCAGCGCCGGGTCGATCTGCGGCATGACGAAGTCGGTCATTTTCTTCCTTTTCTCGGGTTTCAGTGGTCTTCGAGCCAGGCGCGGACGGCGTCGGCGGTCGTCGTGGCGTGGTTTTCCATCATCGACCAGTGGTTGCCGGGCACGTCCACGCCGACGTGCGCGGGCGTCCAGGTCGGCCGCCACGCGTCACCTTCGGCCGCTTCCCCGCCGACCGACTGGAGGGATTCGGTGGCGCGCACGAACAACGTCGGCACGGCGGTCTCCGCCGGCGTCCAGTCGGCGAACACGCGGAAGTAGCAGCCCATGCCGGTCAGCTTGCGGTCGTCGATGCCGCCGGCTTCCTCCTCGCGGTCCTGCGCGCTGGTGACGAAGGTGCTCTTGAACCGGTCGATCTGCCCGCTCTGCGGCACGTAGGTGTCCATCAGCACGATGCCTTCGGGCGGCGAGCCGAGCTGCTCCAGGTGCGTGGCGACGGCGTGCGCCAGCCAGCCGCCGGAGGAGTGCCCGAGCAGCACGAACGGCGTGCCGCCCGCGGCGTTCCAGACCAGTTCGGCCTGCAGCTCGACGGTCGCTTCCACGGTGGCGGGCAGCAGCTCGCCGGGCCGGAACCCGGGTGCGGGGATCATCGTCAGCTCGCGTTCCCCGCGGAACCCGGCGGCGAACCGCGCGTACTGCTGGGCCCCGGTGATGGCGACCGGCGCGGCGAAGCAGAGCAGCGCGGGGGTCGTGTCGCCGCGGGCGAGGCGGACCGGTTCCGGCAGCTGCTTCAGGTCGTCGAGGCGGTCGAACGCCGGGCGCAGGCGCGAGGCCGCCTTGATGAACTCGACGGCTTCGGCGATTTTCCCTTCGTCGCAGGCCTTCCGGTAGAGGAGCTGGATGCTGCCGGTCTCCTCCTCCGGCGCGGTGTCCGCTGTGGACGCTTCCGGTTCCGCCGGGACGAGCTCGCCGCCGAGGAACTCGACGAGCGCGTCCGGCGTCGGGTGGTCGAAGACGAGGGTGGCGGGCAGCCGGAGGCCGGTGAGCCCGATCAGCCGGTTGCGCAGCTCGACGGCGGTGAGCGAGTCGAAGCCCATCTCCGGGAAGCCGACCCCGGCCGGGATGGCTTCCGGCCCGGCGAACCCGAGCACGCCGGCCACCTGCGCCAGGACGACGTCCCGGAGCGCGTCCCCGGTGAGCCCGGTGAGCGGCACGGCTTCCGCGGCGGCGGCCTTGCGGATCGCCGGCCGGACGAGCCCCCGCAGCAGCGGCGGCACGCCCCCGGTCCCGAACTGCCGCCGGAGCGCGGCGACGTCGAGGTGCATCGGGACCAGCACGGCTTCCGCCGTCGTGCGGGCGGTGTCGAAGAGCCGCAGGCCTTCCTCGGTGGAGAGCGGCCGCAACCCGGCGCGACTCACCTTTGCGCGTCCTTCGTCGCCGAGCTGACGGGTGAGGTCGCTGGCTTCGTCCCAGAGGCCCCACGCCAGCGACGTCGCCGGGAGCCCGTTCGCGCGCCGGTGGGCGGCGAGGGCGTCCAGGTAGGCGTTGGCCGCGGCGTACCCGGCCTGACCCGCGTTGCCGAGGATGCCGGCGGCCGAGGAGAAGAGGAAGAAGCCGGTGAGGTCGTGGGTCAGCTCGTGGAGGTTCCGGGCCGCGTCGGCCTTGGGCTTGAGCACCGTGGCGAGGCGGTCCGGGGTGAGGCCGGCGAGCAGCCCGTCGTCGAGGACGCCGGCGGCGTGGATGACGGTGCGGAGGGGGAACTCCGCCGGGATGGCGGCCAGGACGCCGGCGAGGGCCGTGCGGTCGGCGGCGTCGCACTCGGCGACGGTGACCCGCGCACCGGCCGCGGTCAGGTCGGCGACCAGCTGTCCGGCCCGTTCGGCGGCCCGGCGGCTGGTCAGGACGATGTGCCCGGCACCGGCCGCGGCGACGTGCCGGGCGACGAGGCTGCCGAGCAGCCCGGTGCCGCCGGTGATGAGCACGGTCCCGGCCGGGTCGAAGCCGTCCGCTTCGGCGGCCTCGACCGGCAGGCGGGCCAGGCGCGGGGCGAGTACCTGCCCGTCTCGCACCGCGACCTGGGGTTCCTCGCCCGCCGCGAGCCGTTCCAGCAGCTCACGCGGGGTGCCGGCCTCGGCGTCGAGCAGCACGAACCGGCCCGGCTGTTCGGTCTGCGCGGAGCGCACCAGGCCCCACACGGCGGCCGCCGCCAGGTCCGGGACGTCCTCGCCCGGCCGGGTCGCCACCGCACCGCGCGTCACGATCGCGAGCCGCGCCGATTCCTCCTGGAGCTTGGCCAGCGTCGACGCCGTGACCTCGTGCACCGAGCCCGCCGGGACCTCGAACAGCTCCGCGGGGCCCGTCGCGACCGGCGAGCCGACCGGCGTCCACTGCACGTGGAACAGCGGGTCGCGGCCCGCGGTCACCGTCGAGACCGGGCGCGTCGCCAGCGAGCCGATGGTCGCCACCGGGACGCCGGTCGGGTCGGCGACGTCGAGGTGCCCGTCCGGGGTCAGCCGGACGCGGATCGCCGACGCACCGGTCGCGTGCAGGACGACGTCGGTCCACGCGAACGGCATCCGCGCGCCGCCGTCGCCGTCCCCCGCGACCATCCCCGCGTGCAGGGCCGCGTCGAGCAGCGCCGGGTGCAGGCCGAAGCGGTCGGCGTCGTCGATCACGACCTCGGCGAAGACCTCCTCGTCCCGGCGCCAGACCGCGCGCAGTCCCCGGAACGCCGGGCCGTAGCCGAACCCGCGCTCGGCCAGCGCCGCGTACGCGCCCTCGATCGGGACGGCGGTGGCTCCCGCCGGCGGCCACTCTGTCAGGGACAGGCCCGGGACCGAGCTCGTGCCGAGGACGCCGGAAGCGTTGCGCTGCCACGGGTCTTCGGAGCCCGCCGGTCGCGAGTGGACGGTCACTTCGCCGGACGCGCCGACCACGACCTGCACCTGGATCCCGCCCACCGGGGGCAGCACGATCGGCGCCTCCAGCGTCAGCTCGTCCAGCACCGGACGCCCGGCGTGCGCCCCCGCCTGCAGCGCTAGCTCGACCAGCGCCGTGCCGGGGACCAGGACCGTCCCGAGCAGGCTGTGGTCGGCCAGCCACGGGTGCGTGCGCAGCGACAGCGCGCCCGTGCACACCAGCCCGCCGGACTCCGGCAGCGGGACGACCGCGCCGAGCAGCGGGTGGTCCGCCGTCGCCAGGCCGGCCGAGCTGACGTCGCCCGCACCGGCCGGTGATTCGAGCCAGTAGCGGTCGCGCTGGAAGGCGTAGGTCGGCAGGTCGACGCGCCGGCCGCCGTCGAGCGCCGCGGTCCAGTCGACGCGCACGCCCCGCACCCACGCTTCGGCGAGCGACGTCAGCAGCCGGGCCGGACCGCCGTCCTCGCGCCGGAGGGTGCCGACGGCGACGACCGCCCGCTCCGCCGTCTCCTCGATCGCCATGGTGAGCACCGGGTGCGGGCTGCATTCGACGAAGGCGCCGTAGCCGTCGGACAGGAGTTCTTTCGTGGCACCGGCGAAGTCTACGGTCTCACGCAGGTTGCGGGCCCAGTAGGCGGCGTCCAACCCGCCGGTGTCGAGGAAGCCGCCGGTGACGGTGGAGCAGAACGGGATGTCGGCGGTGCGCGGGGTGATCGGCGCCAGGACTTCCAGGAGCCGGTCGTGGATGCGGTCGACGTGCGCGGAGTGCGACGCGTAGTCGACCGGGATCAGCTTGGCGCGGACGTCGTCGGCCGCGCAGCCCGCGACGAACTCGGCGAGCAGACCGGCGTCACCGGAAATGACGACCGAGGACGGGCCGTTGACCGCGGCGAGCGAGAGTTCGCCGCCCCAGTCGGTCAGCCGCTTGGCGGCCGCTTCGGCGGACAGCGCCACGGACGCCATCCCGCCGTCTCCGCCGAGCGCGAGAATTTCCTTGCTGCGCAGGGCGACCACGCGCGCACCGTCCTCGAGGGACAGCGCACCGGCGACGACCGCGGCGGCGATTTCGCCCTGCGAGTGCCCCACGACGGCGGCCGGCTCGACCCCGTGCGCCCGCCACACGGCGGCCAGCGATACCAGCACGGCGAACAGCACCGGCTGGACGACGTCGACGCGGTCGAGGTCACGGTTCTCCCGCAGCACGTCGAGCACGGAGAAGTCCACAAAGGACGACAGCGCGGCCGCGCACTCCGCGAGCCGCTCGGCGAAGACCGGCGACGAGCCGAGCAGCTCGACCGCCATCCCGGCCCACTGCGAACCCTGCCCCGGGAAGACGAACACGACCTTGCCCGGCCGGCCCGCGATCCCGCTCACCACCTGGGCACCTCCGAGGCCGGTGGCGAAGTCCGCGAGATCCCGCCCGAGCACGACGGCCCGGTGGTCGAAGGCGGCCCGCGTGGTGGCCAGCGACCACCCGACGTCCACCGGCTCCGCGGTCACGGCGGCGAGCGCCTCGGCCTGCCCCCGCAGCGCACCGGCACTCCGCCCGGACAACACCCACGGCACGACACCCGCCGACCGGCTCTCGGCGGGAGCGAACAGGTCAGGAGCCTGTTCGAGCACGACGTGGGCGTTGGTGCCGCTGACCCCGAACGACGAGACCGCCGCTCGGCGCGGACGGCCCGTCTCCGGCCACGGGCGGGCTTCGGTGAGCAGCGAGACCGCGCCCGCTTCCCAATCGACGTGCGGAGACGGCTCGTCGACGTGCAGCGTTGCCGGCAGCACGCCGTGCTTCATGGCCTGGACCATCTTGATCACGCCCGCGACCCCCGCCGCGGCCTGGGTGTGCCCGATGTTCGACTTGACGCTGCCCAGCCACAGCGGCTCCGAGCGCTCCTGCCCGTAGGTGGCCAGCAACGCCTGCGCCTCGATCGGGTCGCCCAGCGAGGTCCCGGTGCCGTGCGCCTCGACGACGTCCACTTCGGACGGCCGAAGGCGGGCTCCGGCCAGCGCTTCCCGGATGACGCGCTGCTGCGCCGGGCCGTTGGGCGCGGTGAGGCCGTTGGACGCACCGTCCTGGTTGACCGCCGTCCCGCGGACCACGGCCAGGATCGGGTGCCCGAGCCGCCGTGCGTCGGAAAGCCGTTCCACCAGCAGCATTCCGGCGCCTTCGGCCCAGCCGGTGCCGTCGGCGGACGCGGCGAAGGACTTGCAGCGCCCATTGCCCGACAGCCCGCCCTGACGGCTGAACTCGAGGAACGCGGTCGGCGTGAACATCACCGTCACGCCGCCGACGAGCGCCATCGTGCACTCGCCCGAACGCAGCGACTGCGCGGCCAGGTGCAGGGCCACCAGCGACGACGAGCACGCCGTGTCGATCGTGACCGCGGGCCCTTCCAGCCCGAACGTGTAGGCCACGCGCCCCGAGGCGACGCTGCCCGCGCTCCCGTTGCCGAGGTAGCCCGCCAGGTCGTCCGGCACGGCGGTGAGCCGCGAGACGTAGTCGTGGTACATCAGCCCGGCGAACACGCCGGTCCGGCTGCCCTTGACCGAGCCGGGGTCGATGCCCGCGCGCTCGAACGACTCCCACGCCGTCTCCAGCAGCAGCCGGTGCTGCGGGTCGATCGCCATCGCTTCGCGCGGCGAGATGCCGAAGAACTCCGGGTCGAAGCGGTCGGCGTCGTAAAGGAACCCGCCTTCGGGCACGAAGTCCGTCTCGGGCAGGTCCCAGCCGCGGTCGGTCGGGAAGCCCGAAATGCCGTCGCGGCCGGCCGCGATCAGCTCCCAGAACTCCTCCGGCGAGCGGACGCCGCCGGGGTAGCGGCAGCTCATCCCGATGATGGCCAGGGGTTCGTCGGCCGGGACGGACGTCGTCACCGGGACCACCGGGGCGGCCGCGCCGCCCAGCTCGGTGACCAGGTGCTCGACCAGCGCGGCCGGGCTCGGGTAGTCGAAGATCAGCGTCGCGGGCAGCCGCAGGCCGGTCGCGCCGCCGAGGCGGTTGCGCAGCTCGACCGCGGTCAGCGAGTCGAACCCGAGGTCCTTGAACGCGCCGTCGAGGTCGACCGCGGCCGTCGAACCGTGCCCGAGCACGGCCGCGACGTGCGTGCTGACGACGTCGGAAAGCACTTCCCGGCGCGCCGGCTCGGCCAGTCCGGCCAGCCGCTGGGCGAGCCCGGTGTCGACGGCCTCGCCCGCTCGCCGCATCGGCGTCCGGACGAGCCCGCGCAGCAGCCACGGCAGCATCCCGGACGCGGCCTGCTTGCCGAGCACGGCGAGGTCCAGCCGGCTCAGGAGCTGCACCGGTGACGGCGAAGCGAGCGCCGCGTCGAACAACGCAAGTCCGTCCACTGTGGACAGCGGGATCATGCCGCCGCGGCTCATCCGGCGCAGGTCGGCGTCGGCGAGGTCGGCGGCCATGCCCTGGGCCCAGGCGCCCCACGCCATTGCGGTGCCCGGGAGGCCGGCGGCCCTGCGCCGGGTCATCAGCGCGTCGAGGAACGCGTTGGCCGCGGCGTAGTTGCCCTGACCCGCACCGCCCATGACACCGGCAGCCGACGAGAACACGACGAACGCCGACAGCGGCCGGTCCACGGTCAGCTCGTGCAACGCCCAAGCGGCGTCGACCTTGGGCCGGAACACGGCCTCGAACCGTTCGGGCGTCAGGGATTCCACGACGCCGTCGTCGAGCACGCCCGCCGCGTGCACGACCGCGGTCAGGTCGGGGATGTCCGCCAGCACCTTCGCAAGCGCCTCACGATCGGCGACGTCACACGCCACCACGACGGCCTCGGCGCCCAGCGAAGTGAGTTCTGCGACCAGTTCGGCGGCACCAGGGGTGTCCGGTCCGCGACGCCCGGTCAGCACCAGCCGCCGCACCCCCTGCCCGGCCAGGTGCCGGGCGGTCAGCGCACCGATGCTGCCGAGGCCACCGGTGATCAGCACCGTGCCGTCGAGCACGGGAGCGTCCACATCGGACTTCGGTGGGCGGACCAGGCGCAGCATCCGCAGTTCGCCGTCGCGGAGCGAGAGCTGGGGTTCCCCGGTGGCGGCGGCGGCCGCGAGGACATCGTCGGACAGCTCGCCGGTGTCGATGTCGAGCAGCACGAACCGGCCCGGGTTCTCCGACTGCGCGGCCCGCACGAGCCCCCACGCGGCGGCCGCGGCGAGGTCGGGTTCGTCGGCCACCGCACCCCGCGTCACCAGCCCGAACCGGGCTTCCGACGAGCCCGCGAGCCAGTCCTGGAGCAGCTTCAACGTCGCGGCGGCCGCCGCCCGGACCCGGGAAGGCACCGAGCCCGTGGTGGCCGGAAGCTCGACGACCTCGACCGGCCCGGCGAAGTCCCCTTCCGGCGCCGGCTGCCAGTCCACGGTGAACAGTGCGTCCCGCAGGCTGCGGGCGGCGTCCAGACCGTCGGCCGACACCGGTCGTGAGACCAGCGAACCGATGGTGGCGACCGGCTTCCCGGCCGGGTCGGCCAGCGTCAGCGACACCGCATCGGTGCCCGCCGGGACCAGCCGGACCCGGACCTCGGAGGCGCCCGAGGCGAACAGCGAGACGTCGGTCCACGCGAACGGGAGCCGCCCTTCCGGCGTCGCGTCCGGCGTGGCCAGGCCCGCCGCGTGCAGGGTCGCGTCCAGCAACGCCGGGTGGACGCCGAAGCGCCCGGCGTCGTACTCGGCGTCGAGCGCGACTTCGGCGAACACCTCGTCGCCACGGCGCCAAGCCGCGCGCAGCCCGCGGAACGCCGGTCCGTAGTGGAATCCGGCCGTCTCGACGGCGTCGTAGATCCCCTCCACCGAAACGGGTTCGGCACCCGGCGGCGGCCACTCGCTCAGGTCCGGTCCCGGCGTGGCCGTCCCCTGCGCCAGGAAGCCGGTGGCGTGCCGCACCCACGGCTCGTCGAAGGCGGCGCCGTCCGGGCGCGAATGCAGGCCGACGCTCCGCCGCCCTTCGGCGTCCGGCGAGCCCACCGAAAGCTGGACCTGGACGCCGTCGTCGCCGAGAACCAGCGGGGCTTCCAGCGTCAGCTCCTCGACGCGTCCGCAGCCCGCCTGCTCCCCCGCCCGCAGCGCGAGTTCCAGCATCGCCGTGCCCGGCAGCAGCACCGTGCCCAGCACGGCGTGGTCGGCGAGCCACGGGTGCGCCCGCCGGGACAGCACGCCGGTGAAGAGGAACCCGTCGCCGCCGGCCAGCGACACCGCCGCGCCGAGCAGCGGGTGTTCGGTCGCCCCCAGGCCGGCCGAAGCCGCGTCACCGGCGGTTTCCTTGGCTTCCAGCCAGTAGCGGTCGCGCTGGAAGGCGTACGTCGGCAGCGGGATCCGCCGCGCGCCGGTGCCCTCGAACAGCGCCGCCCAGTCCGGTTCGCGGCCGCGCGTGTGCAGCCGGGCGACCGCGGCCGCGAAGGTCAGCGGTTCCGGCCGCTCGGGCCGCAGCGTGGCGACGGCGACGGCGTCCTCGGGCACGAGCGCCGCCAGCCGGCCGCCCGGCCCGACCTCGACGTACGTCGTCACGCCCGCCTCGCGCAGGGTCGAAACGCCGTCGGCGAACCGGACCGTGGCCAGCACGTGCGTGACCCAGTAGCCGGGGTCGGCGAACTCGTCGGCGATCGGCTTCCCGGTCACGGTCGAGACGACCGGGATCGACGGCGTCCCGAACGCGAGCCCGGCGAGCGCGGCGCGGAAGTCCGCGGTCATCGGCGCCATCAGCGGCGAGTGGAACGCGTGGCTGGTCACGAGTTCGCGGGTCTTGCGGCCCTTGTCCGCCCAGGCCGCGGCGACTGCCGTGACCGATTCGGCCGGGCCGGAGAGCACCACCGCGCCGGGCCCGTTGACGGCGCCGATCGCGACGTCGTCGGGCAGCGTCGGGGCGATTTCGCCCTCGCCGGCCTCGACCGCGACCATCACGCCACCCGCGGGCAGGGCCTGCATCAGCCGGCCGCGGGCGGTGACCAGCGTGGCCGCGTCGGCCAGCGAGAGGACGCCGGACACGTGCGCGGCCGCGATCTCGCCGATCGAGTGCCCGAGCAGGAAGTCCGGCCGCACGCCCCAGGCTTCGAGGAGCCGGAACAGCGCGACCTCGACGGCGAACAGCGCGGGCTGGGTGAATTCGGTGTCGTCCAGGCGGTCGCCGTCGAACACCGCCCCGCGCACCGCGGGGTCCAGCTCGGCCAAAGCCGTGTCGAGGGCGGCCGCGAACACCGGGTACGCCTCATACAGCTCCGTCGCCATGCCCGCGTACTGGGCGCCCTGCCCGGAGAAGAGGAACGCGGTCTTGCCCGGCGCCGCGGTGTCCGTGACGGCGGTGGGCTTCCCGGCCGCGAGATCCGCCAGCCCGGCAAGGAGTTCCTCGCGGTCGCGGCCGAGCACGACAGCCCGGTGCGGGTGCCGCGCGCGGGTTGTCGTGGTGAACGCGGTGTCCACAAGGGACTCCTCGTCGATGCGGTCCACAAGAGACCGCGCTTGGGCGGCAAGTGCGTCCTGGCTGCGGGCGGAAATGAGCAACGGCAGCACCGGCGGCACGGTCCGCTCGCCGGTGTCGGTCTCCTCGGGCAGTTCGAGCACCACGTGCGTGTTGGTGCCGCTGACCCCGAACGACGACACGCCCGCGCGCCGCGGCCGCCCGGTTTGCGGCCACGGCCGGGCCTCGGTGAGCAGTTCGACGGCGCCCGCGGTCCAGTCGACGCGCGGGTTCGGCTCGTCGACGTGCAGTGTCTTCGGCAGCACGCCGTGGCGCATGGCCTGCACCATCTTGATCACGCCGCCGACGCCGGCCGCGGCCTGGCTGTGCCCGATGTTCGACTTCAGCGACCCCAGGTAGAGCGGCTCCGCGCGGTCCTGGCCGTAGGTGGCGAGCACCGCCTGGGCCTCGATCGGGTCGCCGAGCACCGTGCCGGTGCCGTGTGCCTCGACAGCGTCCACTTCGGACGGTGAGAGCCCGGCGGCGGCCAGCGCGTCGAGGATCACCCGCTGCTGGGCCGGGCCGTTCGGCGCGGTGAGGCCGTTCGAGGCGCCGTCCTGGTTCACCGCGGTCCCGCGGACGACGGCCAGCACCGGGTGGCCGAGCCGCCGGGCGTCGGAAAGCCGTTCCACCAGCAGCATCCCGGCGCCCTCGCCCCAGCTGGTGCCGTCGGCGGAGGCGGCGAAGGACTTGCAGCGCCCGTCCGGCGCGAGCCCGCGGGCCCGGCTGAACTCGATGAACGCGGTCGGGGTGGACATCACGGTCACGCCGCCGGCCAGTGCCAGCGAACACTCGCCGCGGCGCAGCGCGGTGGCGGCCAGGTGCAGCGCCACCAGCGACGACGAGCACGCCGTGTCGATGGTGAGCGCCGGGCCTTCCAGCCCGAAGGTGTAGGCGACGCGCCCGGACGCGATGCTGCCCGCGCTGCCGTTGCCGATGAACCCTTCGAAGCCGTCGGGCACGGGCTGCAGCCGGGCGGCGTAGTCGTTGTACATCACGCCGGCGAACACGCTGGTCCTGCTGCCCCGCAGCGACGCCGGGGCCAGCCCGGCCGCTTCGACGGCCTCCCAGGACAGCTCCAGCAGCAGCCGCTGCTGCGGGTCCATGGCGAGGGCGTCGCGGGGCGAGATACCGAAGAACGCCGGGTCGAAGTCCGCGGCCCCGCGCAGGAAACCGCTTTCGGTCACGTAGTACGTGCCGGGCTGGTCGGGGTCCGGGTCGTAGAGCTTGCCCAGGTCCCAGCCGCGGTCCTCGGGGAACGGACCGATGCCCTCCCGGCCGGTGTCGACCAGGTCCCACAGCCCGTCGGGGTCGCCGACGCCACCGGGGTAGCGGCAGCTCATCCCGATGATGGCGATCGGTTCCCTGGCCTGCGCTTCGAGCTCGGCCAGCTGCGAGCGCGTCGCGCCGAGCCGCTGCCGGGCCTGCTGCAGGTCGGCCGTGGCCCGCTTCAGGTAGTCGCGGAGGGTGTCTTCGTTCGCCATTCCGGGCGTCTCCTCGGTGGATCGGTGGGTCGGCGGGCGGCCGCTAGTGGACCTCGGAGTCCTGGTCGATCAGGGCGAACAGCTCTTCGTCCGTCGCGGTGTCCAGGCCCGCACCGGTGCCGCCCTCGTCACCGGTCCGCGGGTAGAGGGTCGCAAGCAGCACTTCCAAACGGGTTCTAAGCGCCATCCGCGTCGCTTCCGCCGGTTCCCCGGCGGCCAGACCGGCCTCGAGCTGGGCCAACGCCGTGAGCGCCGGATCGGCCACGCCGGTCTCGCCCCGGCCCAGTTCCGCGAGGAGGAAGCCGGTGAGAACCCGCGGGTCCGGGTAGTCGAAGATCAGCGTCGCGGGCAGCCGGAGGCCGGTCGCGGCGGCCAGGTTGTTGCGCAGCTCGACGGCGCTGAGCGAGTCGAACCCGAAGTCGCCGAACCCGCGTTCCGGGTCGACGGCGTCGGCGGACGCGTGCCCGAGCACGGCCGCGACCTGCGTCCGCACCAGGTCGAGCAGGACGGCTTCCTGCTCTTCGGCGGGCACCGCGGCCAGCCGGGCGGCCAGCGCACCTTCCTCCGGCGCGGCGGCCGGACGGCGGGCGCCGCGGATGAGCCCGCGGAACAGCGGCGGCACCGGGCCATTCCCGATCCGCGTCCGCATCGCCGCGAGGTCCAGCTCCATTGGCAGCAGCACCGGTTCGGCCAGGCCGAGGGCGGTGTCGAACAGCGCGAGCGCGTCCGCCGTGGCCAGCGCGCCGAAGCCGCCGCGGTTCATCCGGCGCTTGTCGACGTCGGTGAGCTCGCCGAGCAGGCCGCTCGACTGCTCCCACAGACCCCAGGCCAGCGCCGTCGCGGGCAGGCCGCGGGCGTGCCGGTGGCGGGCCAGCGCGTCGAGGACGGCGTTGGCGGCGGCGTAGTTGGCCTGCCCGGCGTTGCCGAGCGTGCTCGCCGCGGAAGAGAACAGCACGAACGCGGCCAGGTCGAGGTGCTCGGTCAGCTCGTGCAGGTGCCACGCGGCGTCCGCCTTCGGCCGCAGCACGGTCGCGAACCGCTCCGGGGTCAGCGAGGCGATGACGCCGTCGTCGAGGACGCCGGCGGTGTGCACGACGGCGGTCAGCGGGTGCTCGGCGGGGATCCCGGCCAGGAGCGACGCCAAGGCGTCGCGGTCGGCGGCGTCGCACGCCACGACTTCCGCCCGCGCCCCCAGACCGTCCAATGCGGACACGAGCTCGGCGGCACCCGGCGTGTCCGGTCCACGACGGCCCGCGAGCACGAGGTGCCGGATGCCCTTCGCGGCGAGGTGCCGGGCGAGCAGGCCGCCGAGGGTGCCGGTGCCGCCGGTGATGAGCACGGTGCCGTCCGGGTTCCACTCGCGTGCGGCCGCCTCCCCCGCCGGGACGCGAGCCAGGCGGGGCGCGAAGGTCTCGCCGCCACGCAGCCGGACCTGGGGTTCGCCGCCGGTGAGGGCCGCCAGGACGGCGCGGCCGTCGAGGTCGCCGTCGAGGTCCAGGAGCGTGAAGCGGTCCGGGTTTTCGGCCTGGGCGGTGCGCACGAGACCCCACGCGGCCGCCAGGGCGACGTCCTGGTCCGCACCCCTGGTCACGAACACCAGCCGCCCGGTGGACCAGTCCTGCACGGTCCGGAGCACTTCGGTGGTGACCTGGTGGACGTCGTCGCCGGTGATCGGCAGGAATGTGTAGTCCGCCGGTTCGCCGCCCGTCTTGACGACCGCTCCGGCACCGCGCAAGGCGGCCGCCAGTGCGGGGTCGCCGAGCACCGCGCAGGTGGCCGCCGGTACCGCGCCGGTGGCGGCGGGCGCCCAGTCGAGGCGGAACAGCGACCGGTGGTACTCGGCCCGCGCTTCGATGCCGGCCGCCGAGATCGCGCGCAGCAGCAGGGATTCCGCCGACGCGACCGGCCGGCCCTGTGCGTCGGCGACGGTCAGGCTGATCGTGTCCGGCCCGGCCGGCGCCAGCCGAACCCGCAGGCTCGCCGCACCGGACGTCCGCAGCGTGACGCCGTTCCACGAGAACGGCAGGTGCCCCTGTCCCTTGGCGGTGACGAAGTCGCCGAGCCCGACGGCGTGCAGACCGGCGTCGAGCAACGCCGGGTGCAGCCCGAACCGGCCCGCGGCGGCCTTTTGCTCGTCGGGCAGGGTGACTTCGGCGTAGACGGCGCCGTCGAGCGACCAGGCCGCGCGCAGGCCCTGGAACGCGGGACCGTAGCCGAAACCGTTGTCCTGCAAGCCGTCGTAGAGCCCGGTGACGTCGATCTCCGCGGCGCCCTCGGGCGGCCAAGTGCTCAGGCTGCCCGGTGCCGGTGCCTCGAGGGCGAGGGTGCCGGTGGCGTGCAGTTGCCACGCCTGGTCGTCGTCGCCGGTGGCCGAATGCACGGTGACCGGCCGCTTGCCGTCGTCGTCGGCCGCCCCGACGGCGACCTGGACCCGGACCGCGCCCTTCGGCGGCAGGATCAGCGGCGCGGCGAGGGTGAGCTCCTCGATCGCCGCGCAGCCCACCTCGTCGGCGGCGCGCAGCGCGAGCTCGACGAACGCGGTGCCGGGCAGCAGCACGGTGCCCTGCACGGCGTGGTCGGCCAGCCACGGGTGCGTCCTGACCGACAGCGAGCCGGTGAGCAGACACCCGCCGGTACCGGGCAGCTCGACGGCCGCACCGAGCAGCGGGTGGTCCGCGGCGGCCAGCCCGGCGGCGGTGACGTCCCCCGCGTTCCAGGACGGCTCCACCCAGAACCGCTCGCGCCGGAACGCCTGCGTCGGCAGGTCGGCCTTCCGGCCGCCGGGCAGCACGCGCGTCCAGTCCGGCGTCACCCCGCGGACGTGCAGCCGCGCCAAGGCGGCCATCGCGGTCCGCACTTCGCCGTGGTCCTTGCGCAGCACCGGGATGGCACCGTCGACCATGGTACTCAGGACGGCGTCCGGCCCGATCTCGACGAACGTGCTCGCGTTCGTGGCCTTGACCGCGTCGGCGAACCGGACGCACTCCCGGACCTGACGTACCCAGTAGCCCGAGCCGCCACCTTCCACAGTGGACACCCACGGGATGACCGGCTCGGCAACGGTGAGCCCGTCGATCGCCGCGGCGAACTCCGCCATCATCGGCTCCATCAACGCCGAATGGAAAGCGTGACTCGTGTTGAGCCGCTTGGTCTTCGCGAACGTCGACGCGTACTCGGTCACCGCGGCTTCCTCACCGGACAGCACCACCGAGTCCGGCCCGTTCACCGCAGCCAGGGAAACACCCTCCGGCACCTGAATGTCCGCTTCGGACGCTTGGACCGCGATCATCGCGCCGCCTTCGGGCAGCGCCTGCATCAACCGCCCCCGGGCGGCGACCAGCGTGGCCGCGTCTTCAAGGCTCAGCACCCCGGCGACGTGCGCCGCCGCGATCTCCCCCACCGAATGCCCCACGACCACGTCCGGCCGCACACCCCACGACTCCAGCAGCCGGAACAACGCCACTTCCACCGCGAAAATCCCCTGCTGCGCAAGATCGGTGTCCGGCGCACCCGACAGCTCCCCGACCCGCGGGTCGAGGAACGCACAGGCCGCGTCGAACGCCGCCGCGTACACCGGGAACGTCTCGTACAGCTCCCGGCCCATCCCCGCCCGCTGCGAACCCTGACCGGTGAACAGGAACGCCACCCCGCCGCTCACCGGCGTGCCCTGCACGACGGACCGGTGCGCCCGCCCCTCCGCAAGCGCCCCCAACCCCTCGATCAGCTCGTCCCGATCCGCGGCGACGACCGCGGCCCGGTGCTCCAGCGCCGCCCGCCCGGTGGCCAGAGTCCGAGCGGCATCGGCGAACGGGAGGTCGGCAGCCCGCAGTTTCGCCGCCTGCGCCCGCAAGCCCTCGGCATCCCGCCCGGACAGCACGAACGGCAGCACCGGCCCGGCTTCCCCTTCCCGCGGCTCGACGACCGGCGGTTCCTCCAGGATGACGTGCGCGTTGGTGCCGCTCACCCCGAACGACGACACCCCGGCCCGCCGGACCCGGTCGGAAGCGGGCCACGGCCGGGCCTCGGTGAGCAGCTCGACCGAGCCGGCCGTCCAGTCCACGTGCGGCGACGGCTCGTCGACGTGCAGGGTCGCCGGCAGCACGCCGTGGCGCATCGCCTGGACCACCTTGATCACGCCGGCGACGCCCGCCGCGGCTTGCGTGTGGCCGATGTTCGACTTGAGCGAGCCCAGCAGGAGCGGCTCCGGCCGGTCCTGGCCGTAGGTGGCCAGCACAGCCTGCGCCTCGATCGGGTCGCCGAGGACCGTGCCGGTGCCGTGCGCCTCGACGACGTCCACATCGGAGGGTGCCAGCCGCGCGGAAGCCAGTGCGGCGCGGATGACCCGCTGCTGCGCGGGCCCGTTCGGTGCGGTGAGCCCGTTCGAAGCGCCGTCCTGGTTCACCGCGGAACCCTTGACCACGGCGAGAACTTCGTGTCCCTTGCGCAGCGCGTCCGAGAGCCGTTCGACCAGCAGCACGCCGACGCCTTCCGACCAGCCGACACCGTCGGCCGCCGCGGCGAACGACTTGCAACGGCCGTCCGGGGCGAGGCCGCGCTGGCGGCTGAACTCGATGAACCCGGCCGGGGTGGACATCACGGTCACCCCGCCCGCCAGCGCCATCGAGCACTCGCCCGAACGCAGCGCCTGCGCGGCCAGGTGCAGCGCCACCAGCGACGACGAGCACGCCGTGTCCACTGTGAGCGCCGGCCCCTCGAAACCGAAGGTGTAGGCGATCCGGCCGGAGACGACGCTCGACGCGGTGCCGGTGCCGACGTACCCCTCGGCCTCGGCCGGGATCGTGGCGAGCAGCGAGCTGTAGTCCTGCGCCGAGGTGCCGGCGAAGACGCCGACCTTCGCGCCGCGCAACGCCGTCGAGTCGACGCCGGCGTGCTCGAACGCCTCCCAGGACGCCTCCAGCAGCAGCCGTTGCTGCGGGTCCATGGCCAGCGCTTCACGCGGGGAGATGCCGAAGAAGGCGGCGTCGAACTCGGCGGCGCCGTCGACGAACCCGCCCTCGATCGAGTACGTGGTGCCCGGCCGGGACAGGTCGGGGTCGAAGATCGCGTCGATGTCCCAGCCGCGGTCGGCGGGGAACGGCGAGATGGCGTCGGTGCCGTCGGCGACCAGCCGCCACAGGTCGTCGGGCGAACCAACTCCGCCCGGGTAGCGGCAGCTCATCCCGATGATGGCGATCGGTTCGTCGTGCGCCACCACGGTTTCCGGCGCCGCGATCTCCTCGCCGTCGAGGAACGCGGCCAGCGCCGACGGCGTCGGGTGGTCGAAGACGAGCGTGGCGGGCAGCTCGCGCCCGAGCGCGGTGGCCAGCAGCGTCCGCAGTTCGACGGCGGTGAGCGAGTCGAAACCCAGCTCCTTGAACGGCCGGTCCGCGCGGATCTCGTCGGCGGACCCGTGGCCGAGCACGACCGCGGCCTGCCCGCGGACCAGGTCGGTCAGCACCCGGATCCGCTCGTGGGCCGGCGCGCCGGCCAGCCGGGCCGCCAGCGCTCCCGTGGGCGGTTCCGGCTTCACGGCGGGCTCGATGAACTCGCCGGACCCGGTGGCTTCCAGCCAGTAGCGCGTCCGCTGGAACGGGTAAGTCGGCAAGTCGACACGGCGAGCGCCGCTGCCCGCGAAGTAGGCGCGCCAGTCCGGGGTGACGCCCCGGGTGTGGAGCCGGGCGAGGGCGGCGACGGCCGAACGCGCTTCCGGCCGTCCGGCGCGCAGGACCGCGACGGCCGCCGAGTCGCCGGGCAGGCAGTCCTGGGCCAGCGCGCTCAGCACGCCGTCGGGACCGAGTTCGAGGAACGTTCGGACACCCTCGGTGTGCAGCGCCGTGACACCGTCGGCGAAGCGGACCGTCTCGCGCACGTGCCGCACCCAGTAGTCCGGGCTGGTGAGCAGGCCCGGCGTGGCGAACGCGCCGGTCACGTCGGAGATCAGCGGGATCCGCGGTTCGTCGAACGCCATTCCGTCGATGGCCGCCCGGAACTCGCTCAGCATCGGGTCCATCAACGCGGAGTGGAACGCGTGACTGGTGGTGAGGGCCTTGGCCTTCCCGAACCCGGCCGCGGCCCCGGCGACGGCGCCGGCCTCGCCGGAGAGCACCACCGACCGCGGCCCGTTGACCGCGGCGATCGACACGCCCTCGCGCAGCGCCGCCCGGACGTCGTCCTCGTTCGCCCGGACGGCGACCATGACCCCGCCGTCCGGCAGCGCCTGCATCAGCCGGCCGCGGGCCGTGACGAGCGTCTGCGCGTCCGCCAGCGAGAACACCCCGGCGACGTGCGCGGCGGCGATCTCACCGATCGAGTGCCCGAGCAGGGCGGCCGGGCGGACGCCCCACGACTCGACGAGCCGGTACAGCGCCACCTCGACGGCGAACAGCGCGGCCTGGGCGTACTCGGTGCGGTCGAGGTCCGCGCCGCCGTCGAGGACCAGCTCACGCACGCGGGGGTCGAAACCCGCGCAGATCTCGTCGAACGCCGCCGCGTAGACCGGGTACGTCTCGGACAGCTCCCGGCCCATCCCGGCGCGCTGGGAACCCTGGCCGGAGAAGAGGAACGCGACTTCACCCGCGGTGACGGCGTCCCGGATCACCGACGGCGACGGTTCCCCGGCGACGAGCGCACGCAGCCCCGCGTCGAGGTCCCCGAGGACGACGGCCCGCTCACCGAAGTGCGCCCGGTTCAGCGCCAGCGACGCCGCCAGGTCGACCGGATCGGCGTCGACGTCCAGCAGTCGCCCGGCCTGGGCGCGCAACGCGGCTTCGGTCCGTCCGGAAAGGACGAACGGCAGGATCGCGGGCGCCGCAGCGGTTTCCGGCGCTTCTGCGTCCGGCGCTTCCTCCAGGATGACGTGCGTGTTGGTGCCGCTGACGCCGAACGACGACACCCCGGCCCGGCGCGGACGGCCGGTCTCCGGCCACTCCCGGGCCTCGGTGAGCAGCTCGACCGCGCCCGCTTCCCAGTCGACGTGCGGGGTCGGCTCGTCGACGTGCAAGGTCTTCGGCAGGACGCCGTGGCGCATGGCCTCGACCATCTTGATCACGCCGCCGACGCCGGCCGCGGCCTGCGTGTGACCGACGTTCGACTTGAACGAGCCGAGCAGCAGCGGCCGGTCGGCCGGTCGCTCGGCGCCGTAGGTGGCCAGCACGGCCTGTGCCTCGATCGGGTCGCCGAGGACGGTGCCGGTGCCGTGCGCTTCCACGGCGTCGACGAGGTCGGACGTCAGCGCGGCGTCGGCGAGCGCGGCGCGGATGACGCGCTGCTGCGCGGGCCCGTTGGGTGCGGACAGGCCGCTGCTGGCGCCGTCCTGGTTGACGGCGGTGCCGCGGACGACGGCGAGCACCGGGTGCCCGAGCCGCCGCGCGTCGGAAAGCCGTTCCACCAGCAGCATTCCGACGCCTTCGGCCCACGCGGTGCCGTCCGCCGCGCCGGCGAACGACTTGCAGCGGCCGTCCGGGGCGAGGCCGCGCTGGCGGCTGAACTCGATGAACCCGGCGGGTGTCACGATCATCGTCACGCCGCCGGCGAGGGCCATCGTCGTCTCGCCGCGGCGCAGCGACTGGACGGCGAGGTGCAGCGCGACCAGCGACGAAGAACACGCGGTGTCGACGGTGATCGCCGGGCCCTCGAAGCCGAAGGTGTAGGCGACGCGCCCGGAGGCGACGCTGCCCGCGTTGCCGCTGCCGAGGTAGCCCTCGACGATCTCGGGCACGGACGTCAGGCGGGCGGCGTAGTCCTGGTACATCACGCCGGCGTAGACGCCGATCTTGTGGCCGCGCACGGAAGCCGGGTCGATGCCCGCGCGCTCGAAGGCCTCCCACGACGTCTCCAGCAGCAGCCGGTGCTGCGGGTCCATCGCGAGGGCTTCGCGCGGGCTGATGTCGAAGAAGCCGGGGTCGAAGTCGGCGGGGCGGGACATGAACCCGCCCTCGCGCACGTACGACTTGCCGGGTGTCTCGGGGTCGGGGTCGTAGACGTCGCCGGCGGTCCAGCCGCGGTCGTCCGGGAACCCCGAGATGGCGTCGGTGCCGTCGGCGACCAGCCGCCACAGCTCGTCGGGCGAGGTGACGCCGCCGGGGTACCGGCAGCTCATCCCGACGATCGCGATCGGCTCGCGGTCGCGCTCCTCGAGTTCGTGCACCCGGCCGCGGGCCTCGCGCAGGTCCTTGGCGGCCTGCTTGAGGTAGTCGCGCAGCTTCTGTTCGTTCGACATCCGATGGCTCCAGGAAGGTGTGCCCCGGCGGGCGGGGGTCAGGGGGTGCGCAGCTCGTCGAGGACGCCGAACAGCTCGTCGTCCGTGGCCGCGTCGATGTCGGCGGCCGGGCCGGCTTCGGGTTCGGTGCTCCAGCGGGAGAGCAGTTCCTTGAGCCGCACCGTGATCACCTCGCGGGCCTCGCCGGTGAACGGCGCCAGCACGGTCTCGAGGCGGCCGAGTTCGGCGAGCGCGGGGGCGAGCGCCGGAGCGGTGTCCGTGCCGAGCCGCTCGGCGAGGAACCGGGCCAGCGCTGTCGCCGTCGGGTGGTCGAACACGAGCGTCGCGGGCAGCCGCGCGCCCGTCGCGGCCTGCAGGCGGTTGCGCAGCTCGACCGCGGTGAGCGAGTCGAACCCGAGGTCGAGGAACCCGCGGCCCGGCTCGACCGCGCCCGGCCCGGCGTGCCCGAGGACCGCGGCCGCCTGCGCCCGTACGAGCGTGAGCAGCACCCGGTCCCGTTCCTCCGGCGCGAGCCCGGCCAGCTGACCGCGCAGCGAGGTGTCGACGGCCGCGGTCCGCCGCAGCGGCGCGCGGACCAGCCCCCGCAGCAACGGCGGCACGCCCTGGTCGCCGCGTACGCGCAGGTCGAGCTGCACCGGCACCACCACCGGCTCGCCGGACGCCAGCGCCAGGTCGAACGCCGCGAGTCCGTCCTCGGCGGTGAAGGCCCGGGACCCGGTGCGGCGCAACCGGTCCAAACCGGCCGGGCCGAGCGTGCCGGTCAGTTCGCTGGTGTCCGCCCACAGGCCCCAGGCGAGCGACTGCCCGGGCAGGCCCAGCGCCCGCCGGTGCCGGGCCAGCGCGTCGAGGTAAGCGTTGGCGGCGGCGTAGTTGCCCTGCCCCGGCGTGCCGAACGTGCCCGCGGCCGACGAGAACAGCACCAGGTGCGCGGCGGGAGCCAGCTCGTGGAGGTGCCACGCGGCGTCTGCTTTGGCCCGCAGCACGGCGTCGATCCGTTCCGGTGTCAGGGTTTCGACGACGCCGTCGTCCAGCGCACCCGCCGTGTGCACCACGGCGGCGAGGTCGGGCACGTCGTCGAGGACCTCCGCGAGCCGGGCCCGATCGGCGACGTCGCACGCGACGACGGTCACCTCGGCACCCAGCGCGGTCAAGCCGGAGACGACGTCCGCGGCGCCGGGGGCGGCGTACCCGCGCCGGCTCACCAGCACCAGCCGTTTCGTCCCGTTCCGCGCCAGGTGCCCGGCGACCAGCCGGCCGAGCGTCCCGGTGCCGCCGGTGATCAGCACGCTGCCGTCGAACGACGGCGGCTCGGCCGGTTCGGCGGCGACCGGCGCCAGGCGCGGCACGTAGATCTGTCCACTTCGGACCGACAGCTGGTTCTCGTCCGCGGGCAGCTCGGCGGGCACCGGGTCGCCCGGGTGCTCCAGGTCGAGCAGGACGAACCGGTCCGGGTGCTCGGCCTGCGCCGAACGCACCAGTCCCCAGACGGCCGCGGCGGCCGGATCGTCGGTAGTCGCCCCGGAAGTGACGAACACCAATCGCCGGTCACCGTCCAAATCGGACTGGATGCGGGCCAGCACCGCACCCAGCACTTCCCGGACGCCGCCCCGCGGAACCGGGACGAACTCGGCGTCCACCCGGGCACCGGGACCGCCGGGCACCCAGTCGACGCGGAACAGCGGGCCGGACCGGCGCGCCGCCCGCACCTGGCCGGGCACGACGGGGCGCGAGGCGAGCGCGTCGATCACCGCGACCGGTGCCCCGGCTTCGTCGGCGACCTCGACGGTCAGCGTCTCCGTGCCGGACGGCGTGAGGCGCACGCGCAACGCCGTCGCGCCCGCCGCGTACAGCCGGACCCCGGCCCACGAGAACGGCAGCCGCCCGGTGCCTTCGGTGTTCAACGAGCCGAGCGCGACGGCGTGCAGGGCGGCGTCGAGCAACGCCGGGTGCACGCCGAACCGCGCGGCCTCGGCGTGGTGCTCGTGCGGCAGCGCCACCTCGGCGAAGACCTCGTCGTCACGCCGCCAGACGGCCCGCAGGCCCTGGAACACCGGCCCGTACGCGAACCCGCGGTCGGCCGCGCGCCCGTAGACGTCGTCGAGCGGCACCGGCTCGGCGTCCGCCGGCGGCCACAGCGCGAGCCCGGCCGCCGGGACGGCGCCACCCGGCGCGGCGAACCCGGCGGCGTGCCGCGTCCACTCACCGAGCAGGTCGTCCTCCGGCCGCGAGTGCAGCGTCAAGGATCGGCGGCCGTCGTCGCCGGCCGCGCCGACGGTGAGCCGGATCAGCACCGCGCCCTCGGGCGGCAGCACGAGCGGCGCTTCCAAGGCCAGCTCCTCCACCTCGGCGCACCCGGCTTCGGCCGCGGCGTGCCGGGCGAGTTCGACGAACGCCGTGCCCACGAGCAGGATCGTGCCGTGCACGGCGTGCTCGGCCAGCCACGGGTGCGAGCGCAGCGAAAGCCTTCCGGTGAACAGGAATCCGCCGTCGTCGGGCAGCTCGGCCGCCGCCCCGAGGAGCGGGTGCCCGGCGGAGGCCAGCCCCGCCGAGCCGAGGTCCGCGGCGGCCGCCGTGGCCGGGAGCCAGTAGTGCTCGCCTTCGAACGGGTAGGTGGGCAGCGGGACGGTGTTCGCGCCCTCGAACGCCGTGGCCCAGTCCGCGCGCACCCCTCGCACGAAGGCCTCGGCCATCGAGCGCAGCAGGCGCGGCCGGCCGCCGTCGTCACGGCGGAGCGAGCCGACCGCCACGATCTCGCGGCCCGCGTCCTCCGCCGTTTCCTGCACGGCCGTGGCCAGCACCGGGTGCGGGCTGCACTCGACGAACACGCCGTGGCCGTCGGCGAGCAGCTTGCGCGTGGCCTGCTCGAACTCGACGGTCTGGCGGAGGTTGCAGTACCAGTAGCCGGCGTCGAGCTGGGTCGGGTCGGCCGGGCGGCCGGTGACGGTCGAGTAGAACGGCAGCTCCCCCGCCCGCGGCCGCACCGGCGCGAGGACTTCGAGAAGCCGCTCTTCGATGGCTTCGACCTGCTCGGAGTGCGAGGCGTAGTCCACCGGGATCCGCCGGGCGCGGACGCCGTCGGCCTCGCACCCGGCCAGGAGCTTCTCGAGTGCGTCGGCCGGGCCGGACACGACCACGGACGCGGCCCCGTTGGCGGCGGCGATCGCCAGCCCGGTGCCTTCGATCCGGCCGGTCACCGCGGCGACCGGCTGCGCGACCGAGACCATCCCGCCCCCGCCTGCCAGGCGCAACAGTTCACGGCTGCGCACCGCGACGACCATGGCGGCGTCCTCAAGGGACAGTGCCCCGGCGACGCAGGCCGCCGCGATCTCCCCTTGGCTGTGCCCGATCACGGCCGCCGGTTCGACACCGTGGGCGCGCCACACCGCGGCCAGCGACACCATCACGGCCCACAGCGCGGGCTGCACGACGTCGACGCGCTGCAACGCGGTTTCGTCGGAGAGGACGTCGAAGAGCTTCCAGTCCACATGGGACTCCAGGGCCGCGGCGCACTCGGCCATCCGGGCCGCGAACACCGGTTCGGCCGCCAGGAGTTCCTGCCCCATCCCGGCCCACTGCGAGCCCTGACCGGGGAAGACGAACACGACCCCGCCCCCACCCGACGGCGTCCCCTCGACGACCGCCGGATCAGGCTCACCGGCGGCCAGCGCGGCCAGCCCGCGCCGCAGCTCGTCCCCGTCCCCGAGGACGACGGCCCGGTGCTCCAGCACGGTCCGGGTGGTGGCCAGCGAAAACCCGACGTCCGCCGGCGCCCCCTCGACCGCACTGAGCTGCGCAGCCCGAGCCCGCAACGCGCTCTGCGTCTTGCCCGACAACACCCACGGCACCACCCCCGGCCCGCCGCGGCTCGAGGACACCGCAACTTCCGGCGCCTCCTCCAGGATCACGTGGGCGTTCGTGCCGCTCACCCCGAACGACGACACCGCCGCCCGCCGGGGCCGGTCCGCCGCCGGCCACTCCCGGGCCTCGGTGAGCAGCGAAACCTCACCCGACGCCCAGTCGATGTGCGGCGACGGCTCGTCGACGTGCAACGTCTTCGGCAGCTCACCGTGCCGCAGCGCCTCGACCATCTTGAGGACACCCGCGACCCCGGACGCCGCCTGCGCGTGCCCGATGTTCGACTTCACGCTGCCCAACCACAACGGCGCACCCGACCGGGACTGGCCGTACGTCGCCAGCAGCGCCTGCGCCTCGATCGGGTCGCCCAGCTCGGTGCCGGTGCCGTGCGCCTCGACGACGTCGATCTCGGCCGGTGTGAGGCGCGCGTCCGCGAGGGCCCGGCGGATCACGCGCCGCTGGGCGGGGCCGCTCGGGGCGGACAGGCCGTTGGACGCGCCGTCCTGGTTGATCGCGGAGCCGCGGAGGACCGCGAGCACGGTCCGGCCCTTCGCGACCGCGTCCGAAAGCCGCTCGAGCAGCACCACGCCCGCGCCCTCGGCCAGTCCCATGCCGTCGGCCGCCGCCGCGAACGCCTTGCAGCGCCCGTCCGGGGCGACCCCGCGCTGGCGGCTGAACTCGATCAGCACGGCCGGGGTCGACATGATCGTCACGCCGCCGGCCAGCGCCATCGTGCACTCGCCGCGCCGCAGCGCCTGCACGGCCAGGTGCAGCGCGACCAGCGACGACGAACACGCCGTGTCGACGGTGACGGCCGGCCCCTCCAGGCCGAGGGTGTAGGCGATCCGTCCGGAAAGGACACTGCCGGCCTTGCCGGTGACGAGGTGGCCTTCGACGCCTTCGGGCGCGGACTGCATCGCGCCGCCGTAGTCGGAGAACCCGCCCCCGACGAACACACCCGCCTGCTCGCCCCGCACCGACACCGGGTCGATGCCCGCGCTTTCGAACGCCTCCCAGCCGATCTCCAGGAGCAGCCGCTGCTGCGGGTCCATCGCGAGGGCCTCGCGCGGGCTGATCGAAAAGAAGCCCGCGTCGAACTTCCCCGCGTCGCGGTGGAAGCCGCCGCCGCGCGCGTACGTCGTGCCCTGGCTGTCGGGGTCGGGGTCGTAGAGCGCCTCGACGTCCCAGCCGCGCTCGGCGGGGAACTCGCCGACCGCGTCGCCGCCCTCGTGGACCAGCCGCCAGAGGTCGGCGGCCGAGCGGACGCCACCCGGGTACCGGCAGCCGGTGCCGACGATCGCGATCGGCTCGTGCGTCCGGTCTTCGAGGTCGGCCAGCCGCTTGCGGGTGTCGCGCAGGTCGGTGGTGGCCCAGCGGAGGTACTCCCGCAGCTTCTCTTCGGGGGTGTCCATCGTGGTGCTCCTAGGTGCGAAAGGTCAGGGGGTGCGCAGGCCGTCGAGGACGTCGAACAGCTCGTCGTCGGTCGCCGCACCGAGGTCGCGGTCCCCGGGCGCCGGTTCGGCGGTGGTCAGCCGGCTCAGCAGCGTCGTCAGCCGCAGCGCCAGCTCCGTGCGCGCCGGGCCGTCGGCGACACCGCCGGAGAGCGCCGCCTCCAGCCGGTCGAGCTCCGCCAGGCCCGCGCCCGCGTCGCCGGGCAGGAGCTCGGCGAGGACGTGTGCGGCGAGGGCCTGTGCGCTCGGGTGGTCGAAGACGAGCGTGGCGGGCAGCCGCAGCCCGGTGGCCGTCGCGAGCCGGTTGCGCAGGTCGACCGCGGTGAGCGAGTCGAACCCGAGCTCCTGGAACGCTTGGGCCGGGTCGAGCGCCGACGGCGAATCGTGCCCGAGCACGGTCGCCGCCATGCCCCGGACCAGCTCCAGCACGGTCCGTTGCCGCTCGACGACCGACATTGCCAGCAGCCGCTCCCGAAACGCTTCCATCGTCCCGATAGCGGCGGCGTCGGCCTCCGCTTCGGCGGCGAGGATGCGCCGGACGTCCTCGATCCCGCCGAGCAGCGGGCTCGGCCGCGCCGAGGTGAACGCGGCGGTGAACCGCGCCCAGTCGACGTCGGCGACCGCGACGAAGGTGTCGCCGAGGTCGAGCGCCCGCTGCATCCCGCGCATCCCGGCCGCCGTCGCCATCGGGGACAGGCCGTGCCACTCGGGGTTGAGGTCCATCAGGTCCTCGACCACGACGCCGTCGTCGAGGACGTGCCGGGCGTCCCACACGCCCCAGGCGATCGACGTCGCCGTGCCGCCGTCCGCCCGCCGCCGCTCGGCGAGCGCGTCGAGGTAGGCCGACCCCGCCGCGTAGGCGCCGTGGTCGCCGCTGCCCCACACCCCGGCGATCGAGGAGAAGAGCACGAAGGCGTCGAGGTCGCGGCCGGCGAAGAGTTCGTCGAGGTGCGCGGCCCCGGCGACCTTCGCCGCGAGGACGTCGGCGAACTCGTCCACAGTGGACTCGGCCAGCGCGGTGAGCCGGATCAGCGCGGCGGCGTGCACCACCGACCGGATCGGCCCGTGGTCGGCCTCGGTCTTCTCGACCAGCGTCGCCAGTGCGTCCCGGTCGGCGACGTCGCAGGCCGCGACGGTCACGCCGACCCCGGCCTCGGTGAGTTCCGCGGCCAGCTCGGCCATCCCGGTCGCCGCGCTGCCCCGGCGGCTGGTGAGCACCAGGTGCTCGGCGCCGTCCGCGGCGAGCTTGCGGGCGATCACCGGGCCGAGCGCGCCGGTCGCGCCGGTGACCAGGACGGTGCCGCGCGGCCGCCACGGCGCGGGCGCGGTGGCCGGCTTGGCCGCGCGGACCAGCCGCCTGCCGAAGACGCCGTCGGCGCGGACGGCGACCTGGTCTTCCGGGCCGCCGCCGGTGATGGTGGCAAGGCAGCGCCGGAGCGCGTCCTCGTCCGCGTCGGCGGGCAGGTCGACCAGACCGCCCCAGCGCTGCGGCTGTTCGAGGCCGAGCACGCGCCCGAAACCCCAGGTCTGGGCCTGCACCGGGTCCGGCGGGAGGTCCGCCGTCGTGACGCGTACGGCCCCGCGGGTCACGCACCACAGCGGTGCGGTGATCCCGGCTTCGGTCAGCTTCTGGGACAGCACGAGGTTCGCGACGAGCCCCGCCGTGACGCCGGGCCGCAGTTCGGAGCGGTCGGCGGCGAGCAGCGAGACGACGCCGGTGAACTCGCCGGCGAGTTCTCCGCCCGGCCCGGCGACCACGACTTCGTGGCCGTGGCGGGTGAATTCCGCGAGGAGCGGGTCGCCGCCGTCCGCGGTGACGACCAGCCAGCGGCCCGGCTCGCCCGCGACCGGTTCGGCGGCCGGCTCCCACTCGACGGTGTAGCGCATCGAGTCCACAGCGGACTCTTCGGCGCGGTCGGCCCGCCAGCGCGCCAGCGCGGGCAGCACCGACGCCACCGCTTCGGAGTCGGCGCCGAGGACCGCGGCCAGCCCGGCCGGGTCGCCCGCGTCCACCGCGGACCAGAATCCGGCGTCTTCCGCCTTCGCCGCCGCGGGCAGCTGGAAGTCCAGCCAGAACCGCTGGTGCTGGAACGGGTACACCGGCAGCTCGACGCGCCCGGCCCCGGGGAAGACCCCGGCCCAGTCGACCGGCACCCCCTGGACGTACAACTCGCCGGCGGACAGCAGGACCCGGTCGGCGCCGCCGGCGTCCCGCCGGAGGGTGCCACCGGTGACGACCGGACGTCCGGCGCGCTCGGCCGTCCCGCCGATCGCCATCGTCAGCACCGGGTGCGGGCTGCACTCGACGAACACGTCGTGCCCGGACTCCAGCAGCGCTTGCGTGGCCTGTTCGAACTCCACGGTCTGACGCAGGTTGCGGTACCAGTAGGACGCGTCGAGCGTGGCGGTGTCGACCGGCTCGCCGGTCACCGTCGAGCAGAACGGCACCCGGCCGGGCACCGGGCGCACCGGGGCCAACAGCCCGGCCAGCCGGTCCTCGATGCGGGACACGTGGGCCGAGTGCGAGGCGTAGTCCACCGGGATCCGCCGGACGCGCACCCCGTCGGCGGCGCAGGTGTCGTGGAAGCGGGTCAGCTCGGCCGCACCTCCGGACACCACGACCGCACCGGGCCCGTTCACCGCCGCGACCGAGAGGTCCGCGTAGTCCGCCAGCCGGGCACGCACGGCGTCGGCGCCGAGCGCGACCGAGACCATCCCGCCCCGGCCGGCGATCTCACGGATGGCCTGGCTGCGCAGGGCGACCACCCGGGCACCGTCCTCGAGGGACAGTCCCCCGGCGACCACGGCCGCGGCGATCTCGCCCTGGCTGTGCCCGAGCACGGCGTCGGGCCGGACGCCGAGCGACTCCCAGACGGCGGCGAGCGACACGAGGATCGCCCACAGCACCGGCTGCACGACGTCCACCTGCTCGATCGGCTCGCCCGCCCGGACGACGTCCAGCAGCGAGAAGTCCACATAGGACGTCAGCGCGGCCGCGCACTCGGCCATCCGCGCGGCGAACACCGGGGAGGCGTCCAGCAGTTCGGCGGCCATGCCGGTCCACTGCGAACCCTGGCCGGGGAAGACGAACACGACCTTGCCGGGTGTCCCGGCCACGCCTTCCGCGACGCCGGGCCCGGTCAGCTTCCCCAGCCGGTCCCGCAGTTCGGCGACGTCCCGGCCCACGACGACAGCCCGGTGCGCGAACTCGGACCGCGTGGTCGCCAGCGAGAACCCGACGTCAGCCGGGTGCGCGGCGTCCACTCGCGACAGCAGGTTGGCGGCCTGTTCCCGCAGTGCATCGGCGGTGCGAGCCGAGAGCACCCAAGGGACCGCGGGCGGCGTCACGGGCTCGGCCGGCGTCGTTCCGGGCGCCTGCTCCAGGATCAGGTGCGCGTTGGTACCGCTGACGCCGAAGGAGGAAACCCCGGCGCGGCGCGGCTTGTCGCCCGGTTCCCACGGCCGCGGCTCGGTGAGCAGCTCGACCGAGCCCGCCGTCCAGTCGATGTGGGTCGAGCGCTCGGCGGCGTGCAGCGTGCGCGGCAGGACGCCGTGGCGCAGGGCCATGACCATCTTGATCACGCCCGCGACCCCGGAAGCGGCCTGCGTGTGCCCGATGTTCGACTTGACACTGCCCAGCCACAACGGCTCGGCACGGTCCTGGCCGTAGGTGGCCAGCAGGGCCTGCGCCTCGATCGGGTCACCCAGCGACGTACCGGTGCCGTGCGCTTCGACGGCGTCCACATCGGACGGCTGCAGCCCGGCGACACTGAGCGCCTGCCGGATCACCCGTTGCTGCGACGGGCCGTTCGGCGCGGTGAGACCGTTCGACGCGCCGTCGGAGTTGACCGCCGAACCGCGGATGACCGCGAGCACCGGGTGGCCGTTGCGCTGGGCGTCGGAAAGCCGTTCCAGGACGACCATGCCGATGCCCTCGGCCATGCCCATCCCGTCCGCGTCGGCGGAGAACGCCTTGCAGCGGCCGTCCTTCGCGAGCCCGCGCTGACGGCTGAACAGCACGAACGGCGCCGGCGACGCCATCACGGTCACGCCGCCGGCGATCGCCAGCTCGCTTTCCCCGCTGCGCAGGGACTGCCCGGCCATGTGCAGCGCGACCAGCGACGACGAGCACGCCGTGTCGAGCGTGACGGCCGGGCCTTCGGTGCCGTAGGTGTAGGCGAGCCGGCCGGCGGTGACGCTCATCGAGGTGCCGGTGAGCAGGTGCCCTTCGGTGCCTTCCGGCGGTTCGGCCAGGTTGGCGCCGTAGGACGACGTGCTCGCGCCGACGAAGACGCCGGTCCGGCTGCCGCGCAGGGTGGCCGGGGTGATGCCGGCGCTTTCGAACGCCTCCCACGACGTCTCCAGGAGCAGCCGCTGCTGCGGGTCCATCGCAAGGGCTTCGCGGGGGCTGATCCCGAAGAACGCGGGGTCGAAGTCCGCGACGCCGTCGAGGAAACCGCCTTCCCGCACATACGTCTTGCCGGGGGCGTCCGGGTCCGGGTCGAAGAGGCCGCCGAGGTCCCAGCCGCGGTCGGCGGGGAACCCGGAGATGCCCTCGCCGCCCGTGTCGAGCATCCGCCACAGGTCGTCGGGCGAGCCGACGCCCCCGGGGAACCGGCAGCTCATGGCGACGATCGCGATGGGCTCGTCGGTCCTCGCCGTGGTGACGGAGGCGGCGGTCTCCTGCTCGCCGCCGAGGTGCCGGGCCAGCGCTTCGGGGTTCGGGTAGTCGAAAACGAGCGTCGCGGGCAGCCGCCGCCCGGTGGCCGCCTGGAGGCGGTTGCGCAGCTCGATGGCGGTGACCGAGTCGAAGCCGAGGTCGCGGAACGCCCGGTCGGCGTCGACGTCGGCGCCGGAGTCGTAGCCGAGCACGGCCGCGACCTGCGCGCGGACGACCCCGAGGAAGTCGGTCGCCGCTTCCGGGGCGGCCTCGGCGACGAGCCGCCGGACCTCGGGGATCTCGCGGAACAGCGGGCTCGGCGTCCCGGACACGGCGACGACGCGGGCCCAGTCGATGTCGACGACGACCGCGCTGGTCTCGTCGTGGTCGAGCACGCGCTGCAGGGCCGCGATCGCCAGGTCGGGGTCCATCGCGGGGACGCCGCGAGAGAGCATGCGCTCCTCGACGGCGCCGGTGGCCATGCCGCCCGCGGCCCAGTGCCCCCAGACGACGGCGGTCGCGGGCAGCCCTTCAGCCCGCCGCCGGCGCGCGAGGGCGTCGACGAAGGCGTTGCCGGGGGCGTAGTTGCCCTGGCCCGCGGCGCCGAACATGCCGCCGAAGGAGGAGAACAGCACGAACGCGTCGAGGTCGTGGGTCAGCTCGTGGAGGTTGACCGCGGCTTCGGCCTTGACCCGCAGGACGTGCTCGACCTGCTCGAGGGTGAGCTGCTCGAGGAGCGCGTCGTCGAGCGCGGCGGCGGTGTGCACGACGGCGGTCAGCCCGGCGCCGTCCAGCAGCGCCGCGAGCGCCTCGCGGTCGGCGAGATCCACAGTGGACACGCTGACGCGGCAGAGTTGTTCCAGTTCGGCCACCAGCTCGGGAGCGCCGGGCGCGTCGAGACCCCGGCGTCCGGTGAGGATGACGTGCTCGGCCCCGCCGCGGGCGAGCCACCGGGCGACGTGCGCGCCGAGGGCCCCGGTGCCGCCGGTGACGAGCACGGTTCCCCGGGGCCGCCACGCCTTCGCGGTGCCACCGCCGGTGGCGTGCGCCAGCCGCCGGGCGAGCACACCGGAGGCCCGGACCGCGAGCTGGTCTTCGCCGCCCGGCGCCGCCAGCACGGCGGCGACCTGGTCGGCGACGTCCCCCGTGGCGGGCAGGTCGATCAGGCCACCCCAGCGCGCGGGGTGCTCCTGGCCGACGACCGGGCCGAGGCCCCAGACGAGGGCCTGCTCGGGATCTTCGACGGGGTCGGCCGGGCCGGTGCTCAGCGCACCCCGGGTGAGGACCCAGAGCGGTGCTTCGACACCCGCGTCCCCGAGTGCCTGGACGAGGGTGACGGTGGCGGCGTGCGCCAGCGGGACGGCCGGGTACGCCGGGTGCCGGCCGGACGCGGCGGCGAGCAGCGAGACGACGCCGTCGACGTCCTCGTGTCCGGCCAGCAGCGCGGCCAGCGCCGGGCGGCCGGCGGCCGGGTCGACGGGCAGCCGGGTGACCTCCGCCCCGCGCGCGGTGAGCGAGGCCTCGAGCGAATCAGTGCCGCCTTCGGGAACCACGAGCAGCCAGCGGCCGCTCAGCTGGGCCGCGGCGGGCTTCAGCGGCCGCCAGGTGACGCGGTAGCGCCAGCCATCCACAGTGGACTTGTCCTGGCTGCGCCGCCGCCAGGACGACAGGGCCGGCAGCACCGAGTCCAGGGCCGCACGCTGTTCCTCGTCGACGCCGAGTGCGCCCAGGTCCGCGCGCTCGAGCGCGTCCCAGAACCGGTCGTCGACCGGGTTCGCCGTGCGCGGTTCCGGGTCGCTCGGCCAGAACCGCCGGTGCCGGAACGGATACGTGGGCAGCTCGACCCGGGCCGCGCCGGTCCCGCGGAACGCCACCGTCCAGTCGACCGGGACACCGGCCACGAACGCCTCCGCCAGTGACCGCGTGAGCCGGTCGACACCGCCGTCGTCCCGGCGCAGGGTGCCGGTGGCCACCACCTCACGAGCGTCGGCCGTCTCCTCGACGCCCGCCGTCAGCACCGGGTGCGCGCTGCACTCGACGAACGCCGTGTGCCCTGATTCCAGCAACCCGCCGATGGCCTGGTCGAACCGCACGGGTTCGCGCAGGTTGCGGTACCAGTAGGCCGCGTCCAGCCCGGCGGTGTCCAGCACTTCCCCGGTCACCGCGGACACGAACGGAATCCGCCCGGACCGGGGCGTCACCTCGGCCAGTACCGAAGCCAGCTCGTCGGCCAGCAGCTCGACCTGCGCCGAGTGCGACGCGTAGTCGACGGCGATCCGCCGCGCCCGCACGTCCACCGAAGCCAGCAGTTCATCGAGCGCGGCGGCCTCACCGGACACCACGACCGACGACGGACCGTTCACCGCCGCCACCGAGATCCGCCCGTCCCACGGCGCGATCAGCTCCCGGACCCGCTCGACCGGCGCGGCCAGCGACACCATGCCACCCAGGCCCGACAGCCGCAGGATCGCCTTGCTCCGCAGCGCGACCACACGAGCACCGTCCTCAAGAGACAGTCCACCCGCGACCACCGCAGCCGCGATCTCGCCCTGTGAGTGCCCGACGACCGCGTCAGGCTCGACGCCGTACGACCGCCAGACCTCGGCCAGAGAGACCATCACGGCCCACAGCACCGGCTGCACGACGTCGACCCGCTCCAGATCACCGTCGAGCGCGTCCAGGAGCTTCCAGTCCACAAAGGGCTCCAGCGCCGCCGCGCACTCGGCCATCCGCGCCGCGAACACCGGCGACGAACCGATCAGCTCCCGGCCCATCCCGGACCACTGGGAACCCTGCCCCGGGAACACGAACACCACCCGGCGCCCCGGCCGGGCCACCCCGGTGATCGCGTCGCCGTCGAGGACGACCGTGCGGTGCTCGAACAGTGCCCGGGTGGTGACCAGCGAGAACCCGACGTCCAGCAGATCGCCGCTCAGCGAACCCACCTGAGCTTGCAGAGCTTCCGCGCTCCGGGCCGAGAACACCCACGGCACCACCGGCGGCACCACCCGCTCGACCGCGGCCGGCTCCACCGCGGGAGCCGCTTCGAGGATCACGTGCGCGTTGGTCCCGCTGATCCCGAACGACGAGACCGCCGCCCGCCGCGGCCGGCCCGTCGACGGCCACGGCTCGGGCGCCGAGAGCAGCCGGATCGCGCCGGACGACCAGTCCACGTGCGGGGTCGGCGTCGCGGCGTGCAGGGTGCGCGGCACGGTGTCGTGGCCGAGCGCGAGCACCATCTTGACGACGCCGGCGACCCCGGCGGCGGCCTGCGCGTGCCCGATGTTCGACTTCACCGAGCCGAGCAGCAACGGGTGCGCGCGTTCCTGGCCGTAGGTCGCCAGCAGCGCGTCCGCTTCGATCGGGTCGCCCAGCGACGTCCCGGTCCCGTGCGCCTCGACGACGTCCACATCGGACGGTCGCAGCCCGGCGTTCGCCAGCGCGGCGCGGATCACCCGCTGCTGCGACGGGCCGTTGGGCGCGGTGAGGCCGTTGGACGCGCCGTCGGAGTTCACCGCGGTCCCGCGGACCACGGCGAGCACGGGGTGCCCGAGCCGCCGCGCGTCGGAAAGCCGTTCCACCAGGAGCATGCCGACGCCTTCGGCCCAGCCGGCGCCGTCCGCGTCGGCCGAGAACGCCTTGCAGCGCCCGTCGCGCGAAAGGCCGCGCTGGTGCGAGAACTCGACGAACGTGCCGGGGGTGGCCATCACCGTCGCGCCGCCCGCCAGCGCCATCGTGCACTCGCCCGAGCGCAGCGACTGGACGGCCAGGTGCAGGCCGACCAGCGACGACGAGCACGCCGTGTCGACCGTGACCGCCGGGCCTTCGAGGCCGAACGTGTAGGCGATCCGGCCCGAGGCGACGCTGCCGGAGTTGCCCACGCCGAGGAAGCCCTCGACGTCGTCCGGGCCGTCGGACAGGCGGGGGCCGTAGTCGTGGTACATCAGCCCGGCGAACACGCCGGTCCGGCTGCCGCGCAGCGTGCCGGGGTCGAGGCCGGCCCGCTCGAACGCCTCCCACGCCGCTTCCAGCAGCAGGCGGTGCTGCGGGTCCATGGCGAGGGCTTCCCGCGGCGAGATGCCGAAGAAGCCGGGGTCGAAGTCCGCGGCGCCGTCGAGGAACCCACCCGCGCGGACGTAGGTCTTGCCGGGCTTCGGCTCGGGGTCGTAAAGCCCCTCGACGTCCCAGCCGCGGTCGGCCGGGAACTCGCCGATGGCGTCGACGCCGTCGTCCAGCAGCCGCCAGAGGTCTTCCGGCGAGGTCACCCCGCCCGGGAACCGGCAGCTCATCCCGACGATCGCGATCGGCTCGTCCGACGCGGCCACGGCCGCCGTCTCGCGGGTGGCCGAGGCCCCACCGAGTTCGGTCCGCAGGAACGCGGCGAGCGCGACCGGCGTCGGGTGATCGAACACGAGCGCGGCGGGCAGCCGCAGCCCGGTCGCGGCCGAGAGCCGGTTGCGCAGCTCGACCGCGGTCAGCGAGTCGAACCCCAGGTCCCGGAACGCCATCGAGACGTCCACAGTGGACACGTCGGCGTGGCCGAGCACCACGGCGACCTGCGTGCGGACGATCTCGGTCAGCAGGCGCTCGCGCCCGGCTTCGTCGAGCCCGGCCAGCCGCGACCGCAGGCCGGGGTCGACCGCGGCCGCGCGGGCCGGGACCAGCTTGCGCAGCACCGGCGGCACCGGCTGGTCGCGCAGCGCGGCGACGTTCAGCTTCACCGGCACGAGCACCTCGTCGGCCAGCGTGCGGGCGGTGTCGAACAGCGCGAGGCCCTGCTCGTCGGCCAGCGGCGGGAAGCCGGCGCGGGTCATCCGCCGCCGGTCGAGGTCGGTCATCGCGCCGGTCATGCCGCCGCTGCGCGCCCACAGGCCCCAGGCCAGCGACTGCGCGCCCGGCCGTCGCCGCGCGAGGGCGTCGAGGACCGCGTTCGCGGCGGCGTAGGCGGCCTGCCCGGCGCTGCCGAGCGTGCCGGTCGCGGAGGAGAACAGCACGAACGTCGGGGCGTCGGTGAGTTCGTCCAGAACCAGCGCGGCATCCACCTTGGGCCGCAGCACCTTCTCGAAGTCCTCGGTGGTCAGCGACTCGACGACGCCGTCGGCGAGCGCACCCGCGGCGTGCACGACGGCGGTGACCTGCTCGTCTTCGAGGACCGCGGCGAGCTGCGCGCGGTCGGCGACGTCGCACCCGACGACGCGGACGTCCGCGTCGAGGTCGGCGAGGCCGGGGTGGGGCGCACCGGTGCGGCTGGTCAGCAGCAGGTGGCGGGCGCCGTACTCGGTGACGAGGTGCCGGGCCAGCAGCGAACCGAGCGCGCCGGTGCCGCCGGTGATCAGGACCGTGCCGCTGACGTCGAACGCGGGCGCGGCCTCGGCGTCCGGCTGCTCGGCGCGGGCCAGCCGCGGTACGAGCACGACGCCGTCGCGCAGGAGGGCTTCGGGCTCCTCCCCCGCGGCGAGCACGGCGAGGAGCGGGGTGAGGTCGTCGGTGTCGGTGTCCGCGAGCAGGAACCGGCCGGGGTGCTCGGCGCGGACCGAACGGACCAGGCCCCAGACGGCGGCGGCCGCGGGGTCTTCGCCGGTGGTCGCGCCCCGGGTGACGAACACCAGGCGGCCGTCGCCGTCCAGGTGGTCCTGGATCACCCGGAGCGCCTCGGCCAGGACGCGCCGGACGCTCCCGCCGACGTCGGCCGGGTCACCGGCGACGGGCACCAGCGTCAAGTCGGTGTCCACATCGGACGGCACCGTGACCGGTGTCCACTCCGGACGGAACAGCGAGTCGGTGACGAGCTGCTGCGCGGCGAGGGGCCGCAGGACCAGCGACGACACGGTGGCCACGGCGACCCCGGTGCCGTCGGCGATGTCGAGCGCGACGGCGTCGTCGCCGGCCGGCCGGATGCGGACGCGCAGGGTGGCCGGGCCGCCCGCGTGCAGGACCGCGCCGGACCACGCGAACGGCATCATGGCCCGCTCGCCGCCGCCGAGGGCCGCGGCTTGCAGGGCCGCGTCGAGCAGCGCCGGGTGCAGGCCGAACCGGGCCGCCTCGGGGGCGAGGTCCGCCGGGAGCGCGACTTCGGCGTAGAGCTCCTCGCCGAGCTGCCAGGCCGCGCGCAGCCCGCGGAACGCCGGGCCGTAGGCGAAGCCCTGGGCGGCGAACCGGTCGTGGAGGCCGTCGACGTCGAGGGCTTCGGCGCCAGTCGGAGGCCAGGTCAGCAGGTCCGTGCCCGCCGGCTCGGGGCCGCCGAGCACGCCGCTCGCGTGCCGGGTCCAGCCGTCGTCGCCGTCCCGGCTGAACACGCCGACCGGGCGGCGTCCGGTGCCGTCGGGCGCGCCGACCGAGACCTGGACCTCGAGGGCGCCCTGCTCGGGCAGCACCAGCGGGGTCTCCAGGACGAGGTCCTCGACGACCCGGGTGCCGGTCTCCTGCGCGGCCCGTGCGGCGAGTTCGAGCATCGCCGTGCCGGGCAGCACGACCGAACCGCGGACGACGTGGTCGGCCAGCCACGGGTGCGACTTCGGCGAAAGCCGGCCGGTGAACAGGTAGCCGTCGCCGTCGGCGAGCGCGACGACCGCGCCGAGCAGCGGGTGCCCGGCCGAGCCGAGCCCGGCGAGGTCACCGGTGACGGCCGGGGCGTCGAGCCAGAACGGCGTCCGCTGGAACGGGTAGGTCGGCAGTTCGACGCCGGTCGCGTCGACGCCGTCGAACTCGCGGGCCCAGTCGACGGCGACGCCGTGGCCGAAGGCGGTGCCGAGCGAGGTGAGCAGCCGGGCGCGGCCGCCGTCGCCGCGGCGGAGGGTGCCGACCGCGGCGTCGTCGAGGCCGGGGACGAGCACCGGGTGCGGGCTGCACTCGACGAACACGGGCTTGCCGCCGAAGCCGCGCACGGCCCGGTCGAAGTGGACGGTCTGGCGCAGGTTGCGGTACCAGTACGCGGCGTCGAGCGCGGCGGTGTCGAGCAGGTCGCCGGTGACGGTGGAGTGGAACGGGACGTCACCGGTGCGCGGGCGGATCGGGGCCAGCGCTTCGAGGAGCTCGGCTTCGATGCTCTCGACGTGGGCGGAGTGGGACGCGTAGTCGACGGCGATCCGCTTGGCCGGGACGTCCTGGGCCAGCAGTTCGTCGAGGGCGGCGGCGTCGCCGGAGACGACGACCGAGGTCGGCCCGTTGACAGCAGCGATCGAGAGCCGCTCGCCCCACGGCGCGATCAGCTCTTCCGCGCGTGCCACGGGAACGGTGAGCGAAACCATGCCACCGCGACCGGACAGCCGCAGGATCGCCTTGCTCCGCAGCGCGACCACGCGCGCGCCGTCCTCAAGCGACAGTCCACCCGCGACGACGGCGGCGGCGATCTCACCTTGGGAGTGCCCGATCACGGCGGCGGGCTCGACACCGTGGGAGCGCCAGACTTCGGCGAGCGACACCATGACGGCCCAGAGCGCGGGCTGCACGACGTCGACGCGCTGGAGGTCGCCGTCGAGGACGTCGAGCAGGTCCCAGTCCACGAAGGGCTTCAGCGCGGCCGCGCATTCGGCCAGCCGCGCGGCGAACACCGGTTCGGTCGCCAGGAGTTCCTGTCCCATCCCGGCCCACTGCGAACCCTGACCCGGGAAGACGAACACGGCCCTGCGCGTCCCGCGTGCGACTTCGGCGCCGACACCCTGCTCGGCCAGCGCGGTCAGCCCGGCCCGCAGATCCCCGGCGACGACGGCCCGGTGCTCGTACACCTGCCGCGTCCGCACGAGCGCGGCCCCGACGGCGGCTGGGTCACCGTCCACAAGTGACAGCAGGTTCCGGGCCTGGTCACGCAACGCCGGCTCACTGCGAGCCGAAAGGACCCACGGCACCACCGGATCCGCCACGGCGGGGACGGGCTCGGGTCGCGGCCGGGCTTCGAGTATTACGTGGGCGTTCGTGCCGCTCACCCCGAACGACGAGACGCCCGCCCGCCGGACGTCGGTCTCCGGCCATTCCACCGGCTCGGTGAGCAGCTCGACCGCGCCGGACGCCCAGTCGACGTGCGGCGAAGGCGCGTCGACGTGCAACGTGCGAGGCAGCACGCCGTGGCGCATCGCCTGGATCATCTTGATCATCCCGCCGACCCCGGCGGCGGCCTGCGTGTGCCCGATGTTGGACTTCAGCGACCCCAGCCACAGCGGCCGCTCCCGGTCCTGCCCGTACGTCGCCAGCAGCGCCTCGGCTTCGATCGGGTCACCCAGTGAAGTCCCGGTGCCGTGCGCCTCGACGGCGTCCACTTCGGACGCGGTCAGCCCCGCGTTGGCCAGCGCCGCGCGGATCACGCGCTGCTGGGCAAGACCGTTGGGCGCGGTCATGCCGTTGGACGCGCCGTCGGAGTTCACCGCGGTGCCGCGCACCACCGCGAGGATCGGGTGGCCGAGGCGCTCGGCGTCGGAAAGCCGTTCCAGGAGCAGGACTCCGGCGCCCTCGGCCCAGCTGGTGCCGTCGGCGGCGGCCGCGAACGCCTTGCAGCGGCCGTCCGGGGCCAGCGCCCGCTGCCGGCTGAACTCGATCAGCGCGGACGGCGTCGCCATCACGGCAACGCCCCCGGCGAGCGCGAGGCTGCAGTCACCCTGGCGCAGGGCCTGCGCGGCCAGGTGGACGGCGACCAGCGACGACGAGCACGCCGTGTCGACGGTGACCGCCGGCCCTTCGAGCCCGAAGGTGTAGGCGAGCCGCCCGGACGCGACGCTGCCCGCGCTGCCGTTGCCGAGCAGGCCCTCGAAGCCCTCCGGGACCTGGTACATCCGGCCCGCGTAGTCGTTGTACATCACGCCGGCGAACACGCCGGTGCGGCTGCCGCGCACCGCGTCCGTGGTCAGCCCGGCCCGCTCGAACGCCTCGTGCGACACCTCCAGCAGGAGCCGCTGCTGCGGGTCGATGGCGAGGGCGTCACGCGGGCTGATGCCGAAGAACGCCGGGTCGAAGTGGTCGGCGTCGTGCAGGAAGCCGCCTTCGCGGGTGTAGACCTTGCCCGGCTCGTCCGGGTCCGGGTCGTAGAGCCCTTCGAGGTCCCAGCCGCGGCGGGCCGGGAAGCCGGTGACGGCGTCGCCGCCGCGGGCGACGAGGTCCCACAGTGCTTCGGGGGACCCGGCGCCGCCCGGGTAGCGGCAGCTCATCCCGATGACGGCGATCGGTTCGCCCGCCGCCGCTTCGAGCCGTCGGTTGACTTCCCGCAGCCGGTCGCTCTCCTTGAGCGACGCGCGCAGGGCTTCGACGATCTTGTCCGGTGCTGTGGCCATGGTGGTCGGTCTCCGCGGTTTCGTTCTGGTCAGGGAAGATCGAGGGCCAGGGAGACGAGGTCGTCCACGTCCATGGCGTCGATCGAGGCTTCGGCGGGTTCGGCGGTTCGGGTGAGACCGGCGGCCGGGTCGGCGAGCCGCAGCACCGCGTCGAGCAGTCCGGCTTCCCGCAGCCGGTCCACCGGGATCGCCGCGAGCACGGCGGCCAGGTCGGGCTCGGCCGGTTCGACGTGCAGCTCGGCTTCCAGGTGCGTCGCGAGCGCGGTCGCGTCCGGGTAGCTGAACACCAGCGTCGGGGGAAGCCGCAGGCCGGTTTCGGCGCCGATCCGGTTGCGCAGCTCGACCGCGGTGAGCGAGTCGAAGCCGAGGTCGCGGAACGCCTGCCGGGGCGGGACGGCGTCCGGGTCGGCGTGCCCGAGCACGGCCGCCACGTGGGCGCGGACGAACCCGACGAGCACGTCGAGCCGCCCGGCTTCGGGCACCGCGGCCAGGCGTTCCCGCAGCTGCGCGGGTGCGGCCGTGCGGGCCGGGGCCCGCACGAGACCCTTGAGCAGCGCGGGCACTTCGCCGCGCACCGTGAGGTCGAGCCGCATCGGGACGAGCGTCGCGCCGCCGTCCGCGCGAGCCGCGTCGAACAGCGCTAGTCCGTCCTCCGTGGACAGTGCGGTGACGCCGCCCCGGCGTTCGCCGTCGCCCATGCCGCCGGTCCACAGGCCCCACGCGAGGGACTGCGCGGGCAGGCCCGCCGCGCGGCGGTGGGCGGCGAGCGCGTCGAGGAACGCGTTCGCGGCCGCGTAGTTGGCCTGCCCCGGCGTGCCGAGGGTGCCCGCGGCCGAGGAGAACAGGACGAACTCCGTGACGTCGCCGGCCAGCTCGTGCAGGTGCCAGGCGGCGTCGGCCTTGGCCTGCAGCACGGTCTCGACCTGCTTCGGCGTGAGGGTCTCGACGACACCGTCCGCGAGCACCCCGGCGGCGTGCACCACCGCCGTGACGGGGTGTTCCGCGAGCAGCGCGGCCACCGCGTCCCGGTCGGCGAGGTCGCACGCGGCGAGCGTGACGTCCGCGCCGAGTTCGCGCAGCTCAGCGGCCAGTTCGGGGGCCCCCGGCGCGGCCTCGCCGCGTCGGCTGACCAGTACGAGGTGTTCGGCCCCGCGCGTGGCCAGGTGGCGTGAGACGGCGGCGCCGAGCGCGCCCGTCCCGCCGGTGACCAGAACGGTTCCGCCGGTCGCCGGGACTTCGCCGTCGCCGGCGCGGACGCGGGCCAGCCGGGGCACCAGGAGATCGCCGTCGCGGACCGCCGCCTGCGGTTCCCCGGTCGGCACCGGCACGGCGGCCGGGTCGTCCAGGTCGAGCAGCGCGAACCGGTCCGGGTGCTCGGCCTGCGCGGAGCGCAGCAGGCCCCACACCGCGGCCGCGGCGAGGTCCGGCACGTCTTCGCCGGGCCGGGTGGCGACGGCCCCGCGGGTCACGACGACCAGCCGTGCCCCGTCCCCGGCCACCCATTCCCGTACGGTGTCCAGCACGCTCGTGACGGTCTCCCGCACCACGTCCGGCACCGCGCCTTCGAGCCGCGGCACCGGCAGGAACACCACCTCCGGTCGTGAGCGGGAACCGGGGTTGGAACACTGTTTCCCACTCACGACCTCGGCACCGGACCGCTCCAGCGCGGCGACCAGGTCGGGGTCGTCATCGCGCACCGCGCAGCTCGTGAACGGCCGCTCGGTGACCGCCGCCGGAACCCAGTCGACGCGGAACAGCGCGTCGCGCACGCCGAGGCCCTCGGCCGAGAACGGCCGCAGGGCCAGTGCGTCGACGACCCCCACCGGAGCGCCCGTCCCGTCGGCGAGGGCGAGCGCGAACCCCTCCGGCACCGGGGTGAGCCGGACCCGCAGGCTCGTCGCCCCGGTCGCCGTGAGGTGCACGCCGGTCCAGGCGAACGGCAGCTTCGCGGTGCCGTCGCCTCGCAGCGCCGCCGTGTGGAGGGCCGCGTCGAACAACGCCGGGTGCAGCAGGAATCCCGCCGGGACGTCGGGCAGGCCGACCTCCGCGAACAGCTCCTCGCCCCGCGTCCACGCGGCCCGCAGGCCCTGGAACGCCGGCCCGTAGCCGAACCCGGCCTCGGCGAACCGCGGGTAGACGTCGTCGACCGCGACCGGCTCGGCACCGGCGGGCGGCCACTCGGTCAAGGCCACCGCGGGCTTGGCGCCCTCGCTGACTGTGCCCTCGGCGTGCCGGGTCCACGGCTCGGCCGCGTCCCGGCGGGCGTGGACCCGCACCGGCCGCGCGCCGGCTTCGGGAGCACCGACCGTGACCTGCACCTGAACGCCCTGCTCCGGCACCACGAGCGGCGCTTCCAGGGTCAGCTCCGTGACGACGTCACAGCCGGCTTCTGCCGCGGTCCGCAGCACGAGCTCCAGCAGCGCGGTGCCCGGCAGCAGCGTGGTGCCGCCGACGGTGTGGTCGGCCAGCCACGGGTGCGTCCGCGGCGAGAGCCGGGCCGTGCCGAGGACGCCGTCTTCGTCCGCCAGCGGCACGACCGCCGCGAGCAGCGGGTGGCCGGTCGCGGCCAGGCCCGCCGAGGTGACGTCGCCGGTCGGCGCGGCGGCCAGCCAGAACCGCTCGCGTTGGAAGGCGTAGGTCGGCAGGTCGACGTGCCCGCCGCCGGGGCCGAAGCCGGCGGCCCAGTCGACCGCGCCGCCCCGGACGTACCGCCGGGCCAGCGCGGTGAGCAGCGTTGCCACCTCCGGCCGGCCGGCACGCAGCGTCGGGACGGCCTCGCCGTCGCCGACCATCGCGCTCAGCACGCCATCGGGGCCGAGTTCCAGGAAGTCCGTGGCACCGGTGGCGCGCAGGCCGTCGTGGAACCGGACCGGCTCGCGGACCTGACGGACCCAGTGCGCCGCCGTGGCCGGGTCGCCGTCCTCCACTGTGGACACGATCGGGATGACGGCGTCGGCGAAGGTCAGGCCCTCGACGACCTCTCGGAACTCTTCGAGCATCGGCTCCATGAGTCCACTGTGGAAGGCGTGACTGGTGTTGAGCCGCTTGGTCTTGGCGAACGTCGCCGCGTACTCGGTGACCGCGTCTTCCTCACCGGAGAGCACCACCGAGTCCGGTCCGTTGACCGCGGCCAGGGAGACGCCGTCCGGCAACCGGATGTCCACTTCGGACGCTTGGACGGCGATCATCACGCCACCCTCGGGGAGTTCCTGCATCAATCGACCGCGCGCGGCCACGAGCGTGCCCGCGTCTTCGAGGCTCAGCACCCCGGCGACGTGCGCGGCCGCGATCTCCCCGACCGAGTGGCCCAGGACGACGTCGGGCTGGACGCCCCACGCTTCCAGGAGCCGGAACAGCGCGACCTCCAGTGCGAAGATCGCCTGTTGCGCGAACTCGGTGCGATCGAGTTCGGCGGTGTCGAGAACGGTCTTCAGCCGCGGGTCGAGGTGCGCGCAAACCGCGTCGAACGCTTCCGCGAAGACCGGGAACGCCTCGTACAGCTCACGTCCCATGCCCGGCCGCTGCGAGCCCTGGCCGGTGAAGAGGAACGCGGTCCGGCCGTCCGGCACGACGGCGCCGGTGACGACGCCGGGTTCGCCACGGCCGAGCGCGGCCAGCCCGGCCTCGACGTCGCCGACGACGACGGCGCGGTGGGCGTGCTGCGCCCGCGCGGTGACCAGCGCGTGCGCCACGGCCGGGAGCGGGTGGCCGGCCAGGTGCGCGCGCAGCCGGATCGCCTGCGCGCGCAGGGCGGCCGGCGACCTGGCGGTGAGCACGACGGGCGGGCACGGGTGCGCCGGGACGGCCGTTTCGGCAGGTTCCGGACCGGCCTCGAGGATGACGTGGGCATTGGTGCCGCTGATCCCGAACGACGACACCGCGGCCCGCCGGACCCCTTCCGGCAGGCTGACCGGCTCGGTGAGGAGCCGGACGGCACCGGCGGTCCAGTCGACGTGCGGGGTCGGCTCGTCGACGTGCAGGGTCTTGGGGAGTACGCCGTGGCGCAGCGCCTGCACCATCTTGATCACGCCCGCGACCCCCGCGGCCGCTTGGGTGTGGCCGAGGTTGGACTTGATCGACCCGAGCCACAGCGGGGTTTCCCGGCCCTGCCCGTAGGTGGCGAGCACCGCTTGAGCCTCGATGGGGTCGCCGAGGCGGGTGCCGGTGCCGTGCGCTTCGACGACGTCCACATCGGACGGTTTGAGCCCCGCGGTCGCCAGCGCCGCCCGGATCACCCGCTGCTGCGAGGGTCCGTTCGGTGCGGTCAAGCCGTTGGACGCGCCATCGGAGTTGACCGCGGACCCGCGCACGACGGCGAGCACGTGGTGGCCGTTGCGCCGGGCGTCGGACAGCCGTTCCAGCACGAGGACCCCGACGCCTTCCGACCAGCCGGTGCCGTCGGCGGCGGCCGCGAAGGGCTTGCAGCGCCCGTCCGGCGCCAGGCCGCGCTGACGGCTGAACTCGACGAACGTCGCCGGCGTCGCCATCACCGTGACCCCGCCGGCGAGCGCGAGCGAGCACTCCCCCTGCCGCAGCGCCTGGGCGGCGAGGTGCAGGGTGACCAGGGACGACGAGCACGCCGTGTCGACGGTGACGGCCGGGCCTTCGAGCCCGAACGAGTAGGCGACGCGTCCGGAAAGGACACTGCCGGAGTTGCCGATGCCGACGAACCCTTCGACGCCCTCGGGAACGGTGGTCAGGCGAGCGCCGTAGTCGTGGTACATCTGGCCGGCGAAGACACCGGTCCGGCTGCCGCGCAGCGAACCCGGGTCGATTCCGGCGCTCTCGAAGGCTTCCCACGACGTCTCGAGCAGCAGTCGTTGCTGCGGGTCCATGGCGAGGGCTTCGCGGGGGCTGATCCCGAAGAACGCCGCGTCGAATTCCGCCGCGTCGTAGAGGAATCCGCCCTCGCGGGTGTAGGTCGTGCCGGTGCGCTCGGGGTCGGGGTCGTACTCGACGTCCCAGCCGCGGTCGGCCGGGAACTCGCCGATCCCGTCACGGCCTTCCGCGACCAGGCGCCAGAGGTCGTCCGGGCTGGTGACGCCACCCGGGTAGCGGCAGCTCATGCCGACGATGGCGATGGGCTCGTCGACGGCCGCGATCACCGGCGCTTCCGAGTCCGCGCGTTCCCCGGTCAGCTCGGCTTCGAGGTGCTCGGCCAGTGCGGCGGGGGTGGCGTAGTCGAACACGACGGTCGCGGCGAGCCGCAGCCCGGTGACGGCGTCGAGCCGATTGCGCAGCTCGACGGCGGTCAGCGAGTCGAACCCCAGCTCGGAGAACGCCTGCCCGGCATCGACCGCGGCGGCCGACGCATGCCCGAGCACGGCGGCTGCCTCCGCCCGGACGACCTCGAGGAGGTTCTCGGTGCGAGGTGCCGAGGCGGCCCGCCGGATCGGCACCCGGACGAGCCCGCGCAGGATCGGCGGGAGGTGCTCGCCCCGGGCCCGCAGGCCGGCGTGGTCGAGCAGCACCGGCCAGAGCACGGGTTCGGCGTGCGAGAGGGCGGCGTCGAACATCGCCAGCCCGGTTTCGGTATCGATCGAGCGCATACCACTGCGCTCGATCCGGCGGCGCTCAGCTGCGGCAACCTGGGCAGCGGTACCGCCGCCACCCACGATCCGGCGGCCCTCGGTTGCGGCGACCTGGGCTGCGGTATCGCCACCACCCTCCATACGGCGGCCCTCGGCCGCAGCAACCTGGGGTGCGGTACCGCCACCACCCTCGGCCGCGGCATCAACCGCACCCACGCCACCACCCTCGAAACGACGGCCCTCAGCCGCGGTATCAACCGCACGCAGACCACCACCGTCGAAACGGCGGGCCTCGGCCTCGGCATCAACCGCACCCACGCCGCCGCCCTCGATGCGGCGCCGCTCGGTCGCTGCGAGCTCGGCGGCCATGCCGCCGTCCAGCCATGGGCCCCAGGCCAGCGATCGGCCCGGGAGGCCGTGGGCCGCGCGGTGGGTGGCGAGTGCGTCGAGGTAGGCGTTCGCTGCCGCGTACCCCGCCTGCCCCGCGCTGCCGAAGCCGCCCGCGACCGAGGAGAAGAGCACCAGGTTCGCGTCCGGGGCCAGCTCGTGCAGGTGCCGGGCCGCATCGGCCTTCGGGGCGAGCACCGCGGCGAGGCGGGCCGGGTCCTGGGTGGCGAGGAGGCCGTCGTCGAGGACGCCGGCCGCGTGCACCACCGCGGTCGGGGGCAGCGTCTTGACCAGGTCCGCCACGGCCGCCCGGTCGGCGACGTCGCACGCGACCACGGTGACCTTCGCCCCGGCGGCTTCCAGCTCGGCGACGAGGTCCTCGGCCCCGGGCGCGTCGAGGCCGCGGCGGGAGGTGAGCACCAGGTGCCCGGTCCCCTGCTCCGCGAGCCGGCGCGCGATGGCCGCGCCGAGGGCACCCGTGCCGCCGGTGATCAGGACCGTCCCCCGCGGGCCGGCGATCCGCACGGGGTCGCCGGCCGCTTCGGCGCGGGCCAGTCGCGGCACGAGGACGCGGCCGTTCCGGACCGCGGCTTCCGGCTCGCCGGGCAACGCGGGCAGCTCGTCGTCCGGGCCGAGGTCGGCCAGCACGAACCGGCCCGGGTGTTCCAGCTGCGCGGTCCGCAGCAGGCCGCGAGCCGCGGCCGCAGGCAGGTCGGTGACGTCCTCCCCCGGCCGCGTCGCCACGGCACCCCGGGTCACGAAGACCAGGCGGGCCGTGGCGGAGCGCTCGTCGGCGAGCCAGTTCCGCACCAGCGCGAGAGCGTTCGCCACCGCCTCGGCCAGGTCACACGACTCCCACTCGACGGCGACCACCGGCACCGGCTCGGTGACGTCGGCCGGGACCCAGTCCAGGCGGTACAGGGGATGCGTGACCTGCGCAGCCGCCACCGGGCGCAAGGCCAGCGAGCGCACGCTCGCCACCGCGCGGCCGGTCTCGTCGGCGAGGGTCAGTGTCACCGCGTCCGGGCCCGCGGGCCGGATGCGGACCCGCAGGGCGCCCGCACCGGCCGCCGTCAGGGACACGCCCGTCCACGAGAACGGCAGGTGCGGGCCGTCGACGAAGCCGCCGAGGCCGAGTCCGTGCAGAGCCGCGTCGAGCAGGGCCGGGTGGAGGCCGTAGTCCTCCGGCGCGTACTCCGACGGCAGCGCGACCTCGGCGTACACCGTCTCGCCGTCCCGCCAAGCCGCCCGCAGGCCCTGGAACGCAGGTCCGTAACCGAAACCCTGTTCCGCGGCGCGGTCGTAGAGGTCGTCCAGCGGCACCGCGACCGCGGGCGGCCATTCGGTGAGGTCTTCCCCTTCGACGGCTTCCGCGCTCACCTTGCCGGTGGCGTGCAGCGTCCAAACGTCCTCATCGGACTGTCGCGAGTGGATGGTCACGGTGCGATCGGATCCCACCCTCACGCGGAGAGTGACCTCGCCGCGCAGGACGAGCGGCGCGCCCAACGTCAGTTCGTCGACGACCGGCCAGCCCAGTTCCGCGCCCGCGCGCAACGCCAGTTCCGCGAACGCCGAACCCGGCAGCAACGGCGTGCCCAGCACCTCGTGCTCGGCCAGCCACGGCACCGTCCGAGCCGACAGCGAACCCGTGAACACCGTCCCCGCGTCGGGCAGCTCGACGGCCGCGCCCAGCAGCGGGTGCCCGGGCGCGGACTGGCCGAGCGCCGTCACGTCCCCCGCGGCCGGACCGGCGTCGAGCCAGTACCGGCTGCGCTCGAAGGCGTAACCGGGCAAATCGACGGGAGTCGATTCGGCGAACACGGCCGACCACCGCGGCGTAACCCCGCTGACGTACAGCCGGGCCAACGCGGACATCGCCGACGCGACTTCGGCGCGACCGGCCCGCAGCACCGGAACGGCACCGTCGACCATCGCGCTCAGCACCGCGTCCGGCCCGATCTCGACGAACGTCCGCGCGTCCGTGGCCGCGACCGCATCAGCGAACCGGACACACTCCCGGACCTGACGCACCCAGTAGCCCGAGCCGTCGCCTTCCACAGTGGACACCCAGGGGATGACCGGTTCGGCCATGGCGAGCCCGTCGATCGCCGCCGCGAACTCGGCCAGCATCGGCTCCATCAGTGCCGAATGGAAAGCGTGACTCGTGTTGAGCCGCTTGGTCTTCGCGAACGTCGACGCGTACTCGGTCACGGCAGCTTCCTCGCCCGACAGCACCACCGAGTCCGGCCCGTTCACCGCAGCCAGGGAAACACCCTCCGGCAACTTGATGTCCGCTTCGGACGCCTGGACCGCGATCATCACGCCACCCTCGGGCAGCGCCTGCATCAACCGCCCCCGCGCCGCGACCAGCGTGGCCGCGTCTTCGAGACTCAGTACCCCGGCGACGTGCGCCGCCGCGATCTCGCCCACCGAGTGCCCCACGACGACGTCGGGCCGGACACCCCACGATTCCACCAGGCGAAAGAGAGCCACTTCGAGAGCGAAGATGCCTTGCTGTGCGAGATCGGTATCCGCTGCCCCGGAGAGTTCCTTGACCCGCGGGTCAAGATAGGCGCAGGCAGCGTCGAAAGCAGCCGCGTAGACCGGGAAGGTCTCGTACAACTCCCGGCCCATCCCGGCCCGCTGCGAACCCTGCCCGGTGAACAGGAACGCGACCTTGCCGCTCTCGGCCTGTCCAACGTGGGCACCCGACCCCGCCGCCACGGCCTCGAGCCCGCGCAGCAGTTCGGCCCGGTCCGCACCGACGACCGCAGCCCGGTGGTCCAGCGCCGCGCGTCCGGTGGCCAACGTGCGAGCCACCGCCTCGACCGGCTGCTCCGGCGCCGCAATCAGCCGTCGTGCCTGCTCACGAAGAGCAGCAGGCGACTTGGCCGAGAGCACCCACGGCACGACCGGCAGCCCGGCCGACGCGACCACGGCATCGGGAGCCTCTTCCAGCACCACGTGCGCGTTGGTCCCACTGATCCCGAACGACGACACGCCGGCCCGCCGAGGCCGGCCGGAAGCCGGCCACTCGACGGACTCCGTGAGCAGCCGAACCGCACCGTCGGTCCACTCGACGTGCGGGGTCGGCTCGTCGACGTGCAGTGTCTTCGGCAAGACCCCGTGCCGCAGGGCCTGCACCATCTTGATCACACCCGCGACCCCCGCCGCCGCCTGCGTGTGGCCGATGTTCGACTTGATCGACCCGAGCCACAGCGGCTCCGCGCGATCCTGCCCGTAGGTGGCGAGCACAGCCTGGGCCTCGATGGGATCCCCGAGTCGAGTACCGGTGCCGTGCGCCTCGACGACGTCCACATCGGACGGTGTCAAACCCGCAGTCGCCAACGCAGCGCGGATCACCCGCTGCTGCGACGGCCCGTTCGGCGCCGTCAAGCCGTTCGACGCACCGTCGGAGTTGACCGCCGAACCGCGGACCACCGCGAGCACGCGGTGCCCGTTGCGCCGGGCGTCGGACAGGCGTTCCAGAACGAGGACGCCGGAGCCTTCACCCCACCCGGTGCCGTCGGCCGCGGCGGCGAACGACTTGCACCGCCCGTCGGCCGAGAGTCCGCGCTGGCGCGAGAACTCGACGAACGTCGCCGGGGTCGCCATCACCGTGACACCCCCGGCCAGCGCGAGCGAACACTCGCCCGACCGCAGCGCCTGCGAAGCCAGGTGCAACGCGACCAGCGACGAAGAACACGCCGTGTCCACCGTGACCGCCGGGCCTTCCAGTCCGAACGAGTACGCAATCCGTCCGGAAAGGACACTGCCGGAGTTCCCGATCCCGAGGAACCCTTCGACGTCCGCCGGTGCGGTCGTCAGCCGGGCGCCGTAGTCGTGGTACATCAAGCCGGCGAAGACGCCGGTCCGGCTGCCCCGCAGCGAATCCGGCGCGATGCCCGCGTGTTCGAACGCCTGCCACGACGTCTCCAGCAGCAACCGCTGCTGCGGGTCCATCGCCAGCGCCTCCCGCGGCGAGATCCCGAAGAACGCCGCGTCGAACTCGGCGGCGTCGTAGAGGAACCCGCCTTCACGGGTGTAGGTCGTGCCCGAACGCTCCGGGTCGGTGCTGTGTTCTACGTTCCAGCCGCGGTCTTCCGGGAAGAACCCGATGCCGTCGCGGCCTTCCGCGACCAGTCGCCACAGGTCGTCCGGCGAGGCGACGCCGCCGGGGTACCGGCAGCTCATGCCCACGATCGCGATCGGCTCGTCGGCCGGGACGACCGTCGCCGGAACTTCCGACACCGACGTGCCCAGCAGCTCCGCGCCGAGGTACGCGGCCAGCGCGTCCGCGCCGGGGTGGTCGAAGACGAGCGTCGACGACAGCCGGAGCCCGGTCGCCTCGGCGAGCCGGTTGCGCAGCTCGACCGCGGTCAGCGAGTCGAAGCCGAGGTCGCTGAACGCACGCGTGGCGTCGACGCGGGCACCCGGCTCGTGCCCGAGCACGGCCGCCGCTTCCGTCCGCACCAGGTCCAGCAGCAACGTCTCCCGCTCGGCCGCGGGCGCGGCGGTCAGCCGGTCGCCGAACGACGAAACCGGGCGGACGCGCCGGGCCGGGGTACGCACGAGACCGCGCAACAACGCCGGCACCGGACCGCCGCGCAAGGCCGCGAGGTCCAGTCGCACGGGCAGGGTGACCGCCTGATCCGCGGACAACGCTGCGTCGAACAGCGCGAGACCGTCCTCGATGGACAGTCCGGCGCGGCCGTCGGCCATGCCGGTTTCCCAAGCACCCCAGGCCATCGAGCTGCACCGGAGACCGGCAGCGCGACGGTGGTCCGCCAGCGCGTCCAGGTAGGCGTTGGCGGCGGCGTAGTTCGCCTGTCCGGCCGCGCCGAAGACGCCCGCGACCGACGAGAACAGGACGAGGTGCGCGTCGGGAACGAGTTCGTGCAGCAGCCAGGCCGCGTCCACCTTCGGCCGCAGCACGGCCTCGAGCCGCTCCGGTGTCAGAGAAGTGAGGACGCCGTCGTCGAGCACTCCGGCGGCGTGCACCACCGCCGAGAGCCCGGGCAGCGAGCCGGCCAGCGCCGAAACGGCGTCCCGGTCGGTGAAGTCGCAGGCCACGACCTCGGCACCCAGCTCGGTGAGGGCCGCCGCCCCGGGGGCGGCCGGACCGCGGCGACCCGCGACGACGACGCGTCCGACGCCCCGGTCGAGGAGGTGCCGGGCGAGCGCGGTGCCGAGCGCGCCGGTGCCACCGGTGACGAGAACCTTGTCCCACGAGGGGAAATCGGCCGCCGGCACGGCGGCGCGGGTCAGGCGGGGCACGAACACCCGGCCCTCGCGGACCGCGAACTGCGGCTCGCCGGCCGGGAACCGGGTCAGCCCCTCGACGTCGTCGGTGTCCACCAGCACGAACCGCTCGGGGTGCTCGGCCTGCGCGGCCCGGACCAGACCGCCCACGGCCGCACCCACGAGGTCGTCCCCGCCCCGCGTCACGACGACCAGGCGCTCGTCCGGTGCGGGATCCGCGGCGAGCCAGTCCTGCAGCTCGGCGAGCACCCGCGCGGTCTCAGCGTGCACCGCGGCGGGATCCGTACCGGCGTCGACGGTCAGGAACGCCGCCCGGATGTCCTCGGCCGTGCCGCCCGGCGGCAACTGCGGCCAGTCGAGGGCGAACAGCGACTGCCGCGGCACCGCCACGGGCCGCACGGTCAGCGCCTCGACCGCGACGACCGGCTCCCCGGCTTCGTCGGTGGCCACCAGCGTGATCGTCTCGGGACCGGTGGCCGACAGCCGGACGCGCAGGGTCGAGCGGCCGCGCGCGAGCACCGTCACGCCGGTCCAGCTGAACGGCACCCGGCCCGCACCGGTGTCCGGGAGAACGCCGAGCGCCATCGCGTGCAGCGCACTGTCGAGCAACGCCGGGTGCAGCGCGAACTTCCCCGCGTTGTCCAGGGGCAGCTGCACCTCGGCGAAGACGTCGGTTCCCCGCCGCCAGGCCGCGCGCAGGCCCTGGAACGCCGGGCCGTAGCCGAAGCCGCGGTCGCCGAACCGGGTGTAGAGGTCGTCGACGTCGACGGGTTCGGCACCCGCGGGCGGCCACTCGACCGCGCTGGTCGCGAGCCGGTTTCCGCTGGTCAGCGTGCCGGTGGCGTGCCGGGTCCAGGGCTCGTCGAACGCCGAGCCGGCCGGGCGCGAGTAGATCCGCAGGGTGCGCGTTGCGCCGGGGGCGCCGACGGCGATCTGGACCTCGACGCCGCTGTCCGGGAGGGTGAGCGGCGCTTCGAGGGTGAGTTCGCCGATGCCGTCGCAGCCGGCCTGCTCGGCGGCGCGCAGGGCGAGCTCCACGAACGCCGTGCCCGGCACCAGCGTCGAGCCGAGCACCACGTGGTCGGCGAGCCAGGGGTGCGACCGCGGCGAAAGCAGGCCGGTGCACAGGAAGCCGTCGCCGTCGGCCAGCGCCAGCGCGGCCCCGAGCAGCGGGTGGTCGGGGTGGGTGAGCCCGGCGGCGGTGACGTCGCCGGGCGCGACGGGCGAGGCCAGCCAGAACCGCTCGTGCTCGAACGGGTAGTGCGGCAGCGGAAGGCGTCGTGCGCCACCGAAGAACGACGGCCAGTCGACGGCCGTGCCGTGGACGTGCAGGGTGCTCAGGCCGCGGATCAGAGTCGCGGCCTCGGGCCGGTCGGCGCGCAGCAGCGGGACGGCGCCGTCGGTGAGCGGGGCGAGGACCGCGGCCGGGCCCAGTTCGGCGAAGACGGTGACGCCCTGGGCGCGCAGCCGCTCGACGCCGTCGTGGAACCGGACCGGCTGCCGCACCTGGCGGACCCAGTAGTCCGCGTCCCAGGCCGCGTCCTCTTCCACAGTGGACACGAGCGGGATCGCCGGGGTGGCGTAGGAAAGTCCGGAGAGGACGGTGCGGAACTCGGCGAGCATCGGTTCCATCAGCGCCGAATGGAAGGCGTGACTGGTCTTGAGCCGCTTGGTCTTCGCGAACTTCGCGGCGACCGCCTCGACCGCTTCGGCGACCCCGGACAGCACCACCGAGTCCGGGCCGTTCACCGCGGCCAGTGAAACACCTTCGGGCAGCGGCAGGACTTCGGCTTCCGTGGCCTGCACGGCGATCATCGCGCCGCCTTCCGGCAGGGCCTGCATCAGGCGGCCCCGCGCGGCGACGAGCGTGCAGGCGGCTTCGAGGGAGAGCACGCCGGCGACGTGCGCGGCCGCGATCTCGCCCACCGAGTGCCCGAGGAGCAGGTCGGGCCGCACCCCCCACGACTCCAGCAGCCGGTAGAGCGCGACTTCGAGGGCGAAGATGGCCTGCTGGGCGAGTTCCGTCTCCGCCGACCCCGAAAGCTCTCGTACCCGCGGGTCGAGGTGTGCGCACACGGCGTCGAAGGCTGCCGCGTAGGCCGGGAACGCCTCGTACAGCTCGCGGCCCATCCCGGCCCGCTGCGAACCCTGGCCGGTGAACAGGAACGCCGTCTTGCCGCCGGGTTCGCCCTGGATGACGTCGAACTCGCGCAACGCCGCCCGAAGCGCGTCCTGCGAGCCGGCGACCACGACGGCCCGGTGGTCCAGCCCGCCCCGCGTGGCCAGCGCGGCCGCCAGCTCCGGCAGATCCGCGTCCACAGTGGACAATTGTTCGGCCTGCTCGCGCAAGGCGGACGCGGTCCGCGCGGACAGCAGCACCGGCGTGACCGGCAACGCGGTCAGCCCGGCCGGTTCGGCCGCCGGGGCCTGCTCGAGGATGACGTGGGCGTTCGTGCCGCTCATCCCGAACGACGACACGCCCGCCCGGCGCGGCCGCCCGGTCTCGGGCCACGGCACCGGCTCGGTGAGCAGCCGGACGTTCCCGGCCGTCCAGTCGACGTGCGGGGTCGGCTCGTCGACGTGCAGCGTCTTCGGCAGCACGCCGTGGCGCAGGGCCTGGATCATCTTGATCACGCCGCCGACACCGGCGGCGGACTGGGCGTGCCCGATGTTCGACTTCAGCGAGCCCAGCCACAGCGGGTGCGGACGGTCGCGGCCGTAGGTGGCCAGCACGGCCTGCGCTTCGATCGGGTCGCCGAGCCGGGTGCCGGTGCCGTGTGCCTCGACCGCGTCCACATCGGACGGTGCGAGCCGGGCCCCGGCCAGCGCGTCGCGGATGACCCGTTGCTGCGACGGGCCGTTGGGGGCGGTGAGACCGCTGCTCGCGCCGTCCTGGTTGACCGCGGAACCGCGGACCACGGCGAGGACGTCGTGACCGTTGCGGCGGGCGTCGGACAGCCGTTCCAGCAGGAGCAGGCCGACGCCTTCGGCCCAGCCGGTGCCGTCCGCGGCGGCGGCGAAGGACTTGCACCGCCCGTCCGCGGCCAGCCCGCGCTGGCGGCTGAACTCGACGAACAACGTCGGCGAGGCCAGCACCATGACCCCGCCCGCGAGCGCGAGCGAACATTCGCCCGCGCGCAGGGCCTGGGCGGCGAGGTGCAGCGCGACCAGCGACGACGAGCACGCCGTGTCCACCGTGACTGCGGGGCCTTCGAGGCCGAACTGGTAGGCCAGCCTGCCGGAGATCACGCTGCCCGCGTTGCCGGTGAGCAGGTGGCCTTCGAGCCCCTCGGGGGCCACGGACCAGCCGCTGCCGTAGCCGGAGGAGGACGCGCCGACGAACACGCCGGTGCGGCCGCCGCGCAGGCCCGCCGGGTCGACGCCGGCGTCCTCGAACAGCGCCCACGCCGATTCGAGCAGGATCCGCTGCTGCGGGTCCATCGCGAGAGCGGCGCGCGGCGAGATGCCGAAGAAGTCCGCGTCGAACCCGGCGACGTCGTCGAGGAAACCGCCGGCGGCCGCGGTACTCGTGCCGCGACCGTCCGGATCGGACAGTGCGGCGAGGTCCCAGCCGCGGTCCGCCGGGAACGGCGTGACGGCGTCGCGGCCGTCCCGCACCAGGTCCCACAGGTCGTCGGGCGACGCCACGCCACCGGGGTACCGGCAGCTCATGCCGACGACGGCGATCGGCTCGGGTTCGCCGGACTCGACCTCCTGCAGGCGCGTGCGCGTCTGCTGCAGTTCGGCGGTCACCCGCCGGAGGTACTCGACCAGCCGGTCCTCGTTGGACACCGTCAGCTCCCCAGTGCGTTGTCGATGAAGTCGAAGAGGTCGTCCGCGGACGCCGTGGCGAGGCGGTCCGGGACGGTGGCGGCCCGCGCGGTGCCGGACCACTTGGCCAGCAGCGTCCGGAGCCTGCCGTGCACGGCCGCCCGCGCGGCGTCGTCCAGATCGGCGGCCAGCAGGCGGGTTTCCAGGCTGTCCACTTCGGACAGCAGCCGGTCCGCGTCCGGCTCGGCGCCGGTGAGTTCGCCGCGCAGGTGCGCCGCGAGCTCGGCGGGTGAAGCGTGGTCGAAGACCAGGGTGGACGGCAGCCGCAGCCCGGTCGCGGTGGCGAGCCGGTTGCGGAGCTCGACCGCGGTCAGCGAGTCGAAGCCGACGTCCAGGAACCCGCGACCGGGGTCGACGCCGGTGCCGTCGGCGTGCCCGAGCACGGCGGCCATCGCCTCGCGGACCAGGTCGAGCACGATCCCGTCCTGCTCGGCCGGGGTCCGCCCGCCCAGCCGCCGCACCAGCCCGGCGGCGTCGGCCGCCTGGGTCGTGCGCTGCGCCCGCGCCCGGAGGAGCCCGCGCAGCAGCGGCGGGACGTCGTCGCCGCGCAGGGCCGCCGGGTCGAGCCGCATGGGGACGAGCAGGCTCGCCGCGTCCGCGACCGCCGCGTCGAACAGGCCCAATCCGTCCTCCGTGGACAGTGGCAGCAGGCCGGAGCGGCTCATCCGGGCCCGGTCGGCTTCGGCGAGTTCTCCGGCCATGCCGGTTTCCCAAACGCCCCAGGCGATCGAGGTGCCCGGCAGGCCGTCGGCCCGGCGGTGGGCCGCGAGCGCGTCGAGGTAGGCGTTGGCGGCCGCGTACGCGCCTTGGCCGGCGGTGCCCGCGAGACCGGACACCGAGGAGAACAGCACGAAGGCGGCGAGGTCGGCGTCGCGGGTCAGCTCGTGCAGGTGCCGCGCGCCGTCGGCTTTGGGGGCCAGGACGGCCGCGAGGTCGTCGTCGGTGAGCCGGTCGACGGTCGCGTCGGCCAGCACGCCGGCGGCGTGCACGACCGCGGTGAGCGGCAGCGTCTCGACCAGCTCGGCCACGGCGTCCCAATCGGCGACGTCGCACGCGGCGATCGTCACCTCGGGCAGCTCGGCGGCGAGTTCCCGCGCACCGGGCGCGGCCATCCCGCGCCGGCTGGCGAGCACGACGTGCCGGGCACCGCCGCGGACGAGGTGCCGGGCGAGGGCGGCGCCGAGCGCACCGGTGCCGCCGGTGATCAGGACGACGCCGTCCGGGTCGAGCGCGCGCGGGACGGTCAGGGCGAGCTTCCCGATGTGCTTGGCCTGGCTCAGGAAGCGCAGGGCGTCCGGCGTGCGCCGGATGTCCCACGCGCGCACCGGGAGCGGCCGCAGGTGGCCGGCGGCGAAGAGCTCCAGGACTTCGGTGAGCATCCGGCCGAGCCGCTCGGCCCCGGCTTCGGCGAGGTCGAAGGCGCGGTAGCCCGGTGCCTCGCGGACGTCGGTCTTGCCCATCTCGAGGAACCGGCCGCCGTCGGCGAGGAGCTTCCGGGAGGCGTCGATGAACTCGCCGGTCAGCGAGTTGAGGACGACGTCCATCCGGGGGAAGCGCTTGGCGAACTCGAGGGTGCGAGAGGAGGCCAGGTGGCTCGCCTCGACGTCGACGGCGGCGTGCTTGCCGGGACTGGCGGTGGCGTAGACCTCGGCGCCGAGGTACCGCGCGACCTGCACGGCGGCCATCCCGACCCCACCGGCGGCCGCGTGGATGAGGACGGACTCGCCGGGCTTGAGCTCGGCGAGCTCGACGAGGCCGTAGTAGGCGGTGAGGAAGGCGACGGGAGTGGTCGCGGCTTGGGCGAAGCTCCAGCCGGCGGGAAGGGGTTTGAGAAGGCGGTGGTCGGTGGTGGCGTGGGTGGCGAAGGTGCCGGGGAAGAGGCCGAAGACGCGCTCGCCGGGGTGGAGGGTGGTGACGCCGGGGCCGGTTTCGGTGACCACACCGGCGGCTTCCTGGCCGAGCGGGACGGGCCCGCCGGGGTAGCGGCCGAGGACGTTGAGGAGGTCACGGAAGTTGACCCCGGCGGCCCGGACGGCGACGCGCACTTCACCGGCGCCGAGCGGCGCGGGGCGGGTGGCGTCGCTCGCCGCCCCGGCGACGAGCGGCGCAGAGCGGGTCACGTCACGCACCTCCCCGGCGACGAGCGGTGCGGGGTGGGTGGCATCCGCGCCCTCGGCGGCGGCGAGCGGCGCGGGGTTGGTGGCGACGCGCACCTCCCCGGCGGTGAACGGCGCGAGGCGGGTGGCATCCGCACCCTCGGCGAGCGGCGCGGGACGGGTGGCGACGCGCACCTCCCCGGCGGCGAGCGGCGCCGGGTGGGTTCCATCCGCACCCTCGGCGAGCGAAGCCGCCGGGCTTGCGGCCTCGCGGTGCGAGGTGATGTCCGCGCCGGTGGCGAGCGAACCCGCGGGGCCCGTCACAGTGCCCGCCGCCGCGGGGAGCGGGACCGCCGTGATGCCGTCGACCGTGCCTGGGGCGGTCACCACCAGCTGCCAGTCGCCCGGGGGCAGGTCGAGGCTTGGCGCTGTGCCCCTGGCGATGCGCGGGACCAACAGCCGCCCAGCGCGGACTGCCAGCTCCGGCTCGCCGTCCGGCAGCAGCTCCGGGGACGGGGAGTCGTCGAGGTCCAGCAGGCGGAAGCGGCCCGGGTGCTCCGTCCGGGCCGCGCGGACCAGGCCCCACGCCGCCGCCGCGGGCAGGTCGGGCACCTCGTCGCCGTCCGCCGCCGCGACCGCTCCCCTGGTCACGAACACCAGCTCGCCGTCGCGGTCTCCGGACAGCCACGCACGGATCGCCGCCAGGACCGTCGCCGTCGTCGTGCGGACGTCCGCCGGTTCGACCGGGGTGAACACCGGTGACACCGCCGCCGTACCGGGCTCGGCCTCGCGCCACTCCAGGCGGAACAGCGCGTCGCTCACCTGCGGGAGCACCGGACGCAGCACCAGCGATGCCACCGTCAGCACCGGCCGGCCCCCACCATCCGCGACCGTCAGGGACACCGTGCCCGGCTCGATCGGCGTCAGCCGCACCCGCAGCGACGCCGCGCCCGAACTGTGGCGGGTCACTCCCGTCCACGTGAACGGGAGGCGGCCCTGGCCGTCGTCGGGGAGGAGGCCGCCCAGGCCCAGGCCGTGCAGGGCCGCGTCCAGCAACGCCGGGTGCACGCCGAAGCGGGCCGCCGCGTCGTGGTCGGCGGCCGGCAGGGCCACCTCCGCGAACACCGAACCTTCGTGGAGCCACGCGGATCGCAGTCCCTGGAACGTCGGGCCGTACGTGAAGCCCCGGTCTTCGAAGCCCTGGTACAGGTCCGTCACGTCCACTTCGGACGCTCCGGGCGGCGGCCACTCGCCGAGCTCCTCGGCCGCCGAAGCGCTGTCGGACAGGGTGCCGGTCGCGTGCCGCGTCCACGGCTCGGAGTCACGTCGCGAATGGACGGTGACCGGACGGCGACCGGCGTCATCCGGCGAACCGATCGCCACCTGAACACCCACCGGTTCCGTCAGCGCGAGCGGTGCCGCGATCGTCAGCTCCTCCAGAGTCCCGCAACCGGCTTCGGCACCCGCGCGGAGGGCGAGTTCGACGAACGCCGTGCCGGGCAGGATGACCGTGCCGTGCACCGCGTGGCCCGCCAGCCACGGCGAATTCCGCGTCGACAGGACGCCCGTGAGCACCTGGCCGCCGGATTCGGGCAGCTCCACCGCCGCGCTGAGCAGGGGGTGGCCGAGCGTGCCGGGCTGCCCCTCGGCGGCCGCGTCCAGCCAGAACCGCTCGTGCTGGAACGCGTACGTCGGCAGGTCCGTGCGGATCGGACCGGCGCCCACCACCCGCGCCCAGCCGACGTCGAGGTGGGCGAGCGCGGTCAGGACGCCGCTCTCCTCCGGGCGGCCGGCGACGAGGGTCGGGATCGCCCCGTCGACCATCGGCGTCAGCACCGCGTCCGGGCCCAGCTCGACGAACCCGGTCACCCCCGAAGCCCGCAGCCGATCGACGGCCTCGGCGAACCGGACCGGCTCCCGCACCTGCCGCACCCAATACCCCGGCGTCACCACCAAATCGTCCACAGTGGACACGAACGGGATGACCGGTTCGGCGCACACCAGCCCGTCGATCGCCGCGGCGAACTCGGCCAGCATCGGCTCCATCAGTTCCGAGTGGAACGCGTGGCTCGTGGTGAGCCGCTTGGTCTTCGCGAACGTCGACGCGTACTCGGTCACCGCGGCTTCCTCGCCGGACAGCACCACCGAGTCCGGGCCGTTCACCGCGGCAAGCGACACACCGGCAGGAAGCTCGATGTCCTCTTCGGACGCCTGGACCGCGATCATCACGCCACCCGGTGGCAGCGCCTGCATCAACCGGCTTCGCGCCGAAACCAGCGCGCAAGCGTCTTCCAGCGACAGGATCCCGGCGACGTGCGCCGCCGCGATCTCACCCACCGAATGCCCGGCGACGAAGTCCGGCCGGACACCCCACGACTCCAGCAGCCGGAACAGCGCGACTTCCAGTGCGAAGATGCCCTGCTGGGCGAACTCGGTCTCGGCCGAACCGAGGAAGTCGCGAAGCCGCGGGTCCAGGTGCGCGCACGCCGCGTCGAACGCCGTCGCGTAGACCGGGAAAGCCACGTACAGCTCCTCGCCCATCCCGACGCGCTGCGAACCCTGACCGGAGAACAGGAAAGCGACCTTGCCGACACCCCCGGGGCGCACCACTTCGGCGACGGGCCGTCCCTCGACGAGCCCGGTCAGCCCGCGGCGGAAGCCCTCGACGTCCGCGGCGAGCACGACCGCCCGGCATTCGAGCGACGCCCGGCCCGTGGCGAGCGTCCGCGCGGTCGCGACGAGATCCGGACCGGTTTCGAGGAACGACAGCAGCCGGGAAGCCTGCGCCCGCAGACCTTCCTCGGTCCGCGCCGAAACCAGCCACGGCACCACTCCCCCGGAGAACGTCTCGACCGGGTCGGCGGTACGGGGCGCTTCCTCCAGCACGATGTGCGCGTTGGTCCCGCTGATCCCGAACGACGACACCCCGGCCCGCCGCACCCGGTCGGACGCAGGCCAAGCAACCGACTCCGTCAGCAGCCGAACCGAACCCGCCGACCAGTCCACTTGGGACGACGGCGAATCGACGTGCAACGTCCGGGGCAGCACACCGTGCCGCAACGACTCGACCACCTTGATCACCCCGGCGACCCCGGCCGCCGCCTGGGTGTGCCCGAGGTTCGACTTCACCGAACCGAGCCACAACGGCTCCGCCCGGTCCTGCCCGTAGGTGGCCAGCAGCGCTTGCGCCTCGATGGGATCACCGAGGCGGGTCCCGGTTCCGTGGGCCTCGACGACGTCCACATCGGACGGTGTCAGTCCCGCCGTGGCCAAGGCGGCCCGGATCACCCGCTGCTGCGACGGCCCGTTCGGCGCGGTCAGCCCGTTCGACGCGCCGTCGGAGTTCACCGCGGAACCGCGCAGCACGGCGAGGACCGGGTGGCCGAGCCGCTGGGCGTCGGAAAGCCTTTCCACCAGCAGGAGCCCGGCGCCCTCGCCCCAGGCGGTGCCGTCGGCGGCGGCCGCGAACGGCTTGCAGCGGCCGTCGGCGGCCAAGCCGCGCTGCCGCGAGAACTCGACGAACCCGATCGGCGTCGACATCACCGTCACACCGCCGGCCAGCGCCAGCGAACACTCACCCGAGCGCAGCGCCTGCGCCGCCAGGTGCAGTGCCACCAGCGACGACGAACACGCCGTGTCGACGGTGACCGCCGGTCCTTCCAAGCCCAGCGCGTACGCGACGCGGCCGGAGAAGACGCTCGCCGAGCTGCCGGTGCCGAGGTAGCCCTCGACCTGGTCGCGGGCGTTCATCAGCAGGGTACCGTAGTCCTGGCCGTTGGTGCCGACGAACACGCCGACCCGGCTGCCGCGCAGCGCCGACGGGTCGAGCCCGGCGCGTTCGAACGCCTCCCACGACGTCTCCAGCAGCAGCCGCTGCTGCGGGTCCATCGCGAGGGCCTCGCGCGGGCTGATCCCGAAGAACGCGGCGTCGAAACCGGTCACGTCGTCCACAAAGGACCCGTGCCGGACGTAGGACCGGCCCGGGGTTTCCGGGTCGGGGTCGTACACGGCATCGACGTCCCAGCCGCGGTCCGCCGGGAAGGGCGCGACCGTGTCCCGGCCTTCGGCCAGGAGGTTCCAGAGGTCTTCGGGCGAGCCGACGCCGCCGGGGAAGCGGCAGCTCATCGCGACGATCGCGATCGGCTCGTCGGCCGCACCGCGCTCGACGAGTTCGGTGGTAGCGGTCGCGCCGCCGAAGTGCGACGCGAGGTGGCCGACCAGCGCGGCCGGGCTCGGGTGGTCGAAAACGAGCGTGGCGGGCAGTTTCAGGCCGACCGCGGCGCCGAGCTTGTTGCGCAGCTCGACCGCGGTCAGCGAGTCGAACCCCAGGTCACGGAGGGCGCGGGCCGGGTCGATCCGGTCCGGCTCGGCGAACCCGAGCACGGCGGCGATCTGCGTGCGCACGATCTCGAGCAGCCGCCGGTCCCGCTCCCCCGGCGCCAGACCCGCGAGGCCGGGCTCGGCGGCGTCGGTCCCGGTGTGCGGGAGCAGGTCGGCGAGCAGCCGGCCGGGCTCCTGCGCGGCCGTCCAGTCGACGTCGGCGACGACGACGGCCGTGTCGTCGAGGTCGAGGACCCGCTGCAGGCCGTCGAGGGCCAGCTCTGGCGGCATCGGCGGGACCCCCCGCTGCCGCAGCTTCGTCTCCAGGCCGCCGTCGGCCATGCCGCCGCCCGCCCAGTGGCCCCAGCCGATCGACGTCGCCGGCAGCCCGAGGCCGCGGCGGTAGCGCGCGAACGCGTCGAGGAAAGCGTTTCCCGGAGCGTAGTTCCCCTGGCCCGCGCCGCCGTAGGTGCCGGCGAGGGACGAGAACAGCACGAACGCGTCGAGGTCGAGGTCGCGGGTCAGCTCGTGCAGGGCGAGCGCGGCCTCGGCCTTGACCCGCAGCACGCGCCCGACCTGGTCGAGGGTGAGCTCGCCGAGCATGGCGTCGTCGAGCACGGCGGCAGTGTGGACCACCGCGCGCAGCGGCGCGTCCGCGGGCAGGTCGCCGAGCAGCGCGCCGAGCGCGTCGCGGTCGGCGGCGTCGCACGCGGCGAGGGTGACCCGGGACCCGAGGCCGGTCAGCTCGGCTGCCAGCTCCGCGGCGCCTTCGGCGGCACGGCCACTGCGGCTGACGAGCAGCAGGTGCGGGGCCCCTTGGGCGGCCAGCCGCCGGGCGACGTGGGCGCCGAGCGCGCCCGTACCGCCGGTGATCAGCGTGGTGCCTTCGGGACGCCAGGTGCGCCGGGCGCTCGTGGCGGCCGGCCGGGTGAGGCGGCGGGCGAAGACGCCGTCGGGCCGGACGGCGAGTTCGTCCTCGGGGCCGGTCAGGGCGCCGAGGAACAGGTCGACGGTGGCGTCGCCGGTGTCGGCGGGCAGGTCGGCGAGGCCACCCCAGCGGCTCGGCTGCTCCTGGCGGACGACCTGGCCGAGGCCCCAGACGAGGGCCTGCTCCGGGTCGGTGACCGGGTCCGCGGCGCCGGTCGAGACCGCGCCGCGGGTGACCATCCACAGGGGAACGTCGGTGTGCACGAGGGCCAACGCGGCGGCGAGCCCGGCGGGAACGTCCGGGTGGTCCGGAGTCCGCCCGGCCGGGGCGACGGCGATGATGCCGGTGACACCGGTGACATCGCCGGGTTCGGCCGTGCGGATCACCTCGGCGCCGTGGCGGGTGAGGCCTCGGGCGATGCGGTCGGCGAGGTCGTCGTCCGGGCCGCACACGACCCAGGTACCCGCCACAGTGGACGGTTCGACGGGGACGAGCCGCCAGGTGACTTCGTAGCGCAGGTCGTCGACGGCCGTGCGACGGCCGGGCGCGGCCTCGGACCAGTAGCGGTCGCGCTGGAACGGGTAGGTGGGCAGGGTGACGCGGCAAGTGCCGGTGCCCGCGAACAGCCCGGCCCAGCCGACGTCGGCACCGCGGGCGAACGCCTCGCCCAGCGAGGTGACAACCCGGGTCAGGCCGCCGTCGCCCCGGCGGAGGGTGCCGACCGCGGCGGCGGCCGCCCCGGCCTCGTCGATGGTCTCTTCGACGCCCACGGTGAGCACGGGGTGGGCGCTGCACTCGACGAAGACCGTCGCGCGCAGGCCGAGCAGGGTCGAGACGGCCTGGTCGAACCGGACCGGTTCACGCAGGTTGCGGTACCAGTAGGCCGCGTCCAGCTCCGCCGTGTCGAGCACCTCCCCGGTCACCGCGGACACGAACGGGATCCGGCCGGAGCGCGGCTTCACCTCGGCCAGCACGGAAGCCAGCTCGTCGGCCAGCAACTCGACCTGTGCGGAGTGGGACGCGTAATCGACAGCGATCCGGCGCGCCCGGACGTCCACCGACGCCAGCAGCTCGTCCAAAGCGCCGGACTCACCGGACACCACCACGGACGACGGGCCGTTCACCGCGGCGACCGAAATCCTTCCGTCCCACGGCGCGATCAGCTCTCGCGCCCGCTCGACGGACGCGCCCAGCGACACCATGCCGCCCAGTCCGGACAACCGCAGGATGGCCTTGCTCCGCAAGGCAACCACCCGAGCACCATCCTCAAGGGACAGTCCACCCGCGACCACCGCGGCCGCGATCTCACCCTGCGAATGCCCCACCACAGCGGCGGGCTCGACACCGTACGAGCGCCACACCGCCGCCAGCGACACCATGACCGCCCACAGCACGGGCTGCACGACGTCGACCCGCTCCAGGTCGCCGTCGAGGGCCTCCAGCAGGTCCCAATCCACGAATGACGACAGCGCTGCAGCACATTCGGCCATCCGCGCCGCGAACACCGGCGAGGAACCGAGCAGCTCCCGGCCCATCCCGGTCCACTGCGAGCCCTGCCCGGGGAACACGAAGACGACGTCGCCCGGGTCGGCCGGCTCGCTGACACCGTCGACGACCGCGTCCAGCCCGGCGGCGTCGAGGACCACGGCCCGGTGTTCGCGCACCGACCGCGTGGTGGCCAGCGCACGGCCGACGTCGACCGGGTCACCGTCGTGGTTTCGCAGCGCACGCGCGAGATCGCGCAGCGCCGGACCGGTCTTGGCCGACAGCACCCACGGCACCACGGGCAGCGACGAGGACGGTTCGTCCGCCTCGGCCGGGACCGCTTCGATGAGCACGTGGGCGTTGGTCCCGCTGACTCCGAACGACGAAACCCCGGCCCGCCGCGGCGCGCCGGTTTCCGGCCACGGCACGGCTTCGGTCAGCAGCCGGACCTGCCCGGCCGTCCAGTCCACGTGCGACGAGGGCGCGTCGACGTGCAGCGTGCGGGGCAGCACGCCGTGCCGCATCGCTTCGATCACCTTGATCACCCCGCCGACCCCGGCGGCGGCCTGCGTGTGCCCGATGTTGGACTTCAGCGAGCCCAGCCACAACGGCCGGTCGCGGTCCTGGCCGTACGTCGCCAGCAGCGCCTCGGCTTCGATCGGGTCGCCCAGGGAAGTCCCGGTGCCGTGCGCCTCGACGACGTCCACATCGGACGGTGCCAGCCGCGCGGAGGCCAGCGCGGCCCGGATCACCCGTTGCTGTGACGGGCCGTTCGGCGCGGTGAGGCCGTTGGACGCGCCGTCGGAGTTCACCGCCGAGCCGCGCAGCACGGCGAGCACGGGGTGGCCGTGGCGGCGGGCGTCGGAAAGCCGTTCCAGCACGAGCATCCCGGCACCCTCGCCCCAGGCGGTGCCGTCGGCGGCTTCGGCGAACGCCTTGCAGCGGCCGTCGGCCGCGAGCCCGTTTTGCTGGCTGAACTCGACGAACCCCTCGGGCGTCGTCATCACGGTGACCCCGCCGGCGAGAGCGAGCGTGCACTCGCCCGCGCGCAGGGCCTGCGCCGCGAGGTGCAGGGCGACCAGCGACGACGAACACGCCGTGTCGACGGTGATCGCCGGGCCTTCGAGCCCGAAGGTGTAGGCGATCCGGCCGGAGAACACGCTGGCCGCGCTGCCGGTGAGGAGGTACCCGGACAGGGCCTCGATCTGCTCCTCGGACGGGCCGGAGATCTGGGCCATGCCGCCGACGAACACGCCGGTGCGGCTGCCGCGCAGGCCGTCGACGGGCAGGCCGGCGCGCTCGAACGCCTCGTGCGCGACCTCGAGGAGCAGCCGCTGCTGCGGGTCCATGGCGACGGCTTCACGCGGTGAGATCCCGAAGAACTCGGGGTCGAAGTCCGCGGCCTCCGCGAGGAACCCGCCCTCCCGGACGTAGCTGTGCCCGGGCCGGGGGCCGCCGGGCCGGTAGAGCCGCGCGGTGTCCCAGCCGCGGTCGGCGGGGAAGCCGGAAATCGCGTCGGTCCCCGCGGCGACCAGGTCCCACAGCCGTTCGGGCGTGTCCGCCCCGCCGGGGTACCGGCAGGCGGTGCCGACGATCGCGATCGGCTCGCCGGCCTTCTCTTCGGCCTCACGCAGCCGCGCGCGGACGTCGTGCAGGTCCGCGGTGACGCGCTTGAGGAAGTAGCGGAGCTTGTCTTCACTCGACATGGGTGGTCCTCGGGGAACAGGGAGTCGTCGGCGGCATCAGGAGATGCCGAATTCGGTGTCGAGCAGGCGGAACATCTCGTCGTCGTCGGCCGAGTCGAGGCGTTCCGCGATCGATTCGCGGTCCTCGCGCCACTGGGCGAGCAGGACCTCCAGGCGAGCCAGCGCCCGGCCGCGGTCCTGGGCACCCGCCGAAGTCAGGCCGGCTTCGAGGCGGTCCAGCTCCTCGGCGAGGCCGTCGGGCGCGGGCTCGACGCGGGTGCGCAGGTGCGCGGCCAGCGCTTCGGCCGTCGGGTGGTCGAAGACCAGCGTGCTGGGCAGGACGAGCCCGGTCGCGCGGGACAGCCCGTCGCGCAGCTCGACCGAGGCCAGCGAGTCGAGGCCGAGGTCGCGCAGCGGCTGGCGGACGTCCACCGACTCCGGCGTCGCGTGCCCGAGCACCACGGCGATCTCGCCGCGCACGATGTCGAGCAGGAGCCGGTCCAGCTCGGGGCCCTGGGCGGTGCCGAGGATCTCCGCGACCGCGCCGCCGGCCGCCGGTTCGAGCGCCAGGACCTCGCGGACCTCGGGCAGCTCGCCGAGCAGCGGGCTCGGGCGCTGGGCGGTGAACGCCGGTACGAACCGCGCCCAGTCGACGTCCGCGACGACGACCGTGGGCTCGTCCCGCTCGACCGCCGCGATCAGCTCGGCGACCGCGCGCTCCGGCGGCAGCCCGGGCACCCCGCGCCGCGCCATCCGGACGCCGGCCTCGCCCTCGGCCATGCCCGGCCCGGCCCACGGGCCCCAGGCGATCGACGTCGCGGTCAGGCCGCGGGCCCGGCGTGATTCGGCGACGGCGTCGAGCGCCGCGTTCGCCGCGGAATACGCGCCCTGGCCGCCGCTTCCCCAGGTGGCCGCGATCGACGAGAACAGCACGAACGCGTCGAGCGGGGTGTCCCCGAGCAGCTCGTCGAGGTGGGCCGCGCCCAGCACCTTCGCCGCGCGGACGCGGGCGAACTCGGCCACGGAGGTGCCGGCCAGGTGCTCGGGATCGGCCGCGCCGGCGGCGTGGACCACCGCGGACGGCGGGAATTCGGCCAGCAGCGCGGCCAGCGCGGCCCGGTCGGCGACGTCGCACGCGCGGACCGTCACCCGCGCGCCGAGCGCGGTCAGGTCCTCGGCGAGCCCGGGTGCGGCCTGGCCACGACGGCTGGTCAGCACCAGGTGCTCGGCGCCGCCGGCCGCCAGGCGCCGGGCGACGTGCCCGCCGAGCGCGCCGGTGCCGCCGGTGATCAGCACCGTGCCGCGCGGGCGCCACTCGCGGACCTGCCGCCCGGTCGTCCGCACGAGCCGCCGTCCGAACACCCCGGACGGCCGCACCGCGATCTGGTCCTCGCCGCCGCCGAGCACGAGGTCGGCGCCGTCCGCGAGGTCGACGCACCCGCCCCAGCGGCGCGGGTGCTCCAGCCCCACGACGCGGCCGAGACCCCAGATCCCGGCCGCGGCGGGGTCCACCGGCTCGCCCGGTCCGACCTGGACGGCGGTGCGCGTGACGCACCACAGCGGCGCGTCCCGGCCCGCGTCCCCGAGGGCCTGGACCAGCACGAGGACGTCCTCGGCGGCGGTGAGGTACGACAGCACGCCGTCGGTCTCCGGCAGCCGCGCCGCGAGGTCCGCGCGGCTGATCCCGGCAGGCACCTCCAGCACCGTGACGCCTTCAGGAAGCCGCACGTCGCTGCCTTCGGGGACGACGGCGAGCCACCAGCCGTCGAGCGCGGCCGGGGTGTCGATCGGCTGCCAGGCCACGCGGTACCGCCAGCCGGTGGTCCCGCCGTCGGCTTCGCCGCGCCAGCGGGCGAGCGCGGGCAGCACGGCGTCCACTGTGGAGCTTTCGACGCCGAGGGTTTCGGCCAGCCCGGTGCCGTCGCCGTCGCGGACGGCGGCCCAGAACCGCGCGCCGGCCGGGTCGGCCGCCGGGGGCGTACCCGGGTCGAGCCAGTACCGCTCGCGTTCGAACGGGTACGTCGGCAGGTCGACCCGCGTGGTCGCCGAACCCAGGATCGACGTCCACTGTGGACTCTTGCCCTGGACGTGCAGGCGGGCCACCGCCGTCAGCAGCGTCTCGGATTCGGGCCGGTCCGCGCGCAGCACCGGCACGGCGTCCTCGACCAGCGCCGCCAGCACGGCGTCCGGGCCGATCTCGACGAACGTCGTGACGCCGTCGGCGCGCAGGGCCTCGACGCCGTCGGCGAACCGGACGGTGGCTTCGACCTGCCCGATCCAGTACTCCGCCGTCTCCGGGCCGGTCCCGCCGGTGGGGACGAACGGGAGTGCGGGCGCGGCGAAGGACACCGTTTCGAGTGCCGCGCGGAAGTCCGGCAGCATCGGGGCCATCAGCGGCGAATGGAACGCGTGGCTCGTGGCGAGCCGCTTGGTCTTGGCGAACCGCGCCGCCACCTCGGCGACCGCGGCCGCTTCCCCGGACAGCACCACGGCGTCCGGCCCGTTGACCGCGGCCAGCGACACCCCGGCCGGCAGCGGCCGGACGTCCTCTTCGGACGCTTGCACCGCGATCATCACGCCGCCCTCGGGCAGCGCCTGCATCAACCGGCCCCGCGCGGTGACCAGCGTGACCGCGTCTTCGAGGGTCAGGATGCCGGCGACGTGGGCGGCGGCGATCTCGCCGGCGGAGTGGCCCAGCACGGCGTCCGGCCGCACGCCCCACGATTCGAGCAGCCGCACGAGCGCGACCTCGACCGCGAAGATGCCCGGCTGCGCGAACTCGGTGCCGTCGAGCTCGGGGCCGCCCGCGAAGACGACCTCCCGGACCCGCGGATCCGGGCACGCGGCGTCGAACGCGGCCGCGAACGCCGGGTACGTCCCGTACAGCTCGCGACCCATCCCGGCCCGCTGGGAACCCTGGCCGGTGAACAGGAACGCCGTCCGGCCGGGTCCGGCTTCCCCGGTGATCGCACCACGGCCGTCACGGATCGCGGCGAGCCCGGCGGCACGTTCCTCGGGCGTGGCCGCGAGAACGACCGCCCGGTGCGCGAACGCGGCCCGGCCGGAAGCGAGGACCCGCGCGACCTCCGCGGGATCGGCGTCGACCTCGAGCAGTTGCCCGGCCTGCGAGCGCAACGCCGTCTCGGTGCGCGCCGACAGCAGCCACGGCACCGGGCCCGTGAACCCGTCCGGTGCGGCGGTGCCCGCCGGGTGTTCGAGGATCACGTGGGCGTTCGTGCCGCTGACGCCGAAGGACGACACGGCGGCTCGCCGGACGTCCGTCTCGGGCCACGGCGTGGTGCCGGTCAGCAACGCGACCGCACCGGCCGTCCAGTCCACCTTGGCCGATGGCGATTCGAGGTGCAGGGTCCGCGGCAGGACGCCGTGGCGCATGGCCTCGATCATCTTGATGATCCCGCCGACCCCGGACGCGGCCTGCGCGTGGCCGATGTTCGACTTCAGCGACCCGAGCCACAGCGGCGCCGTCCGGTCCTGGCCGTAGGTGGCGAGGACGGCCTGCGCCTCGATGGGGTCACCCAGCACCGTGCCGGTGCCGTGAGCTTCGACCGCGTCGACGTCCGAAGCGGACAGTCCGGCGTTGGCGAGTGCCTGCCGGATCACCCGCTGCTGCGACGGCCCGTTGGGCGCGGTGAGGCCGTTGGACGCGCCGTCGGAGTTGACCGCCGACCCGGCGATCACGGCCAGTACCGGGTGCCCGAGCCGCCGCGCGTCCGAAAGCCGCTCCAGCAGCAGCATCCCGGCGCCCTCCGCCCACGCCGTTCCGTCCGCGGTGTCCGAAAAGGACTTGATGCGGCCGTCCGGCGCGAGCCCGCGCTGGCGGCTGAACTCGACGAACGCGCCGGGGCTCGACATGACCGTGACCCCGCCGGCGAGGGCGAGCGTGCATTCGCCCGCGCGCAGGGATTGCGCCGCGAGGTGCAGCGCGACCAGCGACGACGAGCACGCCGTGTCGACGGTCAGCGTCGGGCCTTCGAAGCCGAACGTGTAGGCGATCCGTCCGGAAAGGACACTGGCCGCGGTGCCGGTGCCGAGGTTGCCGCCGACGTGCTCGGGAGCCTCGTGCAGCGGCGGCCCGTAGTCCTGGGACGCGGTCCCGGCGAACACGCCGACGGCGTCACCGCGGACCGCGCGCGGGTCGATGCCCGCGTGCTCGAACGTCTCCCAGGCGACTTCCAAGAGCAGCCGCTGCTGCGGGTCCGTCGCCAGGGCCTCGCGGGGGCTGAGCCCGAAGAAGCCGGCGTCGAACCCGGCGGCGTCGGCCAGGAACCCGCCGTGCCGGACGTAGGTCTTGCCCGGCCGGCCGGGTTCCGGGTCGTGCAGCCCGTCGACGTCCCAGCCGCGGTCGGCGGGGAACGCGCTGATCGCGTCGGTGCCGCTCAGCACCAGGTCCCACAGCTGGGCCGGGGACGCGACGCCGCCCGGGTAGCGGCAGCCCATGCCGACGACGACGATCGGGTCGGCCGAGCCCGCGTGGGCGGTGATCGCCCCGGTCGGCGTCTTGCCCGCGAGCCACGCGGCGAGCGCGGCGGGGGTCGGGTGGTCGAAGACGAGCGTGGCGGGCAGCGTCAGCCCCGTCGCGGTGCCCAGCCGGGAGCTGAGTTCGACGGCGGTCAGCGAGTCGAAGCCCAGGTCGGCGAACGCGCGCTCGGCGTCGAGGGCTTCGGGGTGGCCCAGGACGGCCGCGGCCTGCGCGCGGACCAGGTCGGTCAGGTTCCCGCCCGCTACGGGAAGTTCGGGGCGGGCACGAGCCGGCGTGCGGCCGTCCGCGGTGAGCCAGTAGCGCTCGTGCTGGAAGGCGTAGGTCGGCAGGTCGGTGCGCCGCGCACCGGCGAAGAAGGCGGTCCAGTCGACCGGGACGCCGTGCGTGTGCAGGGTGGCGACCGCCGTGAGCAGGGTGGCCGGCTCGTCGCGGTCCGGGCGCAGCGCGACCGCCGTCACGGCGTCGGTGAGGCCGCGGGCGATCGCGGTGAGCACGCCGTCGGGGCCGAGTTCCAGGTAGGCCGTGACGTCCTGCCCGGCCAACGTCGCGACGGCGTCGGCGAAGCGGACCGGCTCCCGGACCTGCGCGGTCCAGTAGTCCACTGTGGACATATTGGCGGTCTGTCCGGTGCGGGTGGACACCAGCGGGACGACCGGCGGCCGGAAGTCCAGTGTCCGCAAGGTTTCCGCCAGCGGCTCGAGGACCGGGTCCATCGCGGCGGAGTGGAAGGCGTGGCTCGTGGTGAGCCGCCGGGTCCGGCGTCCCCGGGCCGCCCAGTGCGCGACCACGTCCGCGACGGCGTCTTCCGGGCCGGAGACGACGACCGCGGCCGGCCCGTTGACGGCGGCCAGGTCGACGTCCGGCGGCAGGTCGAGTTCGGCTTCCCCGGCCTCGATCGCGGCCATGGCACCGCCCGCGGGCACCGCCGCCATCAGCCGGCCGCGCGCGGCGACCAGCGCGGCCGCGTCGGCGAGGGAGAGCACGCCGGCCAGGTGCGCCGCGGTGATCTCGCCGAGCGAGTGCCCGGCGACGACGTCCGGGCGGATGCCCCACGACTCGACGAGCCGGGCCAGCGCGACCTCGACCGCGAACAGCCCGGCCTGCGCGTGGTCGGTGCGGTCGAGCAGCGTGCCGACGTCGGCGAAGACGACGTCCTTGAGCGGCGGCGCGCCGTCCCGGCGGGCGTCGATCTCGGCGCAGACGGCGTCGAACGCGGCGGCGAACGCCGGGAACGCGGCGTACAGCTCGCGGCCCATCCCCGGCCGCTGGGCCCCCTGGCCGGTGCACAGGAAGGCCAGCTTGGTCTCGGCGCGAGCCTGGCCCTGGACGAGCCCGGCGGCGGGCAACCCCGCAGCCAACGCGGCCAGCCCGGCAGGCAGCTCCCCGACGACAACGGCCCGGTGCTCGAGCTGCGCCCGGGTCGTGGCCAGCGAAAACGCGACGTCGACGCTCGGCTCGACCCCACCCAGCCGAGCAGCCTGAGCCCGCAACGCCTCGGGCGACTTGCCCGCCAGCAGCCACGGCCCCAAGCGCCCCAATGTGGCGTTCGGTGCGTCAGACGCAACCAACGCCACATCGGGGCGCTCGGGGGCCTCCTCGACGATCACGTGGGCGTTGGTCCCGCTGACCCCGAACGACGAGACCCCCGCACGGCGCGGGCGATCCCCCGCGGGCCACGGCTGGGCTTCGGTCAGGAGGGACACCGCGCCGGCCGTCCAGTCGACGTGCGGTGAGCGCTCGTCCGCGTGCAGCGTGCGCGGCAGCTTCCCCGCGCGGAGGGCGAGGACCGTCTTGATGATCCCGCCGATCCCCGCCGCGGCCTGCGCGTGCCCGATGTTGGACTTGAGCGATCCCAGCCACAGCGGCGTTTCCCGGTCCTGGCCGTAGGTCGCCAGCAGCGCCGAAGCCTCGATCGGGTCGCCCAGCACGGTGCCGGTGCCGTGTGCCTCGACCGCGTCCACATCGGACGGGACGAGCCGCGCGTCGGCCAGCGCGGCCCGGATGACGCGCTGCTGCGCGGGGCCGCTGGGCGCGGTGAGGCCGTTGGACGCGCCGTCGGAGTTGACCGCCGAACCCGCCAGTACGGCCAGCACGTCGTGGCCGTTCGCCTGCGCGTCCGACAGGCGTTCCAGCACGAGGACGCCGACGCCCTCGGCCCAGCCGGTGCCGTCCGCGCCGGCGCCGAAGGACTTGCAGCGGCCGTCCGGGGCGAGCCCGCGCTGGCGGCTGAACTCGACGAACCCGCCGGGCGTGCTCATCACCGACACGCCGGCGGCCAGCGCGAGCGTGCTCTCCCCCGCGCGCAGCGACCGGATCGCCAGGTGCACCGCGACCAGCGACGCCGAGCACGCGGTGTCCACCGTGAGCGCCGGGCCTTCGAGGCCGAACGCGTAGGCGATCCGTCCGGAAAGGACACTCGCGGCCAGCCCGGTCAGCAGGTGGCCTTCGACGTCGGCGGGTGCCTCGTGCAGCCGCGGCCCGTAGTCCTGGCCGTTGGTGCCTGCGAAGACGCCGGTTCGGCTGCCGCGCACGGAATCCGGCGCGATGCCGGCCCGTTCGAACGCTTCCCAGGCGGCTTCGAGCAGCAGGCGCTGCTGCGGGTCCATCGCCGTGGCTTCGCGTGGGCTGAGGTCGAACAGCGCCGCGTCGAACCCGGCGACGTCGTCGAGGAAACCGCCGTGCCGGACGTAGCTCGTGCCGGAAGCCGACGCGGGATCGGCCAGTTTCGCCAGATCCCAGCCGCGATCGGCCGGGAACTCGGTGACGGCGTCGCGGCCCTCGTCGACCAGCGTCCACAGGTCAGCGGGCGAAGCGACACCGCCGGGGTACCGGCAGCTCATCCCGACGACGGCGATCGGCTCGTGCGCGCGGTCCTCGAGCTCCCGGACCCGGCCGCGGGCTTCGCGCAGGTCGCCGGTGGCGCGCTTGAGGTAGTCGAGGAGCTTCTGTTCGTTCGTCACTTGGCGGCACCCAGTTCTTCGTCGAGCAGCGCGAACATCTCGTCGGCCGTGGCGCCCGCCAGTTCCGCCGCGGCGGCCGGCCCGGCCGCGACGAGCGTCCGGAGCCGGGTCAGCACGTGGTCGCGCGCGGCGCCGTCGAGGTCGCGCAGGCCGGCCTCGAGCGCGTCGAGGTGGCGGTCGAGGCCGTCCGACGGCGTGTCCGCCAGCGAAGCCAGCAGGTAGTCGGCCAGCGCAGCGGCGGTCGGGTGGTCGAACACCACCGTCACCGGCAGCTCCAGCCCGGTCGCCGCGGCGAGGCGGTTGCGGAGCTGGACGCCGGCCGCCGAGTCGAAGCCCAGCTCGCGGAACGACCCGGCCGGCCGGACGTCGTCGGTCGAGGCGTGGCCGAGCACGGCCGCCGCGGCGGAACGGACGAGCTTCACCAGCGCCCGCCGCCGCTCGGCGCCGGTCAGCCCCACCACTTTCACGTGAAAGTGATCTGGAGGGGGCTCCTCCGGATCACTTTCACGTGAAAGTGATAGTGGTGTGGTGGTGAGCCAGTGGTTGCGGTGGTCGAACGCGTACGTGGGCAGGTCGATCCGCCGTCCCGCCGGGAGTGCCCAGTCGACGTCGATCCCGCGGACGGCCAGTTCGGCCAGCGCCAGCCGGACCCGGCCGAGGCCGCCGTCGCCGCGGCGCAGCGCACCGGCGACGACCGCGCCCGGCGCCGTCTGCTGCATGCCCAGCGTGAGCACGGGGTGCGGGCTGAGCTCGACGAACGCGGTCCAGCCCTCGGCCAGCGCGGCCCGCAGCGCCGGGTCGAACAGCACCGGCTGCCGCAGGTTCGTGAACCAGTACTCCGCGTCCAGCCCGGTGGTGTCGAACGCCGACGCGGTCACCGTCGAGAGGAACGGGACCTCGGCCCGGCGCGGCCGGATCGGCGCGAGGTCGGCGAGGAGCCGCTCCCGCAGCGAGTCGACCTGCGCGGAGTGGGACGCGTAGTCCACCGGAATCCGTTTCGCGTGCTCGCCGCACTTCTCGACGAGTTCGTCCAATGCGGACGGTGCGCCGGACACGACGACCGACGCGGCCCCGTTGACCGCGGCGATCGACAGCCCCGGTGCCAGCAGCTGCTCGACCTCGCCGACCGGGCGCCGCACGGACACCATGCCACCCTGGCCGGACAACGCGGCGAGTGCCTTGCTGCGCAGCGCGACCACCCGCGCACCGTCCGAAAGGGACAGTGCACCGGCGACGCAGGCGGCGGCGATCTCACCCTGGCTGTGCCCGAGCACGGCCGCGGGCCGCACGCCGTGGGACTCCCACAGCGCCGCCAGCGACACCATCACGGCCCACAGCGCGGGCTGGACGACGTCGACGCGGTCGAGCTCGTCGCCGCGGCGCAGGACGCGCAGCAGGTCGAAGTCGGTGAACGGCACCAGCGCGGCCGCGCACTCGGCCAGCCGGGCGGCGAACACCGGAGACGTTTCCAGCAGCTCACGGCCCATCCCGGCCCACTGGGAACCCTGGCCGGGGAAGACGAACACCGCGTCCGGCCCGGCGTCGGCGGTCCCGGTGACCACAGTGGACGATTCCTCCCCGGCGGCGAGCGCCGCGAGCCCCCGGCGCCGGTCCTCGCCGAGCACGACCGCGCGGTGGTCGAACCGGCTGCGTGAACTCAGCAGCGAGTGGGCGACGTCGAGCGGGTTCTCGTCCACAACGGACAGCAGCCGGGCGGCCTGGTCACGCAACGCCTTGGCGCTCCGGGCCGACAGCACCCACGGTGCCGAGGGAACGTCCGGCGACGAGACCGCCGGTTCGGCCGCGGGCGCCTCCTCCAGGATCACGTGCGCGTTGGTCCCGCTGACCCCGAACGACGACACACCGGCCCGGCGCGGGCGATCCCCCGCGGGCCACGGCCGCGGTTCGGTCAACAGCGACACCGCGCCCGCCGTCCAGTCCACGTGCGGTGACGGCTCGTCGGCGTGCAACGTCTTCGGCAGCACGCCGTGCCGCAGCGCCAGGATCATTTTCAGCAGCCCGGCGACGCCGGCGGCGGCCTGGGTGTGCCCGAGGTTCGACTTGACCGACCCGAGCCACAGCGGCTCCGCCCGATCCTGTCCGTACGCGGCGAGCACCGCCTGGGCTTCGATCGGGTCGCCCAGCGCGGTACCGGTCCCGTGCGCCTCGACGACGTCCACATCGGACGGTGCCAGCCGCGCGTCGGCGAGCGCCTGCGCGATGACCCGCTGCTGCGCGGGACCGTTCGGCGCGGTCAGGCCGTTCGACGCGCCGTCGGAGTTCACCGCCGAGCCGCGCACCACGGCCAGCACCGGGTGCCCGAGCCGGCGCGCGTCGGAAAGCCGTTCCAGCAACAGGACCCCGGCGCCCTCGGCGAAGCCGGTTCCGTCGGCGCCCGCGCCGAACGCCTTGCAGCGCCCGTCGGCGGAAAGCCCGCGCTGGCGGGAGAATTCGACGAACACCGACGGCGTCGCGAGCACCGTCGCCCCGCCCGCGAGCGCGAGCGTGCACTCGCCCCGGCGCAGCGCCTGCACCGCCAGGTGCACGGCGACCAGCGACGACGAGCAGGCGGTGTCGAGCGTCAGCGCCGGGCCTTCGAAGCCGAAGGTGTAAGCGATCCGGCCCGAGGCCAGGGAGCCGGAGGTGCCCATCAGCACCCGGCCGGCGAGGTCCGCGTCGGCCGCGCCGGTGCCGTAGTCGGCGTACATCGTCCCGGCGAACACGCCGGTCCGGCTGCCGCGCAACGACTGCGGGTCGATGCCGGCGCGTTCGACGGCCTCCCAGGACAGTTCGAGCAGCAGCCGGTGCTGCGGGTCGGTGACCTCGGCGGCGGCCGGGGACATGCCGAAGAACCCGGCGTCGAACGCGCCCGGCTCGGCGAGGAACCCGCCGTGGCGGGTGCTGGAGTGCCCCGGTTCGTCCGGCCGGTGCAGGCTTTCGACGTCCCAGCCGCGGTCGCCGGGGAACTCGGTGATGGCGTCGGTGCCGCCGTCGAGCAGCCGCCAGAGGTCCTCGGGCGTGGTGACGCCGCCGGGGTACCGGCAGCCGGTGCCGACGACGGCGATCGGCTCCTCGGCGGCCCGCAGCTTTTCGCGGGCCTGGTGCAGTTCGAGGGTGACCCAGCGGAGGTTCTCCAGCACGCGGTCGTCGTGCTCAGCCATGGTTGCCCAGCTCCTTGGAGATGAAGTCGAGTAGTTCGTCGGCCGAAGCGGTGCGCAGGTGCTGCGCCGGGTCGCCGGGTTCGGGTTCGGGCCGCCGCAGGCGGGCGCCGAGGGCTTCGAGCCGGGCCAGCACCGTGGCCAGCACGGACTCGTCGACGTCGGCGAGGGCGTGCTCGAGGCGCTCGACGTGGTCGAGCGCCTCCGGGCGGGCCGGGTCGGTGACCAGCCCGCGTTCGAGGTGCGCGGCGACGGCCGACGGCGTCGGGTGGTCGAAGACGAGCGTCGCGGGCAGCCGCACCCCGGTCGCGGCGGTGAGCCGGTTGCGCAGCTCGACCGCGGTCAGGGAGTCGAACCCGATCTCGGCGAACGGCTGGGCGGGGTCGATCGCGGCCGTCCCCTGGTGCCCGAGCACCGCGGCGACCTCGCCCCGGACCAGGTCGAGCAGCACCTTCGGCAGCTCGGCGGCGGGGACGTCGGTCAGCTCGATCCGCGCTTTCGCCGGGGTGGCCGGAGCGCGGACGAGCCCGCGCAGCAGCGGGGGGACCTCGCCGAGCCGCGCGGCCGACGTCTCCAACCGGACCGGGTACAGGACCGCCTCCCCGGCCGCCCAGGCCGCGTCGAAGAGGTCCAGGCCCTGCCGGTTCGACAGCGGCAGCACGCCCGTGCGGCCCAGCCGGCCCAGGTCGGTGCGGTCCAGCCCGCCGGTCATCGTGCTCACCTCGGCCCACAGGCCCCAGCCCAGCGACAACGCCGGCAGCCCGTTCGCGCGGCGGTGCCGGGCGAGCGCGTCGAGGTAGGCGTTCGCGGCCGCGTAGTTCGCCTGCCCCGCGGTGCCGAGCGTGCCCGCGACCGAGGAGAACAGGACGAAGCTGCGCAACGGGAGTCCCGCGGTCAGCTCGTGCAGGTGCCGGGCGGCGTCGACCTTCGGCCGCAGCACGGTGTCGAGCTGCTCGGCGGTGAGCGCGGAGAAGGTCGCGTCGGCCAGCACCCCGGCGGCGTGCACGACCGACGTCAGCGGGCGCTCGGCCGGGATCGCCGCGAGCACCTCGGCGAGCCTGTCCCGGTCGGCGGCGTCCGCGGCGACGACCTCGGCGGCCGCGCCCAGCTCCGCCAGCTCGGCGACGAGCTCGGCCGCGCCGTCGGCTTCCGGTCCCCGGCGGCTGAGCAGCAGCAGGTGGCGGGCGCCGTGGGCGAGCACGAGGTGCCGGGTGACGAGCCGCCCGAGCGTGCCGAGCGCCCCCGTCACGAGGACCGTGCCGGCCGCGTCGAGCAGCGGCCCGGTGGCGGCGCGGACGTCCGCGCGGGCGAACGCCGGGACGTACGCGACCCCGGCACGCAGGGCGAGCTGCCCCTCCCCGGTGCCGAGTGCGGCGGGCAGGGCTTGCCGCGAACGCGGATCGTCGTCGACGTCGGCCAGCACGATCCGGCCCGGGTGCTCCGCCTGCGCCGACCGCAGGAGCCCCCAGAGCGCGGCGCCGGCGGGGTCGTCTTCGGTCGCGCCGCTGGTCAGCACCACGAGCCGGCCGTCGGCGGGCGAGTCCAGGAACTCGCGCACGAGATCCAGGTGCCGGGTGAGGACTTCGCGGACTTCGCCGGTGCCGGCGGACACGACGACGTCGCCCTCGACCGGCGCGCCGGTCTCGATCGGCTGCCACGCGAGGCGGTACAGCGAGTCCGAACCGGCCGCGAGCTGCGCGGGCGAGAACGGGCGCAGGGTCAGCGCTTCCGCCGTCAGCACCGGGCGGCCGTCCTCGTCGTCCACCGCCAGCGACACCGCGTCCGGGCCGGCCGGGGAAAGCCGGGCCCGCAGCGCCCGGGCGCCGGACGCGTGGGCGGTGACCCCGGACCACGCGAACGGCAGGCGGGGGGCGTCGTCGGCGAAGAAGCCGCCGAGCCGGACCGCTTGGGCCGCGGCGTCGAGCAGCGCCGGGTGCACCACGAAGGTGCCGGGCTCGGCCGGGCTGATCTCGGCGTGGACGTCGTCGCCGGACCGCCAGGCCCGGGCCAGGCCCTGGAAGGCGGGGCCGTAGTCGAAACCGTCTTCGGCCGCGGCGACGTAGAACTTCTCGACGTCGATCTCGGTCCCGGCAGGCGGCCAGGTCAGCGGCGGGCGGACCGCGGTGGTGGCCGGGCCGAGGGTGCCCGAGGCGTGCCGCGTCCAAGGCCCGTCCTCGGTACGGGCGAAGATCTTCAAGGCGTCTTCGCTGACGGTGACCTGGACGAGCACGGCGCCGCGGCGCGGCAGGACGAGCGGCGCTTCGACGGTCAGATCTTCCACGGTGGCACCGGTTTCGCGGGCCGCGTGCAGGGCGAGGTCGAGGAACGCGGTGCCGGGCAGCAACGGCGTGTCGAGGACGGCGTGGTCGGCGAGCCACGGCATCGCCCGCAGCGACAGCCGGCCGGTGAACAGCCGGACGTCCGGGTCGGCGAGGCGGGTCGACGCGGCCAGCAGCGGGTGCCCGGCCGCGTCGAGGCCGAGCCCGTCGACGCCGGCGGGGGTTTCGACCGCGTCGAGCCAGAACCGTTCGCGCTGGAAGGGGTAGGTCGGCAGGGCGGCGCGGGTGCCCGCGGGCGGCACCCAGTCGACCGGCACGCCGTGGACGTGCGCCTCGCCGAGTGCCGCGAGCACGCGGACCGGGCCGCCGTCGTTCCGCTTGAGCGTGCCGAGGGCGGTGGTGGTCTCGGCGAGGGCGCTGACGAGGACCGGGTGCGGGCTGCACTCGATGAAGACGTCATGGCCCGTTTCGGTGAGGTTTTCTGTGGTGCGCGCGAATTCGACGGGCTGACGGAGGTTGCGGTACCAGTACGCGGCGCCGAGGTCGGCGGTGTCGGTGAGTTCGCCGGTCACGGTGGAGTGGAAGGGAATCTCGCCCGACCGCGGCCGCACCGGGGCGAGCACGCGGGCCAGCTCGTCTTCGAGGACTTCCACGTGCGGCGAGTGGGAGGCGTAGTCGACGGCGATCCGCTTGGCCGGGACGTCCGAAGCCAGCAGCTCGTCGAGCGCGTCGGCGTCACCGGAGACCACGGTCGAGGCGCCGCCGTTGACCACGGCGACCGCGAGCCCCGGCCAAGGAGCGATGAGTTCCCGCGTCCGATCGGCCGGAGCGGCCACGGACACCATGCCGCCGCGTCCCGACAGCGCCAGCAACGCCCTGCTGCGCAGCGCGACCACGCGGGCACCGTCCGAAAGCGACAGTCCACCCGCGACGACCGCGGCGGCGATCTCGCCCTGGGAGTGGCCCACGACGGCGGCGGGTTCGACGCCGTGCGCTCGCCAGACGGCGGCGAGCGACACCATCATCGCCCACAGCGCGGGCTGGACCACGTCGACCCGCTGCAGCGCCTCGGCGTCGCCGAGGACGTCCAGGAGGTGCCAGTCCACAAAGGAGTCGAGGGCGGCCGAGCACTCGGCCATCCGCTCGGCGAACACCGGTTCGGTCTCGAGGAGTTCCCGGCCCATCCCGGCCCACTGCGAACCCTGACCGGGGAAGACGAACACGACCCGGCGCCCCGGCCGCGCCACACCGGCGCCGGTCCCCCGCTCGGCGAGCGCGGTGAGCCCCGCCTTCAGGTCACCGGTGACGACGGCGCGGTGGTCGAACACCGATCGCTCGACCAACGCCCGCGCGACTCCGGCGGGATCGCCGTCCACAAGGGACAGAAGGCGCCTGGCTTGCTCACGCAGTGCGGGTTCCGTGCGGGCCGAGAGCACCCACGGGACCGGCTCGTTCGCTGTCGCGGACGGCTCCGGTTCCGGAACGGCTTCGAGGATCACGTGCGCGTTGGTGCCGCTGATGCCGAACGACGACACCGCCGCGCGCCGCGGCCGTGCGACCTCGGGCCAGGCGCGGTTCTCGGTGAGCAGCTCGACCGCGCCCGACGTCCAGTCGACGTGCGGGGACGGCTCGTCGACGTGCAGCGTCTTCGGCAGCACGCCGTGCCGCATCGCCTGAACCATCTTCACGACCGCGCCGACACCCGCGGCGGCCTGCGTGTGCCCGACGTTCGACTTGAGCGAACCCAGCCACAGCGGCGTTTCCCGGCCCTGGCCGTACGTCTCCAACAGGGCCTGCGCCTCGATCGGGTCGCCGAGCGGGGTGCCGGTGCCGTGCGCCTCGACGGTGTCCACATCGGACGTCGTCAGGCCCGCGGTCGCGAGCGCGGCGCGGATCACGCGTTGCTGCGACGGGCCGTTCGGGGCGGTGAGGCCGTTCGACGCGCCGTCGGAGTTGATCGCGGACCCGCGCAGCACGGCGAGCACCGGGTGCCCGTTGCGGCGGGCGTCGGACAGGCGTTCCAGCAGCAGCATCCCGGCGCCCTCGGCCCAGGCGGTGCCGTCGGCGGCGGCCGCGAACGGCTTGCAGCGGCCGTCCGGGGCGAGCGCGCGCTGGCGGCTGAACTCCACGAACGAGCCGGGAGTGGCCATCACCGCGACGCCGCCCGCGAGCGCGAGGCCGCATTCGCCCTGCCGCAGGGCTTGCGCGGCGAGGTGCAGCGCGACCAGCGACGACGAGCACGCGGTGTCGACCGTGACGGCCGGGCCTTCGAACCCGAAGGTGTAGGCGACGCGGCCGGAAACGACGCTGCCGGACCCGCCGGTGAACGAGTAGCCCTCCGCTTCCTCGGGCAGCGGGGCCAGGCGCGCGGTGTAATCGTGGTACATCGCGCCCGCGAAGACGCCGGTGCGGCTGCCGCGCAGGCCGAGCGGATCGATCCCGGCGTTTTCGAAGGCCTCCCAGGAGGTTTCGAGCAGGAGGCGCTGCTGCGGATCCATCGCGGTGGCCTCGCGCGGGCTGATGCCGAAGAACTCGGCGTCGAACTCGCCCGCGTCGTGCAGGAACCCGCCACGGGTGGTGTACGTGCGGCCGGGGCGGTCGGGATCGGCGTCGTACAGCGCCTCGACGTCCCAGCCGCGGTCGACCGGGAACTCGCTGATCGCGTCCCGGCCGTCGACGACCAGCTGCCACAGCTCGTCCGGGCCGGTCACGCCGCCGGGGAAGCGGCAGGCCATGCCGACGATGGCGATCGGGTCCCCCGCGACGGCGGTCTGCGTGGCGGCTTCCGCGGCTTCCTCGCCGCCGCCCAGTTCCGCGTGCAGGCGGTCGATCACCGCGGCCGGAGTCGGGTGGTCGAACAGGAGCGTGGCGGGCAGCCGGAGCCCGGTCGCGGCGGCCAGGCGGTTGCGCAGCTCGACCGACGTGAGCGAGTCGAACCCGATCTCCTTGAACGCCCGGCCCGGCTCGACCGCGGCCGGGTTCCCCAGCCCGAGCACGGCCGCGACCTCGGCGCGGACGACGTCGGCGATCCCCTCGACGGTCACCGCGGTCTTCGTCGCACCGCGGCCGGCGCGCAAGCGGACGACGCTCCGCAGCAACGACGGCACCGTCCCCGCGGCACGCAGTCCGGCTTCGTCGACGCGCAGAGGCACGAGCAGCGCGTCTGCGGCGCCGCGGGCGGTGTCGAACAGGTCGAGCGCGTCCACAGTGGACAACGTGCCGACGCCGGTGCGGGACATCCTGGTCCGGTCCGCGGCGGCCAGCCCGCCGCCCATACCGTCCGCCGTCTCCCACAGGCCCCACGCCAGCGCCGTGCCCGGAAGTCCCTGCGCACGCCGATGTTCAGCGAGTGCGTCGAGGAAAGCGTTGGCGGCCGCGTAGTTGGCCTGCCCCGCCGTGCCGAGCAGGCCGGAAACGGAGGAGAACAGCACGAACTCGGTCAGCTCGCCGGTCAGCTCGTGCAGGTTCCAGGCGGCATCGACCTTCGCGCGCAGGACGTCGTCGAGCTGCTCGGTGGTGAGCGTCTCGACCGGACCGTCGGCGAGAACACCGGCGGCGTGGACGACCGCGGTCACCGGGTGTTCGGTCAGCAGCGCGGCCAGTGCGTCGCGATCGGCGACGTCGCAGGCAGCGAGGGTCACCTCCGCGCCCAGCTCCTCCAGTTCCGCGACCAGTTCTCCGGTGCCTTCCGCGGCGGGACCGCGGCGGCTGACCAGCAGCAGGTGCCGGACGCCCTGTTCGGCGAGGCGCCGGGCCAGCGCGCGGCCGAGACCGCCGGTCGCGCCGGTGACGAGCACGGTGCCGTGCGGAGCCGGGACCGCGTCCGGCACGGTGGCCCGGGCCAGCCGCGGGACGAGCACGACGCCGTCCCGGTACGCCAGTTCCGGTTCGCCGGTGGCCGCGACGGCGGCGATTTCCGACGGCGTCAGCTCGGTGTCGGTGTCCAGGAGCACGAACCGGCCGGGGTGCTCGGTCTGGGCCGAGCGGACCAGCCCGCGCACCCCGGCGTCAGCGAGTTCGCTGGTCACGAAGACGAGCTGGGCGCCGTCGAAGCGGGCGTCGGCGAGCCAGGTGCGGATCAGGCCGAGCGCGTGGTTCGTGGCGGTGCGCACCCGGTCCGGCACCGCGCTTGTGCCGGGTGCGGTGCGCACCGCCACGAAGTCGGGGACCTCGGCCAGGTCGAGGCCGGTGGTGAGCACGCAGGTGGCCGCCGTGGCGGGGGCGGGCACCGGTGTCCAGGCGACGCGGTAGAGGTCGTCGCGGGAGACGGTGGCCGTCAGCTGGTCCGCGGCGACGGGCCGCAGGGACAGGGCACCGACTTCGGCGACCGGAGCACCTTCGGTGTCTACAATAGACATTCCGGCGGCCGTGGTGTAGCGGACGCGGATCGTGCTCGCGCCGGCCGCGTGCAGGCGGACGTCGTGCCAGGAGAACGGGATCCGGCCCGCCTCGACGCCTTCCGGGTCGCCGAAGGCGACGACGTGCAGGGCGCCGTCGAGCAAGGCGGGGTGCAGGCCGTAGTCCGCGGCCTCGGCGACGCGGTGCTCGGGCAGTGCCACTTCGGCGAACAGCTCGTCGCCTCGCCGCCAGACCGCGCGCAGGCACCGGAATTCGGGGCCGTAGCCGAACCCGGCGGCGGCGATGCGGTCGTACCGGCCGTCGAGGTCGACGGGCTCGGCTCCTTCCGGCGGCCAGACCGGCTCCGGCGCGGGCACGGCTCCACCGGCGGAGACGGACCCGGCGGCGTTGCGGGTCCAGCCCGCGGTCACCGACGGCTGGTCGGGCCGCGACGAAACGGCCACCGCGCGGCGGCCGGACTCGTCGGGTGCGCCGAGGGAAACCTGGAGCTGGACGCGGCCGTCCGCGGGCAGGACCAGCGGGGTCTCCTGGACGAGCTCGTCGAGCCGGTCGCAGCCCGCCTGCCCGGCGGCGAGCAGCGCGAGTTCCACGAAAGCACTGCCGGGCAGGAGGTTCGCGCCGAGCACGACGTGATCGGCCAGCCACGGCTGGGTCCGCACGGACAGGAGGCCGGTGAACAGGACACCGTCCGTGCCGGCGACCTCGGCGCCGCCGCCGAGCAGCGGGTGGCCGGTCGGGGTGAGGCCCGCGGCCGCGACGTCGGCGCGCAGCGAGCGTGGCGGGAGCCAGAAGCGCTGCCGCTCGAAGGGATAGGTCGGCAGGTCCACTGTGGACGCACTCTGGATCGCTTCGCCGAGCACCGCCAGCACCGGGTACACGGCTTGGACGTCGTCGCGGCCGGAGCGGAGGGTCGGGAGGAAGTCGCCGTCCGGCAGGCAATCGCGGCCCATGGCGGTCAGGACGCCGTCAGGCCCCAGCTCGACGAAGGTGGTGACGCCGTCGTCGGCCAGGCGGGCGACGGTGTCGGCGAAGCGGACGGTGCCGCGGACGTGCCGGACCCAGAACTCCGGCGTCGCGGGATCGCCGTCGACCTCCAGCGGGATGCGCGCCGGGTGGAACGTGGCCGACCCGGCGACCGCGCGGAAGGCGTCGAGCATGCCGTCCATGTGCGGGGAGTGGAAGGCGTGGCTGACGGTGAGGCGCCGGGTCCGCCGCCCGAGTCCGGCGAAGTGCGTTTCGATCTTCGCGACGGCGGTTTCGTCGCCGGCGACGACGACGGACCGGGGCCCGTTGACCGCGGCGAGGGAAACGCCGTCGCCGAGCGGGATTTCGGCCTCGGTCGCTTCGATGGCGGCCATCGCCCCGCCGGCGGGGAGTGCGTCCATGAGCGCGCCGCGGGCGGCGACGAGCCGGGCGGCGTCGGCGAGGTCGAGGATCCCGGCGACGTGCGCGGCGGCGAGTTCGCCGATCGAGTGCCCCGCGACGAAGTCCGGCCGGATGCCGTGGTGCTCGAACAGCCGGAACAACGCCACTTCGACCGCGAAGAGCGCGGGCTGGGTGTAGGCGGTGCGGTCGAGGAGAATGGTGTCGTCGGCGAAGACGACAGTCTTGAGTGGACGGTCCAGGTGCGGGTCGAGCGCCGCGAAAACCTCGTCGAGGGCGGCGGCGAAGACCGGGTCGGCTTCGTAGAGGGGCTGGGCCATCCGGGCGCGCTGGGAACCCTGGCCGGTGCAGAGGAAAGCGAGCTTGCCCGGGGTCGTGCGGTGGATGCCGGTGCCGTGCCCGGCCAGCGCTTCGAGCGCGTCGAGCTGACCGCCGACGATCCCCGCGCGGTACTCGAACCGGCTCCGCGCGGCCAGCGTGGCCGCCACCTCGCCGGACGCCAGCTCGGGGTGCGCGAGAAGGTGTTCCCGCAGGTCAAGGGCTTGCCGCCGGAGCGCATCCGGAGTCTTGGCACTGAGCACCCACGGCGAGACCGAGCGCCCCGATGTGGCGTTGGGGTGCTCGGGGGGCGCCTCCAGGATCGCGTGGGCGTTCGTGCCGCTGATGCCGAACGACGAGACCGCCGCCCGGCGGGGGCGCGGGACCTCGGGCCAGGCGCGGCTCTCGGTGAGCAGCTCGACCGCGCCCGACGTCCAGTCCACGTGCGGGGTCGGCTCGCCGACGTGCAGCGTCTTCGGCAGGATCCCGTGCCGCATCGCCAGCACCAGCTTCAGCACGCCGCCGATGCCGGCCGCCGCCTGGGCGTGGCCGATGTTCGACTTCAGCGAGCCCAGCCACAACGGCCTCGATCGGTCCTGGCCGTAGGTCGCCAGGACCGCCGACGCCTCGATCGGGTCGCCCAGGACCGTGCCCGTCCCGTGCGCCTCGACGACGTCCACCTCGGACGCCGTCAGTCCCGCGTCCGCCAGTGCCGCCCGGATCACCCGTCGCTGGGCCGGGCCGCTCGGGGCGGTCAGGCCGTTGGACGCGCCGTCGGAGTTCACCGCTGTGCCGCGGACCAGGGCCAGCACCGGGTGGCCGTGGCGCCGCGCGTCGGACAGCCGCTCCAGCAGCACCACCCCGGCGCCTTCCGCCCAGCCGGTGCCGGCCGCGTCGGCCGAAAACGCGCGGCAGCGGCCGTCGGCGGACAGGCCTCCCTGCTTGGCGAACTCGACGAACATCCCGGGCCCGGACATGACCGTGACCCCGCCCGCGAGCGCCATCCCGCACTCGCCCGCCCGCAGCGACCGCACCGCCAGGTGCAGTGCGACCAGCGACGACGAGCACGCCGTGTCCACCGTGATCGCCGGGCCTTCCAGCCCGAAGACGTGCGCGACGCGGCCGGAGATCAGGCTCGGCGACGTCCCGGTCAGCAGGTGGCCGTCCTCGGCTTCGTGCAGCCGCGGGCCGTATTCGTGCGAGGTCGCGCCGAGGAAGACGCCGTCGCGGTGGCCGCGGACCGTCTCCGGGCGGATGCCCGCGCGCTCGTAGGCCTCCCACGCCGCCTGCAGCACCAGCCGCTGCTGCGGGTCCATCGCGAGCGCCTCGCGCGGGCTGATGCCGAAGAACGCCGGGTCGAACTCGGCCGCACCGGTCAGGAACCCGCCCTCGCGGACGGCGTCGCTGTCCCAGCCGCGGTCCGACGGCGGCGCGGACACCGCGTCCCGGCCCGAAGCGACCAGCTGCCAGAGGTCTTCCGGCGTGCGGACGTCACCGGGGAACCGGCAGGCCATCGCCACGATCGCGATGGGTTCGTCCGACGCGGCGGCGAAGTCGTCGCGGGATTCGGCGGCACCGGCCAGGTGCGCGGCCACGGCCTCGGGCGTCGGGTGCTCGAACAGCAGCGTCGCGGGCAGCGCGCGGCCGGTCGCCTCGGCGAGCCGGTCACGCAGCTCGAGGCCGGTCAGCGAGTCGACGCCGAGGTCGCGGAAGCTCCGCGCCGGGTCGACCTCGGCCGCCGACGCGTACTCCAGGACGGCCGCGACCTCGGCGCGGACCAGGTCGAGGGGAACGAGCGGGTCCCCGGCCCCGCGTTCGGGGACCCGCTCGGCAACCGGACCGGCGGTCAGGATGTCCCGCCGGTCCGGCAGCTCGGCGGGCAGCCAGTAGCCGGCGCGCTGGAAGGGGTACGTCGGCAGCTCGACGCGGTTGCCTTGCCACGGCGCGAAGAGCGCGGCCCAGCCGACGTCGCGACCGGTGACGTGCAGGGTCGCCAGCGCCCGCAGCAATGCAGCGGTCTCGGACCGCGCGCCGCGCTGGGCGGGGACGACGGTGGCCCGCGCGACGGTCGCGCGCACCTGCTCGGTCAGCACCCCGGCCGGGCCGATCTCGACGAAGTCCGTTACGCCGCGGGCTTCCAGCGTCCGGACGCCGTCGGCGAACCGGACCGCCTCGCGCGCGTGCCGCACCCAGTATGCGGCGGTGCCCAGTTCGGCCGTCGCGAGCCGGCCGGTCACGTTCGACACCACCGGGATCCGTGCGTCCGCATAGGACAGTCCACTCGCGACTTCGCCGAACGCCGCCAGCATCGGCTCGATCCGCGCGGAGTGGAAGGCGTGACTGACGGTCAGCCGTTTGGTGCGGTGCCCGCGCGCGGCCAGCTCCGCCGCCGCGGTGAGGACGGCGTCCTCGTCACCGGACAGCACGACCGCCGACGGCCCGTTCACCGCGGCGAGCGAGACGCGCTCGCCGAGCATCGGCTGAACGTCGGCTTCGGCGGCTTCCACCGCGACCATCGCCCCGCCGGCCGGGAGGGCCTGCATGAGCGCGCCGCGGGCGGCGACCAGCCGGGCCGCGTCGGCCAGGGAGAACACGCCGGCGACGTGCGCGGCGGCCAGCTCGCCGACCGAGTGCCCGGCGACGAAGTCCGGCCGCACCCCCGCGGCCTCGAACAGCCGGAACAGCGCCACTTCGAACGCGAAAAGGCCGGCTTGGGTGTACTCCGTCCGGTCGACGGCGTCTTCGAGGACGACGTCGGCCAGCGGCCGGTCGAGCAGGCCGTCGAAGGCCGCGCACGTCTCGGCGAAGGCGTCGGCGAACGCCGGGAAGGCTTCGGCCAGCTCCCGGCCCATCCCGGCGCGCTGGCTGCCCTGCCCGCTGAACAGGAAGGCGAGTGCGCCCCGGTCCGCCACCCGGCCCCGGACGATCTCGTGGGCGCTGCCGCCGGCGGCGAGCGTGCGCAGGCCGGCCAGGAGCGCCGCGCGGTCCCGGCCGATGACGACGGCCCGGTGTTCGTGGTGCTTGCGCGTGGTCGCCAGCGAAAGACCGACGTCGACGGTGTCCATTTCGGACATCGTGGACAGCTGGGAAGCCTGATCGCGCAGGGCTTCCGGCGTACGCGCCGACAGCAGGAACGGCAACGCGTGCGGGACGTCCGGTGCCGCCTTCTCCCGCGCGGGCGGCTCCCGCAGGACCAGGTGGCAGTTCGTTCCGCCCATGCCGAACGAGGACACGCCGGCCACGAGCGGGCGGCCGGGCTCGGGCCAGTCCGACAACGACGTCTGGACCCGCAAGCCGAGTTCCGCCAACGGGATCGCCGAGGTCTCGAAGCCGGGGGTGGGTGGCAGTTTCCGGTGCCGCAGCGCGAGAACCACCTTGACCAGGCCGGTGATCCCGGCCGCGGCTTCGGTGTGACCGACGTTCGCCTTCGCGGACCCGACGGCCAGCGGCGCGTCCGGGCGGCCGAGGACCCGGCCCAGCGCGGCGGCTTCGACCGGGTCGCCGGCCGTCGTGCCGGTGCCGTGCAGCTCGACGTACTGGACCGACCGCGGGTCGATCTCCGCGTACGCCCGCCGCAGGACTTCGGCCTGGCCGTCGGCGTCCGGCGCGGTGAGACCGGCGCCGCCGCCGTCGTTGCCGACCGCGCCGCCGAGGAGCACCGCGTGCACGAGGTCGCCGTCGGCGAGAGCCTGGTCGAGGGGCTTGAGGACGACGACCGCGCCGCCCTCGCCGCGCACGAACCCGTTGGCGCGCGCGTCGAAGACGTGGGCGGTGCCGTCGGGCGACAGCCCGCCGAAACGCTCGGCGAGGACAGCGCTTTCCGGCACGAGGTTGAGGTGCACACCGCCGGCGAGCGCGACCGCGCATTCCCCGCGGCGCAGGCTTTCCACGGCCTGGTGCACCGCGACCAGCGACGACGACTGTCCGGAGTCGACGGTGAAGCTCGGCCCGCGCAGACCGAGCGCGTAGGAGACGCGGTTGGCGATCAGGCCGCGGCGGATCCCGGCCATGGAGTGCCGCGTGACGGCGTCGGCACCGGCGCGGTCGAGCAGGGTGGCGTAGTCGTCGGAGTCGGCGCCGAGGAAGACGCCGGTCCGCGGTCCCGGCACGAGACCGGCGTTTTCCACGGCCTCCCAAGCGAGTTCGAGCATCAGCCGCTGCTGCGGGTCGATCGCGGCGGCTTCCCGCGGCGAGATCCCGAAGAACGCGGGGTCGAAGTCCGCGACGCGCTCGAGGTACGCCGCCGGCGGCGCGCCGGGGGAAGCGGCGCGGCCGGCGGGTGGTTCCCCGATCGCGCTGCGGCCTTCGCGCAGCAGCGCCCAGAACCCGGCGGGGTCCGCGGCCGAGGGCAGCCGGCAGGACAGGCCGACGATCGCGATCCCGTCCGGCATGGGCCCTCCTCACAGTTTTCTTGCGGTACCTGAAAAAATCTAGAAGGAGTGGCTTCTGCTTCGCTTCCACCGGCTTCCCCGGGCCTGAAAGTCACCGGCCGCGACAGGAGCGACGCGATCCGTGGTGTCCCCCGGACACGAAGAAGGGGACTGCCCTCGCGGACAGTCCCCTTCGGCACCAACGGGTTTCAGGCTCCCGGCGGAGGCGGCACGGTCGCCCAGAAGTCGCACTGGCTGCGCGTCGCCAGGTCGATCTTCTGGTTGCCGCCGGCGGACGCGAGGTCCAGCGACAGCGCGTCACGCGCCGTTCCCGTGCTGAAGCGCGGCCACGCGGGCAGCCCCGAGGCGTTCGGGTCGCCGGTGCGGGCGAACGTCGACCAGTACTTCACCATCTGGTCGGAGAGCGCTTGCTGCGGCGCGTTCAGCGTCGCGCCGGTGAACTTCGGGAACAGGTAGTTCAGCTCCGCGCCGTGCTCGGCACCCTCGTCGAAACCGGGGATGTCGACGACCGGCGGGGCCGTGCGGTCGGAGAACTGGTAGACGAACAGCTTGGCCTGCCCGGCGATCGCGGCGCGGTACGCCGTGACGTGCTGGCAGGTGGCGAGCTGGTCGTCCCCGGCGTCGCTGAGCACCTGCGACAGCGCGAGCCCCGGCGTCGGGTACGCGGCCGCGGGGTACTTCGCCAGCACGCGGTCGGCGTCCACGCCGAAGGTGTTCCGGATGATCCGCGGGTACGACTCGGCGGTGACCGGGTTGCCCGCGGCGTCGTACTGGATGCTGACGATCAGCCGCATCTCGTCGCGGTTGTTGCCCCACAGCATCGGCACGCGGTTGAACCTGCCCTGCCGGAACGCGTCGATCGGCTGCAGCGGCTGTTCGCTGCCCCCGGCCACCGGCCCCTGCGGCAGCGGCGGCCACGCCTGCATCAGCGCCTTGACGTCGGTCTTGCCGCGCAGGCAGTTCGCGGCGGTGGCGGCGTCGGCGCAGCCGGACTGCGTGGCCACGGTCGTGCCCATGGTTTCGGCGGCGTCCTTGGTGAGCAGCGGCGAGCCGCAGCTGTAGGTTTCGCCGATGGCGCGCTGGAACAACCCGGCCGAGGCGGGCGAAGCGAGGTGGATGCACGCGGACCCGGCGCCGGCGGACTGGCCGCCAATGGTGATGTTGCCCGGGTTCCCGCCGAAGCCGGCGATGTTGCGCTGCACCCACTTCAGCGACGCGCGCTGGTCCTGGATGCCGAAGTTGCCGGACTGCACGCCGGGCGTCTCGCCGTCGAGGGACGGCAGGGCGAGGAAGCCCAGCACGCCGACGCGGTAGTTGACGGTGACGACCACGACGTCACCCTGCGCGGCCAGGCGCGCGGCGTCGTAGGTGGAGCTGGTGCCGTTCTGGAAACCGCCGCCGTAGAACCAGACGACGACCGGCTTGACCCCGGCGGTCTTCGGCGCGAAGACGTTCAGGTAGAGGCAGTTCTCCTCGTAGGACTCGATGATCCCGCCGAGCCCGCCGAGCTGCGCGCACTGGCTGCGGAAGTTCGTGGCGTCGAGGACGCCGTCCCACGCCTTCGCGGCTTGCGGTGCTCGCCAGCGCAGCGCCCCGACCGGCGGGGCGGCGTACGGCACGCCCTTGAACGTCACCAGGTCGGCGGCCGCGGTCCCGCGGACCACGCCGGTCTCGGTGAGCGCCAGCTCCCCGACGTACTTCGCCTCACCGGCGGCCGCCGGACCGGCGACCCCCGACACCGCGAGCGCGACCGCGGCACCGACCGCGGCGACGGCTCTACCCCATCTCATCAAAGCTCCGAAGGTTCTCTCGCCGGAAGGGACGGTCGGAACGCTAGGCGCGCCCGCTTCCAATCCGCTTCCCCCGGCAAGCACGCGCGGCACGGACGTCATGAACGACTCGTTCATCGCGTCAGGCGAGGTGAACGAGTCGTTCATGACTTCATCAGAGGCGGGACAGCACCTCGCGGGCGCGGGTCTGCAACGCGGGGAGCCCGGCCGCCAGCCGCAGGCCTTCGCCGCACAGGCGGCGCGCTTCCTCTCGCCGCCCCTGGCCCGCGTGGGCGCGGGCCAGCGCGAGCAGGCAGCGGACCTCGATCAGGCGCAACCCGCCGCCGCGGGCCAGGTCGAGGGCTTCCGTGCCGATCAGCAGGACCTCCGCGTGGTCGCCGCGGGCGCCGTGGACCGCCGCCATGCCGCTCAGCGCTTCCGCCACGTGCCACGGCGAACCCCAGTGCCGGGCCACCGCGACCGCCTCCTGCTGGTGGCGGACCGCCGAGCACGTCTCCCCCAGCGCCGCCTCCGCCCTGGCCAGCGCGTTGAGCGCGCCCACTTCGGTCTCGCGGTTCTGTTCCTGACGCGCGATCTCCAGCCCCTGCACGGCTTGCGCGCGGCCCTGCTCGAACTCGCCGAGGTCGATCGACACCAGGCTCAGCCCGCACAGCGCCGAACCCTGGCCGTACGGGTGGGAGTGCGCCTTGTGCAGGTCGAACGCCCGGGTCAGCGACCGCCGCGCGCCCGGCAGGTCACCCTGCAGCCGCTGGACGACGCCGATCCCGACGAGCACCACCGCCTCCCCGAGCTGGTAGCCCTCCGCGACCGCGAGCTCCAGCGCCTCGTCGAGGCACGCGCGGGCCGCGTCGAGCAGGCAGCGCTGCCGGTGCACCGAAGCCAGGTTGTTCAGCACGCTCACCTGGCCCAGCCGGTAGCCGGACTGCCGCTGCAGCTCCAGCGCCAGCTCGAACTGCGAAGCCGCCTCCTCGAACCGGCCGGCGACCCGCAGCGCGATGGCGGACGCGTTGAGCGCGGCGGCCTTGCCCTCGGGCCAGTCCACGCGCTCGAACACGCGCAGCGCCTCGGTCATCCACTCGACGGCCTGCTCGTGCCGTTCCCGGTGGACGAACGCCAGGCCGATGCTCTGCGCGGTGACCGCTTCCACCGCGGGCACGTCGAGGCGGCGCGCGGCGGCCAGGACCGTGGTCGCGATGTCGACCCACTCGACCCGCCGTCCCCGGTGGTAGAACGCCGAGCGCACGGCGTCGGCGAGGTACCAGGCGATCGGGTACGGCCCGTCGGTGACCGCCTGCGTGACGACGGCGCAGAGGTTCTCGTGCTCGGCGTCGAGCCAGGCGGCGGCCTCGGCGGAGTCGGCGAAGGAGAGGGGGTTCGCCGGCACCACCGCGGGCTCGCGCGGCAGCCGCGGGTCGTGCCGCCTGCCGAAGATCCGTTCGGCCGCATCCGCGCCCGAGAGGTACAGCTCGACGAACCGGCGCCACGCCCGGGCCCGCGCCGCCGGGGCTTCGTGCGCCCCGGCCTGCCGCAGCGCGTACGCCCGCAGCAGGTCGTGCAGCCGGTAGCGGCCGGCCACGTGCTGCTCGACCAGGTGCGCCGCGGCCAGCAGCCGCAGCTGCCGCGCCACCGTGTCGACCGGGTCGCCGGTGAGCGCCGCGGCGCCGCGGGCGGTGAAGTCGGCGGACGAAGCCAGGCCGAGCAGCCGGAACAGCCGCCGCAGCTCCGGGGCGAGCGCCTCGTAGGAGACGGCGAACGCCCGCGTCACGGCGCTCTCCTCCGCCCCGTCCACGACGAGCTGCTTGAGCCGGTCGCCCTTGGCGAGGTCCGCGGCCATCGCGGCGACCGTGGTGTCCGGGCCGGTCGCGATGTTCGCGGCGGCGATCCGCAGCGCCAGCGGCAGGTGCCCGCACAGCTCGGCCAGCTCCCCGGCCGCCGCCGGCTCGGCCGCCACCCGGCCTTCGCCGAGCACGCCGCCGAGCAACGCCCGCGAGTCGGCCTCGGTCAGCGCGCCGAGGCCGAGGGAGAACGCGCCGTACTCGGCGACCAGCCTGCCGAGCCGGTGACGGCTGGTGACCAGCACCGTCCCGGTCGGCGGCAGCAGCGGCAGGACCTGCTCGGCGTCGCGGACGTTGTCGAGCACGAGCAGCACCTGGCGGTCGGCGAGCAGCGACCGGTAGAGCCCGGCCTGCGCGTCGACCTCCTCCGGGATCCGCCGCGGGTCGGCGCCGAGCGCGCGCAGCAGCTGGGCCAGCGCGACCGCCGGCTCCATCGGCTCGCGATCGGCGTCGAACCCGCGCAGGTTGACGTACAGCTGCCCGTCCGGGAACCGCTCGCGCACGCGGTGGGCCCAGTGCAGCGCGAGCGCGGTCTTCCCGACGCCGGGGATGCCGTGCACGAGCCAGACGTCCGACGCGTAGGACCCGGCGCGCGCGGCGAGCTGGTGGTCCAGCTGCGCCAGCTGTTCGGTCCGCCCGGCGAAGCCACGGACGTCCCGGGGCAGCTCGGCGGGCCGGGCCGGGACGACGACCTCGCCCACCGGCGCCGGCGGCTCGGGCGGCTCGTCGCCCTCGCCCTTGAGGACCTGCAGGTGCATCGCCCGCAGCCGCTCGCCGGGTTCGACGCCCAGCTCGGCGTCGAGGCGCTCGCGGGTCGCGGTGTAGACCTCCAGCGCTTCCGGCGTCCGGCCGGACCGCTGCAGCGCGAGCATCAGCTGCTCCTGCAGCCGCTCGCCGAAGGGGTATTCGTCGACGAAGTGGCGCAGCTCCCGCACCACGTGCGTGTGCCGGCCGGTGGCGAGTTCGGCGTCGAAGAGCGTCTCGAGCGCGGTCATCCGCTGCTCGGCCAGGAGCTGGCCGCTGCGCCGGACGAGCACGTCGGTGACCCCGCCCAGCGGCGGGCCCTGCCACAGTTCCAGGACCGCGCGCAGGCGTTCGACGCCCCGGCGCGGCTCCCCGCTCTCGATCAGCCGCCGCGCGTCCTTGGCGACGTCGTCGAAGAGCTCGGTGTCCAGTTCGCCGGGCCCGACCTCGATCAGGTACCCCGGTTCGCGGCGCACGATCACTTCGCGGCCGAGCAGCTTGCGCAGCTCCCAGACGCGCACCTGCAGCTGCCCGCGCGCGCTGGCCGGCGGGCGGTCTTCCCACAGCAGTTCGATCAGCTGGTCTTCGGAGACGACCTGGTTGGCGTTGAGCAGCAACGCGGCCAGGACGGTCCGCTGCTTCGGGCCGCCGAGCCGGGCGGGCCCGTCGACGCCGACCGCCGACACCGGCCCGAGCAGGCGGTACTTGAGGTCCGTGAAGGCCGGGAGCGTCAGCACGGGCGCCGGCCGGGTCCGCACCGGCACGGACCGGTACGAGACTTCGTCGGCCGTCATCGGCGTCCTCCGGCGCGCCGGAGGAACCGCGCTCTGCGTGCGTCGTTCGTCATGCGGGCGTCCGCCTTCCCCAGTAAAGTTCAGCCCCAGTGACGGAAAGTGTTCAGATCGTCACCACGTTGTCCCCCGGCCGGGTGAAGACACTCTCGTCGAGCCGAACGTGCCAGCGGCGCGCGAGCAGCGTCAACCGGCTCGAAAACGTTTCGCGCCAGCCCGAAACGTCCACTCGGGACCCGAATTCCGGAACCTCTGTGACGTCGGGCCCGTGCCAGCGAAAACCCGCTCCACCAGGGCTATCCTCAGCCGGGAAGGGAGCGGTCGGCGTTGTTGAAAATTCACTTCACGGAAGCGGACCTGGCGCGGGTGACCATCGCCGAGGACGCCGACCCGATGTGGGAGCTGCTGATGAGCAGCTACCGGATCCGGCGCCCCGAAGGCGAACCGCTGTTCGGCCGGTGGCGCCGGGGATCACGCTCCGCAGTCCCCCAGTCCGGCCGGCTGCTCATGTCGGCGGTCCCGCCGTACGGCTACTGCCCCGACTTCCTCACCCCGGCCGGCGCCCGCACCATCGGCGAAGGCGTCTCGACGGTGCTCGAAACGACGTCCCCGGTGCTGGCGGCCGACGTCGCCGAGCTGGCGGCGCAGGGCACCCGCGTGCCGCCGTGGCTGCGGCGCCTCGGCGAGGGCGAACCCGCCGAACTGCGGCGCCTGGGCACGGCCCTGCACGACTACTACCGCCAGTGCGTGGCCCCGGACTGGCCGGCGGTGCGCCGCGCGGTCGCCCGCGACCGCCGCCGCCTGCAGTCCGGCCTGGACCGCGGCGGCCCGCAGCTGCTGCTGTCGACGTTGCACCCGGACATCACGTGGACCCCGCCGGTGCTGCGCGTCCGCTTCCCGATCGAGCAGGAACTGCACCTGGACGGCCGTGGGCTCCGGCTGATCCCGACGTTCTTCGCGCACGGCATGCCGACGACGTACAAGGACCCGGGCCTGCCCCCGGTGCTGGTCTATTCGATCAGCCACACGCGCTTCGACAGCGACGCGGAGCCGGGCCCGTCACTGGCGGCGCTGCTGGGCCACACGCGGGCGCGGGTGCTGATGACGGTCGCGATCACGCGCTGCAACACCAGCGAGCTGGCGGAGCTGACGGGGATTTCGCTGGCCACGGCGAGCCAGCACGCGTCGATCCTGCGGGCGAGCGGGCTGATCACGAGCGCGCGGTCGGGCAAGTCGCAGATCCACGAGATCACGCCGCTGGGCCTGGGAGTCATCCGGGCGAGCTGAGGGACTTGCCCCGGCGTGTTAGCCTGTCGCCGTGCAGCGCCCCACGATGTTCTCGCGACTCGTAGTCCGGCGCGCCGGCTGAACCCAGGTCGCCGGCGCGCAGCTCCGGCGATCGCGGATTCCCCGCGGCACCTCTTTCGGGACCTGGCCCCGATCCCATCCGCACTTCCCCGTGGAGATCACGCCATGTCCAGTCCCACGTCTTTCGCCACCCGCCCGGCCATGCTGCTGCGCCGCCGCATCGCCACGTACTTCACCGGTGGCGCCGGGGAAATCCCGGCGCTGGTCCGCGCGCTCGGTGGCACTTCGGTGCACGAGCTGTCCGTCGACATCAGGGACGGGGTCCGGGAGAGCAGCATGGTCTGCGCCGTCCTGCTGGGCGGCGACGAGATCGACGGTCTGCTCGAGCAGCTCCGCGCGTTGCCCGCGGTGGTCTCGGCCGAGCTCGCCTGACGCCGGGTCCGTTTGCCGGCGCGGCCGCCGGGTAGCCCCGGCCCATGACGGATGTGCGAGTTCGACGCAGTACCGCCCGGACCGCCGCGGCGCTGTTCGGGATCGCGTTCCTGGCGGTGGGGGTGCTGGGGTTCGTCCCCGGGATCACCGCGGACTACGGTGCCTTGCGGTTCGCCGGGCACGAGTCGGGTGCGCAGTTGTTCGGCGTGTTCACGGTGTCCGTGCTGCACAACCTGGTCCACCTGCTGTTCGGTGTGCTCGGCGTGCTGGCCTCCCGCGCCAACGGGAGTTCGCGGGCGTTCCTGATGATCGGCGGCGGGGTTTACGTGCTGCTGTGGGTGTTCGGCCTGGCGATGGACCACGACAGCGCGGCGAACTTCCTCCCGATGGACAACGCCGACGACTGGCTGCACCTGGGTCTCGGAGTGGCGATGATCGCCACCGGCATCGCGACGGCCGCGGCGGATCGTGCGCGGGGACAGTACCCGGAGCCGGAGAAGCAGGGCCGCTGAGGTGCTCCGGCTCGGTTTCCCGGTGATCGGCGTCTCCGACGTCCCGCGCGCCACCGCCTTCTGGACGGCGGCGCTGAACCTCGTCGCCACCGACGAGTGGGCGAGCGAGGGCTGGCGCACCCTCGAGCACGCCGACGGCTCCGGGCGCGCCCTCGGGCTGATGTCCAGCGAATCGGTACCCGAGCCGTACCCGCGGATCCACCTCGACCTGCTCGTCGACACGACCGAGGAGCACGAGGCCGAAGTGGCCCGGCTCCTGCGGCTCGGGGCGTCCGAGGTGGCGTGGGACCGCTACCCGGCCGTCCCGGACTTCGTCGTGCTCGCCGATCCGGACGGCAACCGCTTCTGCGTGGTCGACCTCAGCAGGGCTCCGTCCAGCGGCTGACTCACGGCTTCCGGCCGGCCCCGGTGGCGATCTCGTGCAGGCGGTGGCGGTCCGGGGCCAGCGGCGCGGTGTCCGCCCCGGCACCCGCACGCAGCCCGGCGAGGAACTCCTTCAGCGTGTCCGCGGCATCGTGGCGCGGCTGCCAGTCCAATTCGGACTGTGCGCGGCTCGTGTCGAGCAGCGGCAGCCGCAGGACGGCGTCGAACAGCCCCGGCGTCGCCGGGACGGCGTGCAGGCGCCAGGCCGCGGCCACCGCGGCCCGGACCACGGCCGCCGGCACCGGGATCGTGCGGGCGCCCAGCAGGTCCGCGGCGAACCGCGCGTCCACCACCGGACCGGTCGCGATGTTGAACGCCCCCCGCACCGGCCGGGTCACCGCCCGGCGAACGGCGTCCGCGAGATCCGCTGTGTGCACGATCTGCGCACGCAGCCCGCGGACGTCCGGCACCACCGGGATCAAGCCCGGCCGCACCAGCGAGCCCGGGACGAAGGGCCCGGCGAAGAGCCGCCGCTGTTCGGTCGCCGCGGCGCGCTGGAACACGAATCCCGGCCGCAGGCGGACGACGGCCGGTTCCGGGTGCCGGACCTCGAACGCGTCCAGGTACCGCTCCAGATAAGCTTTTTCCCGCGTGTAAGCCGCTCCTGGCCAGCCGTGCGTCGGCCAGTCCTCGGTGACCGGCTCGTCGTCCGTCCGCGGGGAGTACGCCCCGATCGAAGACGTGTACACGAGTTTGGGCACGCCGGCGGCCGCCACCGCGTCGAACACCCGCATCGAGCCGAGGACGTTCGCGCGCCACGTCCGTTCGGGACGGCGGGCCGGCTGGAACAGCCACGCCAGGTGCACGACCACGTCGGCGCCGCGGAAGTGCGGCACGAGGTCGTCGCGCTCGACGTCGGCCGTGATGATCCCCTCCGCCGGCCGCCTGGCCAGCCCGACGACCGTGCCGACCCGCGGGTCGGCGCGCAAGGCGGCGACCACGCCCGTCCCGATGTTGCCGGTTGCTCCGGTGACGACTACGCGCATGCACGGCGGCTACCCCGCACCCCGGCGGTCAACCCTGCTATCTTCGGAAGCGTGGCAGGTGACGTCGACATCTCCGGATAGCTCCGGAGCAGGCAGGCCCCCGGCAGCGCCGGTGCGGGCCGCCCTTGTCGACCACCTTTTCCGCCACCCTCCACAAAGGTCTTCACCGTGTCCGAAATCGTTCTGTCCGGCCTGTCCTTCTCCTGGCCGGACGACACCCCCGTCTTCGACCGCCTCTCCGCCACCTTCCCCGGCGGGCGCACCGGGCTCGTCGCGCCCAACGGCGCCGGCAAGACGACGCTCCTGAAGCTCGTCGCCGGCACCCTGACCCCGTCGGCCGGCAGCGTCGTCACCGACGGCATGCTCGGCTACCTCCCGCAGGACCTGCCGTTGAGCGGGGAGCCGTCCGTCGCCGAAATCCTCGGCGTGGCGCCGGTTCTGCGTGCGCTCGCCGCCGTCGAATCCGGGGACGTCGCCGAGGAGCACTTCACCACCATCGGCACCGACTGGGACGTCGAGGAACGCAGCCGCGCCCAGCTCGACCGGCTCGGGCTCGGCGACGTCGCACTCGAGCGCACGCTCGGCACCCTCAGCGGCGGCCAGATCGTCTCGCTGGGTCTCGCCGCGCAGCTGCTGAAGCGCCCCGACGTGCTGCTGCTCGACGAACCCACGAACAACCTCGACCTCGACGCACGGCGCAAGCTCCACGCCGTGCTCGACGACTGGTCCGGCTGCCTGCTCGTCGTCAGCCACGACCGCGCGCTGCTCGACCGGATGGACCGGATCGCCGAGCTCGACCGCGGCGAAATCCGGTTCCACGGCGGGAACTTCACGTCGTACGAAACGGCCGTCCGAGCCGCGCGTGAGGTCGCGGAGAAGAACATCCGCAGTGCCGAACAGGAAGTCAAGCGCGAGAAGCGGGAACTGCAGCAGGCGCGGGAACGCGCCGCGCGCCGGGCGAGCACCGCGTCGCGCAACCTCGGCAACGCCGGGCTGCCGAAGATCTTCGCCGGCACCATGAAGCGCAACGCCCAGGAGTCGGCGGGCAAGGCGGACGGCACGCACACCGCGCGCGTCGGCGCCGCGAAGGCCAAGCTCGACCAGGCCGAGCGCGAGCTGCGCACCGAGCAGAAGATCAGCTTGGAGCTGCCGCAAACGGTGGTGCCGGCGGGCCGGACACTGTTCCTCGGCGAGGGCCTGCGCGTGCGCGACCTCTTCGGCACCGGCGTCGACCTCGCCATCCGCGGCCCCGAGCGGATCGCGCTCACCGGCCCCAACGGCGCCGGGAAGTCGACCCTGCTGCGGATCCTGCGGGGCGACCTCGAGCCCGGCGGCGGTGCGGTGTCCCGCGCCGACGGCCGGATCGCGTTCCTCTCCCAGCGGCTGGACCTGCTGGACGACGACCGCTCGGTGGCCGAGAACCTGGCCGCGGCCGCTCCCGCGTTGCCGACGGCGCAGCGGATGAACCTGCTGGCCCGCTTCCTGTTCCGCGGCTCGCGCGTGCACCTGCCGGTCGGCGTGCTCTCCGGCGGGGAACGGCTGCGCGCCACGCTGGCCTGCGTCCTGTTCGCCGAACCGGCGCCGCAGCTGCTGCTGCTCGACGAGCCGACGAACAACCTCGACCTGGTGAGCACCGGACAGCTGGAGAGCGCGCTGGCGGCGTTCCGGGGCGCGTTCGTCGTCGTCAGCCACGACGAACGGTTCCTCGACGCGATCGGCGTCGACCGGTGGCTGCGCCTGGAAAACGGTGACTTACACGGGTGACGTCGCACGACGGTCGCCGCGGGGGTGCCCGGATTCCTAGCGTGGTGCCATCACCCGCTGAAAGGAACACGATGTCCGAAGTCACCTACACCGCCGTCGCCACCTCCACCGCGGAGGGCCGCAACGGCGGCCGCGCGACCTCCGACGACGGCGCCCTCGACGTCACCCTCGCCGTCCCGAAGGCCTTCGGCGGCGCGGGCGACGGCACCAACCCGGAGCAGCTGTTCGCGGCGGGCTGGGCGTCCTGCTTCGTCGGTGCGGTGCGCCGCGTCGCGAGCGTGAAGAAGGTGCCGCTGAACGACCTCGCCGTCGTCGCGGAGGTCACTCTCCACCACGACACCGAAGCGGGCGAGTTCCAGCTCAGCGCCGTGCTGCACCTGGAGGCGACCGGTATCGACCAGGCCACCGCCGACGAGCTCGTCAACGGCGCGCACCAGGTGTGCCCGTACTCGAAGGCGACGCGCGGCAACATCGAGGTCACCCTCGACGCGACGGTCGCGTGATGAAGCGCGCGCTCGGCGTCCTGGGCGTCGCGGCGGTCGTCGGGGCGGGCGTGCTCACCGCCGCCACCCCCGGCGCCGCCGTGACGTCGCACCCAAAGCCGACGGTCGTGCTGGTCCACGGCGCGTTCGAGGACGCGTCGGCGTGGGCCCCGGTGACCCGACGGCTGCTGGCCGAGCACTACCCGGTGCTCGTGCCGGCGGTCCCGCTGCGCGGCGTCGCGGCGGATGTGGCTTCGCTGCAAGGGGTCCTGGATTCCGTGCCGGGCCCGAAGATCCTCGTCGGGCACTCGTACGGCGGGCTGCTGATCAGCGAGCTGGCGGGCTCGACGTCCGAGGTGAAGGCGCTGGTCTACGCGGCGGCGTTCATCCCGGAGGCGGGCGAGACGGCGGGTCAGCTGAACGCCCGGTTCCCGGGCTCGCTGATCGGCCCGTCGACGACGCACGCGGTCGGCCCGGACCTGTTCGTGAACGCGGCGAGCTACCCCTCGCTCTTCGCCGCGGGCCTGCCGGCCCTGGACACCGCGGTCGCCGCAGCGGGCCAGCGCCCGATCCTGGCGGCGGCGTTCGACGAGAAGGTGCTCTCCACAGCCCCTTCTGCCATTGCGAAGTACGCACTGATTGCGACGCGCGACCAGGCGATTCCCCCGGCGGCGGAACGCTTCGAGGCCCGGCGCGCCCACGCGTCGATCACCGAGGTGCCCTCCCCGCACGCGATCGCGTCGGCGGCTCCCGACGCCGTCGTCGACGTCATCCACCGCGCGTCCCGCTGAGCGCCGGTCGTGAGTGTTCAGGCGGGTTCTGACCCTCCTGAACACTCACGACCGGCCACGTCACATCCGGTCGGCGTCCACAATGGCCTGGGCGAACGGCTTCGGGGCTTCCTGCGGCACGTTGTGGCCGATCCCGTCGAGGACCCGGTGTTCGTACTTGCCCGTGAACTTCGCGCGGTACGCCTTGCCGTCCTTGGCCGCCGCGTCGAAGTCGCTGCCGATCGTGATCGACGGGACCGTGATCGCCGGGCTGGTGGCCAGCTTCTGCTCGTAGGCGTCGTACTGCGGCTCGCCCGGGGCGAGGCTCAGGCGCCAGCGGTAGTTGTGGACGACGATGGCCACGTGGTCCGGATTGTCGAACGCCGCCGCGCTGCGGTCGTACGTCGCGTCGTCGAAGTGCCACGCCGGGGACGCCGTCTTCCAGATCAGCTTGTTGAAGTCGTGGCGGTTCGCCGCGTAGCCCGCGCGGCCGCGCTCGGTCGCGAAGTAGTACTGGTACCACCAGCCGAGTTCCGCTTGCGGCGCCAGGGGTTTCTGGTTGGCCACCAGGTTCGTGACGATGTACCCGCTCACCGCGACGACCGCCTTGCACCGCTGCGGGAACAGCGCCGCGATGATGTCGACCGTCCGCGCGCCCCAGTCGTAGCCGCCCAGGACGGCCTTGTCGATCTTGAGGGCGTCCATCAGCGCGACGACGTCGAGCGCCACCGCGGCCTGCTGCCCGTTGCGGACGGTCGCCGCCGACTTGAACACGGTCGGCCCGTAGCCGCGCAGGAACGGGATGATCACCCGGTAGCCGGCCGCGGCCAGGATCGGCGCGACGTCGACGTAGCTGTACGGGTCGTACGGCCAGCCGTGCAGCAGCACCACCGGCTGCCCGGTCGCCGGGCCGGCCTCGAAGTACGCCATGTCAAGCACCCCGGCGCCGACGTGCTTGACCTCGCCGAGCGAGGTGTGCTCGCCGGACCCGGCCCGCAGGTCGGGTGCCGTGGACGCGACGGGGGCGGCCGGGGACGAGCAGGCCGCCAAGGAGGTCGCCGCCAGTCCCGCCGCGAACGCCTGCCCGAACCTTCTCCTGCTGATCATCGTGACTCCTGCGCGAAAGACTGTGGGACTTTCACGACGTTAGGGAGTGTCCGGTGAGCTGCGCGCCCGTCAGGTGACGCAGCGGGTGTAAGTCACCCTTCCAGGGCCTTCAGCGTCCCGGCGAGGTCGGCGCGCGAACTCACGCCGAGCTTGGGGAAGATGCGGTGCAGGTGCGTGCCGACGGTCCGGTGCGAAAGGTACAGCCGCTGCCCGATCTCCCGGTTCGTCAGCCCCTCCGCGGCCAGCTGCGCGATGCTCAGCTCGTGCGGGGTGAGCTTGTCCCGGGCGTCCGGACCGCGGTTCGGGCTCGACTCGCCCGCGCCGCGCAGCTCGCGCCGGGCCCGCTCGGCCCACGTCGTCATGCCGAGCGCGTCGAACGTCTCGCGGGCGGTGCGCAGGTGCGTCCGCGATTCGACGACCCGCCGCTGCCGCCGCAGCCACTCGCCGAACGCCAGGTGGACGCGGCCGCGTTCGGCGGGCCAGCCGGCCAGGTCGGCCTGCAGCGCTTCGGCGAACCGCTCGTCGCACGGGTCGAGCACGGCGCGCGCGTACCGCAGCCCGATGTGCAGCGCGGGTGACGTCGAGCCGAGGCGCTCCAGCTCGGCCAGGATGTCCCGCACCACGTCGGTCTGCCCGGCCCGGACGGCGGCTTCGGTCAGCTCGGCGACGCAGTACGCGCGCAACGCCAGCTGGTACGCGGGGTCGGCGGGATCGAGCAGCCGGCGAAGGTCGGCGAAGGCGTCCTCGAAGCGCCCCTCGCCGAGGTTGACGAGACCACGCGTGAGCTGGACGGTGGCGAGCACCGGCCGCGCCCCGGCGGCGAGCCCGGCGCGTTCGGCCTCCGCGGCCAGCGCCCCGGCCTGCCGGTGGTCACCCCGCAGCGCCGCGATCTCGGCCTGGACGGCGGTGGCCAGCCCGGCCATGAACGGCTGCCCGGTCTCCTGCGCGAACCGGGCCGCCTCCGCCGCGGCGGGCACGGCGCCGGCCAGGTCCCCGAGCCGCACGCGGCTCCAGGCGAGCACGGCGAGCGCGCGCGGCAGCAGCCCGAGCCGCCCCTGCGCGCGCAGCCCGGGCGCGGCGGCCGCGGAGAACCGGGCGGCGAGGTCGAAGGCGCCGACCTGCAGCGCGGCGCTGCCGAGGTACCGGTCGACCTCGGGATCGGCCCCGGTCCGCGCGACCAGCGCCCGAAGGTGCCCGAGGACGGCCTCGCCCCGCTCGAACGGCGCGACGTACGCGGTGACGGCCACGATCCGCGGGTCGTCGGCCGGGACGGGCAGCAGGTCGGCGACGTCGAGCAGCGCTTGCCTCGCGGCGGGCCCGGGCTCGGTCCAGAAGCAGCGCATGGCGGCGCTCCAGAGGATCCGCATGGCGGCGTCGTGCTCCCCGTCGGCCGCGACGGCCCGCGCGACCTCGGCCAGCTCGGCGACGCGCGCGGGATCTTCGCGGACGCCGTCTTCGAACTCGCTGAGCAGCCGGCTCGCGGTGGCCCGGCGTCGAGGGTCGGCGGGCCGGGCTTCGCGGACCAGCCGTTCGGCGGTCTCCCGCCGTCCCGATTCGACGGCCAGTTCGGCGGCCTTGAGCAGCCGATCGGCCCGCGGCCCGGGCGCACAGCTGAGCCGAGCGGCCTGTTCCAGCGCGGCGATCGCGGCGGCGGCTCCGCCCCGGTACCGGGCGCGTTCGGCCGTGCGCTCGAGTTCTTCGGCGACGGCTTCGTCGGGCCCGGCGGTGGCGGCGGCCTGGTGCCAGGCGCGGCGGTCGGGTTGGTCTTGGAGGGCTTCGACGAGGGCGAGGTGGGCCCGGCGCCGGTCGAGAGCGTTGGCGGCGGCGGGGATGGCGGAGCGCATGAGGGGGTGGCGGAAGGTGACGACACCGGCGGTGAGTTCGATCAGCCGAGCCTCGACGGCGGGGGCGAGGATTTCGGGATCGGCGCTGGTGGTGGGAGAGTCGGCCGCCGCACCTTGCCCGGCGCCGGTCGCGGGCGCGCCGTCCGCGAGCAGTGTGCTGGTCGCCGCCAGCGTCTCCGCCAGTGAAGTCGTCTCGTTCAGCGCCGCCACCAGCAACGCCGTCCGCGTCGCCGACGGCAACGCCGCCACCCGGGCCGTGAACGCGCGCTCCAGCCGCTCCGTCAACGGCAGCACCGGGTCCAGCCCGTCCAGCTCGGCCGCCGCCGCCGGCAGCTCCGTCAACGCCAGCGGGTGGCCCGCCGCCTCGGCCAGCAACCGCGTCCGGACCGCCGGGGCCAGCCGCGGCGCCACCGAGTCCAGCAGCTCCGCCGCGTCGTCGGCCGCCAACCGATCCAGCGGCATCGGCGCCAGACCCGCGTCGAGCAGCGGTGACTCCGCGCCCTCGCGCAGCGTGGCGACCAGCACGACCGGCTCGGTCTCGATCCGCCGCGCGACGAACGCGAGAACGTCCGCGCTCGCGCGGTCCAGCCAGTGCACGTCCTCCGCGACCAGCAGCAACGGCTTCGCCACGGCTTCCTCGGCCAGCAACGTCAGCGCCGCCAGCCCCACCAGGTAGGCGCTCGGCTCAGCGCCGTCCGCCAGCCCCAGCGCCGTCCGCAGGGCGTCACGCTGCGGCGCCGGCAGCCCGGCCGCCCCGCCACGGACGGGGTACAGCAGCTGGTGCAGCCCGGCGTACGCGAGGTTCTGCTCGCCCTCGGCGCCGGTCGTGCGCAGCACCCGCAGCCCGGCGACCGACGCCGCGGCCGCCGTCTCCGTCACCAGCGCGGACTTGCCGATGCCCGCTTCGCCGCGGATCAGCACCCCGGCTCGGTCTTCCGGGCCGTCGACGAGCTCGCCCAGCTCCTTCAGCTCGGTTTCCCGGCCACGCAGCACCATGGAAACGACCTTACCCAACGCACGTTTCCGCAGTTCAGCGCCGAGTGACGTACATCGACAGCGTCACCCGACGGGCGCGGTGCCCCCGGCCCGGCACCTAGCTTTCGCAGCGGATGAAAGACGCAAGCGATCAGAGAGACCGATGAGACGCATACTCCTCGCGGCCGCCGTGCCGCTCCTGCTGACCACCGTCACGCAGCTCGCACCCGCCGCCTCGGCTTCGGCCGCGCCGGCGTGCGCCGCCGTCGCGGTGCCGGCCCCGCCCGGCGCGAAGGTCGAATCCGTGTCGGCGGAGCGCAAGACCGACGCGCCCGCGTTCTGCCGGATCACCGTGACCCTCACCCACGACGGCCACGACCACGTCAAGGTCGTCGTCGGGCTGCCCGAATCCGGCTGGACCGGGCGCCTGCAGGCCCTCGGCGGCAGCGCCTACGCCGCCGGCGAGTCCGGGGCGCCGTTCACCCAGGCGGTCAAGGACGGCTACAGCGCCGTGACGACCGACGCCGGCGTGTCCGCGAACCCGCTCGACACGTCGTGGGCGCTGACCGCCGGCGGCAAGGTCGACCGCACCCTGCTGACGAACTTCGCCACCCGGTCGGCCCACGAAGAGGCCGTGCTCGGCAAGGCCGTCACGGAACGCCACTACCAGCGGCCGATCACGTTCTCCTACTGGACCGGCTGCTCGACCGGCGGCCGCCAGGGCTACTCGGAGGCCCAGAACCACGCCGGCGACTTCGACGGCATCCTCGCGAACGCCCCGGCCGTCGAGTGGTCGCAGTTCGCGGTCGCGACGCTCTGGCCGCAGGTCGTGATGAACAACGAGCACGACTTCCCCAGCAACTGCGTGCTTTCGGCGTTCCAGAAGGCCGCGGTGCAGGCGTGCGACGCGCGTGACGGCGTCACCGACGGCATCATCGATCACCCGGACGAGTGCAGCTACGACCCGCGCAGCCTGGTCGGCACGAAGGTCGTCTGCGACGGCAACGAGTTCACCGTGACCGCGGCCGACGCCGAGGTCATGCGCAAGATCTGGGCCGGGCCGACCGACGAGCGCGGCCGCAAGCTGTGGGCCGGGCTGCCGAAGGGCGCGGACTACACGTGGGTCGCGGGCACGCAGGCCGGACCCGACGGCACGCTGACCGCGCCGGGCTTCCAGGTGGCCGTCCTGTGGGTGCAGTCGTTCCTCGAGAAGCAGCCGGGCTTCGACACCTCCAAGCTGACGTACGCGCAGTACCGGGACGTCTTCCGGCAGTCGGTGCGCGAGTACGACGGCGTGATCGGCACGTCGGACCCCGACCTGTCGGCGTTCCGCCGCTCCGGCGGCAAGCTGCTGACCTACGTCGGCACGAGCGACCAGCTCATCCCGCCCGGCGGCGCGCTGTACTACCGCCAGCAGGTCGAGCGCGCACTGGGCGGCCCGCAGCGGGTGAACGACTTCTACCGGCTGTTCCTGGCCCCGGGCGTCGAGCACTGCGGCGGCGGCATCGGCCCGCAGCCGTCGAACCCGCTGGGCGCGCTGGTCGACTGGGTCGAGCACGGCAAGGCCCCGGCCACCCTCGCGGCGGCGACCGCGAGCGGCGCGACCCGTGACCTGTGCGCGTACCCGAAGGTCTCGCGCTACACCGGCCACGGCGACCCGGCCACGGCGGCGAGCTACCGCTGCCGCTGAGTCCACGCGCCCCGATGCGGCCGACCCCACCGCATCGGGGCGCCTGCCCGGCGACGTACGCCGGCAGCGTCGTCCGACGGGCGCGAAGCCGACCATGGAAAACCTAGCGTCGAGGGCATGACGCACCTGATCCGCGGAGCCGTCCTGACCGCCGTCGTCGCGCTCGCCGCCGCCTGTTCGCCGAGCGCGGCGCCGCCCGCACCACCCGCCGCCCCGGCCGGCTGGGCCCCGGCGCCGGTCGTCCCGCTCCCTTCGCAGCCGCCGCCCGCGCTCGTCGTCGACGCGCCGCTGCCCGAGCAGCTCGCGATGGGGCTCGTGGTGCTCCGGTACCGCGCGGAGAACCTGCGGATCGTCCCGGTCTACGGCCCGGCCGCCCTCGACGTCTCCCCACGCGTCGGCCACATCCACGTGACGGTCGACGACGCGCCGTGGCACTGGGCCGACGCCAGTGGCGAGCCGCTCATCATCCAGGCGCTGCCGCCGGGTCCGCACCGCGTGTGGATCGGGCTCGCCGACCCCACCCACAAGGTGCTGGACAGCAAGACGGTGAGTTTCGTCGTGCCCTCGGGTGACGGCCACCACTAGTGGACTTGCGGGTCCAAAAATGCGCGGGCACGGTGGAGAAGTCAACGGATTTCCCTTTCCCAGGAGCCCTTCCCATGCCTCTCGACCAGTACTACCTCCTCGGCCGCTCCGGTCTGCGCGTGAGCAGGCTCGCCCTCGGCACGATGAACTTCGGCACCGGCGGCTTCCACGCCGCCTACGGGAAGACCGAGGACGAGGTCCGCCCGATCTTCCGCAAGTACCTCGACGAAGGCGGCAACTTCCTCGACACGGCGGACTTCTACACGGCGGGCGAAAGCGAAACGATCCTCGGCAAGCTGATCGCCGAAACGGGCACGCGCGACCGGGTGGTCCTGACCACCAAGTTCACCAACAGCGTCGACCCGGCCGACCCCAACGCGGGCGGCAACGGGCGCAAGCACATGATCCGCGCCCTGGAGGCGTCGCTGCGCCGGCTGGGCACGGACTACGTCGACCTGTTCCTGCTGCACACGTGGGACCGCATCACCCCGGTGGAGGAGGTCGTCCGCACGTTCGACGACCTCGTCCGCGCGGGCAAGATCCGCTACCCGGGCCTGTCCGACGTCCCGAGCTGGTACGCCGCCCGCGCCCAGACGTACGCCGAGGCCCATTCGCTGGCCCCGATGATCAACCTCCAGCTGCCGTATTCCCTGGTGCAGCGCGAGATCGAGACCGAGCACGTCTCGATGGGCCAGGAACTGGGCCTGGGCGTCACGGCCTGGAGCCCCCTGGCCGGCGGCTTCCTGACGGGCAAGTACCGCAACGGCGGCGCGGGCCGCTTCAGCGACGCGGACAACCAGTGGACCGACCGCGATTGGCAGCTGCTGAAGCCGCTGGAGCAGGTGGCGGCCCAGCTGGGCGTGACGATGGCCCAGGTGGCGATCAACTGGGTGGCCACCCAGCCGGGCATCGCGTCGGCGATCGTGGGCGCCAGCAGTGCCGAGCAGCTGGGCAAGAGCATGGCCGCGTTGGACTTCGAGCTCCCGGCCGAGCAGCGGAAGCTGCTGGACGAGGCGAGCGCGGTCGCGCCGGCGTCGGTGTACCGGATGTTCACGGCGGAGTACCAGAACTGGATCGTGAGCCCGGGCTTGAAGGTGGGCACCAAGCCGGCGGGCTACGCACCGGCGGTCCGGAACTGGTAGCCGGCACGGGTCGGCGGCGCCCGCCGCCGACCCCGCCGGTCCACTGTGGAGTTTCACCCGTCGGCCCCGGCCGGACGGCTCGACGTTCTGGCTTTGCGACGGCAACACTGAATCCATGCGCAGCACGCGTGCACCTGCACGAGAACCCCGTCACCGAAACGCTCGGATGCCGCTCGATTCGAGCCCGGGCATGCGGGACAATCGCGAGAACCGAGCACCACGCACGCGACTGTCACGGGAGCACGCATGGACACGCCGGAACAACCCGATCGGGACGCCGCCGGGCGCAGCGATCGCAATCGCCGGATGGTGCAGGACTGGGAGAACGGCGCGACCGTCACGCAAATCGCCCGGCGTTACCGGCTCTCACTGAGCTGGACCGGCGTTCTGCTGCGCCGCAACGGCGCCGACCTGCCCCGAACCGGTCGCGGCATCAAACGCGAGCTCGACACCGACGAGGTGATCGCCGATTACCTGGACGGCGCAACCGTCCGCGCGCTCGCCGACGCACACGACGTCTCCTACGGCAAGATCTATCGCTTGCTGCAACAACACCGCGTCCCGATGCGCCCGCGCGGGGGAAAGCAATAGCACACAGTGAGCAATTCGATGAACTGAGAGTAGTCCACAATGGAGTGACACTCTCCGTGTTGTGTAACTGCGCACACTGACCTCCCGCCGCGGCCGCAAAACCGGTAGACCGGAAGGTCGGGCCTGCATCGGGGAGGGGAACCATGACGCGTCCGGGGCAGAAGCGCCGCACGGCACGTTACCACCACACAGCGCGGCCGAGACCGATCCAATTGCCACCACCGCCACCCGGGATGGTCGGGCGTGACCGCGAACTCGCCCAGCTCGATTCCCTGCGGGGGCACCGTCGTGAGCACCCGCGGATCGCCGTCCTGACCGGTGTCGGCGGCGTCGGAAAAACAGCTCTCGCCGTCCATTGGCTCACCACCCGCCGCGACGATTTCCCCGACGGCGTCCTCTACGCGAGTTTCGCGTCGGACGACGAAAGCCCGGAATCGCCCGACATCGCGCTCCACGGCTTCCTCACCGCGCTCGGGGTCCCGGCGGACGACATCCCCGCCCAGACCGGCCAGCGCGCCGCGTTGTTCCGCGCCTTCACCAGCGGGCACTCGCTGGCGCTCCTGCTGGACAACGTCGTCTTCGCGGGACAGGTCCGCGCCCTGCTGCCCGCGGCCCCGACCGCGTTCGTCCTCGTCACCAGCCGCACCCAGCTCAGCGGGCTCAGCCTGGACGGCGCGGACATCGTCCCGGTCGAACCGCTGGCCGACCGGGACGCCCACGCGCTCCTGGACGTCCGCGCCGGGCGCGGGCGCCTCGACGCCGATCCGGCCGCGGCCGCGGGCATCCTGCGCGCCTGCGGCGGTCTCCCGCTGCGCATCGCGGTCGTCGGAGCCCGCCTTCGCACGCGTCCCGAACGAAGCCTCGCCCGGGAATTCCGCCACGCACCGGCGGCCGAAAGCACGCGAAAGGTGTTCGAAGCGTCGTACGAATCCTTGTCACCGGCCGCAGCCGAGCTCTACCGCCTCTGCGGTCTGCTGCCCGGCGAGCACCTCGCCCTCGACGCGCTGGCCCACGTCCTCGCCACGCCGGTCGACAGCCTCGACGGCCTGACCGACGAACTGGTCGAGGCCAACCTGCTGAGCGAGCACGACGACGTCGTCAGCCAGCACGACGTGGTCCGCGACGACGCCCGCGCCCGGTGCGAACGCGAGACGCCGGAACCCCAGCGCCTGACGGCGGTGCGCGCGTACGTCCGCTGGTACGTCGACCGCGCGATCGCCGCGGACGAGCTCATCCACCCGTTCCGGCCGCGGTTCGCCCCGCTCGCCGGGCCGGCCACCGGGACCTTCGCCGACCGGGACCAGGCGATCCACTGGTGGCGACGCGACCAGCAGGTGATCCGGGTGGTGGTCCGCGAAGCCGCGGCGCGGGGCTGGGACACCGAGGTGTGGCAGCTGTGCGAGGCGTCCTGGGGGTACTTCCTCTACAACCGCGACTACGAACCCTTCCTCGCACTCACCGCCGTGGGCATCGCCGCGACCCGGCGGTGTGGCCGGCCGCTGGTCGAAGCGCGGCTGCACAGTCAGCTCGGGTACGCGCTGGAACAGCTCGGCCGGTTCGACGACGCGGCCGCCCACAACGCCGTGGCGCTCGAGATCGGTGAACGCGAGAACCACGGGCCGACGCGGGCGACCGCGGTGTCCCGGCTCGCCGCCGCGGCGCGGCGCGACGGCGACCTCGAGCGGGCCCTCGAGCTGTACGAGCGCAGCGCCGAGCTGCACACGCAGATCGGCCTGCGGCGCGGGGTGGCGCTGGCCCGCCGTCGCCGCGGGGAACTCTTCATCGAGCTGAACCGGGACGAGGCGGCCGCCGCCGAGCTCACCGCGGCCGCCACGGCGATGGCCGAGCTGGGCGACGCCAACCAGCACGCCCGCGTCGTCACGGCGCTCGCCCGGTTGCACGAGCGCCACGGCCGTCCCGGCGAAGCCCGGACGCGGCTACTCGACGCGCTGGCGGTGATCCGCCCGCTCGATTCGCCGTACTACACCGCCGAAATCCTCGCCGCGCTCGCCGAGCTGGAGGCCCGGCACGACGACCTCGAGCACGCCCGCGAGCACCGCGCGGAAGCCCGGCGGCTCTACGCCGAGCTCGGCGACCCCCGGGCCGGGGAACTCACCGACGACTGACCGCGACCCGGCGAGCAGCGCGCCGTCGTCGGACCAGGCCAGCGCCACGGCGGCGCCCGGGTAACGCCCGGCCGCACGGCGGATCGCGGTCACCGCCGCACCGCGAGAACCGTGGACGCCGGTCAGGACGACGTCGGCGCACACGGCCCACGCCTCGGCGGCGGCGCGGGCGTCGGCCACCAGGAGCGCGACGCTCGACCGCGCCAGCCGGACGCGCACCCGCCACACGCCCGGGGCCGTCACGCCGACCACTCCGGCAGCGGAAGCGCGGCGGGCACCAGCGGTGGCACGGCCGGGGCGCCGGGAGCCGAGAGTTCGAGCAGCCGGTACATCGCGTCCCGCAGGATCTCCGCCGCGCGGTCCGGCCGGGACGTGATCGCCCCGGCCGCGGCCGCCGAGAGCCCGGCAACGCGTGCACGAGCGGAATCGAGTTGCCCGGGCAGCGGGCGTCCCCAGGTCAGTGGCAAGGCGTGCGCCCGGACCGCGGCGGCGACGCTCCCCTCCCGCGGCTGCCCGGCCGGCATCGACACGTAGGTCACGGGACAGCCCATCGCCGCCGCGTAGCCCGTCGTCGAACCGTGGTCGCCGATCACCCAGTCGGCGGCGAGCATCGTCGCCTGCCACCCGGATTCCGGCGGGATCAGCAGCAGGCCGCGCGCGACCGCGTCGGACAGCCACGCGCTGACCTGGCGCCGTCCGTGCACCGCCCAGACGAGGGGGTGCAGGACCGCGGCGACGGCGAACTCCCCGGCCGGGAGCGCGTCGACCACGTCCCGGTACAGCCGCGGCAGCCTGCCGAACGCCGAATCGGTGAACCACGTCGTGCTGATCACGACGAGCCGCCGGTCCGGCGCCACCCCGAGCGCGGCGCGGTACGCCTCACGCCGGTGCCGGCTCGCCCGCATCCGGTCGTAGCAGATGTCCCCGGCCACCACGGCGTTCGGCAGCGCCTCGGGACACCGCTCGCGCACCAGGTCCGCCTCGGCGTCGGTGCCGAGGCCGAGCACCGACGGCAGCACCCGCCCGCGGAAGGTCAGCAGCTCGCGGTCGAAGCCGGTGGTGGGTTCGGTGGCGTGGCCCGCCTTCCGGCTGAACCGGCGGGACACCGGACCGGCGCCGTGCCCGACCAGGAGGACGGGACCGTGCAGCTCGGCCAACTGGCGGGGGCTCGCCGCCAGCACCAGGTCGAACCGGTGGGCGACGGCCTGCTCCCACGGCAGCACCAGGCCGTGCAGGCCGCGGACGAACTCTTCGGCGCCCGGCCAGCGTTCCGTCGTGTGCGGCACGGTGTAGACCACCTGGACGCGCAAATCCGGTTCCAGCAGGGAAACCAGCTCGACCAGCCGGGTGCCGGCGGTCACCGACGGGACCACGACCAGCACCGCGCGGCACCGCGGTCGCGTGACGCGCGCACCGGCGTCCAGGCCGACCGGCCCTCGTACCCACAACTCGCTCATCGAGCATCCCCTCGCCGTCGTCGGGTGTTCCGCGACGAGAGCTTCCGGGGCCGCGCTCCCGGCGGGCTTCCCACGCGACGGACAAAGCACGGACAAACCTTGGCCAGTTCTCCGACACAATCGATCGTTATCGCGCCGTCGTCGCCGATTAACCAAAACGATGCAAGGCTGACGGAAGGAGAGGGGAAAGGAACGAAGAATGGAGATCGCGTACGGAATTCTCGGGCAGACAACGGTGCGGATGCACGGGAACCTGACCGAGGACTGGGGGTCCCGGCAAGCGCGCCACCTGCTCGCTGCCCTGCTCACCGACCCGGGAAAGCGTTTCTCGCAGGACCACTTGCTGAACTGGGCGTGGAGCGACGGAGCCCCACCGGCCAATCCCAAAGAAGCGTTGTACAAAGCGATCAACCGCCTGCGGCAGAGCCTCGACGAGACCGACGAGCCGCCTTCGATCCGCGCACTGAACGGTGGTTATCTCCTCGATATCGCTCCCGATCTCGTTGATTTTCGCCGATTCACCGACGAAATGCACCGCGCCCGGCGGTCCAGCGTCGACGGCGACCATGAAAATGCATGCGAGGTCGCACGTGCAGCCCTCGCGTTGTGGCGCGACGAGCCGCTCGCCGGCCTGACCACCGAACCCGCGCAGAATTGGCGGCGGCACACGATGGCCGCGGACTGGGCACCCGCGCACAGTTTCCTCGCCGCCGAACTGCTGACGACCGGCCGGCCCGGCGAAGCGCTCAAGCAGCTGAGCGAAGTACCTCACCCGTACGGGGGCGAGCCGACGTTCGTGAAGCTCCGGGTCACGGCCCTCTACGCACTGGGCCAGTCGCACGAAGCACGCACCTACGTCGAAGCGGTGCTCAAGGAATTCGCGGCGGCCGGCGACCGGGACGCGGCCACGGACCTGCGGGAGCACCACTCGCACCTGCGGGACCGCTACCCGGGCACGAAGGCGAAGCCCGTGCCGCGGCCCACCCCGAAGCCCGCCGCCGGCGCGATCCGCGTCGGGCTGCCCCGGAACCTCCGCGGGTTCGTCGGCCGGGCGGACGCGCTCGACGCGCTCGACCGGCACCTGCTCGCGCCGGGCACCGGCCACGCGCACGCGGCCATCGTCAGCGGACTACCGGGCATCGGGAAAACCGCCCTCTCCGCACACTGGGCGCACCGGTCCGCGGACCACTTCCCCGGCGGCATCGTCTGCATCGACCTGCGGGGGTTCGGGCCGGGACCGGCGAGGACGACCGACGAGGTCGTCGACCTGACCCTCACCGCGCTCGACTACCCGGTCGACCACCTGGTCAGCGCCACGGCACGGGCCACCCAGCTGCGTTCGCTGCTCGCCGTCCGGCGGCCGATGCTCGTCATCCTCGACAACGCGGGCGGTTCGGACCAGGTGGACGACCTCGTCGACGTCCTCGAGTCGTGCACGGTGCTGCTCACCTCGCGCAACTCCCTCGCCGCGCTGGCCCGCAGGCACGACATCCCCACCACGAAGCTCGGCCACCTCGACGAAGAACAGTCGTTCGCGCTGCTCAGCAAGCGGATGCGCGGACGGGCCGAGGAAGAGCCGGAAGCTGCGCGCGCGTTGACGCTGCTCGGCGACGGACTTCCGCTCGCATTGACCCTGCTGGCCCAGCGAGCCGCCGGGCGGGCCGGGGTCAGCCTCGACACCATGCTCGACCAGCTGCGGGACCCGGAAACCCTGCTGAGCATCGGCGACGACGGGGACGACGTCGGCCTCCGCACCACGTTTTCCGGGTCCTACCAGGCCCTCGACCCCACCGCCCAGGACGTCTTCCGGCTGTTCGGGTACCACCCCGGCACCGAAATCCACGTCGGCACGCTGCTGTCCGCGAGCGATCACCCGGCCGAAGCCACCCACCGGGCCCTGGAGAACCTCGTCGCGTGGCACCTCGTCGACCAGCCCGGCGAACCCGATCGCTACCGCGTCCCCGACATCTTCCACCGGTACGCGCGGACCCTGATCCCGGACGACGACCCGGGCCCGCTGCGCCGGCTGTCGTCGCACTACCTGCAGACCGCGCTGCGCGCCCACCTGATCGCGCACCCCTACCGCGGCCGCCCGCCGATGCTCCCGGCCGAGCCCGGGATCGTGCCCCTCACGTTCGACACGGCCACGGCCGCGACGCAGTGGGCTTTGCGCGAGCGCGACAACCTGTCCGCCTTGATCCGCGAATGCGAACGTCGTGCGCAGTGGGACTACGCGATCGCGCTCCCGCACCTGCTGACCGACAGCTGGGAACGCCACGGGTGCACTTCGGCCATCACCCAGGGGTTGCAGGTGGCGATCCGGGCGGCCCGGGCCACGCGGGACGTCGTCGCCGAAGCGTCGTCCCTCAACGACCTCGGGGAACGCCACCTGGCCCTCGGTGATTGCGAGAAAGCTCGCCACTACCTCGATCGGGCGCTGGAAATCGCGACGGAGTACGACGAAACCGTCGGGATCCTCACGGTCAAGATCAACCTCGGCCGCCTCCACCACCGCCGCGGCGAGCACGCCGAGGCGATCAGTCTCTTCCGGTGGTGCATCGACTTCGCGCGCCGGTCACCCGACCCCGTCCGGGAAGGCATCGCCGAGCACTACCTCGGCGATGCGTTCGCGGACCTCGACCAGCACGCGCAGGCCCTCCCGCACTACCACCGCGCCCTGCACGCCCGCACCGTCCTGGGCGACACGATGGGACAGATCGCGACGCACACGGCCCTTGCCGCCCTGCACACGTACGAGCGGCGCCCGGAGCTCGCCCACATGCACTGCCGCCAGGCGCTGGCCAACCTCGAAGACCGCGAAGACCTGACGGCGTCCATGAAGCTCTGCACCGTCCGCGCCCGGCTCGCGCACACCGAAGGCCGCGCCCGCGAATCACTGCGGCTGGCGTGGGCCGCTGTGGCCTTGGCACGGAAGGCCCATACGGCATCGGGCCAGGCCCGGGCGCTGGAGGCCTTGGGAGAGATCCTGTGCGGGCTGCACAACCCGCACGACGCGATCGAGGCGTGGACGGAGGCCATCGCGTTCTACCGGGGCCGCGGACGCGACCTCAAAGCGGACCGGCTGCAGGCGCGGCTGGACGAGGTCACGGTGGACGTCGAAGGGTTCATCCCCGACGCGCGCAGAGGAGACGAGGGGACGGTCGCCATGGCGTGTCCGCCGCAAAACAGCAGGCCACACCGCCACTAACGGGTGAAGTCGCGTCACATCCTTGCAACAGTGCCTGATCGTGGGCACTATTTCACCCGCAGGGTGCTTGCGATCAAGCACACCAGCACCCGGAGTGGTTTCTGAGAGCGCGGTGATACCGCTTCTCGGTTTGAAGTCCGCGACTCTCGGTCTACTCCGGGTAGCTTGATCCATGTTAGGCCCCCGAAGCCGGCATGGCCTATCCCCCGAAACAGCGGTTCTTCAAGGAGCTATTCGTGCACTACTTCTCCACCTACGCAGCCATCGCCGCCGCCGCGCTCGCCGCGGTCCAGTGGTGGCGTTGCTGATGTAGCGCAGGTGGGTGCCCCGGCAACACCGGGGCACCACCCACCCCCCGAAGTTCAGGCGGCCGTACCCCCGACCACCGTCCCGCCCTGCACGATGTGGGTGAAGTTCTTCGGCTCCGCCAAAACCCCGATGTCCGCCAGCGGATCCCCCGCCACCACCAGCAGGTCCGCATACGCACCCACCGCCAGTGTGCCGATCTCCCCCGTCAGGTTCACCAGGTCCGCCGCCGTCGAGGTGGCCGAACGGATGACCTCCAACGGCGTCTGGACCTCTCCGCGCAGGCGAAACTCGTGGTTCTGGTGCCGGTGCATCCCGCCCAGCAGATCCGTCCCGTAGACGATCTTCACCCCGCCGCGGGCCGCGCGCTCCAGGGCCGACAACCCCGCGCCCAGGACGTCGTCCACCTTGCGCCAGCTCGACTCCGGGAGGCCGTGCTCGCGACCTTCCTCCTTCAACGCCCAGTACGTCACCAGCGTCGGCACCAGGTACGCGTCGTGCTCCAGGAACAGCGAAACGCTCCGCTCGTCCAGCAGGTTGCCGTGCTCGATCGACCGGATGCCCAGTTCCAGGGCGCGGTTGATCGCCCGAGCCGTGTACGCGTGGGCCGCCACGTAACGGTTGGCCGCCGATGCCTCCTCGACGATCGCGCGCAGTTCGTCGGCCGAATACTGGGTCGAATCGATGCGGTCCGTCGGGGAGGCGACGCCGCCCGAGGCCATCACCTTGATGTGGTGGGCGCCTTTCCTCAGCTCGTCGCGGGCGGCCGCGCGGACCGCGTCGACGCCGTCGGCCACGCGGCCGAGACCCGCGCAGCACGGGTGGTCGTCCTTCGCGTGGGCTCCCCTGGTGCGGCTGTCGCCGTGGCCGCCCGTCTGGCTCAGCGCGCGGCCGCAGAACAGCAGGCGGGGGCCGCGGAACAGGCCCTCCGACTGGGCGTCCGCCAGGCCGTAGTCGGCGCCCGACGCGTCGCGGACCGTCGTGAAGCCGCGGTCCAGCATGCGGCTCATCGTGCGGGCGCTGTGGGCGGTCACGTAGGACGGTGACGTCGACGGGAGCGAGCCCAGGTCCGCCGTCGACGCCGTGACGTGGACGTGCGCGTCCACCAGGCCCGGCAGCACGACCGCGCCGCGGAGGTCGAGGGAAGGCACGTCGGGCGCGGTGAGCCCGGGGCCCGTTTCCACGATGCGGCCGTCGGCGCACCGCAGGTCGCCCTCGGTGTATTCGCCGGAGCGCGGGTCGAGCAGACGGGCGTTGCGCAGCACCAGGTTCACCGGGTCACCTCCAGCAGGGCCGGCACCGCGAGCGGGGCCAGGGATTCGGCCAGTGCGACCGACTTCTCGTCGTACGCGCCTTCCGCGTCGAGGATGTTCAGCACCCCGAGCGTGCGGCCGCCGGACACCACCGGCACGTTGATGATCGAGCCGCAGCCGAGGGATTCGATCAGCTCGTGGTCGGCGAAGATCTCGCGCACCGCCGCGCGGTCCGGGCCGAAGTACGGCTCCCGCGCGGTGATGCAGCGGTCCAGCCAGCCGGCCGCGACCTCCACCGTCTTCTCGCCGCCCACCGGGTACTCCGCCGGGTGGCTGCTGTGCACGCGCCGCAACGCCCCGCGCTCCGGGATCCACGCGAGGACCGTGAACAGCCGCACGCCCAGCTCGGTCCGCACCCGTTCTTCCACTGTGGACAGTGTCACTTCGTCATCTCCTTCGCGACCGCCTTCGGGGCGCCGTGTTCGGTCAGTTCTTCCAGGGACCGGCCCGCGGTGGACAGGCCGAAGACGAGCACGCAGAGCACGCCGGCGGCCAGCACCGCCGTCGTCAGGCCGAAGACGCCGGCGAAGCCGAGGCTCGCCGCGGACAGGCCGATGATCGTCGGGGCCAGGATGCTGCCGACCCGGCCGAACGCGCTGGACAGGCCGGTGCCGCTGGCGCGGATCCAGGTCGGGAACACCTCGGGCGTGTAGGAGTACACCCCGGCGTACGTGCCGTTGAGGAAGAACGACAGCACCGCGCCGGCGAGGGTGATCGACCACGGCGCGCTCGTCTGGCTCAGCCAGAACGCGCTCACCGCCGAACCCGCGAGGTACAGCGCGATCGTGTGCTTGCGGTCGAGCCGCTCGGACAGCCACGCGGCCGAGAAGTACCCGGGCACCTGGGCCAGGTAGATGATGATCGAGAACTCGAAGCTCTTCGTCACCGTGATGCCGCGCTCCACGAGCAGCGTCGGGATCCAGGAGAAGAAACCGTAGTAGGAGAACGTGATCACGAACCAGACTGTCCAGATCACCGCCGTCCGGCGCCGCATCGCGGGGCTCCACAGGAACTTCAGGGCGCTGAACAGGTTGACCTTCGGCGTCTCGGTCGCGGGCTGCGCGCCGGACGGCGGCACCGGCGGCAGGACCGCGCCGGTCGCCCGTTCGACGTCGCGCTCCAGCTTCGCGACGACGTTTTCGGCTTCGGTCGACCGCCCTTGCGCCAGCAGGAACCGCGGCGACTCGGGCAGGGACCGGCGCCACCACAGCAGCATCACGATCGGCAGCGCGGTGACGAGCTGCGCGACGCGCCAGCCTTCGTCGAACGACGGCACCACGAACCGCCCGATCAGCGCGGCCGCGACGAAGCCGAAGGAGAAGAACCCGGCGAGCGCGCCGACGAACCAGCCGCGCCGCTTGGCCGGGACGAACTCGGACAGGAACGGCGCGATGATCGCGCTTTCCGCGCCCGCACCGGCGCCGGCCAGCACGCGGGCGCCGAGGAAGACCTCGTAGTTGGGTGAGAAGGACGCGATGACCGAGAACAGCGCGTAGAAGGCCAGCGCGTACATCATGACCTTCTTGCGGCCGATGCGATCGCCGAGCAGGCCGGCCGCGATCGCGCCGAAGAGGAAGCCGAACGGCGTCGCGGAGCCGATCAGCCCGAGCTGGCCGTTGTCGAGCCCCCACGCGGCCTTGGCGCTGGGCAGCAGGAAGGCCACGACCGCCGAGTCCATGCCGTCGAAGGTGTAGCCGAGCCCGCCGATGAGCAGCAGTTTGTAGTGGGGCCGGCTCAGCGGGAGCCGGTCCAGTCGCGCCAGCAGGGTCATGGGGAACGCCTTCCGTGTCCGGGCGTCGGGGAGTGCGGACAACGTATACTGCGTTTCTCGGAATTTGCAACGTTCATTGCAAGACGAACTCGCTGCGTTACGGTCTACGCGGACGAGGGGAGGCACCGAAGTGGCGGAGACCGACGACGGTTTCGAGACGTGGCTGCGCGACCGGCTGCCCGCGCGGGGCCTGCGGCCGAAGTCGGCCGCCGTGCTGGAGGTGCTGGTCTCCCAGCCGCGGCGGGCGTCGTTCGGGTCGACGGCCGAGCTGGCGCAGCTCGCCGGCGTCAACGTCGCGACCGTGACGCGCACGGCGCAGGCGCTGGGCTTCGCCGGGTGGCCGGCGCTGCAGCAGGAGCTGCGGGCGCGGTACATGTCGTCGCTGAGCGCGCCGCAGGTCGCCGAGGAGCACCGGGGTGTCGACTCGCCGGGCTCGGCGTCCCTGCGCCGCGACCTCGACGGCCTGGCCCTGCTCAACCGCCGGTTCGACGAGGAGGTGCTGCGCGAAGTCGCCCGCGCGATCGGCGCGGCCCGCCGCACGCTGGTCATCGCCGACGGCAGCTACGCGGCGGTCGGGATCGCGATGGCGCACAACGCGCGCCTGGCCGGTTACGACGTCCACGCCGTGACGGCGGGCGACGCGGAGCTCGCCAACCAGACGGCGAAGCTGACCGGCGACGACGTCCTGGTCGCCATCAGCTTCTGGCGCCTCTACGAGAGCACGGTCCTGGCGGCGAACGAGGCGAAGAGCCGCGGCGCGCGCGTCTTCGCCGTCACCGACGCCGCCAGCCCGGCGCTCGCGGGCGCGGCCGAGCACGTGCTGATGGTGCCCGCCGAGGGCGTGACGTTCTTCCCGTCCCTGACCGCGGGCATGGCCCTGGTCCAGGCGATCGTCGCCCAGCTGGCGGCGGTCGACCCGGCCCGCACGAGCGAGTCGATCGAGGCGGCGGAGGCCATGTGGTCGCGGTTCGACCTCCTGCACCGGCGCCCGTCCGCCAAATCCGGGTAGCCCGGGGGCGTGGAACTCGGACTGCTGTACCCGACCCGCGACCGCGGCGAGGACGACTTCGCCGAGCTGTGCCGGCGGCTCGACCCGGCCATCGGCGTCGGCTTCGCCTATCCGGCGTGGGGCCCGGCCGCCGGCCGGTCGGACGCGGCAGGCCAGACCGCGGCCGTGCGCGAGATCGGCGCGCCCGAGCGCCTCACCCGGGCCGCCGACGCGTTCGCCACCACCCCGGACGTCGTCAGCTGGGCCTGCTCGAGCTGCAGTTTCACCCGCGGGCTCGACGGCGCCGCGCCCAGGCCGGCGCGCTCGCCGCGCACCTCGGGGTGCCCGCGAGCAGCACTTCACTCGCCTACCTCGCCGCGCTCGAGCGGCTGGGCGCCGGGCGCGTCGCACTCGCTTCCGTCTACCACCCGGAGCTGACCGCCCGGTTCTCCGCGTTCCTCGCCGAGGCGGGCGTCGAGACGGTGCACGCGGTCTCGGCCGGCGCCGGCTCGGACCGGGACCTGGCCACTTGGAGCCCGGCGCGGATCACCGGACTGGCCGAAGCCGGCGCGCACGACGACGCCGAAGCCGTGCTCCTGCCCGAGACCGCCCTGCACACCACGCCGCTGCTCGGTGAGCTGGAAGCGCGGCTCGGCAAACCGGTGCTGACCGCCACCGCCGTCACCGTCTGGGACGCGCTGGACCGGCTCGGTGCGGAGCCGGTCCAGGATGGTCTCGGGACGATGTTCAGTGGCGCGGCGGGCCGCCGTCGGCCGAGCTCATCCTCCTCGTGAAGCGGGCCGCGACGTCGCGGAGCTTGATGTTCGTGTGCTGGGACTCCACGATCAGGCGTTGCATCGCGGCGTCCTCGCTGACCCGGTGGATCAGCATCAGCATGCCTTTGGCCTGCTCGATCACCGCGCGCGTCTCCATCGCGTTGCGCAGCTCGTCGGCCAGGCGCCGGGCTTCGCGGTAGCGGCGGGTCAGGCGCAGGACCGTCTCCACGCACAACGTGAACAGGCGCAGCACCTTCGTGTCGAACTCGTGGTAGCCGTGGGCGCCGAAGCCGAACAGCGTGACCGCGCCGACCAGGGTGTCGTCCACGCGCAGCGGGACCGCCAGGTAGCTGCCGACGCCGGTTTCCTTCGCCGCGGCCACGAACTCGGGCCACTGCTCGTCCGTCTCGCCGACGGTCACCCGCACGACTTCGCCCGTCAGCGCCGCGACCAGGCCGGGACCGTCGCCCGCCGCGTACTGTACGTCGTCGATGCGCCGGGCGCGCTCGTCGGTGAAGGCCGCCGTCTGCGTCACGCCGTCGCGGACCACCATGATGCTGGCCAGGTCCGCGTCCGGCACCACGCGGACCGCCTCGCCGCAGACCGCGTCGAGCAGCCCGGGTGTGTCGGACACCGATTCGAGGACCCCGACGAGATCGGCCAGTACGGCGTTCAGCTCGTCGACCCGCTCCGCCATGCCGTCGCCAGTGGTCGGCAAGGCCCACCCCTCCCATGCGTCAAGCGGCGAGCACGGGGATGAGCTCGCCAGCAGCGTCAACCAAGACCACCGCTGGCGTTTCAACGGGTCCGGGTGAACTCTACCGGCCCAGGGCCCCCGGTCCGGCGAGGGCCGCGCCGGTGGGCCGCCGACGACGGACCGCGGTCAGCGGGCCACGGCCTGCCAGCGCTGGTTCGGGCCGTTGGTCGGCCGGTACAGGCCGATCCGGGCGCCGTCGTCGCGGGACTCGCCCGGCACGTCCAGCAGTTGCCCGGTCGCCGCGTTGACGAACGTCCACGTGCCGTCGCCGGTCGTGGAGAGCGTCCACTGCGCGGCCGGGTCGCACGTGCCCGCCGGGGCCAGTGCCACCGCGCCGCCGGCCGTGGCCAGCACCTGGCCGGTGCCCGTGTTGGTGATCGTGAACCGGTCGCGGTTGCCGTAGCGGCCGGTGCGGTCGGCCAGCGTCCAGCGCTGGGCGGCCGCCGAGGCGTCGGTCGTGCGCTGGACCAGGGTGCCGTTCTCCGCCGACAGCGTCTTGCCGCTCTGCACGCCGGTGAAGGCGAACGGCTTGCCCGAGCCCAGGCCCGTGCCGGCCGCCGTCGCGGAGACGCCGTCGACCAGGAAGCTCGTCACCGAGCGCGCGGGCACCCGCAACGTGGCGTGCGCCGAAGTCACCTTCACCGGCTTGCCCCGCTTCAACGCACCCGTGACGTCGGTGACGACCGGCGTCACCGAGGCACCCGGGCGGATGCCGCGGAAGCCGGACAGGTCGAGGGTGACGTCCTGGGCGTCCGTGCCCGCGTTCGTGTGCACGACCGTCGCCAGGTCCTCGCCGCGCATGGCGGCCGTCGACGCCGGGTCGTCCACCCCGGTCAGCCGGTCACCCGGCCGGATGTAGTGGGTGAAGTTCCGCATCGTGTCGAACTTCGTGTTGGTCCGGATCCGGCACGTCTGCGGCGTGGCCGAGGCCGGGCAGTCGAAGGGGACCTGGATCTCGCCCCAGTTCATCCCGGCCGCGGACTCCCCGCCGGGCTTCATGTTGTTGTAGTCCTCGATCGGCTGCCAGCTCACCCACGCGCTCGGCTCCAGCAGGCGCAGGTCGTCGGTGATCTGCTCGGCCATCCCGAGGCCGGGGTCCATCGACGTGAAGTCCTGCCGGTCCAGCCAGCTCCCGCCGACCTCGCTCATCCACAGCGGCTTCGACGCGCCCTTGGCCAGGTCCCGCGGGATCGGCCGGTTGCCGGTGCCGTAGGTGTGCACGTTGAGCCGGCCCGCCGCCGCGCGGGCCGCGTCCGACCAGCCGGACCAGTCCGCGGCGAAGATGTCCGGATTGGTCTCGTCGGGCGCGGACACGATCGTCTTCGACCCGGCCAGCGCGGCCGCCATCGCCGGGATCAGCTGCGCCTGGACCGACGGGCCGATGTGCGCGCCTTCCTGCCGCCCGCCGGTCGGGTTGCCGTCGGCGCCGAGGGTGGTCTTCCAGTAGTTCGTGTTGGGCTCGTTCAGCGGGTTCACCGAGGTGAACTTGATGCCGTGCGCGCGTTCGAGCGTGCGCACCGCCTGCGCCAGGTACGCGGTGAAGTCGCCGATCTTGTCCGGGCGCAGCTGCTCGTCGGTGGCGGTGAAGCCACCCGAGACGTATCCCGACACGGTCTGGAAGTACGGCGGCGAGTTGCTGAACGCCTCCCACTTCGTGACGCGCTGCTTGATCCTGTCGACCCACCAGCGCTGGTTCGGGTCCGCGGCGGTGTCGAACTCGGCCGGGTCGCCGGGGGTCCACCAGTCCTTGTCCGCGCGCGTGGTGCCCGCCGGCGCCTTCCACCAGCCCGGGACGGCGCCGCCCGCGCGCAGGTACGGCGGGACGTCGGGGGCGTTGCCGCCGCCGACGTTGAACCGGGCGATGTTCAGGTTCAGCCCGTCGGCGCCGAAGACCAGGTCGGCCAGCCGGTTGCGGATCGCGTCGGGGTAGCCGCCGGTCGCCTCGGCCATCCAGGCCAGGCTGGCGCCCCAGCCGTCGAACGGCTGCTGCCGGTAGGTCGGGTCGGGCTTGACCGTGACGGCGGTGGCCGCCACCGCCGGTGCCGCGACCACCGCGGCGCCGATCAGAGGTACACAAAGGACGGTGAGCAAACGCCTGCGGTTCATCGTCGAACTGCCCTTCGGTGCGGGGGGGGACTTCTCTCAGGCCTCCGTGTGGCCCAGCAGCGGCCGCGGCGTGAACCGGGCCCCGGGGTCGAGCATCGTGCCCAGTTCGAGCACGACGAGTTCGTTGCCGCCGGCCCGGACCACCGGGCGCGGCACGTACAACGTCCGCTGCGGCCCGCGCCGCCAGTACCGGCCGAGCGGGAAGCCGTTGAACCACGCCAGGCCCTTGCCCCACTCCCCGGTGTCGAGGAAGAGGTCGGCGGGCGCGTCGACATCGATGTCGGCGCGCAGCAGGACCGGCCCCGCCACCGGGCCCGGAACCACGGCCTTGGTCGCGGACCGCAGCGAAGGCACCTCGGCCAGGTCGAGCGGCAGGACGTCCCAGCCGGTCAGCGGCTCGCCGTGCAGCTCCGCGCCGCCGACGATCCCCTTGGCCTCGCCGATCCGCGGGCCGTAGTCGACGCGGCCCTGGTCCTCGACCAGCACCAGCAGCTCGCCCGCCGCCCGCGGCAGCGCGATCGCGCGGTCGTGGTGCTCCCGCGAGAGCGTGCCCACCGGGTCGCCGTCGAAGAACACCGTCGCGCGGTCGCGCACCTCGCCGAAGGTCAGCACGCCGGGCCGGTCCCCCTCGACGGCGCAGCGCAGCAACGCCAGCCGCGGCATCGGCGTCAGGCCGTCGAACGCGGGCAGCTCTTCGTGGAACTCCCAGGTGCCCCAGCGGTCCGGGGCGTCGAGGAGGCGGACCGGGTCGCGCAGGACGCCGTGCGGGGTCGGTGCCGGGCGCGCCGGCGGCGGGACGGTGTCGGGAACCTTGTGGTAGCGGGCGATCACGTCGCGGAAGGCGTGGTACTTCGGCGTCGGGTCACCGGCTTCGTCGAGCGGCGCGTCGTAGTCGTACGACGTCACGATCGGCTGGTAGACGCCCTTGTCGTTGGCGCCGTTGGTGAACCCGAAGTTGGTGCCGCCGTGGAACATGTACAGGTTGACCGACGCGCCGGCCGCGAGCAGCGCGTCGAGCTCGGCCGCCGAATCCGCGGCGGACGTCGTGTGGTGGTGCGCGCCCCAGTTGTCGAACCAGCCGTTCCAGAACTCGCTGCACATCAACGGCCCGGACGGCTGGTGCGCCCGCAGGATCGCCAGCCGCTCCACCGCGCCGGAACCGAACGAAGCGGTGCGGTGCACCCCGTCCAGGCTGCCGGCCTCGAGCATCTCCGGCGTCGGCTGGTCCACTGTGGTCAGCGGTACGGTGATCCCCGACGCGCGCGTGTGCTCGGCAAGCGCTTTCAGGTAGCGCTTGTCGTCGCCGAACGCGCCGTACTCGTTCTCGACCTGGACCAGCAGCACCGGCCCGCCGCGGTCGACCTGGTGCGGGACCACGACTTCGTAGACGCGCGTGAGGTATTCGCGCACGGCGGCGAGGTAGCGCGGTTCGAAGCGCCGCACCCCCACGTCCGGGTCGCGGAACAGCCACGCCGGCAGGCCGCCGTTGTCCCATTCGGCGCAGATGTACGGGCCGGGCCGCACGATCGCGTACATCCCGGCGTCGGCGACGAGCCGCAGGAAGCGGTCCAGGTCGAGCCCGCCGGTGAGGTCGAAGACGCCGGGCTCGGGCGCGTGCGCGTTCCACGGCACGTACGTCTCGATGGTGTTGAGGCCCATCCGCCCGGCCTTGTCGATCCGGTCGGCCCACAGGTCCGGGTGCACCCGGAAGTAGTGCAGGGCACCGGAAAGGATCCGGAACGGGCGGCCGTCCAGCAGGAAGTCGGTGTCCCCGACGGCGAACTCAGGCATGCCGGCCCGCCTCCGGGCTCAGCTGGAGCACGGTCCAGGACAGCGGTGGCAGTGTCGCGGTGATGGTGGTCCCCCCTGGGTCGGAGTTCACGGCGATGCCGGGGAGCGGCACCGGCCGGACCGGTTGCGAGACAGCGGTGTTGACGGCATGCCGGGTTTCGCCCTCCAGCGCGGTCAGCGTTTCGGCGGCGTACACGCCGAACCCGGCGCCGCGGAGCCGGATGCGGACCTCGGTCGGCGACGCCGTGGCGCGGTTGGTCAGGAACACCGCGCCGCGCCCGGACTCCTCGGCCGTCGCGGCGACGTCGACGAGGTCGACTTCGCCGTGCTGCGCGGTGCGCAGCCGGGGGCCGTCGACGGTCAGGCGCAGGCTCGACCCGCCGGCCAGTGCGGCGACCTGCCGGAACGGGTGGAAGGTCGACTGCCGCCAGGCCGGGCCGCCGGGCTCGGTGCGGATCGGCGCGATGACGTTGACCAGCTGCGCCTGGTTCGCCATGGTGACGTGGTCGACGTTGCGCAGCAGCGAACTCAGCAGCGAGCCGACGACGACGGCATCGGTGACGGTGTAGTCGTCCTCGATGATTCGCGGGTGCTCCCGCCAGCCGCCTTCGGCCAAGCGCGCCTGGTCGACTTCGTTCCAGCGGCGCAGGTCCCAGACGTTCCACTCGTCGACGCTGATCCCGACGCGGCCGCCGAGCCCGAGCTCGTCGATGATCCCGGCGACCTTGCCGATGTAGGCGTCGAGCGCGGCCCCGCTGGCCAGGTAGCTGTCGGTGTCGCCGTGCAGTTCCTGGTAGTAGGCGTGCAGCGAGATGTGGTCGACCAGGCCGGCCGTGTGGCGCAGCACCGTGCGTTCCCACTCGCCGAACGTCGGCATGTCCGCGTGCGAGCTGCCCGCGACGACCAGTTCGACGGCCGGGTCGATCATCCGCATGACCCGCGCGGTTTCGGCGGCCAGGCGCCCGTATTCGTCGGCCGTCTTGTGGCCGATCTGCCACGGGCCGTCCATCTCGTTGCCCAGGCACCACAGCTTGAAGCCGAACGGGTGGTCGGCGCCGTTCGCGCGCCGCCGCTCGCTCAGCGCCGTGCCGCCGGCGTGGTTGCAGTACTCCAGGACGTCGACGGCTTCCTGGATGCCGCGGGTGCCGAGGTTGACCGCGTACATCACCTCGGCACCCGCGGCTTCGGCCCACGCGACGAACTCGTGCAGGCCGAAGCGGTTGGATTCCACGCTGTGCCAGGCCGGGTCGAGCCGGACGGGCCGGTCCGGGCCGACGCCGTCCTCCCAACGGTAGCCGGAGACGAAGTTGCCGCCGGGGTACCGGACGACGGTCGGCCCGAGTTCCCGCACCAGCTCCAGGACGTCGCCGCGGAACCCGCGTTCGTCCGAAGTGGAGTGTCCGGGCTCGTACAACCCGGTGTACACGGAACGGCCCATGTGCTCGACGAACGAGCCGAAGAGGCGACGCGGGACCGGGCCGACGACCTGGCCCGCGTCACCTTCGATGTGGACGGTCATCCCGCGCTGACCGTGAAGCCCTGCTGGTTGCCGTAGTCCACAATGGCCTGCTGCCAGGCCGCCAACCCGGCGTCGAGCCCGGTGCCGTTGAGGTAGGCCTTGCCCGCGGTGTCGCTGAAGACGCTGTTGGCGTAGGTCTGGTACGGCAGGTAGGTCCAGCCCGGTGCGACGTCCTTCGACGCCTGGGTCAGCACCTCGTTGACCTTCTGGCCGCCGAAGTACGGCACGGCCTGGTCGACGAACGCGGGCGCGCCCAGGTCCGCCGTCGTGGACGGGAAGCCGCCGCTCTTGATGAACGGCTGGACACCGCCGCCGTGGTTGAGCCAGCGCACGAACGCCGCGGCCAGCGCCGGGTTCTTGCTCTGCTTGAGCACCGACTGCGTGCTACCACCGTTTTCCGAGGTCACCGGCTTACCGTCGTAGGTCGGCATCGGCGCGACCGCCCACTTGCCGGCCCCGCCGGGCACCGAAGAGATGAAGTTGCCCGGCATCCAGGCGCCGGTGACCAGCGAGGAGATGGTGCCGTCGCCGAGGGCGCGGAACCAGTCGTCGGACCACTCCTTGACCGGGGCGAGCTGCTTGCCCTGGATCAGCTGGTCCCACATCGCGGTCCACTTCTTGGTGCCCGCGTCGGCGAGGTTGACCTTCACGTTCCGGCCTTCGACGGCGAAGGGGCGCCCGCCCGCCTGCCAGATCATGCTCAGCACGAAGCCCGGGTCACCGGTGTCCGAGGTGATGTACTTGGTGGGGTCGGCGGCGTGCAGCTTCTTCGCCGCGGCGATGTACTCGTCCCACGTCTTCGGCACGGCGATGGCGTTCTTGTCGAAGACTTCCTTGTTGTAGAACAGTGCCATCGGCCCGGAGTCCTGCGGCAGGCCGTAGACCCCGTTGCCGTTCTTGACCTGCGCCCACGTCGAGGCGCTGTAGTCCTTTTCGAACGAGCCGAAGCCGAACTGGTTCAGGTCGGCGAGTGAATCGGTCAGCGCGAACTGCGGCAGGGCGTAGTACTCGATCTGCGCGACGTCCGGGGCGCCGGAGCCGGCCTTGATCGCGTTCTGCAGCTTGGTGTACTCGTCCTTGTTCGTCCCGGCGTTGACGTAGTTGACCTTGACGTTCGGGTATTCCTTCTCGAACGCGGCGACCTGGTCCTTGGCCGACGGCGTCCAGCTCCAGTAGGTGATCTCCCCGCCCGCCTTGAGCGCGGCGTCGACCGAGTCCTGGGTGCCGGTGGCGGCGGCGGGCCCGGACGAGCTCCCGGACGAGCAACCGGCCGCCAGTGCGGCGGCCAGCGCCACGGCGGCGAACGCCTTGGCGCGACTGCGGATGCGTGGCATCGAATGTCCCTTCACGACGGTGTGACGGCTATTGCTTGACGCTGCCCGCGCTCAGCCCGGACTGCCAGAACCGTTGCATGAGCAGGAAAGCGAGGACGAGGGGGATGATGGTGAGCAGCGAACCGGTGAGCACCAGGTTGAAGATCGGCTGCGCTCCGGCGCCGTTGGCCTGCGCGCTCCACTGGTTCAGCCCGACGGTCAGCGGGTACCACTTGGGCTCGCTGAGCATGATCAGCGGCAGGAAGTAGTTGTTCCACGTCTGCACCACGGTGAACAGCGCGACGGTGACGATCCCGGGCACGAGCTGGCGCAGCGTCACGGTGAGGAAGATCCGGAACTCGCCCGCGCCGTCGATCCGCGCCGCTTCCAGCAGCTCGTCGGGGATGGCGTCGGCGGCGTAGACCCAGATCAGGTAGAGGCCGAACGGGCTGATCAGCGACGGGATGATGATGGCGAGCGGGGTGTTGGTCAGCCCGAGCTTGCTGAACATCAGGAACGTCGGCACGGCGAGTGCGGTGGCGGGCACGGCCACCGCACCGAGCACGACGGCGAACACCGCGCGGCGGCCCGGGAAGCGGTACTTGGCCAGCCCGTACCCCGCCGCCGTGGCGAGGATGGTCGCCCCGCCGGCGCCGACCACGACGTAGAGCAGGGTGTTGCCGAGCCAGCGGAAGAAGATCCCGTTGTTGTAGGTGAACGTCTGGGCGATGTTGTCGAACAGCGCGAACGGGCCGCCGAAGGACAGGCCCGACGTCGAGAACAGGGCCGCCTGCGTCTTGGTCGCGTTGATCACCAGCCACACCAGGGGAACCAGGGTGTAGAGCAGGTACAGCGCCATGACGGCGGTGAGCGTGCGCGACTTCTTGGGGCGCGTCACCGAAAGCGTGGCCACGTCACATCCCCTTCCGGGTGCCGCGCAGCTGCACGACGTAGGCGATGACCGCGGTGATCACGCCCATCACGATCGCGACCGTGGCGGAGTAGTTGTACTGCTGGCCGGCGAAGGAGAGGTTGTAGGCGTACATGTTCGGTGTGTAGAAGGTGCCGATCACGTTCGGCACCAGGTTGCGCATGATGTTGGGTTCGTTGAACAGCTGGAAGCTGCCGATGATCGAGAAGATCGTCGCGATCACGATCGCGCCGCGGATCGCGGGGAGCTTGACGGAGACGATCGTGCGGAACGCGCCGGCGCCGTCGATCGCGGCGGCTTCGAACAGCTCCTTCGGGATCACCTTCAGCGCCGAGTAGAAGATGAGCATGTTGTAGCCGACGAACTCCCACGTGACGACGTTGCCGATCGACGTGAGCAGCCAGTTCTGGGACAGCGGTTTCACGGCGTCGGTGCCGAGCAGGTGGTTGAGGTCCGCGGCGAGTCCGAAGTGGTCACCGTAGATGAAGCCCCACATCAGCGCGGCGACCACGGCGGGCACGGCGTAGGGCAGGAAGATCACGATCCGGAAGAACCCGGCGGCGTGCAGCCGGGCGCTGTCGATCGCGAGCGCCGCGACCATCGCGAGCAGCAGCATGATCGGCACCTGCACGGCGAGGAACACCAGCACCCGCTGGAAGGACTCCCAGAACTTCGGGTCGGCGAGCACCTGCGCGTAGTTGTCGGCGCCGACGAACACCGTGCCACCGAAGAAGGCCTGGTCCCGGAAGAGGCTGAGGACGAAGGCGTAGACGACGGGCGCGATGAACGTCAGCGCGAACACCAGCATGAAGGGGGCGACGAAGAGCCAGCCGCGCCAGTTGCGCCGCCGGCGACGGGCCGGCGGCGCCGGGCGGGCCGGTGCCGCGACCGGCGGTGGCGCTGTGGACGTCATCGTCCCTCCGGTGTTCGTGCAGATGTTTACGTCAACATGGACGGTCGGAGGGTAACGTGTTGACGTAAACATGTCCAGGACACTTCGAGGAGCCACCCGTGCCGACTGCTTCCCCGCGCCGTGGACCGTCGATGGCGGACGTCGCGCGCGAGGCTGGGGTCTCCGGCCAGACGGTGTCCCGGGTCGCGAACGGCAAGACGAACGTCGACGACGCCACGCGCGACCGGGTCCTCGCCGCGATGCGCCGGATCGGCTACCGTCCCAACAGCGCGGCCCGCGCACTGCGCAACGGCAAGTTCCGCAGCATCGGCGTGATCATTTCGGCGCTCCCGACGTTCGGCAACAGCCGCACCCTGGACGCCATCGCGGCGGCGGTCGTCGCCCAGGGGTTTTCGATCATCCTGATGCCGGTGACGCGGCCGACGCAGGGCGAGGTGACGGGCGCGTTCAGCAAGCTCAACGAGCAGGCGGTCGACGGCGTGATCATCCTGATCGAGCAGCACCAGCTCGACCAGAGCTCGATCGAGCTCCCGCACGGGCTCCCGGTGGTGGTGATCGACTCCAGCGCGCGCTACGACTACCCGGTCGTCGACACGGACCAGGCGGACGGCGCCGCGACGGCGACCCGGCACCTGCTTTCGCTGGGGCACGAGACGGTGTGGCACATCGCGGGGCCCCCGCAGTCCTATTCGGCCGAACGGCGGCGGAAGTCGTGGCGGTCCACTTTGGAGCTCGCGGGCGCGTTCGTGCCCCCGGTGCTGACCGGTGACTGGTCGCCGTCGTCGGGGTACGAGGCGGGGGTGGCGCTGGCGGCGGACCCCACGGTGACGGCGGTGTTCGCGGCGAACGACCAGATGGCGCTGGGATTGCTGCGGGCACTGCACGAGGCGGGCCGGGCGGTGCCGGGCGAGGTGAGCGTGGTGGGGTTCGACGACATGGAGGAGTCGGCGCACTTCTGGCCGCCGCTGACGACGATCCGCCAGTCGTTCGAGGCGGTGGGCAGCTACGCGGTGGCGGCGCTGCTGGCGGAGATCGAGACGGGCGCGGAGGTGGGGGAACCGGTGAGCGTGCCGACGGAACTGGTCCTGCGCTCCAGCACCGCGCCTCCCCCGTCCTGACGCGACGCGGAGTCCGGCTCGGCTCCCCCAGTGGAATTGTCGGTGCCGGCCGGTAGCGTGGAAAATGGGGGCGGCAGCCACGCGGAAGTTCTCGTTTCACCGCGCGGAAGCCGGGGCATTACCGGCCAGCCAAGCCGGGACCACCGGTACCGCGAACGTCGTAATGGTGTGGACCATTCGGCGTCATCCCCACCGAAACGAGGGTCTCATGCTCGCCATTCTCGCCGCCGTGCTCTTCGGGCTCGCCCTGTTGATGGAGCTGGCCGGGTTCGGGCTCGGTCCGGTCGTCACGACCGGCACGCTGACCACCGCCGGATTGCTGTGCGTCGCCTTGCACCTGGCCGGCGTCGCCACCGACCGGTCGCGGTTCAGCCGGCGGCGGCGCCGCTGACCTCCGCCGCGCGCGTCAGCACCTGCGCGAACACCTCGGGCGACTGGGCTCCGGCGACGCCGAAGCGCTGGTCGACCACGAAGAACGGGACGCCGGACGCGCCGAGGGCGCGGGCCTGCTCGCCGTCCGCCGCGACTTCGGCTTCGTAGGCGTCGGATTCGAGCACGGCCCGCGCTTCCGCCGCGTCCAGGCCCGCTTCGGCGGCCAGCTCCACCAGTGAATCGCGGTCGAACAGCGACCGGCGCTCGGTGAAGTGCGCGCGGTAGAAGCGATCGACGACGGCGTCGGCCACGCCGCGGTCGGTGGCGAGGTGGACCAGGCGGTGGCCGTCGACGGTGTTGCCCATGTGGACACCGTCCAGGTGGTATTCGAGCCCGTCGGCGGCCGCGCGCTCTTCCATCTGCGCTTCCATCGCGTCGGCTTCTTCCAGTGTCCGGCCGTACTTCTCGGACAGCACCTCGCGCGTCGGCCGGGAAGTCCCGCGCGGGAACGACGGGTCGAGCTGGAACGAGTGGTGCACCACCTCGACGTCGACCCCGAGTTCGGCGACCGCCTGCTCGAAGCGGCGTTTGCCGAGATAGCACCAGGGACAGACCAGATCGGACCAGATGTCTACGCGCACGACGTCCACGCTAACCGACCGGGCCCCGCGCACTTCAAGGTAACTGTCCGCGACCTGCGGGATAGGGTTGGCCCGGTGACCGTCTCGACCGACGACATCGTCCGGCACGCCGCCCGCCTGCTGGTCACCGGCACCCGCCTCGACCTCGGCCGGATGGCCGCCGAACTGGGGATCTCGCGCACGACGTTCTTCCGCCGCGTCGGCAACCGCGACGACCTCATGGGCGCGGGGCTGCGGCTGCTGTCCGACCGCACCTGGCAGCGCGCGCTCGACGGCTGGCGCACCACGCACGGCGACGCGGTCCGCACGCCGGAGGGCCGGTTGCGCTGCCTGTGGGTGATGGAGGAGTACCGCCGCGAGGTCGCCGCCAGCGACGGCATGCGCAAGCTGATCGAGGCGGAGTCGACGGTCGCCCTGCGGGTGCTGACCGATCCGCGCGGCGCGGTCCAGCCGGCACTGGTCGACGAGCACGTGGAGCTCTTCCGCGCGGACGCCGAAGCGGCCGGGCTGACACCGCTGGTGGGGCTGCCGGATCTCGCGTTCGCGGTGGTACGGCTCGGGGAGTCGTTCCTGTATTCGGACGTGCTGGCCGCGCGCACGGTCGACCTGACGGTGGCCACGACCCTGCTGGACACGCTCGTCCGCGGCGCGCTGGAGCCGAGCGCCACCCCCTGAGCCCGCACTTTCACGTGAAAGTGCGGGCCGCTGAGCGACCGGCGCCCGGGACCCGGGACCCGGGGGTTTTGTCACGCGCGTGAGTGCCGCGCCTCCCCGGCCCACTGAGCGACCGCCCAGTCTGTCAACCACTCACCCGTTCGGCCGTTGTGGAACATTTCGACGAAGTGTTTCATAGGGCGACCGGGAAGCGGTTCCCCGCACCCGGGATGACGGCACGCTCTTCGTTGCCGTGCAACGGTTACATCGGTCCGCCCGTCCGTGTCCGGGCCCGCTTTCGCCTGCCCGGGGAAAGAGAGCGATCCATGTCCTTACTCACCAGCCCGCCGACGTCGTCTGGCCCGGGTGAGAAAATTTCCCGCCGCCGACCGTGGCGCGCCAAGGCCGCCGGGGTCATCGCCGCCGCGCTGGCGGTGACCACCGCGGTCGCCTCGCCGGCACCCGCCGCCGACAACCCCTACGAACGCGGGCCCGCCCCGACCACGGCCAGCATCGAGGCCAGCCGGGGCAGCTTCGCGACCAGCACCGTCACCGTTTCGCGGCTGTCCGTCTCCGGCTTCGGCGGCGGCACCATCTACTACCCGACGACCACCACCGCCGGCACCTTCGGCGCGATCTCCATCGCCCCCGGCTTCACCGCCACGCAGTCGAGCATGGCGTGGCTCGGCCCGCGCCTGGCGTCCCAGGGCTTCGTGGTGTTCACCATCGACACCCTGACCACCAGCGACCAGCCCGACAGCCGGGGCAGGCAGCTGCTGGCCTCGCTCGACTACCTCACCCAGCAGAGCTCGGTGCGGTCCCGCATCGACAGCAGCAGGCTCGGCGTCGTCGGGCACTCGATGGGCGGCGGCGGCACGCTCGAAGCGGCGCGCTCACGGCCGTCGCTGCAGGCCGCGGTGCCGCTGACCGGCTGGAACCTGACGAAGAGCTGGTCCACGGTGCGCGTGCCGACGCTGGTCGTCGGGGCCGAGGCGGACACCATCGCGCCGGTGGCGACGCACTCGATCCCGTTCTACACCAGCCTGCCGTCCTCTTTGGACAAGGCGTACCTGGAACTGCGCGGTGCCAGCCACTTCGCGCCGAACTCGTCGAACACGACGATCGCGAAGTACACGCTGTCCTGGCTCAAGCGGTTCATCGACAACGACACCCGCTACGAGCAGTTCCTCTGCCCGATCCCGGGCACCAGCCTGTCCATTTCGGACTACCGGGGCAACTGCCCGCACAACGGCTGACACCCGGCCCGCCGGGCCCGCGGTCAGCGTTGCGCGGGCTCGGCGGACCACTGCAGCAGGAACCGCAGCGCTTCTTCCGACGGCGACCCGGGTTCGGCGGTGTAGGCCACCAGCCGCTGACCCGGGTGCGTCTCGACGGCGAACTGCTGCACGTCCAGGGTGACCGGGCCGGCCACCGGGTGGCGGTAGGTCTTGGTCAGCTCCCGGGCCCCGCGCACCTGGTGGCGCTCCCACCACGTCCGGAAGTCCGCGTCCTTCTCCAGCAGCTCGCGCACGAGGGCGGCGAGCACCGGGTCGGCCGGGTCGCGGCCCGACTCCATCCGCAGCACCTCGACGCACGCGCCCGCCGCCCGCGGCCAGTCCGCGTACCGGGCGCGGTAGTCCTCGTCGAGGAACGTCAGCCGGATCAGGTTGCGCTCGGCGGGCGGCCGCGCGCCGAAGTCGCCCAGCAGCGCGACCGCCGCGCGGTTCCAGGCCAGCACGTCCTGACGGCGGTTCAGCACCATCGCCGGCACGTCCGGCATGCCGTCGAGCAGCTGCCGCAGCGGGCCGGCGACGTGGTCCCCGGCCGGCGCCCGGGTCTCCGGGGCGACGTCGGCCAGGGTGAACAGGTACGCGCGTTCGTCCGGGGCCAGCTGCAACGCGTCCGCGAGCGCGTCGAGGACCGGCCGGGACACCCGCCGCGTGCGGCCCTGCTCCAGCCGGACCACGTAGTCGATGCTGATGTGCGCGAGCTGGGCCAGCTCCTCCCGGCGCAAGCCGGGGACGCGCCGGAGCCGGCCGTCGTCGGGCACCCCGGCCCGTCGCGGGTCGAGCGCCGCGCGACGAGCCCGCAGGAACTCGCCCAGTTCGGTGGCTGCCATGCCCCCAGTGTCGCAAGACCGCCCGCCGCGTGCCTGGTACCAGGCTGCATAGGCAGTTCCCTCCCTGGCCGCCACCGGAGGACCGGGCGACGGTGGAGCCATGACCGAACGAACCACCCTCTCCCTCGGCGACCTGACGACCGGCCGGATCGGCTACGGCGCGATGCGGCTCACCGGCCCCGGCCACTGGGGTGACTACCCCGACCGGGCCGCGGGCCTCGAGCTGCTGCGCCGCGTCGTCGACGCCGGCGTGACGCTGATCGACACCGCCGACGTCTACGGCCCGCACACCAACGAGCAGCTGATCCGCGAAGCCCTCCACCCCTACCCCGGGCACCTGCTGCTCGCGACCAAGGGCGGCTTCGTCCGCAGCGGCCCGGAGCTCTCGACGATCGCCGCGATCGGGCACCGCCAGTACCTGCGCCAGTCCGCGATGCTGAGCGCGCGCCGCCTCGGCGTCGAGCGGATCGACCTCTACTACCTGCACAGCGGCTACGCGCGGGACGCGTCCTTCGAAGACCAGGTCGGCACGCTCGCCGAGCTGCGCCGGGAAGGCGTGATCCGGCACATCGGCCTGTCCAACGTGACGCTGGAGCAGCTGAAGGCCGCGCGGGAGATCGTCGAGATCACCGCCGTCACCGCGCACTACAACCTGGTGGACCGCCACGAACAGCCGTTGCTCGACGCCGCCGCCGAGGCCGGCGCGGTCTTCGTCCCCTGGCAGCCGGTCTCGCTCAGCACGCCGGGCGCGCCGACCGACACCGAAGGCCCGGCGGCGGTCCGCGGCGTCCTCGAACCGATCGCCGCGCGCCACGGCGCCACCGTCTCCCAGGTCGCGCTCGCCTGGCTGCTCGACCGCTCGCCCGCCGTCCTGCCGATCCCCGGGACGACGTCGCTCGCGCACGTGCGGGAGAACCTCGCCGCGCAGGACCTCGTCCTGAGCCCCGAAGAGCTCGCCGCGATCACCGCGCTGCGCGGGTGACGGCGACCTTTCCCCTGGTGTGCCCGGCTTCCTGGTAGGCGAACGCGGCCCGCAGGTCGTCGAACGGGTAGGTCCGGTCGACGACCGGGGTGAGCTCGCCGCGCTCGGCGAACGCCGCCAGCTCACCCAGGACCGCCTTCTTGTCCGGGCAGCCCACCGCGTCGGCGAGCACGACCCGCCGCCGCGCGAACGGCCCGGCGGCCAGCGCGGCGAAGACGTGCCCGGCGGGCTGCAGCCAGCGCCCGGCCGGGCCGCCGACGGCGACGAACGTCCCGCCGCGCTCGAGGATCCGGCGGCAGGCGAACACCGACCGGCCGCCGGCGATGTCCAGCACGAAGTCGTAGCGGCGGCCGACGCGGGTGAAGTCCTCGGTCCGGTAGTCGACGACGTGTTCGGCGCCTAGCGAGCGGACCAGGTCGGCGTTGGCCGCGCCGCACACGGCGTCGACGTGCGCGCCGAGCGCCTTGGCCAGCTGGACGGCGAAGGTGCCGACACCGCCGGAAGCGCCGTTGACCAGGACCCGGTGCCCGGGCCGCACCCCGCGCAGGGCGAGCAGCGCCGTGACGCCCGCCATCGGCAGCGTCGCGGCCTGCTCGGGGGAGAGGTTCGCCGGCATCCGCGCCAGCAGGCTCTCCGGCACGCAGACGTACTCGGCGTGCGCACCCCGGGGCAGCAGCGCGTAGACGTCGTCGCCGGGGCCGAACTCCGTCCCGGCGGTCTCGACCCGGCCCGCGAGGTCGCAGCCGAGGACACCCACCGGCGGGCGGCGCAGCCCGAAGCCGCCGGTCATCAGCCGCGCCGCGTAGGGCTCGCCTCTGAGGAAGTGCCAGTCGTACGGGTTGACGGAAGTGGCGTGCACGCGGACCAGCACTTCGCCTTCGCCCGGCACCGGATCGGGCACGTCTTCCCAGTTCATGCTGTCGGGCGGGCCGTACACACGCTGGACGATGGCCTTCATGACGTCTCCCTTACGTTGTAAGTCTTACGTCGTAAGGTAGATCCGGGCACGACGCCGCGTCAAGGAAGACTTACGCTGTACGATCTTGCGCGTGACCACCGAAGCCCGGATCCCGCTGAGCCGCGAGCGCGTCCTGCGCACGGCCGTCGCGCTCGCCGACGAGCACGGCCTGGCCGCGGTGACGATGCGCCGGCTCGCGGAGGAGCTCGGCGCCGAAGCGATGTCGCTCTACTACCACGTGGCCAAGAAGGAAGACGTGCTCGCCGGGATCGTCGACGTCGTGGCCCAGGAGATCAACGAGGCCGTCGCGCGCCTGGACGCCGGCCCGGACTGGAAGGACACGGCCCGGCGGCGCATCCTCGCCGCGCGTGCGGTGCTCCTCCGCCACCGCTGGGCGCCGGCGCTGTTCGGGACGCGGTCCTCGACCAGCGTGGCGGTGCTGAAGTACTACGACAACCTGGTCGGCCTGATGCGCGAGGGCGGGTTCTCGCACGACCGGATCCACCACGCGCTGCACGCGCTCGGCAGCCGGGCCCTGGGGTTCAGCCAGGAGCCGTTCGACCCCGGCCCGGACGCGTCGGCCGAGGTCTCGGCGGAAGTGGCCGCGCAGCTGCCGAACCTGGTGGCCATGCTGAGCGAGATCGCCCACGACCACCCGGGTTCGACGCTGGGCTGGTGCGACGACCAGGCGGAGTTCGAGTTCGGCCTGGACCTGATCCTCGACGGGCTGGACCGGGTGCGGTAGTCCACCACGTGGGACACCCCGGAGCACCGGAGCAGAATCGGCGGGGTGGCACGACCTCTGCGGAAGCTCGGCTTCCTGACCATCGGCCTCTTCGACGCGGCCGACCCGCGCCGGGGGCACGAGTCGACCCTCGAGATCATCGAACTGGGTGAGCGGCTCGGGTTCGACAGCGCGTGGGTGCGGCACCGGCACCTGCAGTACGGCATCTCGTCGCCGGTCGCCGTGCTCGCCGCCGCGTCGCAGCGGACCAGCCGGATCCACCTCGGCACCGCCGTCATCCCGCTCGGCTGGGAGAACCCGCTGCGGCTCGCCGAGGACCTCGCCACCGTCGACCTGCTCTCCGGCGGGCGGCTCAACCCGGGCCTCAGCGTGGGGCCGCCGATGCGCTGGGACGACGTCAAAGGCGCCCTCTACCCGGACACCGCCGACGTCGAGGACTTCTCCTACGACCGCGTGGAACGGCTGCTCGGCTTCGTGCGCGGCAAGCCGGCCACCGGGTTCAGCGGGACCCAGGGGTTCGAGGTGTTCTCCGACCGGGTGCAGCCGCAGGCACCCGGGCTCGGCGACCGGATGTGGTACGGCGGTGCGAGCCTGCGCTCGGCCGCGTGGGCGGGCAAGCACGCGGTGAACTTCCTGACCAGCAGCGTGGTCAAGGCCGAAAGCGACAGCACGGACTTCGCGGAAATCCAGCTGTCGCACATCAGGGCGTTCCGCGCGCACCACCCGGACGGCGAGGCCGCCCGGGTCTCGCAGGGCCTGGTCGTGATCCCGACCGACAGCGCGACCGCGGAGCAGCGCGCGAAGTACGAGGAATACGCCCGGAAACGGCTGCCGCGCACGGCCGAACCGCAAGGCCCGGCGCGGATGCTCTTTTCCCCCGATTTCGTCGGCACGTCCGCGGAAATCGCGGAACGCCTCCACGCGCACAAGGCGTTCCGCGAAGTCGACGAGGTGGCTTTCGCCCTGCCGTTCACCTTCGACCACGAAGATTACGTGCAGATCCTCACCGACATCGCGGAACGCCTCGGCCCGGCACTGGGCCGGAATTCCTGACTTACTTGTTGGTGCCCGGGGTCAGCACCTTGTCGATCACGAAGACCGTGGCGTTCTTCGTGGGGATGTTGCCGCACAGGATCTTCGCGCCGTTGACGGTCATGTTCTCGCCCGAACCCTCGATCTTCAGCGGGCCACCGGCGGCGTTGAGCGAGTCCAGCGAACCCGCCGACGCGAGCCCCTTGGCGTCGTAGCGCTTGCCCACGACGTGGTACTGCAGGATCGGCGAAAGCTCGGCCGGCTTGCCCGCCAGCTCGGCGAACTTGGCGTCGCCCAGCGCCGCGAACGCCGGGTCCGCCGGCGCGAACACCGTGATCGCCGGCGCGCTGTTGAGCGTGTCCACCAGGTTGGTGGCCTTGACCGCGGCCACCAGCTTGGTCAGCAGCGGGTTGGTCGAGGCGGCCGAGGCGACCGGCTGCGGGCCCATCGAGTCCAGCGAACCCGGGGCGGAACCCTGCGGCAGCTGGCTGCACGCGGGACCGAACACGTCGGCGTTGGTCGTCATGCCATCGCCACCCGAGGCGGCGCTGGACGACGGGGCGGCCACCGAGGAGGACGGGGCCGGCGCGCTGGAGCTGCCCGACGAAGCGGTGTCGCTGCTGCTGCACGCGGCCAGCGAAAGGGCGGCGACAGCGGCGACGCCGATTCCGGCGACACGAAGCTTGGTCACAAAAATCACTCCCACAATCAGCTGAGAACTTCTTCTTGACGGGTATTCGGAACTACGCGGAAATCGGATTGGTACCCGATCAGGTGATCCAGATCACCGTTTTGGGAAAGCGCGGCCCTGGAAATGGAAAACGACAGTGACGCCCGGTCGTCAGATCAGGTCAGATCAGGTCAGGTCGATCCGGGTGACCGCCGGGGTCGTCGGGCCCGGGGAACCGCCCGCGGGCTCGACCGTGATCCCGATGCGGTCGACGCCCGGGGGCAGCTCCGCCCGCATGGGGCGCATGCGGTCCGGGGACTCCGGCTGCATCAGGCCGGCCGAGTGCGCGCCGCCCTTGCCGATCAGCCAGACCTGGTAGACGTGGGCCGCGTCGAGGGCCGGCAGCCCGGACGCGAGCAGGACCGCCTGCTTCCGGCTGCGGGACACCACGAGCGTCGCGCTGCCCTGGCCGGAGCCCTGGATCGCCGTGGCGTCCGGGGCGGCCAGCACCGGGTCGGCCTTCTGCTGCGGGACCGTGGTCGTGGTCTGCACGCCGGCCACGATCACCGCCACCACGGCCGCCGCCGCGGCACCGAACAGCGCGATGCGCAGCTGCCACGTCTTGGCGCGGCTGAGCTTGCGGACCACCGGCACCCTCGGCGGCAGCTGGCGGGTGCGGGCCACGTCGGCGAGCACGACCAGCTTCAGCTCCGGCGGCGGCGTCACTTCGGCGGCCGCGCCGAGGCGGGCGCCGGTCGCGCGCAGTTCCTCGACCTCCTGGCGGCAGGCCGGGCACTCCCCGAGGTGCCGTTCGAACTCGGCCCGGTCCACATCGGACACGGCGTCGAGCGCGTAGGCCCCGGTCAGCGTGTGCAGCTCGGCGGTCATCGGTCCACCCCCAGGCAGTCACGCAGCCGGATCAGGCCGTCGCGGATCCGGGTCTTCACGGTTCCCGGCGCCACCTTCAGCACCTCGGCGACTTCGGGGTAGGTGTAGCCGTTGTAGTAGGCGAGCACGATCGACTCGCGCTGCAGGTCGGTGAGCGCGGACAGGCACTGCCGCACCCGCTGCTGGTCCAGACCGGCCAAAGTGGACTCGGTGACTTCGTCGAACGGCCGCCGCACGTCCATCCGGCCCGCCCGGTCTTCGCGGTCGAGCACGGCCTGGTGCGAACGCACGCGGTCCACGGCCCGGCGGTGCGCGATCGTCAGCACCCACGAAAGCGCGCTCCCGCGCTCCGGGACGTACCTCGCGGCCTTGCGCCACACCTCCACCAGAACCTCCTGAGCCACTTCCTCGGCTTGCGCGTGGTTGCGCAGCACGCGCGTCACCAGCCCGAGCACCGGGCCGGCGATCAGGTCGTAGAGCGCCGAGAACGCCGTCTCGTCCCCCACCGCCACCCGCCCGAGCAGTTCTTCGGCACCCGGCGCGGGCACCGGCACCTCACCCGGATGCAGCCGTAGCCGTCCACGTTCACCCATGTCCGGCAACCTCCACGTCACCCACCACGCCCTCCGGCCTCGACAGGGGTTCGCGGCTGGACGGCGGCGCGGACTGGTGTGCAGTGGTCCTTCCCACCCGGAAGGCCCAACTCCGGGGCGCCGACCCATCCGGCACCCGGGCAGCTCCGAAAACTTGGGACGCGAAGTTCCCGGGGCGCGTCACGGTGCGTGAGAAAGTGCCCGTTCGGCCACGCCGGCGGTGACCTCCGACACTTCTTGATCACCCCGAAGTGTGAAAGTTTTTCGGAACGCTGGGCGTTGAACTCACTATGCGTTATCTGTGGAACCAGCCGAAGTTAACCGACGAGTAGCAAAGGCGGTCCGATGACCGACCCGCACAGCCAGACCAGCGCCAGCATCGACTTCGCCCTGCGCACCTTCGGGGCCGGTCCGCGGCCGGTGCCCGCCGAGCTGGCCTACGACACCCGTGACCCGTACGCGGTCGCCGTGGTGCTGCACGCCGGCCCGAGCGCGGTCCGCTGGCTCTTCGGCCGCGACCTGCTGGCCGACGGCCTCCTCGCGCGCTGCGGCGACGGCGACGTCCGCATCGGGCCGGCCGGCGACCCCGCCCTCGTCGTCGTGGAGCTGAACTCCCCCGACGGCGCCGCCGTGCTCGAAGCGCCCGCGAAGGAGATCGCGGCGTTCCTCGACCGGACCTACGACGTCGTGCCGGCCGGCAGCGAGAGCGACTGGTTCGACTTCGACACCGAACTCGAAAAGCTCTCCTACCAGGACTGAGTACCGTCGCCGGGTGAGCTTCTTCCTGACGAAGGTCCTCGCCGCGCTCGACGACGGCGGCGACCGCCCCCTGTTCATCTCCGGCGGCGTCACGACCTACCACCAGGCCCGTGCCCGCCTCCGCCGGCTGCACGCGGGCCTCGGCGGCACCGGCGTCGTCGCGGTCGACCTCCGCAACCGCCCGGAGACGGTCCTGGTCCAGCTCGCCGCCCTGCTGCGCGGGGCGACCGTCCTGCTGGTCCCGGCGTCCGCACCGGACGGCGAGCGCTACGAACGGGCGGGCGTGACCACCGTCGTCACCGACCGCCCGCAGCACTGGCCGGGCACCGACGTCCGGACGCTCCCCGAGCTCGACGGCGAGCCGGAGCCGCTCGACCCGCCGGAAACGGTCCGTCTCCTCTTCCCCACCGGCGGCACCACCGGCACCCCGAAGCTCATCCGCCACAGCGGCATCTACGACGGCATGGCGCACATCTTCGCGCCGTCGCCGGACGGCCCGGGCCGCACGCTGCTCGTCGCCCCGATGACGCACATGACCGGCAACGCCACCGTGCTCGGCGCGCTGCTGCGGCGCGACACCGTCGTGGTGCACGACGGCTTCGACGCGGGCGCGGTCCTCGCCGCGATCCGGGAGCACCGGATCGACACGCTCTCGCTGACCCCACCGCGCCTGGCGGCGGTCCTCGACCACCCCGCGCGGCCGGCCACCGACCTGAGCAGCGTCCGCTCGCTGTCCCTCGGCGCCGCGCCGCTGCCACCGCACCGGCTCGCGCAGGCCCTCGAGGTGTTCGGGCCGGTCGTCGGCCAGGGCTACGGCCTCACCGAGGCCCCGATGATCGCGAGCATCTCCGCGGCCGAGCTGATCGACCGCCCGGAGCGGCTGGGCTCGGTCGGGCGGATCGTGCCCGGCATGGAAGCCCGCCTCACCGCCGAGGGCGAGGTCGAGGTGCGCGGACTGTCCATGATGGACGGTTACCTGGGCGGCCCGGAGATCGGCCCCGGCTGGCTCCGCACCGGCGACCTCGGCCGCTTCGACGACGAGGGCTACCTCTCCCTGCTCGACCGCGCGGACGACATCGTCGTGGTCGGCGAGCACGGCACGAAGGTCCCCACGACCGTGGTGGAGCACGCCATCGCGACCCACCCGTCGATCACGAGCGCGGCCGTGTTCGGCGTGCCCGGCCTGGACGGCCAGCTGCTGCACGCCGTCGTCGTCGCCGCTGGGGAGGTCACCGCCGAGGAGGTCCGGGCCCACGCGAGGGCCACCTTCGGCCGGGAACACTACGTTCCGGCCGGCGTGGACTTCCTCGACGCGCTGCCGCTCACGGAAGTCGGGAAGGTCGACAAGCGCGCGCTGCGGGCCGCGTTCAGCTCGTGAGGGGCCGCCGGCCCACCCTCGTTCAGCTCGTGACCGCTCCGTAGGACGACGAGCGGACCAGCTTCGCGTACTTGCCGAGCACGCCCTCCGGGAACTTGTTCGGCAGGGGCTCCCAGCCCTCGCGCCGCCGCGCCAGCTCGGCCGCGTCGACCAGCAGGTCGATGCTGCGCGCTTTGATGTCCACAGCGATCCGGTCGCCGGTGCGGACGAACGCGATCGGGCCGCCGTCGACGGCCTCCGGGGCTACGTGGCCGATGCACAGGCCGGTGGTGCCGCCGGAGAAGCGGCCGTCGGTCAGCAGCAGGACGTCGCGGCCGAGGCCGGCGCCCTTGATCGCCGCCGTGATCGCCAGCATCTCCCGCATGCCCGGGCCGCCCTTGGGGCCCTCGTAGCGGATGATGACGACGTCGCCGGCCTCGATGCGGCCTTCGTTCAGCGCCGCCATCGCCTCCTGCTCGCGTTCGAACACGCGCGCCGGGCCCTCGAAGTTGGCGGTGTCGAAGCCCGCGGACTTCACCACGGCGCCCTCGGGGGCGAGCGAGCCGCGCAGGATGGTGATGCCGCCGGTCGGGTGCAGCGGGTTGTCCAGCCGGCGCAGGACCTCGCCGTCGATCGGCTCGGGGTCCAGCTCGGCGAGGTTCTCCGCGACCGTGCGGCCGGTGACGGTCATCGCGTCGCCGTGGAGCAGGCCCTCGTCGAGCAGCGCCTTCATCAGCACCGGGATGCCGCCGTGGCGGTCGATGTCGTTCATGACGTACTTGCCGAACGGCTTAAGGTCGCCCAGGTGCGGCACGCGGTCGCCGACGCGGTTGAAGTCGTCGAGGGTGAGCTCGACCTTCGCCTCGTGCGCGATGGCCAGCAGGTGCAGCACGGCGTTGGTCGAACCGCCGAGGGCCATGATGACGGTGATCGCGTTCTCGAACGCCTCGCGCGTGAGGATGTCCCGCGCGGTGATGCCCTTCTCGAGCAGCCCGACCACGGCTTCACCCGAAAGGTGCGCGTAGTGGTCGCGGCGGCGGTCCGCGGACGGCGGCGCGGCCGAGCCGGGCATGCTCATGCCCATCGCCTCGGCGGCCGAAGCCATCGTGTTCGCCGTGTACATGCCGCCGCAGGCGCCCTCACCGGGGCAGATGGCGCGTTCGATGCGGTCCAGGTCGTCGGTCTTGAGCCGCCCCGCCCGGCACGCGCCGACGGCCTCGAAGGCGTCGATCAGCGTGACGTCCTTCTCGGTGCCGTCGGTGAGCTTCACCCAGCCGGGGGCGATCGAGCCCGCGTAGAGGAACACCGACGCCAGGTCGAGGCGCGCCGCGGCCATCAGCATGCCGGGCAGCGACTTGTCGCAGCCGGCCAGCAGGATCGAGCCGTCGAGCCGCTCGGCCTGCATGACCGTCTCGACGGAGTCCGCGATGACCTCGCGCGAAACCAGCGAGAAGTGCATGCCGTCGTGGCCCATGGAGATGCCGTCGGACACCGAGATCGTGCCGAACTGCAGCGGGTAGCCGCCGGCCGCGTGCACGCCTTCCTTCGACGCCTGCGCCAGCCGGTCCAGCGACAGGTTGCACGGCGTGATCTCGTTCCAGGAACTGGCGACGCCGATGATCGGCTTGCGCCAGTCGCCGTCCCCCATCCCGACGGCGCGGAGCATGCCGCGGGCGGGTGCCGCCTCGATCCCGTCGGTCACCGTGCGGCTGCGGGGCTTGGGGTCGATCGTCATCGTGGGCCTCCGATACGACGTCCGGACGAACTGCATGCTACCAACGTCCGGACGGTCCGCTGGGCGGAACGAATCCCTTCCCGGACCGTCGCGCACGGGCGAAAACTCGGGCCATGATCGCCACAGTGGTGTGGGGCACGGGCAACGTCGGCCGTGCGGCAATCCGGGCCGTCGACGCCCATCCGGCGCTGAAGCTCACCGCGGTGCTCGTCCACGACCCGGCGAAGGTCGGCAAGGACGCGGGCGCGCTGGCCGGGCTCGACGTCGAACTGGGGGTCGAAGCGACCGACGACGTCGAGACGGTGCTGGCGGCGAGCCCGGGAGCCGTGGTCTACGCCGCTTCCGGTGACGTCCGGTTCGACGACGCGTTCGCCGACATCGTGCGGGCCGTCCGGGCGGGCGCGGTCGTCGTGACGCCGGCCCTCTACCCGCTCTACGACCAGCGCAACGCGCCGCCGGAGCTGCGCGACCCGGTGCTGAAGGCGATCGACGAGGGCGGCGGCTCGCTGTTCGTCTCCGGCGTCGACCCCGGCTGGGGCAACGACGTGCTGCCGCTGCTGATCAGCGGGCTCGGCACCGACGTCGACGTCATCCGCTGCCAGGAGATCTTCGACTACTCGACCTACGAGCAGCCCGACTCCGTCCGGTACCTGGTCGGCATGGGCCAGCCGATGGACTACGACCCGCCGATGCTGATGACCGGCGTGCCGTCGATGGTGTGGGGCGGCCAGGTGCGGCTGATCGCGCGCGGCCTCGGCGTCGAGGTGGCCGAGCTGCGCGAGACGCTCGACCGGCGGCCCCTGGAGGAAACCGTGTCCACGCGGACCATGGGCGAGTTCGAAAAGGGCACGCAGGGCGCGGTGCGGTTCGAGGTCCAGGGGATCGTCGACGGCGAGCCGCGGATCGTCGTCGAGCACGTCACCCGCATCCACCCGTCGTGCGCGCCGGACTGGCCGACGCCGCCGAGCGGGGACGGCGCGCACCGCGTGATCATCGAAGGCCGGCCGCGCATCGAGGTCAGCGTCGAAGCTTCCGACGAAGGCGAAAACCGGTCCGCGGGCGGCAACGCGACCGCCGTCGGCCGGCTCGTCGGCGCCATCGACTGGCTGGCCGGCGCGGAACCCGGTCTCTACGACGCACTCGACGTCCCGCTGCGCCCGGCAGCCGGCAAGCTCGGAAGGAGGCGCTCGTGAACATCGACATCCCCGAGGGCAAGGACCCGATCGGGTACGTGTGGGGCGAGCTGGTGCCCGGCATCGGGATCGCCGCTTCGCAGTTCTCGCTCGCGGTGTACGAGCACACCACGCTGGGGCTGCGGGAGTTCGAGGCCGCGCGGCTGAGGATCGCGCAGCTCAACGGGTGCGTCTTCTGCCTGGACTGGCGGACCGAACGCGACGGGCAGAAGGTCGAGGAGGAGTTCGCGGACGCCGTTATCGAGTGGCGCACGACGGACCGCTTCGACGAGCGCACCCGCCTCGCGGCCGAGTACGCCGAGCGGTACACCCTCGACCACCACAACCTGGACGACGAGTTCTGGAAGCGGATGTCCGCTTGCTACAGCCAGCAGGAGATCGTCGAGCTCAGCATGAGCCTCGGCGCGTGGCTGGCTTTCGGGCGCCTCAACCACGTCCTGGGTCTCGACGTCGTCTGCGTCCTGCCGTCCCACCGGTCGTGAGTGGTCAGGGCGGTCCTGACCGCCCTGACCACTCACGACCCGGGTGGGGCTAGATGTGATGCCCAGGGAGGTTGGTCAGCCGGGTGACCGGCGGCTTGCCGCCGGTTGAGCTGTGGGGTCGATGATGATTGTAGAAGTGCAGCCAGCCCGGTAGCGCTGCCCGCCGCACCGTCTCCGACGGGTAGAAGCGGGCGTAAGCCCACCCCTCGGCCAGGGTGCGGTGGAACCGTTCGATGCTCCTATATTCGTCAAGCGGCATGGGGGTGCGGTGGTTGTGAGTGGGGTGTTGTTCGAGGAAGGTTGGCGTAGATTTCGCGGGCGATGTAGCGCTTGAGGCAGCGGATGATCTCGCGTTTGCTGAGTCCTTCGGCCGTGCGTCGTTCGACGTAGTCACGGGTGGGTTGATGGCGGCGCATCCGGACAATGGTCACGATGTAGAGCGCGCTGTTGGCGGCGCGATCACCGCTGCGGCTGAGGCGGTGACGTCCGGTGGTGCGGCCGCTGCTGGCTGGTTGCGGGGCGACCCCGCAGAGTTTGGCGAAGGCAGCCTCGCTGCGGATGCGGTGCACGTTGTCGCCGGCGGTGACGAGGAACTGTCCGGCCAGCTCGATCCCGACACCGTGAAGCTCGACCAGTTCCGGGGCTGTGGCGCGGACCAGAGCCTCGATCTGCTTGTCGAGGGTTTTGATCTCCGCGTCCAAGGTTTTCCAGCGGCGGGCGAGATCACGCAGTGCCGTGGTCACTCCGGCCGTGAGCAGCCGTGCGGGTGCATCGATGAGGGTGAGGACGTCATCGGTCTCGGGATGCAGCTGCAGGCATCGGTTGATCAGGGTCCTCTTGGTCAGTGCCACCAGGTCGTCACGCAGCGGCGAAGGGGCACCGATCATCACGCCCCACAGGGTGTTGAAGGTTTGAGTCCGGGCCTTGACCGCGCTGGAACGGGTGATCCGCAGGGTGCGAATCACCTCGACAATGCCGGACTTGGCCTTCGGAGTCGCGGTCGACGTCTGTCCCAGAACAGCCCGGGCGATCTGCTCGGCATCCAGGCGATCGGACTTGCCGTCCATCCGCCGGGCCAGCCGGTTTGTCCGGTTGACCTCGATGACTCGGACGTCGGCGGTGG